>JBHOSK010000001.1:0-143942 GCA_042584825.1 Candidatus Aenigmatarchaeota archaeon
TTCTTCTTGTCGTTTTTCTTCTTGTTGTTGTTGTTTTTCTTCTTGTCGTTTTTCTTCTTGTTGTTGTTGTTTTTCTTCTTGTCGTTTTTCTTCTTGTTACCATATTAATTCACCAATAAATTATTATTGAACTTATGTCATATATATATGTTTCGTTTTTTTTGCAAAACACAAAAGAAGAAGTTCATAACGTTTTGTTAAATAAAATAACATTTTTCTAAATTTAGATAACGTTTTTTAAAAATAACACTTAGTTTAATTTTTATGTTAATGGGCAGGATGGGGATTGAACCCACGACCGCCAGTTGTCATAGACAACAAATTTTAGCTCAGCCGTCATATAAGACTGGTGCTCTGCCATTTCTCTACCAAAAAAATAACACATTTATTATTTCCTTGGGCTTTACAAAGACCCTTCTTTTTAAGAAAGTGCTTTGTTCTGAGCTACCTGCCCACAGATATGAAATATCTCTGTCTATCTGTCTGTCTAATATTTACTCACTAATAATATTTTAAAGGTTTAATATATCGTTATCTCATAGGTAAGAACGTGATACTATGATAACCAGATCATCATTGATAAGTCAAACAACGAAAACACTAGATAAAGCAGGGTTTGATTATTTCGAATACGACGGGTGTTTTGACATCTTTGCAAGAAAAGACAACATGTTCTTTCTTAAGATATTGCTAAACGTAGACTCATTTCAAGAAGAACAGTCAGAAAACCTAAAAACACTTTCAAGAAACACAGAAGCCAAAACAGTTGTAGTGGGTCACAGAACAAGATACGAAAATTTGGATGATGACATAATATACGAACGTTTCGGTGTCCCTACCGTTACACCCCACACACTTGAAAGAATTTTATTCAATGATATACCACTTTTCTACAGAGGTCGTGGTGGATTATTTGCAGTTATTAATCCAGAAAAGCTTAGAGAAGCAAGAAAAAATGCAAACATTTCACAGTCTATTCTTGCAGACAAAGTCGGTGTTTCTAAGAAGTGCATATATGAACATGAAGCCAATAAAAAACCGGCACTTTTAGATATAGTAGAAAAAATTGAAAAGGTTCTAGATACAGACATAAAAGATATGCTGGAGCTCCCCGATTTTGCTGGTGATTTTATAACTTCTCCAAAAAACGAATTTGAAAAAATAATAGGACAAACGCTTAATGAAATCGGATTTGAAACAGATTTTGTAGATAAAACCCCCTTTAATGTGATTGCAAAGGAAAAAGTCGTAATAACAACCAACGCCGAAAACAATAAGAAAACAATAGAAAAAAACATACCATTTATCAAGAATTTCACCGATTTATTCAACAAACATGCCCTTATCATAACCGATTCTGCTGAGGAATATCCTATACCTTCTTTAACACGAGATGAAATATCAGATATGACATCCCACCAGGTTGTTAGAAAAGCAAGAAAAAGATAGGTTTTTAAGCTTTTGGTTCTTTATGTGTATAGAAGTATACGCATAAAATACAATCGTATACAATCGTATATTTTTATAAAAAAAGGTGATATTATATGACACAACTTGGTGGTCAACCAATATTTATTTTGCCAGAAGGAACACTTCGGCAAACAGGCAGAGATGCTCAAACAAGGAATATAGCAGCTGCAAAAGCTGTTGCAGAAAACATTAGAACTACTTTGGGTCCAAAAGGTATGGACAAGATGCTCGTTGATACAATAGGAGATGTTACTATAACAAACGACGGAGCTACAATTCTTAATGAAATGGAAATAGAACACCCAGCAGCAAAAATGATGGTAGAAATTGCAAAAACACAAGAAGATGAAGTAGGAGATGGTACAACAACAGCAGTTATTATAGCAGGCGAAATTCTAAAAAAAGCAGAAAATCTTATGGAACAAAACATACATCCTACAATGATTATTCGTGGTTTTAGAGTAGGAAAAACGCAAGCACTTTCTTTCTTAGAAGAATTATCAGAAAAAGTCGACATAAATAGCAGAGAAACACTAGAAAAAATAGCAATGACAGCAATGACAGGAAAAGGAAGTGAAGCAGCAATGGAATCTTTAGGAAAAATTGCTGTTGAAGCAATACAGACAATTTCAGAAAAAGATGAAAATGGTATTACTGTAGATAAAGATAGTATAAAAATTGAAAAGAAACAAGGCGGTAGCATAAATGATACAGAACTAATAAAAGGTATTGTAATAGATAAAGAAGTTATCCATCCAAGCATGCCAAAGAAAGTAAAGAGCGCAAAAATAGCATTGCTCGATGCTGCTATGGAAATAAAGGAAACAGAAACAAACGCAGAAATAAGAATAACAGATCCAAACCAATTACAGGCATTTGTTGAACAAGAAAGTAAAATGATAAAAAAAATGGTACAAAAAGTAATAGATTCTGGTGCTAATGTTGTTTTCTGTCAAAAAGGTGTTGATGATTTAGCACAACACTACCTTGCAAAACAAAAAATAGCTGTTGCAAGAAGAGTAAAGAAAAGTGATATGGAAAAACTTGCAAAAGCAACCGGAGCAAGAATAATATCAAGTATAGAAGAACTTGAAAAAGACGATCTTGGATTTGCAGGATTAGTAGAAGAAAAGAAAATAGCAGGCGAAGAAATGATCTTTGTTGAAGAATGCAAGGATCCAAAAGCCGTTTCAATTCTAGTTCGTGGTGGAACAGAACACGTTGTAGACGAAGCAAAAAGAGCAATGGACGACGCGGTTCTTGGAATAGTAGCAGCACTGGAAACAGGAAAAGTTGTCTACGGTGGTGGCGCTATTGAAATCGAACTATCAAGAAGATTGAAAAAATTCGCAGAAACAGTCGGTGGCCGCGAACAACTTGCTATTAACGCATTAGCAGAAGCAATTGAAATCGTACCAAGAACACTTGCAGAATCAACAGGAAAAGATCCAATTGACATTCTAGTTGAGTTAAGAACATCACACGAAAAAGGTGACGCTGGCCATGGTATAGATGTTATAAATTCAAAAATATCAGACATGAAAACTCTTGGTGTTGTAGAACCACTTAAAATTAAAACACAGGCAATAAAATCAGCTTCAGAAGCAGCTGAAATGATTCTGAGAATTGATGATGTTATAACATCAAGATCTGGTGGTGCACCAGCAATGCCTCCAGGAATGGGCGGCATGGGCGGAATGCCTGGAATGGAGTAAGTTTTTCTTATTTTTTATTCCTCTTTCTTTTTTATTTAATTTCAAAAAAACCTATTTATACTGTAATGAAAATATAATTTATATACAGGTGTTATTCGCATGGAAGATGAGTATGAACTTATTCCTTTGAGTCCAATTAGGAGACTAGAAAAAAGGCTTCAAAAGGTAGAAAAGAACGCAACCACAGGGGAAGTACTAGGAGAATTAATGGATATTATAAAAACAAACCAGCAAGTAGTTGATCATATGGCAAAAACAAACTCGATGCTCATAAACAGAATTACAGATTTATCAAATGTAGTGGAAAAAATGATCACAAAGGTTGATGATTTTATTGAAAGAATTGAAACAGGCGAATCAGAAGAAGAGGAAAAGAAATCATCAGAAGAGGAAAACAAATTGAATGAAAGATTAGCTAAACTCGAAAAAAGATTAAATTCAACGCTTCTGACACAAATGGCAAAGACAGGAGCAGTTCCTAGAAGACCAACCCCAATAGTATAGTTGTTTTATTTTTTAATTATTGTTTAAATGTTGATGAAAATGAAAGGCCAACAAGATGTATTGTCGACAATTCTAATTTCAGGTATACTTATAGCAGTAGTCGGATCAGTGTATTTCTGGGGAGTACCCCTTATAGAGAAGAATCAAGACATATCGATACTACAAAACTCAGAAGATTTTATGAATAGTTTAAATTCTAAAATAAAGTTTATTGCCAACAATGGTGGAAAAGACCAACTAAGAATAACTATACCAGGAACGCTAGAGATATCTGGTGAAGAAATACAAATGACCGTGGACACAAAAGGAACAATATACGCAGCTGAAGCCGAAATTCCTTTAGGAAGAAATGAATGTCCTAGAGTAGATGGGGTATGGGGATTACACGAATCCCATGTATTTTGCGTAAAAAGCAATAAAATAGATGACACCAAAATAACAACAACATATTCTTTGAAATACATCGAACTCGATGCACCCGATTCTGGAAAAAAATACAAAATAGAAGCTACCGGAGAGTCTATTGGTAGTACAGAGAGAACAGTTGTTATAGAAAATCTGGGAATTTTTGAAGAAAGTGGGATAACAAAAACAAGATTAAGATTAGATATAGTATAGAAAATTTATTAATTCTAGAAAACAAATTAAATATAATGAAAGGACAGCATAGAATAATAAGAGAGATTTTTTTATTCGCTATAGGTGTCGCAATAACGAGCTTTATTGTACTTTCTTTCAACAATGTTCAATATGCTACAAATAAACTAGCAATGAACGATCAGATGACCTCTGTTTCCAATCTTGTAACATCAGGAATAATAAAAGCCACAGAATCTGAAGAATCCATAATTAGGATAGAAATACCAGAAAAAATGTCAGGAGAAACTTATATAATAAATATTGATGGTAATGATGGCGAAATTATAGTATCACTTTTTGATGATCCGAGTATAAATTTGACAAAAAAAATCTTTAATATTAATCAAGACTATTTTATGACAGGTAACGTAATAAGTACAGCCAGATTTTTTGAAATAACTAGAGAAGGGAATAACATAAAAATAAAGAGGTCTGTGATATGAAGTTTAAATTTAAAACAGGAAAAGGATCCATACATCTTAATCTGAAAGAAAAGAAAGAGGAAAAGAAAGACGATATAAATATAGGACATTTTGCAACACCCATTGCAGGATCAAAAGGTGGGCTTAATATACCAGGCTTACAGTCAACAATAGGCGGGGTATCATTTGGTGGCGGTGGTGAAACACCGAGCTTTGAGGACTCAAAGGAGCTTACAATAAAAGGAATAGGGTTACCCGACTTTAAATCAGATGTCGAATCAGAACTAATAGAAAAAGAATTCAAGTTAACAGAAGAAGAAACTACAGGAG
This sequence comes from Candidatus Aenigmatarchaeota archaeon, assembly GCA_042584825.1. Taxonomy (GTDB): domain Archaea; phylum Aenigmatarchaeota; class Aenigmatarchaeia; order GW2011-AR5; family GW2011-AR5; genus JBHOSK01. Next base: position 5,081 of record JBHOSK010000001.1, read on the forward strand.
AATTGAAAACAATAAACATAAAATACCCACTTATTCCTAAAAATCCTAAACAGGGTGAAACAGTGTACGCATACACCCATATTTTTTGGGATGATCAATTACGTGAACTTGTTTATCATCTAATAGAACCAAAAATAGATGAAAGTGTTAGTGAAAAAATAATGGATATTAAAAATTATATTGAAGAAAAAATAGATATCGATTTTTCATCTGTAAGAAAAAAAGAAGCAGTTGAATATTTGGAAAAAATATTCAAAAAATCAGTTGAATATTTCGGTATAAGAAAAGATCAATATGATATATTAAAATATTTCATATTCAGGGATTTCATAGGTTTAGAAAAAATAGAGCCAATGCTCAATGACAGATATATAGAAGATATATCTTGTGATGGAATAAATATACCAATATACGTTTATCATAGAGATCCTAAAATAGGTTCTATAAGAACAAACATAAGTTTTGATTCTGGAGATGAAGTAGATTCTTTTGTAAACAAACTTGCAGAGAGAACAGGAAAAGTTATATCTGTAGCAAAACCACTATTAGACGGAACACTTCCTGATGGGTCCAGGGTACAAGCAACACTAGGAAGTGATATAGCTCGTCAAGGATCAAATTTTACAATTAGAATGTTTACAGAGAGACCGATGACACCAACAGATATGATATTGTTTAACACATGTAACATAAAAACAATGGCCTATCTTTGGTTTTTAATCGAACACGGCGCAAGCATATTAATTTCTGGTGGAACCGCAACAGGAAAAACAACACTATTGAATGTGCTATCACTATTCATTAAACCACAAATGAAAATTGTAAGCATTGAAGATACAGCAGAACTAAGATTACCACACTCACACTGGATTCCTGAGGTTGCAAGATCAGCTGTATCTGATGAGACTGGAAAAGGGAATGTTGACATGTTCGACTTACTTCGTGAATCACTAAGACAAAGACCCGATCATATCATTGTAGGAGAAGTACGAGGTAAAGAAGCATATGTTCTATTCCAACAGATGGCTGTAGGTCATCCAGGAATATCTACAATACACGCCGAAAGCTTCCCTAAATTAATTGATAGATTAACCACACAGCCAATAAATCTTACAGCAAGCCTTATTCAGAATCTTGATATAATTATTTTTACAAAAAGAATAAAGAAAGGTAACAAATATGTGAGAAGAATAAACAATATTCTCGAGGTTCTTGGTTATGATAGAAAGACAAAATATCCTAAAGTTAACCAACTATTTAAATGGAGCCCAAAAACAGATTCAATTGACGCTGTAGGTAATAGCGTTCTTATGAAAAAAGTGTCAGAACTATTAAACAAAAATGATAACGAAATAAAAGAAGAAATAATAAAAAGATCAAAAGTTCTCGAATGGATGGTAGCGAACAATGTTAGAGATTATGTGAAAATAGGTAAAATATTAAACATGTTTTATAACTCATCCGAGATGTTGATGGAGAGAATAGAGGCTAGTGTATGAGCTATGCAGCCTTTGCGGCCGGGATTTTTGGAAAATTTACAAAAAATCTTAGTATACACTTTCTAGATATAAGAGAAGATTTGCATAGAGCAAACATGAACTATACGATAGATGAATATCTATCTATGGCAATTTTAACAACAGTAATTACATATATTTCTGAAATGTTTCTATTATCATTCATATTCGCTTTATTTATTGATCCTATTTTAGCAGTGCCTCTATCATTTACATTATCTATGGGATTAAGCTCATTCATATTCTTTTTGTTTTATTCATATCCAGCAACACTATCCAGAAACAGAAGCAATAAAATTAAAAAAGTACTGCCTTTTGCAATATCATATTTAGGCTCATTGGCAAGTTCCAAACTACCACCAATAACAATGTTTAAAACACTGGCAACATTCAAAGAATATGGAGAAATAGCAAAAGAAGCCGACACAATTGTAAGAAATGTAGAATTATTTGGAATGAGTTTTTCTAACGCACTGAAAAGACAGGCAAAAAGGACACCATCAGCAGAATTCAGCGATTTTCTTTGGGGATTGAATACAATATCAACATCGGGTGGTAGTATGGTAACATACCTATCCCAGAAATCAAACGAAATGATGAATGATTATAAAAGACGAATTAGAAAATATTCACAAGATCTTTCACTTTACGTCGAAATATATCTTACCCTGGTAATAACAGGATCAATATTTTTCATAGTTTTATCATCAGTAATAACAACACTATCAGGAGGTACAGGTACAATTGCACTTCAAACATTCGTGGTTTTCCTTCTATTACCACTGTTATCAATAGGCTTTATTGTGTTAATAAAATCAGCCTCACCAACCGAATAACTCGTGTTCTTAGGAAATTACACAAAAGGTAAACTTTTTTATTAGGTAAAACAAGGTAGTTATATGAATGAACGCAAAGTTTTAGTTATATCTGCAATCATATTTGCAATATTACTGGTATCGGCATTTATTTTCATGGATAATTTAGCAATATCTACTAATTTACTTATCGCAGGAGTTATGGTGTTGATATTCCCTTATTATATATTCAAATTTTTCCAATACAAAAGACTGAAAGCATATGAAAAACATTTTCCAAATTTTCTAAGAGATCTCGCAGAATCACAACGAGCAGGACTGACAATATTACAGGCTATAAAAAATTCAGCAAAATCAGATTATGGTTCACTTACAGACGAAGTTAGAAAATTACATCATCAAGTAAGTTGGAACATACCTCTTGATAAAGCGATAAGCAACATCATGAATAGGATGAAAGGAAGTCGAACGATTAGAAGAGCATTTATGATAATATCCCAAGCACAAAGATCAGGAGGAAACATAGAAAATACAATGGACGCATTAGCTAACAATATAGAGAATATACGAGAAGTTCAGGAAGAAAAAGCAACACTACTAAATCAACAAGTAATAATGATGTATGCAATATTTTTCATATTTCTTGGAATAAGTATGGCACTGATTAAGTTTATGATACCTCTTTTACAAACACAAGTTGAAACACAATCATCAGCATTCGGTATTGGAGATTTCCAGGCAAATCCATGTTTACCTTGTTTAGAAACACAAAACTTTGCTTGTATAGGGTGTAATGTATTTTTTGGTGTATCAAACGCATTTGATTTTGGATCAGTCGATGACCCCGCGGCGTACTATAGGTCGTTATTCTTCACTATGGTAATAGTACAGGGGTTCTTTTCGGGGCTTATTGCTGGACAAATTGGTTCAGATTCTGTATTAGCTGGTGTAAGACACTCCCTAATAATGCTAGTAGTAGGGTTTTTCTCGTTTATCATAACAACGAGGATAGGAATAATATAGAAGTTTTCTGTAAGTGTGATCAATATGAGTAAAAAAGGTATAACAAATTTTGAATTTGTATTAGCACTCTTCGTATTTTTGAGTACAGTATCCTTTGTCGCAATTACAATAATAAACAAAGTTCCTAATATTCACATGGATGCTGTTGGTGATGAAATAAAAACCTCATCATACTACATTTCACAAATGCTTATGTTTGATGAAGGACTTCCAGTGGACTGGGAAACCCTACCAGATCCAGAAAATATACAAAGGTTTGGATTTTCTTCAGGAAATTATTATGAAATAGATACCAACAAACTAGCGGCGTTTCAGGCCCTGTGCCTTACAGAAACAGGAAGAACCAAAATAATCGAAGAATTAGGATACATGATAATAAACATTTCAGAAACAGACGGTACAACAAGACTTTATTGTGATGTTGGTAGTCCAATTTTGGATTTCAATTTACAGAGACACGCATTCCTACCAGCACCCGACAATGAAGTTATAAATATAAATATAGCAGCGGGATGATTATGAAAGGTATAATAAGAATATTCGAAGCAATAATAGCTTCTGTAATTTTACTGACAACAATGTCGTTTTTCTTTACGTCACAATTTCTACCAGAGACTGAAGATTATTTTCTTCCAGTAGAAGCACACGATCTTATGGGAGCGCTTTACGTTAGTCAACAACTGGAAAATTATTTAATCAATAACGATAAGGAATCCTTAATGCTCGTTGCAAATGATACGTTACCACCAACAACGGGATTTTCCTTTGGCATTTCAGGAACACCCGGAAACAACATATATGTAGCATGCAACTGCACCGATACAGAATTAGTTGATGTAAGAAGGATGCTAAATATTACATTAACATCACCATGGACTTTTAATTTTATATACAAAGAAAGAGACATAACAATACACCTAGAACAAATTGATATGGAAGATTCAATACCAGATCAAACCAACATAATAATTTTCTACACCTACCAGGATTTGTCACCATACAGAGATATAATAGATACATTTCTAGAATCTGGTGGCAGCCTAATTATGATATCTAATCTAGATCAGACCCAAACTGAAAACGAAGTTATGAATGAAATATTTGGTTTAGAATGGAATAATTTGCCGCCTGCTTCACCAGGAACCTTTTATGAAATAGATGATCCTGTAAATACATCGTTTAAAATATACAGTTATTTCACAGGAACCACCCAAGACTATGAAGATATTTTAATTGAAGGAACTTTTGAAAATAATATTTTTGATGAACTTTCTAGAGTATCAGTTAACAATAGAACAATAATTCAAGACAATAATGGTGACAATTCATTCGTAAAGATAAAAGACAATATCGCAGACAACGGAAAAGGAAAATCTGTTTGGTTAGCAGAATATACCATATACCAAGAAGATGATTTACCCAACATAAATAAAACATACCACGTAAACGATATGCTTAGAGCTACGATAATGTGGGCTTCTAGTGATTATTATAATATGGATTATCCAGTTGAGAAACCAACACCAGACAAAAAAATAAAAACAAGCGTTTTAAGTGCTGGCCACGGCACCAATTTTGATCCATTTGAAGCATTTTTAACAACGTGGAGAATATTCTTCTTCTAGGTTTATTATATTCCAAAAGGATACAATATATATATAAATAGAAAGAATGATATATTCTGTGTAACTTTTCGTATTAAAATTGGTGATATTGTTGATTAAAAAAACAGCTGAAGATTTTGCAAAAGAACAAAAGGAAATAAGTGTCAGTGAATTTTTTGAAAAAAATAAGCATCTTTTAGGATTTGATAATCCTACTAAGGCATTATTGATGGCAGTAAAAGAAGCTGTAGATAATTCACTTGACGCAACAGAAGAAGCCGGTATCCTACCTGATATTGGTGTAAGGATAAAACAAACAGGTGAAGACAAACACAGAGTAAGTATCCAAGACAACGGACCGGGTATTGTGAAACAACACATACCAAACATATTTGGTAAACTATTATACGGAAGTAAATTTCATCGTTTAAGACAATCAAGGGGTCAACAAGGTATAGGTATAAGTGCAGTTCTACTATACTCCCAATTAACTACAGGAAAATCAACCAAGGTTTGGTCAAGAATAGGAAAAGACAAACCAATGAATTATTACGAACTTTTAATGAACACAATGAAAAATGAACCACAGATTATTAAAGAAGAACTGGTTGATAATGGTTTTGAAAACGGCACAAAAGTCCAATTAGAACTATTAGGAAGATATAGAAAAACGCAAAGTGTTGGTGATTATATAAAACAAACATCAATTGCAAACCCCTTTGCAAAAATTTCATATACTGGTCCCGATGGAGTAAGAAAAACGTTCCCAAGAAGTGTTAATGAATTGCCAACCCCACCAAGAGAAATAAAAATACATCCGTATGGTGTTGAGTTTGGAGTTCTATTAAGAATGCTAGGTAGAACAAAAACAAAAACAATACAGGCTTTCTTGACAAATGAATTTTCATCAATAGGTGCAACATCAGCAAAAGAAATATGTAAAGTAGCAAAACTTAAACCGAACGAAAAACCAGGATCATTAGAAAGAGAATCTATAGAAAAACTAATAAGAGGAATGCAGAAAGTAAAAGTTCAGCGTCCTCCTTTAGATTGTTTATCTCCTATTGGAGATATAGAATTTGAAAAAAGTTTAAGAAAAGAATATCCAGATGCAGAATTTATAGCAACCGGTGTTCGTGAACCAAGTGTTTACAAAGGAAACCCATTCCAAATAGAAGTTGGAATTGTTTATGGTAAGAAGCAGGATAAAATAGACGACGATGATGAAGATGTAATAGAAGATAGAAATCAGATAAAGATAATGCGATTTGCAAACAGAGTACCACTGCTTTATCAAGCAGGTGCGTGTGCAACCATCGAATCAATTAAAACAACGGCGTGGAAAAGATACGGTCTCACACAATCAGGAAATAACATACCATATGGACCAATGATATTGGTTATTCACATGTGTTCTGTTTGGGTACCATTTATATCAGAAAGTAAAGAAGCAATTGCACCATATCCTGAAATTGTTAAGGAGATGAGATTAGCTATTCAAGACACGGGAAGAAAACTGTCTCGTTATTTATCTGGTAAACGTCGTGCAGGCGAACAACAAAGAAGAATACAAATATTCGAAAGATATTCTTCAGAAGTTGCAACTGCAGTATCAGTTTTGACAGAAAAAGACAAAAAAATGATAGAAAAGAAAATGCAAGATTTAGTTAAAAGTAGATCAAAATCAAAAGAAACAGGTGAAAAAAATGAAAACCAAGAGTGAAAAAAGAATTAACGAACGATTGAAAAAAATGGGTGACGATATACTGGCACACATTGAAAAAAAAGAAAATCCTAATTTAGAAATACCTCTACGTACACTATCCAATGTAATTTTTGATAAAAATACCCACACACTCAGACTTGGTGATAAAGCATCAAAAAGATATTTTTTCAATGTTGCACATTCTAAAAAATTCATGCAGACTTTAATGGTGGCTGCATTTTGTAAAAGTTTAAGAGCTGAGGATATACACGCAAGTATCAGAGAAATGTATTACAGTTTAAAGAGAACACTATCCGAAAGTAAGGAAAACACCTTTGATGAACAATCAGAATCAGACCCAGTTATTATAGATCTCGAAGTTGCATTAGACGTGATAAGAGAAAATCTTCATTTAACTGCTGATAGACGAGGTTCTGTTGCTGGTAATGGAAGTATTGTAGATAGAGGAGATACAATAGACTGGTCGAAACTAGGAAGTGGTGGTTGGTCAATACCATCAACAACAAATGAAATTGGGATAAATAAAATGAATGCAGATTTTGTTTTAGTAATCGAGAAAAACGCAGCATTTGATAGATTAAATGAAGACAAATTTTGGAAAAAACATAAGTGTATCTTAATAGGTACACAAGGTCAACCATCTCGTGGTGCACGTCTTCTGATACAACGACTAAATCAAGAAGCAAAATTACCTGTTTACGTTATGACAGATGCAGATTCTTATGGGTTTTATATTTATTCTGTTATAAAATCGGGATCTATTGGTCTAGCGCATGTATCTGACAGAATATCAACACCAGCAGCCAAATTCATAGGACTTACAATGTCAGACATATACGATTTTGATCTAAAAAATGTTACAATAAAGGCAAGAGAAAGGGACATAAAACGTGCTAAAGAACTAATGAATTATGAATGGTTCAAAAAACCAGAATGGCAAAGAGAATTAAAATTAATGATCAAGAAAGGAGTAAAGGCAGAGATTGAAGCTTTAGCAAACAAAAGTCTAAAATTCCTAACAGAAGACTATTTGCCAGAAAAAATCAAAAACAAAGAATTTTTAGATTAAGGTTTTTTTACTTTCCCGCTTTTTTATCATTATCTCTAGAAAATGAAAAACATTATCATGCGGTGATCCTGTAATGAGCTTTTCTATCGCAGTCTTAGCAAGTTCTACATCATCATACTTTCCTATGATAGAAACAGTTTTTCCATAAATAGATATATGACTTTTTGTGAACATTTCTATCCTTTCTCTTGCTAATCCATCTCTTCCTATTATACGGGATTTTACTCTCACTTTTCCTTTTTTTCCTTTTTCAGGTAGAGATAAAATACATAAACAATAATCTTCATCAGAAAGATCCATTGCTTTTTCAGGCGCAAAACCACGACCAATCGCTTTTACTATATTTGAACAAGCCAATATACCAATACATTCACCTTCAATTGTTACGTCTTCACCAACAGCTATCTTTGTTTTGGTTAGATTCTCGATTTCTCTTTTAACCTTCCCTCGTTTACCTATTAATATAGCGAGACGTTCTTCAGGGATTTTTAGTTTTTGCATCATTTTTCCGACCTTTATAGTTTTAAAATGCCTTTTCTTTTTAACCAATCTGCTTGATTAGGTCTATATTTCCAAACAATGTCACCATTAGTATCTCCTTGAATTTCCCAAGGAATAACTAGAATATAATCGCCTTGTCGGATCCACAAACGTTTTCTAAATCTTCCAGGAACTCTACAAGTTCTTATTTTATCATCTTGACACCTTACTCTCATTCTACTTGCTCCTAACATAGTCTCAATAACTCCCAACACTTCCTTTCCTTTAGGTACCCTTACTCTAATTTCTTCTCCATATCCAGTCATGTAATTCACCATTCGATAAAAATACTTATTTATTTTTACGATATCAGTACAACAAATATATTGAATACACCTTTATATACATCATCTTACTGCATAAAAATTCCTGTAAAGCATTTTACCTTTCTTTGTTGCAACGTGTTTATGTGTTATTATAACATCAAACCCGTCATCTCTTAGCTGCTTTGAAGCGGTCTTTGCAAAACCTTTTTGTATAATTTTAACATCATAACCATTTTTTGCATCACCAATAACGGTTATACTATCATTAGGTACCAGTAATTTTACTTTATCCAGTATTTTATCCTTATTAACTCCCCTTACTTGTATCATAGCTTCGTAATAACCACCACATATTTTTATACAGTTATCACACATGTATCTCCTCGCTATAACAATGAATTTTTTCTTCTCTTTTACTTCGACGCCCCTTATATCTCCGGTTATCTCAGCAGTAACAAAAAATTTATTACCAACAGTCTTCCAACTAAAGTCCTTTTTTTCAACTTTAACGTCGTTCCCTAGTTTTACATCATCATCAAAAAGAGTACGTATTACTTCTTCTTCATCTTTTATTTTTATCTTCTGATTGTGATATGACTCACATTCCTTACAATATCGTATTTCAACATTTTCTATATTAAATAAATCATTTTTTTCAAGAAAGTGCTGTTTACATAAATTATCCTTTATTGCGTCCTTTCCACACTTTATACAAAACATTTTTGACATATTTTACTACCTTCATAATAAAGCCGCATGATAACGTTAAAAGCCTTTGCAAATGATGTTATACCTGGCGATGAGGAGACTGTCCCAGTTTGAGCACCAAAAAGACAAAAGTATCTAGAGATACTTTAATCGTGGTTGTGCTGTGATATCAACGGGTAGCTGCCGAGCCATTTATTTTTATAATCAAATGAACAAACACTATCTATGAAATCAATGCGTCGAGGGCGTGAATTTTATTCACAACACTATGAAGAAGCCATGAAATTATACAAAAACGGAGTCAGTATCAAAGACATAGCAACAAAATTAAAAATATCATATTCTTGTGTTTATCACTGGGCAAAAGGAATACGTAAACCCGAAGAAGGTAACATAGTGTCATTTGTCAACTTTCTCGAAAAAAGTGGCCCAACCGCGATTATTGATATAAAAAAGAAGTTCCCAAAACACAATGAGTTATACCTCGTTTCAACCAGGAGAAATATGAAAGTTAAACGCCATGTTTTGAAACGCAAGTATGGTGATTATAATACATGGTATTATATTGAAGGCCAAGAAGAGTTGCTGAAGCGTCGATTGGAAGAATTATTCCAAAAATACAAAGAAGCAAAGGAAAAGATAGCCGAAGCATTAAGCGGAATATTTGTTAAATAAGTTTAATTTTACGAGTAGGATCTATAATGGGAAAAAATAAAATGTACGGAACGGGTATGATTATCTTAGTTTTCGGGGGCATATTGGTGAGAGCGTCTTATACACTTCTAGACACATTAACAAGCTGGATTATAATAATGTTACTGCTTGTTATAGCAGGTTTCTTTTTCATTAAAGCAAGCAGGATGAAAGACGAACTACCAAAAACAATGAAAGGACGGGTAGATATGTACGCAGACGCCGGATTCTATTTTATCGGAAAAATATTACTTCTTGTAATGGGTATTTTCTCATTTTGTCTAGGAACATTGATTCTAATTACAGAAGGTAGGGTCGATATATTTGCAGGAATGACTATACTGGCAGTAGTGGGATTGGGTGGCGCATATATAACACATAGGTGCGATAAGCAATTAAAGCAAGTTAAATAAGTATACCAGAATTCAGCAATTTCCAGGATTTGTCAACGTCTTTTTGTAATAATTCCAAATCACACGAATGTTTTTCTAACCTTTTTTGTATTTTGAAAAAAATTTCAACAGGTTCAAAATCAGACCTTTTTGTTATTTTTACTTTCTTATTTTCAACCTCGTATATTGGCCATAATTTTGTTTGTGATGCTAATTTTGCTACATATATTGTATTGCTTGGATCAAACATCCATTTTTTAGGATCTGGGCAAAGCACATCAATGAATTTGAAACCTTTTTTAACTGCCGACTTTTTCAATTTTCTTATTAGATCTTCTGGAAAACCCACAGAAGATGTTGCCACATAATTACCCTTCAAGTGTCTTGCAAAGCTTGATTTTGTTGGTCCCCAATCAGAATTATTACAAACAAATGTTACGTTATCATTTCTTTCTGCAGCCGCTAATACAGATGAAAAATAAGCAGCAGTGTATTTGCTATCTGAAAAACAAATTATATGTTTATCAGGCAATGCTTGAGAAATACCTGCTGCAGCTGCAGCAGCATTATTTATCTTAAGCATAGGCTTGTTAGTAACCAAATAATCATCATTATCAGTAGCAATTACAATAATACTATCATCTATAACTTGTGAAACAATTTTTAGTGCAAGTAAAGACCCATCTCCAGGTAAAGCAGATGAACCCTTGAAAACCTTCTTTTCACTAAAATCTTTAAACAATTCTGTTTCAACCTCTATTTTTTGTTCCGGTGCTTCTTGAATATCTTCTTCTGCCATTTTTACATCCTCAATTTCTACAACCAATATGTGCCTTCATTACCTGTCATTATTTTTTTAGTAATGTTCTCGAAATCATTTTCACTTAAATTTTTTGATGAAATAAAATTTGAACACTTACACATATGTTTTATTTCATTATATAAAACACCACCATTTCCTAGAATAGCTGTTGATTCAACAACACCAACATTCTTGCCTTCAATAAGGTTCTTTATATTTGGTAGTGGTCTTATAACACGGAATCTTAGTAAGCCAATTTTTTTACCTTCACTTCTTTGTTTTTTAACCACGGCTTTTGCATTGTATGAGTGTAATCCCATTGTTATTATAATATGCTCAGCATCTTTTGTCATAAATTCTTCGACCAAAGGCAATTCTCTTCTGAATTTTTGTTTCCACTTATCGCCCGTTTTTTCCAATAAATTTAAAGCATTCAACATAGCCTTTTCTCGTTGTTTTGTTTGCTGGTCATCATACACTCCAAAATAAACATTGTCTTTACCTAGTCTGTGTTTTGGATTAAGTTTACGTAAAAATTTATCAATTGTTTGTTGTGTAGGTAAATGAACAGCTTCTCTTATATCTAAATTATTCACATTTATCAATGATGGTAAAATAACCTTATTGTCTTCACATATTTTGTATGATTGTATAATGCTATCAATTATTTCTTGATTATTTTCTGCAAAAATAAGCACCATTCCCGTATCTCTAAGTGAGAAAAGGTTATCAATATTTTGAGAAATATTACAAACAACAAGAGGTAATCTTAATTGAGAAGCGTTTCTAATTTCCATTGAAGCATCTGAAACAATACTCAAACATCTTTTTCCTGATATTGTTGAACCAATAGAAGCAGAAATAACAGCATCATTATTTTCAGCTCCTATAGTATTCATTTCTTTTGAAAATTCTTTTGCCTTTGCGGCAGTTTCATAAAAATCCGGGCTATATACAACAAGTTCTGCTTTAGATAATGCAGCACCACGTGCTACTGAATCAACAGCACTTATCAAGTCACCTTTTTTTGAAATTTTAATCACCTTATTCTTCAATAGCTTTGAATGGACATTCTCTTAAACATATGAGACAGCCACTACATTCATTTTCCTTAATAGAAGGACACTCATTTTTCATCTCTATACAATTATGCGGACACAATACAAAACAAAGATGACACACAGTGCATTTCTTTTTATCTATTCTTGGAGGAATAGTTTTCTTTGATACTTCTCGTTGTCTTTGTGTTGTTGGATCAATAAGTTTATATTTTATTTCATTTGTTAAAATAATTTTAATCACCTTTTATCTCAATTGTTTTACACTTTTATATCCTTCATCGAACCCATCAATACTACTAAATTCAATATCAAGAGCCTTTTTCATGTTCTTGACAGATATACAACCATCTAACTTCGTAACAGCGCCTGAAATTGCAGATGAAAATTTCTTTTCATCTTCTGATATTTCGTCGGCATCTATAATAAAGTTTTTTGTTTTGTATTTCTTCATAGCTATTTTGATTTTTGAGTTTAATAAAACAGTTGAGCCTTGTTTTATTTTCGATTTTGGTATCTTTTTTAGAAACTCAGAATCTAGTGTGATTAAAAAATCAGCACTATCACGACCAATACTTAACATATCATCTTTTGTGGTCTTCACGACACCCACAAGAAATTCGCCTTTATTCTCAACATAATCTAATACACGAAATCCTGACAAAAAGCACGCTCGTCCTATCGCCTTAGTAACCCTTTTAACGGGCTGATTTTTATTCCCATATATTTCAAATATCGCCATTTATAACAACCTTTGTTCTCAGAAAAAAAAAGAAAGAACTATGCCTCTTCTTCTATTGTAGTGGGTTTTATGTGCTTTATTATAAGTACATCACCAATTGACTGTACAACTGAAAAAGGTACGACAACTCCTCTTTTGTCTCCTATAAGAGATGCCATAAATGAGCCTTTTACTGCGTCCACGACAACAGATTTAACTCTAAATTTATCCAAATCCAGACCAACGTCAATTACTTTTCCTATGTATATACCTCTATCTGTGAATACATCTTTCCTAACAATTTCAGAAAAACTTTTCAAATCAACCATTTTTATACCTCCTTTATACCTTCTGTCATTTATATTATTCTTTAAAATATTTAAATCTGTCGTTTATTTTAATATTTCAAGACAAAAATAGGCTTATAGAGGGTATTTTATAATATTTTAACCAAAATAAACAACAAATGAGCATTGCTGAGATGGCTGAGTGGCTAAAGGCGCAGGATTGCTAATCCTGTGGGCGAAAGTCCACGGGGGTTCGAATCCCCCTCTCAGCGCTTATAAATACTTTGAAAATTCTTAATGATGGGCTGAAATTTATGAGCAGAGAAATGTATTACGGAGTTATAGGAAATGGAGAAACATGTGCTTTAGTGTCCCCGCGAGCTAGCATAGAGTGGTTATGTTTACCTAAATTTGATGGAAAAATAGTATATTCAAAAGCCCTCGATAACCAGAATGGAAAAGCGTTATATGTTAAATTTCTAGAAGGTTCGAAGGAATTGAAAATATTAGATGTCGATCATGAATATATTGAAAAAACAAACATTCTTGTTACAACACTGAATTTCAAAAACATAAAAGCAAAAATATACGATTTCATGCCACGCCAAGAAAAGATAATTTTCCGTTTAATTAAACTGGAAAGTAAATCGAAAAAAAGAAAGATAAAAATTGAAATACAATCAACCCTAACAGATTCTGATAACATCAGTTTGGAAAGTGGTATGTTTTTTAGTAAAGATAACACATTTCTTGGTTTACACATGTATGATGGTAAAAATGTAACATTAGAAAAAGGCAAATCAAAAACAGTTTCATTGGCAATATTATATGAAACAGAATCAAAAAAACTTTCTAATTTGCTAAGACGAGTAAAGTCGATGGATCCTGAAAAAGAGTTTAATATCGAAAGCGCGTATTGGAATAATTGGTTAGACAGAGGAGTAAAATTTAAATTTTTCAATAAAAAATATGAAGAGGTATTTTATCGTGCATTACTTACAATGAAATTAATGCAATACAAAAACGGATCAACAGTTGCTGCACCAACAGCATCTTTTCCCGCTACTCAAGGTAAACTAGAAAATTGGGATTATAGATTTGCCTGGATAAGAGATAATTATTTTGTTGCAAGAGCATTTTTAATATCAGGTCACTACAAAGAAGTTAAACAAATATTGTCGTTCTTTTATAAAATACAACAAAAGAACGGCCACTGGAAATCCCCTCTTTATACAATAGAAGGAAAGAAACTGAAAGAAGAAATCATTTTAAAAAATCTTAAAGGACAGCACGGTGAAGATCATATAAGAATAAACAACGAAGCCAAAAATCAATTACAATTAGATAATGAAGGAAGCATACTACACGCAACATATTTGTATTTCATGTATTCGAAAGATTCTTATTTTGTTAAAAAACATTGGAATAAAATAAAAACAGCAGCCAACTGGATTGTAAAAAATCACAACCAAGAAGAACACGGAATATGGGAATTCAGACACAAAAAAGCTCATTATACTTACGGAAAAGTCATGTGTTTTGTCGGATTGGATTCTGCAGTGAAAATTGGTAACATATTAGGAAAAGACATTTCTACATGGAAAAAAGAAAAAGAAAAACTAAAAAAGGAAATTTTAAAAAATGCCTGGTCAAAACAAAGAAAAGCCTTTCTTCAAACATATGAAAAAGATGCACCAATCGACATTTCAGTATTATCACTTGTTGATTTTGGAATTATATCACCAAAAGACAAGAGAACAAAAAACACAGTGAAGCTAATAGAAGAAAAATTAGTTGAAAATTTTACTGTAAAAAGATATGAGAATGCCCACCTACCGTTTTATTTACCCACGCTATGGCTTGCATCATACTACATAAAAGCAAAAAATCTGAAAAAAGCAGCACCATTCATAAACAAGTCAATAGATTCTATAACAACCCTTAATTTACCATCTGAACATTTTGATCCTATATCAGGAAAACAACATGGAAATTTCCCACAAACATTCTGTTCTTCAATGTTTGCAGAACAGCTCTTTAATTATAATAAAAAAGGAAGAACCACGAGTAGGTTTTTAAGTATTTATAACTCAAATCTTAAGGATATAAAAAATGCGTTTTTTATGGATAGAGATGCATTGTTAGAAGCAGCAAACAACGTATAAGTATGCAAAGCATACGTCAATCAACCATGGGTCGGTGGTCTAGTGGTATGACGCCTCCCTTACAAGGAGGAGATCGCAAGTTCAATTCTTGCTCGACCCATTTATGGAATATTACATGATTTGGGCGATTCCAAAAGGAGATATCGGAAAAAAGTTTTCTAATCTTATATCTAAATTAGCTGAAAAATACAATGGTCCTGTTTTTGAGCCCCACATATCTGTAAACAATTTTAGAGTGGTAGGAGAAGAAGAAAATGTTTTGACAAAAATAAAGGAATTGGCAAACCAAACAAAACCTTTCAAAATTACATTAGAAAAAACCGACTTTTTCGATGAAATTCATATGTGTATAGTAGTTAGAACAAAAAAAACACCAGAACTCATGGCAATAAATAAAAATCTTATCAACCTTCTTGATGAAGAAATAAGAGATTATATTCCACACATGAGTTTGTTATATGGAATACTTGATAATAAAATCAAAGAAAAAATTTTAAATGACATTGGAAAAACGTTTGCAGATGAAATTGAGGTAAGTGAAATACACGTATTCAAATCACCCCAAGGAAAAATACCCGATATAGTGAAGTATTGGAAAAAAATAGCAACCTTTCGTCTTAACGGTTGAGAAAAACGACTTTTATACTTTTCCTTCAATTGTATATGAATGGAATATCCAGACGGTTTCAAAGAACTTGTCAATCTTGTTAAAAAAACCCCAGTTCCAGTTGTAAAAGGAAAAGCAATTTGGGACAAGTTCTGTATGGTAGTGTTAATTGGAAAAGGATGTTCAGAAGCAGAGTTAATTTTTCTTACAAATATGTTGAAAAAATACATAGATTATGATTATGTATCAAACACAGACAGCGAGGATTGGGAAGAGGAAGTCAAAAAATTCCTTTCAGAAAGGCTTTCAAGAATAACAGACGAAGACACGCAAGCCATTATTTCTGACTTGTTAAAAAAAATATTTTTTGTTATGGCCTCTCTTAGAGGAGGTGCACGTTTCTTCAAAAAGAAAAATCTTTTCAAAGATATAGATAAACTAACAAAAACAAAGGAAAAAACATGGGAACTTATAGAAGAGATAGCTGAAGATAAAGACGTAACAGGCATAAAATATGCAAAGGCAATCTTATGGCTCCATTACACCGGAAGAGCAAAGGATTTTGCACCACCAACACGGCACCTAAAGGGGTTTCTTAATAATGATGTAGGACCCTATCATGAATACTATGATGATGACATGTTTTTCATGGATAAAGCAGAAGAAATGGATAAAGATTTTTCAGCATGTTTAATGGACGTATACAGAGCAATATATTTTTATCGTACTCTTAAATCAGCATTGCCCAGGAGATCAGGATTAGTACCCAAAAAATTGATAAAATTTCTAAAAAAGAAAAAAACATCCATAAAAATACTATCAAACATACTATCTGATATGGAGAAAAGGGAACGATTTGTAAAAGATTTATATGAGTTTTTATAAATGTGATATTATGTCGATGCAAGAACAGATAGATAAAAACGATTTCGAAGGATTGGTAGTAACAGCGATAATAACAGCATTAGCATTTGTTATGGGTCTCTTTTGGAGAGACGCTATCACCGAAACTATTAATCTTTTTGTGCCTGAAGAAGGAGAAGGTATAATATTCAAATACATCGTGGCTATAATAGCAACGCTTATAGTAATAGTGATGGCATATCTTTTGATAAGATTCCAAAAGATCGAATTAAGAAAAGAACTTAAGAAAACAAAAAGAATCACAAAAATAACGCCAATAAAAAAAGTAACGAAAATTGTAAGAACCACGAAAAATAAAAACCAATGATATTCCTTTCCGTTTACGTGGGAAGGGTTTCAATGCGCTCCTGTCGTCTAGCCCGGCCCATTGCCGTTTTTGGCTAAGTCGAAAGGATATGAGCCTTTCGAGCTCAGGACGCGGGTTCGAATCCCGCCGGGAGCATTATATACATGAAAAAATGATGATTATTATGGATAAGATAATAACACTAACCACAGACTTTGGGATACAATCCCAAGGAATAGGTAATATGGAAGGTATAATTTACAAAATAAACCCCAAAGCAAAAGTCATACACCTTATGCACGGATTACCTAGTTTTGATTTATTCATGGCAGCACGAACAATGGAAACGGTTTTCTACATGCCTCCTGGCTATCATGTTTGTGTTGTTGATCCTGGTGTTGGTACAAAAAGAAAAGGTATAATAGTAGAAACAAAACGCGGTGATTGTTTTATAGGTCCTGACAATGGATGCTTGATGACAGCACCAAGGTTACTTGGTGGGATAAAAAAGATAGTTGAAATTACAAACAAAAAATATATGATAGAGCCAGTGTCACCAATATTTCATGGACGTCACGTATTTTCACCAGCAGCAGCTTACCTTTCAAAAGGCGTTAAAATAGAAGAATTTGGTAAAGAAATTAATTCTAAAAAATGCGTTGTAGCACCCTATGACGAAGCAACGTTCACTAATAAAAAAACAGCAGCAACAATTATCAGCATAAATAAATTTGGTTCTTTTCATCTTAACATACTTTCAACCGAATGGGACAAAATGGGTGTAAAAAAAGGAGACAAGTTCGAACTAACAATTAATAGACGAACAGTTAAAATACCTTTTTCTGATACATTTGGAGATGTTGGAAGAGGTAAACCATTAATAATGAAAGACGACTATGCTAGAACAGAAGTTGCATTAAACCTGGGTCGCTTTGTTGACAACTATCCAGCAACCCCAGGAGATAAAGTAATTATAAGAAAAGTTTGATGTCAACGAAATACTTTTATCCTTTTCCCACAAAGTTATTGTATGACAGACGAAGAATCATGTGGATGCAGTTGTGAACACAAAGAAGGAGATAAAGAAGAAACAAAAGAAACATGCAACTGCTGTGAAAGCTGCACAAACGCACCAGGTTGTACTTGCGGATGCGAAAGTTGCAAATATTGCAAGCCCGCAGAAGAATCAAAACCTGAAGAAAAAGCAGAATAAATTAATATTATTTTTTTATTTTATTCTTCTTTTTTATCTTTTTCCATTACAACCTTTCTAACAGGCCATGAAATTTCTATACCTTCCTGGTCGTATCTTTTCTTTAGCGCCTTTATGAATTCATGTGTTACAAGATACTTATCAACAAACTTCTCAACACGAAGAATTACAGAAAAATTTATGTTTGAATCACCAAACTCATTAAATCTTACAAGTGGTTCATAATCTTTCTTACCACCCGGTACGTTTTGTAAAACAGATTTACCAACCTCTTTTGTTATTTTTTCAACTCTATCCAAATCCTCATTATAACCAACACCACAAGAAATAATAACACCCATTTCTTGATGAGGTGAATTATAATCTGTTATAATAGAATTTGCAAGCGTGGCATTTGGTACAATCACATAATTGTTTGGTAATGTCTTTATTCTAGTTGAGCGCCAACCAATCTCATCTACATAACCCTTTACACCATTATCAAGTTCTACAAAATCTCCAACATGCATTACTTTATCTGATATAATGAAAGCGCCCGCAAACAATCCCGATAATGTATCTTGCAAAGCAAGCGCAATTGCAAGTCCACCAATACCAAGACCCGCAACAAGAGGCGTTATCTCTATTCCAAATGCCCGCAGGATTATCATCAACGCAATAGCAATAACAAATACGTTAATGATCTTTTTTATCATAGGCAACAAGGTATCATCCATCTTTGTTTGCGTTTTTTGTGACACCTCTTTAGCATACCATGTAAAAAATGCACCAATAAAACGCATTGCAGTATATGCACTAAGCAGTATCCAAATTATTGTAAAACCCAATCTTACGGTATTCATATATGCAGCAAAATAACTCATAAACCCTACAGCAATGAAAACACCAGCAAGTATTATGCCAATATATATCGGCTTTCTTATTGCATGTAAAATAAGCTCATCTAGTATAGTTTTTGTCTTTGACGTTACATGAAGCACAGCCCGTGAAAAAACAACCATGAATATCTTTGCAATTATCACAGAGCCTATGATAATCATAGCTGCAAGAATGAACTCACCATAAGGAAGAGCCGTTATTACTTCTAATACCATATTAATGTATTATAAGAGCATTTTTTAATTCTTTCCTAACCAACAAATAGTAAATTCATCCTAAAACAATCTTTATATAAATTACCTCTTAACTATATTTAGAACTTTTAATGATTATTAAAAGTTCGTGTATGAGATATTTAGTATCCAGGTGATTAAAAATGACAACAGCTTATCCGCAGGCAGAACCAAAATCTCTTGATGAGTTTGAATCTGTAGCAACATCTCCCCATGTTAAAGATTTTTCGTTAGAGCGCAAACAGAGTTTAATTGATTTAGTCAAAAACCAAGGAGATAGTATAAAATTATTGAAATTCCATCAAAGCATATGTCCTGGTTGTGTTGAAGAATCAAATTTTAATGAGATGAAAATAGATGCACTTACCTACGCAAAAAACGATAAAGTTTGGCAAATTAAAAAATGTAACAAACACGGTGTTTTCAAGGAAGTTTCATGGTCAAGTTTTGAAATATACAAAAGAGCTGAACAGTATCAGGATCCTGGCGTAACGATTGAAAATCCGAAAATCAATAAGAAGGACATAAATTGTCCTGCTGATTGTGGTCTTTGTAATGAACACGAATCTCACACAAATCTTGGAAATATTGTTGTTACAAACAGATGTGATTTAAGTTGCTGGTATTGTTTCTTTTATGCAAAGAAAAACGATCCAATATATGAACCATCAATGGATCAATTAAAAGCAATGTTAAAAAATATGCGTGATACAAAACCAATTGGAGCAAATTCCGTCCAGTTTACTGGTGGTGAACCAACATTAAGAGAAGATATAGTTGAAATAGTAAAAGCCGCCAAAGATTTGGGTTATAGTCATATACAACTCAATACAAATGGAATAAACCTTGCAAAATCACCCGAACTTTGCAAAAATCTAAAAGAAGCGGGTGTAAGCAACCTTTACTTGAGTTTTGATGGTGTAACAGTACAAACAAACCCAAAAAATTATTGGGAAGCACCAAAAGCAATAGAAAATTGTCACAAAGCTGGTATTGGTGTTGTTTTGGTTCCAACAGTAATTGGTGGAATAAATGATCATGAAATAGGAGATATTCTAAGGTTTGCTGCAGGAAACATCCATGCAGTAAGATCTGTTAATTACCAACCAGTGTCTTTGGTAGGACAAATGCCAGATAAAATGAGAAGAAAACAAAGAATTACAATTCCAACCACAATGAAAAGAATAGAAGAACAAACAGATGGACAACTAACAAAAGACGACTTCTTCCCTATTCCATGCGCAAAGAATGTTACAAATTTTGTAGAAATTATGAAAAACAAACCAAAATATCGTTTATCAACACATTTCCAGTGCGGAATGGCAACCTATGTTTTCAAAGAAGGTGATAAGCTAATACCACTGCCACAATTTTTTGATGTACAAGGATTTTTTGAATATCTTGGAAACCTAACAGAAGGAGTAAAACAATCAGGAAAATTGAAAAAATATTGGTCAGTGATGAAACTAATGAAAAAAATTGGTTCTTTTGTAGATGATGATAAAAAACCAAAAGATCTAAAATTCTCAAAAATATTAGCAGGAGTTATTGGTGGTGGGGATTATCACGGTCTTGCAGAATTCCATCAAAAATCATTATTCGTAGGAATGATGCATTTTCAGGATCCATACAACTGGGATATTGATAGAGTACATAAATGCAGTATTCATTATGCAACACCCGACGGATCTATTTTACCATTCTGTACATTCAACGTTATACCCGAATTATATAGAGATAAAATACAAAGAGCTTTTTCCATATCACAAGAAGAATGGGAAAACAAAACAGGCAAGAAGTTGGCTGATGATGCTCATAAGAGAAATTACACACCAGATCAGATAAAAGAAATAGATGAAAATTATGCAAGATTTAGAAGACCTGCAGACAAAGCAACACTCGAAGACGAATGGGGAAATGAAGAAGGAACAGAAAATACAATGTCATCTGAAAATGGTTCAAAACCAAAACACCCAGCAGGCGGTTGTGGAAGCTGTTAATATTCTAATTTATGGTAAACTTATTTCAGATAACATATCCAAATAATTTCCCAAACGTTTCACTTCTTTTTCAAGAATTTCTATCTTTTTCGTTAATCTTTCTTTTTCTTCTGTTTTCAGAGTATCAAGCTTTTTTCTACTATTTTGGAAATCAGATAAAGAAACCTCTATACTTTTTTTGACTTTGATTATTATCGCATTTTTCAATGCTTCTAAAAGATCTCCATATAGTTCTACATACAGTTTTCTGTCACCCGTTTTTTTCACTCTTTTTATTGTACCCAAAACCTCCAATAAATCCAAAGAAAGTGAAATCATTGATATAGAATAACCGGTTTCAGTGGCTATCTCCTGTAATGACATAGGCCTATCTTTAACGAGTAAAGCGCCAATTATACCACCATGTAATGGCGAATAGCCCAACGCATTTGCAACATCAGAAAATGTAGAAAAGATTTTTTTTTCAATATCTTTTTCAGCAGACATATTTTTTAATAATTAATAACATTTAAATAAGTTAGGAATTATTTTATTTGAACAAAACCGGTGATTATATGACAGAACCAATCAAAAAGGACATGAAAATAGGAGACATTGTTAGTAAATATCCAGAAGCAGCAATAGTGCTTTCAGCACACGGATTACACTGTATTGGATGTCATGTAAGCCAATATGAAACATTAGAAGAGGGGTGTCTCGCACACGGAATAAGCAATGAAGACATCGATAAAATGATAAACGAACTTAATGAATATTTATCAAAAAGAGACCAGGTGATATAATGGCTAAATTTAAAATACAGCACGATAGACCAAATTGTATTGGTTGCGGTGCATGCACAGCGGTTGCACCAGACCTTTGGAAAATGAATGATTCAGACGGTAAATCAGATTTAATAGGATCAAAAGACATCGAAAAAGACGGAAACAAAACACAAGAGCTCGATTTGGACGATATTGGTAAAAACAAAGAAGCTGCTGATTGTTGTCCTGTAAATGTCATTCACATTACAGACTTAGAAAATAACAAAAAAATAATTTAATTTTTACTGAATTAATGAAAATACGAATTCTATGAGATCTAGCAATAAAAAAGACTTAAATACCTTATGTGACAAGTCGATTATAACATAGTCTCAAATATCAGAACGGTGACCAATATGAAAATATTAGCAGCATCAGATGTCGAAGGAGATACGCGAGCTGTTAAAAAGCTCGCAGAAAAAGCGGAAAAAGAAAACGTAGATTTAGTGCTACTTTGTGGAGATATAACAGATTTTGATATGAACACAGAGGGTATGATTGGTCCATTTTTAGAAAAAAACAAAAAAGTAGCATTTGTATCAGGAAATCATGATATGCCAGCAGCAACAGAGTTCTTGACCGAAAAATACAAAATACCCAACATACAGTATCACGCATTTAAGATTGATAATGTTGGATTTTTTGGTTGTGGTGGTGTAAATGTAAACTTAGGGTTTAATGTTATGGACGATGAAACAATGTTTAACTATATAAAAAGAGGATTCACGTATATTGAAGATGCTGAAAAAAAAATTCTGGTCACACATTTACACTCAGCAGATTCAACAGCAGATAAAGAATTTTTCATTGAAGGTAGTGGTGGTAAAGGTATAAAAGCAGCCATCGATGTGTTTAAGCCAGATATACATCTATCAGGACATATGCACGAGTTTGAAGGTGCAGTAGATTATATTGGAAAAACAAAATTGATGTCTGTCGGTAAGAACGGAACTATATTTGAAATATAAATTATGTATTGGGGTCTATAATATGTTATTAGAAATGCATGCACACACAACTTATTCGAGAAGAATGAAAGTTAAATACGATGGAGTTTCTACACCCGAAGAGATTATTAAGGCTGCGAAAGCAGCAAACCTTGATGCGATCACAATAACAGATCATAACACAATGTACGGTTATCAGAAAGCCAAAAAATATGGGAAAAAATATGGTGTAAAGGTTTTTCCTGGTGAGGAAATATCTTCTATCGATGGCCATGTTATTGGTTTTGGAATAAATCAACAAATTCGTGCTGGTATGACTGCAGAAGAAACAATTGATAAGATACATAATCAAGGCGGAATTGCAATAGCAGTTCACCCATTTGATCTACACAACAAGGGAATAAAAGAAAAAGCATTGAAATGTGATGCTACGGAAATGTTCAATGCAATAAATATAGAAAGACTTTCGAATATAAAAGCAAGACGTTTTATTATGAAAAACAAGCTGCCATATACAGCAGGAAGTGATGCGCATTCTGCAGAAATGGTTGGTCGTGCAGTTAATGATCTTGACACAACATCCATCGATTCTGTTATAAGAAGCATAAAGAAAAGAAAGAACAAACTACACACAAGATACCACCCAGCCATGACAATTAGAAATTGGGCAATAAGAAGAGTTGTTTTATCAGACGATCATATTAAACGATATATAGAAAATAACTATAGCGGTGCTAAAAAACACGTAAGTAACAAGATGTTATCAATAACAAGATTTGGCAATGATATGGATAAGCTTTTCAGTACATTAACATACTTCAGTTTTTATAGCGCAATATTATACGGACTTTTTAAAGAAACAAAAAACTTTTTGAATCCAAGATAAACCTTTTTAAGCTTTAGAACAAAATAAATTTTAATCATTAATTTTAAGGGTGATATTATGACAGAAAAACTTCCAGAATTACCTTATTCATACGATGCATTGGAACCTTACATAGACGAAGAAACAATGAAAACACACCACTCAAAACACCACCAAACATATGTGAACAATTTTAATGCAGCAGTTGAAGGCACAGAGCTATCTGGTAAATCAGTCGAAGAAATCTTGAAAGACATTAACAGCATTCCTGAAAAAATAAGAACATTAGTAGTGAATCATGGTGGAGGTCACGCAAACCATAAGTTTTTTTGGTCAATTCTAAAAAAAGATGCGGAACCCGAAGGAGAAATACTAATAGCAATTGAAAAAAAATTTGGAAACTACGATTCATTCAAGGAACAGTTCTCAAATGCAGCAACAAAACTATTTGGTAGCGGTTGGGCATGGCTTGTGGTTAATAATGGTGAACTAGAAATAGTACAAACACTAAATCAAGCAACCCCAATAAGTGAAGGAAAAACACCACTGATAACAATTGATGTTTGGGAGCATGCATATTATCTGAAATATAAGAACAAAAGACCAGATTATGTTAGTGCATTCTTCAATATTATCGATTGGAATAAGGTAAATGAGTTGTATTTAGAAGCAATTAAGTGATTCTAAGAGTAAGATGAATAGATAGAGCCATATTCCTAGAAAAGACAAAAAATTTATTTAAACAAAGAAAATAAATCAATAACATGGCAAAGCTCTTTACTATAGAAGAAGCAGCAGAAAAAATACCCAGAATTACTGAAATATTCAATGAAATGTATGATAATAGAGAAAAACTATTCATAGTAAAGAAAGAAATAAAATGGCTTAAAAAATTCTGGGGAGCAGAGCTTAATGAATATAATCCAGACAAAGAAAAAATATCTATGCTAAGAGATATCGCAACCGACGTATCAGGTCAAATACTTGAAAATATAAAAGAATTGGAATGTATAGGATGTGTTATAGAAGATCTTGAAAAAGGAATAATAAATTTCTATCACAATCAGAAAGAAGAGCTAGTATTCCTATGCTGGTCTTATGGTGAAAATGGTATAAACCATTGGCACACACTAAATGAAAGATTTGAGAGACGAAAACCCATAAAAGATCTGATAAAAAAATTTAAAATCCCAAGAGGATAATTAATAGAGGTGTTATTTATGAAAGTACATATAAATTCAAAAAAACCACACACATTTTCTACCGAATTGCTAACTATTGCTGTATACGAAAAGGAGATTAATAAAGAAACATTAAACATAGATAAAATGCTACACGGCACTATAACAAAAATAATCAAAACAAAAAAATTCAAAGGAGAGTTCTGTGAAAGCTATATCATTACTACACACGGAAAACTAATGGCAGAATCTATACTATTATTAGGTTTAGGGAAAAGAAAAGAATTCGATAATGATAAATTGAGAAAAATAGCCGCCATTTCTGTCAAGACTGCAAAATCAAAAAACTCTAAGACAATGGGATTTTTTATATCGGATCTAGATGAAAATAAAGCGCAAGCAATAACAGAAGGAGCGTTATTGGGAAATTACCAATTCACAAAATTTAAAACAATTGACAAAGAAAAAATAAAAAAAGTAGATTCTTTTACAATAGTATCAAGTAAAAGTGGAGCAGAAAAAGGAGTAGAAACAGGAAAAATAATTTCTGAATCTGTTAACTATACACGTAATTTGGTTAACATGCCACCATCACGTCTTACTCCAAAAGAATTTCTTAAAGAAGCAAAAAAAATTGCGCACGAAGGCAAACTTAAAATAAAAATAATTGACAAAAATGAAATGAAAAAATTAGGAATGAATTGTTTTCTAGCCGTTTCCCGCGGAAGTTCAGAAGAACCATACCTTGTTATACTCGAATACAACGGTGGCAAAAAAAAGGTTGCATTAGCAGGCAAAGGGATTACATTTGATTCAGGCGGTCTTAATCTAAAACCAACCGGTTATATGATTGACATGAAATCGGACATGGGCGGAGCAGCAACAGTTTTAGGAACAATGAAAACTATAGCAAAACTGAAACCAAAACTCCACGTTATTGGCGCAATGGCATTATCAGAGAATATGCCTGGACAAAGCGCTATCAAACCAGGTGATGTTGTGAAATCATATAATGGAAAAACAGTTGAAATTAATAATACAGATGCAGAGGGGCGTTTAGTATTGTCTGATACACTATCATACACAGAAAGGCAATACAACCCAGATGCAATAATAGATCTCGCAACACTTACAGGCGCTTGTGTTGTTGCACTTGGAAATATAGCGGCCGGTTTAATGGGGAGTGATGAAAAATTAATTAAAAAAATAAAATCAGCCAGCAAAATAACATCCGAAAAAGTATGGCAACTTCCTTTATGGGTCGAATACAAAGAGCTCATAAAAGGTACAATAGGGGATATTGTAAACGCCTCTAGATCAAGATCTATGGGACCAGGAACAATAACCGCAGCAGCGTTCCTGAATAATTTTGTAGAAAAAACACCATGGGCACATCTTGATATTGCAGGAACAGCATTTATTCCAGAAGAAAGAGAATACGAAGGTAAAGATGCAACGGGCTGGGGCGTCCGTTTACTAACACAGCTTATTCTAGACTGGTAATAAAAAAGTTTAAATAGGTAACTATGTATAATAGCAGATATGTCTATCAGTCGACACATATTAGGTAAAAAAGCTACTTCAGAAATAGAACTTGGAATGCTGCAAATGCAGATTCTTTGGTTACTAAACAGAACACCCGTACATGGATATAGCTTAATGAAAGATTTGAGTAAAATAAAAAATAAAAAAATCACATCAGGTACACTTTATCCAACGCTTCAAAAATTACTCGATATGAGATATATTGAAAAGAAAAATAAGAAGGGAAAAATTGTTTACAATACTACAAAGAAAGGAAACAAGGCAATGAAAGATGCATGTAGTGATTTTTGTAAAACATTCCACGGAATTTACCAGGATTTCGTTTGTAGATCTTGTAAGAAAGAATGAAGTACGGAGTACTCCAATTTGAGATGATTATTATGAAAAAAACAATTTATTTGGATAATGCTGCAACAACCCCAGTAAGAAAGGAAGTAAAAAAAGAGATGGATAAATATTTTTCAAAAGAATTTGGAAACCCGGGCAGTTTCAATACATTGGGACTTAATGCAAGCCAATCACTGTCTAAAGCAAGGAAAAAAATAGCAAAAATAATTAACGCAGAACCATCTGAAATAATTTTTACAGGAAGCGGTACAGAAAGCATAAATCTAGCAATAAAAGGCATTTGTAGAAAAAAAGGCAAGCACATAATTACATCTTCAGTAGAGCATCATGCGGTTTTACATACATGTAAAGCACTTGAAAAAGAAGGGTTTGATGTTACATATCTGGATGTAGATAAATATGGTTTAGTTGACCCAAAAGAAATAGAAAAGAATATTAGAAAAGACACGATTCTCGTTTCAATAATTTATGCAAATAATGAAATTGGTACAATCCAACCCATTCATGAAATCTCAAAAATAACAAAAAAACACGGTATATTATTCCATACCGACGCATGTCAGGCAGCATCACTCAACGTAGACGTCAAAAAACTTGGTGTTGATTTACTCTCATTTAACGGTAGCAAAATATATGCACCAAAAGGAGTGGGAATGCTTTTTGTGAAAAAAAGAACACAAATAAAACCAATAATACACGGAGGCTCGCAAGAATTTGGATTACGAGCTGGAACAGAAAACGTACCATACATCGTTGGATTTGCAAAGGCATTGGAACTTGCTCAAAAAGAAAAATACAAAGAAAACAGAAGATTAGAAAAGCTAAGAAATAAATTAATAAAAGGTATTCTAAAAACAATTCCAAAAACATTTCTAAACGGACATCCCGTAAAAAGATTGCCCAATAGTGCAAACATAACGTTCTTAGATATTGAAGGCGAAGCACTGATACTATATTTAAATGAACATGGCATACAGGTTTCAACTGGATCTGCGTGTACATCACACAAACTCGCTCCCTCACACGTTATACTAGCAACCGGACTACCATACGAAGCAGCACACGGTAGTGTTCGTTTTTCTCTTGGAAAAGATACCACAGAAAAAGACGTTGATTATGTTTTAAAAGTATTACCAGGACTAGTTAAAAAAATAAGAAAAATATCTCCCGTACATTTAGAAGAAAAGGAGGTTTTGAAAAGATGAAAACACACAAGGACGTTAATGCAAAGACAAAAGGAAAGAAAACCGAGAAATGGTTTTATACAGACACCGTAAAAGACCATTTTTTTAGACCAAGGAACCTCCTTCGAACAACAGAAGCTGAAAATTATAAAGCAGATGGTGTAGGCGAAGTGGGAAGCCCAGCCTGCGGCGACGTAATGAAAATTTGGATAAAGGTTAAAGACGATAAAATAACCGAATGTAAATGGCAAACATTCGGATGTGGTTCAGCAATTGCAAGCACATCAATTTTATCAGAAATGGTTATTGGTATGAAACTCGATGATGCATTAAAAATAAAACCACACGATATTGTAAAAAAATTGAACGGATTACCACCAAGAAAAATACACTGTTCTGTTTTGGGTGACAAAGCACTTAGAGAAGCAGTAAATAATTATTTCAGAAAAACAGACCAAGAAGATCGAATTGTGGTCGAAGGCGCTAAGATAATTGATAAAATTCTTAAAATAACAGATAAAGACATAGAAGAAGCTGTTTTAGAAGGAGCCTCTAACTTTGAAGAAGTTCAGAAAAAAACAAAAGTAGGTATAAAAGATAAAAACTGTATACCTCAAGTTAAAGAGCTTATAAAATTTTATAAGGAAAAATATTTTGGGGATGACAAATGAATATAGAAAAAATAAGAGAGGACTTTCCTATATTGAAAAGGAAAATAAAAGGCAAACCACTCATCTATTTTGATAATGCAGCAACAACCCAGAGACCATCACAGGTTATAGAAGCTATAAAAAATCATTACGAACAAACAAACGCAAACATACACCGCGGTGTTCACACCCTCAGTGAGGAAGCTACAGCATTATACGAAAAATCAAGAAAAACTGTAAAAGATTTTATAAATGCAAAATCAGAAAAAGAGATCGTATTTACTAAAGGAACTACAGAAGCAATCAACCTCGTAGCCACAAGCCTTGGATTGAAAAAAGGAGACGAAGTTGTGACAACCACCATGGAACACCATTCTAACATGGTACCTTGGCAACTGCTAAAAGAGAAGATAGGAATAGACCTAAAGTTTATTGATTTTAAAGATGATGGTACTTTTGATCTTAATGAATTTGATAAGAAAATAACAAACAATACAAAAATTGTTTCTGTAGTACACGCATCAAATGTTCTAGGTACAATAAATAATGTAAAAGAAATAGGAAAAATAGCACACGATAAAAACGCTTTATTTATGATTGATGGTGCACAAAGTGCACCACACATAGATATTGATGTTAAGAAAATAGGATGTGATTTCTTTGCACTTTCTGCTCACAAAATGCTAGGACCAACAGGAATCGGAGCACTTTATGCTAAAAAAGACATATTAGAAAAAATGTCACCTTATCAGGGAGGAGGAGAGATGATAAATGAAGTTTTTCTTGACAAAGTCATATGGAATGAAATACCGTGGAAATTTGAAGCAGGTACGCCAAATATAGCAGGTGCCGTTGGTTTTGGAGCAGCAATTAATTACTTGACTAAACTAGGAATGAATAATGTAAGAAAACATGAGATTTCTTTAACTAAATATGCTATTGATAAAATGTCTGAGACAACAGGAATAACATTATTTGGTCCAACCGATATCGAACAAAAAACATCTGTTATTTCGTTCAATCTTGGAGATATTCATTCACACGATGTTGCAACGATTCTAGATGGTGAAGGTATTGCCATACGTTCAGGTTATCATTGTGCACAACCATTGGTGGAGCACTACAAACAAAAATCAATGTCACGTGCAAGTTTATATATCTATAATACAAAAGAGGAAATCGATGCCTTTATCGCAGCAATCAATAAGGCAAAAAAGATTTTCAATATAAGTTGATAAAATGGTAAAATACGAAGAATTAATTATTGATTATTATAGAAATCCAAGAAACAAAGGAATTATAGAAAACCCCGACATAAAGGAACACATTTCAAACCCTGTTTGTGGAGATTCTATAACAATATACATGAGAATAAAATCAGACATAATAGAAGAAATAAAATTCATGGGAAACGGTTGTGCTATTTCTATGGCAGCTATATCAATGTTTTGTGAAAAGGCTGAAGGATTATTTTTAAAAGACGTAGAAAAAATGACAGAAGAGGATATTAAAAAAATGTTAAATATCGACCTATCACCATCTAGGGAAAAATGTGCTACACTAGGATTTCATATAGTACAAAAAGGCATTTTTGAGTATAATAAAAAGCCTTAATAGATTAATGTCGTAATGTTTTATTGATGATTGGTATTTCTTCGAGAAAGATAAAACACGGGAAACTTGTGAAAGTTGTTTTAGATTTCAATGATGCAATTAATGAAGTAGAGATTAGTGGAGATTTCTTCATATATCCAGAAACGTCACTTTCAATTATAGAATCATCTTTGAGAGGCCTTGACGTAAGAGAACCAAATTCATGCGTAAAAAGGAAAATAGACGACATAATACGAAAAAATAAAATGGAAGTTATAGGGTTTTCTTCATCAGATTTAGCCGAGATTATAAAGGAGGCTATGTTATGAATTGGAGACTTATTGGCCCTGAAAAGCACGATGCCTTTATGAACCTAGCCCTAGAAGAAGCCTGTATTTCTTCAGTGAAATCAGGAAAAGTATTACCGACAATAAGATTTTATGAATGGAAAAATAGTTCTGTTGTTGTTGGTTATTTTCAGAAAATTTTAGACGAACTAGATATCTCTGCCTGTGAAAAAAATAAAATTGACGTAACTCGTCGTATAACCGGCGGCGGCGCAATGTATCTCGACACTGTTGGAGAAGTAACTTTTTCTGTAATTGCTCCAGCAAGTATGTTACCAGGAATAAATGAATCATATAGAGAAGTTTGTGGATGGCTTGTTAATGGATTGAAAAATATAGGACTATCTGCAGAATTTAGACCAATTAATGATGTTATCATAAACGAGAAGAAGATATCAGGTAGTGCAATGACTCGTAGAGGTAACGTAGTAATGCTTCATGGTACACTATTACACAAAGTTGATCCAGACAGAATGTTCAAATTTTTAACACCCTCAGGTAAGAAGTTATCAGACAAACAAATAAAGAACATTAAAGAGTATGTCACAGCAGTCTCTCATCACAGCGAAATATCAAAAAAAGAACTAGTTGATGAAATAATATACGCATTTATACGTGGAAAGAACATCGAGGAATCTGACTGGACACGAACAGAATTAAAAACAGCAACAGCCCTCGTAGATAATAAATACAAAACAAAAGAATGGGTATTTAGGAGATAATATGAAAAACAATGTAAGAGTTGCAGCAGCTCAGATAAAACTCACACACAGTATTAATAAAAATATAGATAAAATATCAAAATTTGTTGAAAAAGCAGCAAAAAAGAAGTGTGATATTGTTTGTTTTCCTGAAGAATCGACATTTCAAAAAGAAGATAAAATTAATGATAAAGTTATGATCGAGATAAATAATGGAATAAACAAAATAAGAGAAAAATGTAGAGAACACAAAATATGGATCATACTCCCCACTTATGAAAAAGTTGGTAAGAAAATATACAACACAGCACTTGTTATTAATAGAAAAGGTACCGTAGTTGGTAAAATAAAGAAAAAGCACCTATGGAGATACGAAAAGAAATCTGTTTCTCCTGGTAGTAGCAAAGTAATAAAAACAGAATTTGGAAAAATAGCTGTGATAATATGTTGGGATTTTGCATTTCCAACATATATTCAGTCTCTAAGCAAAAAAGGCGCACGTATTATATTTTGTCCATCTTTTCTTGTAGCTCATGTTGGTACAGAAAAGTTAATGGAATCTGTTCCTATTGTAAGAGCATTTGAAAACATCGCGTATTATGTTACTTGTGACGCAATCACCAGCAGAACAGCATCACGCTCCTTTATAGCTTCACCATACTCTATTCTAAGAAAAATAGAAAAGAAAGAAGGAATGATATATGCCGATCTTGACCTAAAACGCATCGATAAAATGAGAAAAAGTTTTGATACGTTGTGTTAATCAATAATCATTCCATCATAAGACGCAAACATATTTTCAGGAAGCATCTTCTGAAATTCATCATGAGTTTTCCATAAAATATTTGAAATACTGTGAAACACAACCTTTTTCGGGTTAATTTCTTCTATTACTTTAAAAATATCATCATCATGCAAATGATCTGGATCTGCAAACATTCTACCATCACAACGTTTAAGATAAGGGTGTTCTTTTGGCATCTCCTTCTCAAAAAGAAACGTTCCATCCGTTATCAAAACATCAATATTTTTTAGAAACTTCTTTGAGATTTCAGGTATCTTATAAAAATCAGCCATATAAGC
Source organism: Candidatus Aenigmatarchaeota archaeon (assembly GCA_042584825.1). Lineage (GTDB taxonomy): Archaea > Aenigmatarchaeota > Aenigmatarchaeia > GW2011-AR5 > GW2011-AR5 > JBHOSK01. The sequence goes on from JBHOSK010000001.1 coordinate 37,856, forward strand.
AATCTTTTTATCAAACACAAACCCAAACGTATTTTCCAATTCTTCTTCCTTTAGATCTTTATCAAATCTACTCATGTGATAAATAGGAAAAGGTATTATTTCCACACCATTTATCTTAACTTCCTTTAGTGGTTTTAATACATTAATTTCTTTTTTAATATGTGCAAAATTCTTTTCTAACCAATCATTTGTTTTTTGTGAGCAATGTATTGTAATCGGATTTCTATATGCCCAAGAATCAAGCTCAAGTAAACCATACATATGATCAAAATGCCAATGACTAACTAAAAAATCATTTATTTTTGGCAGATTAAATTTTTGTGAAATCAATCTTATGTCAGGCGGTATTTCAACCAAGAAAGATTTATTTTTATTTTCAATCTCAAAACATGGTCTGAAGCGGAACTCTTTTTTATCCGGGTTCTCCCAAGCCATCTTACTGATTTTATCTTTTGCAAACGGTCCTGGGGTTCCTTCCCAACCACCTGAACCCAATACTCTAATTTTCATATAAATAGAATAGCAGCAACGCTTTTATTTACTTTCTATCAATAACTCTCCAGGATCTTCTAAATATTCTTTTAACTTATTCGCAAAGCGGGCTGCTTCTCCACCATCTGTTACCCTGTGATCAAATGTTAATGAAATAGGCATTATAGATCTTATCTGGATTTTACCATCAATAACAACAGGTTTTTCTCTTATGGATCCAGTCCCCAATATTGCAACTTCAGGATAATTTATTATCGGTGTGGCGTATGTACCTCCAAACGAACCAACATTGGTTATTGTAAATGTACCACCTTTCAAATCACCCAAATCCAGTTTTCTTTCTCGTGCCTTTTCTGATAATTCACCCAATTCTTTTGCAATATCTAAAATTGTTTTTTCATTAGCTACTTTTATTACAGGAACTATCAACCCATCTGGTGTGTCAACAGCAACACCGATATTGTAGTATTCTTTTAGTATAACCTCTTCGTGTTCTTCATCTATTGAGGCATTTAGATAAGGATGTTCTTTTAACGAAGCAATAAGGGCCTTTACAATAAAAGGTAAGAATGTTAAATGAATTCCATTTTTCTTTGCCTTTTTCTTTTCTCTAGCACGTAACGCTACGAGATCAGTAACATCAACATCATCCATATGGCTTACATGAACAGTAGTTAAATGAGCTTTTGTTAAATTCTTTGCCACGGCCTTTCTAATTCCCTTTAATGGTATGCGTTTTATGTGGCCATAAAAATCATATTTTCTTGAAACAGTTACAGCTGGATGTGGTTCTACTTTTGTCATGCCTGTTTTTTCACCAGCAAACTTACGTACATCTTCTTGAGTTATTCGATCATTCTTACCAGTACCTTTTATTTTGTTTATATCAACACTAAGATCCCTTGCAAGTCTGCGCGTAGCAGGTGTTGCAATGACGTGATCTGATTTTGTAGATTGAGGTTCAACAACACGAGGTTTCGAAGAAGTGTCTACATCTTTTGCTTCTTCTAGTTCGCCAACAACCGATGCAGTTTTAGGTGACGCAATCTTTTTTTCCTTTACGGGTTTTTCTGCTTCCTCATGAACGTCATCATTCTTATCCCCAATAGTAACCAAAACTTCACCAACTTTTACAGTATCACCCGCTTTATGGTATATTTTTAGAATTGTACCGGCTCTTGGTGATGGTATATCTACCACAGCCTTATCGGTTTCCATTTTTAACATTGCTTGGTCTTGATCAATATAATCTCCTTCTTTCACTAACCATTCTACAACCTCACCTTCAGTTATACCTTCACCAACATCAGGGAATTTAAAATCAGTTTTTGTCATACTAAACACTTCAATTTTAATTAATTAAAACTTAGCTGTACCCAAAATACCGTGCAATATTCTTTTTGGATTAGGCAAATAATGGCCTTCTAGTTTGGATAATGGGAATGGTGTATCAAATCCCGTTACTCTCTTAACAGGAGCTTCCAAACTTAACAAAGCTCTTTCATTTATCATTGCAATTATTTCTGCACCAATACCACACGTTTTAGGGGCTTCATGAACAATAACACATCGCCCAGTTTTCTTAACAGATTTTGCAATAGTATCAAAATCAAGTGGAGATATTGTTTGCAAATCAATTATTTCACACGACACCTTTTGTTTCTCAGCTTCTTCAACAGCCTCTTTAGTATATTTCATCATTGCACCATATGAAATAACGCTAACATCTTTACCTTCTTTTTCTACATTTGCTTTACCTAACGGCAACGCGAATGATTCTTCAGGAACATCTTCTTTTATTGCACGATAAACTCTTTTTGGTTCAAGAAAAACAACAGGATCAGGATCTTTTATTGACGAAATTAATAGACCCTTTGCATTATAGGGCCTTGAAGGTATTACAACCTTTATTCCAGGTACAGCAGCGTAAACAGTTTCCATGCTTTCTGAATGATGTTCTGGTGCATGTATTCCACCAGAATAAGGTGTTCGAACAACCAAAGGAACAGTATACCTTCCACGTGATCTGTTTCGTAATCTTCCAGCATGCGAAACCAATTGATCAAACGCTGGTGGTAAAAATCCTGAAAATTGTATCTCTGCTACAGGCTTGAGGCCATAAACAGCCATGCCAATTGCGCATCCAACTATGCCTAGTTCCGCTAGGGGTGTATCCATGACGCGCTCTTTACCAAATTTCTTAAATAAACCATCAGTGACACGAAAAACACCACCATCTATTCCAACATCTTCCCCAAGCAAAATCACATCCTTATCATTTTCCATTGCATTGGATAGTGCACTATTGATCGCTTGAACCATGTTCATTATTGTCATTTTTTTCAACCTCTTTTAGTTCTTCTAGTTGTTCTTTCAACTGTGGTGTCATTTCTTTGTACGTATACGAGAAAATATCTTCTATAGCCGGAGGCGTCAGTGATTCGTATTTTTGTACAATACTCTCAATCATTTTTTTAGCTTCTTCCCTCAGGGTTGCCTCATCTTTTTTATTCCAAATCTTTTTTGTTACCATATATCTTCTTAGTCTTTCAATAGGATCTTTCTTTTTCCATTCATCTACTTCCTTTTGTGAACGATAGCGAGCAGAATCATCAGACGTTGTATGATGACCCACCCTATAAGTAAAGCATTCCAATAATGTTGCACCCTTTCCTTCTTTCGCACGTTTTAATGCTTCTTGGGTTGCAGCATAAACAGCAAAAACATCATTTCCATCAACACGAATTCCATTAATACCATAAGCCAGTGCCTTTTGTGCTATTGTTTTGGCGGCTGTTTGATTTTTAACAGGAATAGATATTGCATATTGATTATTACTACAAACAAATATAACAGGCGCTTTGAAAACACCAGAAAAATTTAATCCTTCGTGAAAATCACCTTTTGAAGTAGCACCATCACCAAAATAAACCATTGTTGCCGATTTCTTTTTCTTTATTTTCATTGCCCACGCCGTACCAACTGCATGTGTTATTTGGGTACCAACAGGAATTGCTGCAGTAAAAACATTCATGTTTTCTGGTACCTGCTCTCCCTTTTCATCACCACCCCAAAACTGATATAACATATGCATAGGATAATTTCTTGCTATGTATGCACCGTGTTCCCTGAAAGAAGGAAATAGCCAATCATCTTTTGCTAACGCAAAAGCAGTACCAACATGACTAGCTTCTTCACCAAGACTAGATGCCCAAGTTCCCATTCTACCCTGTTTTTGCAAATTCAAGGCCTTATCATCAAATAACCTTGTTGTAACCATGTATTCGTACATCTTTCTTATCTGTTCATTATCCAACTTGGGCATTAATTTACTATCACATTTTCCATTTTCATCTAGTATTTGTAGAAAGTCTACAGAAAATGACCCGATCTTCTTTTGAGGCATGAATAATATTATACGAGAGCCAGTAAATAAAACTTTTGTTATCCCAATTACCGAAACATTACCCAGAATCAAGAACATTTAAAAACTTTTGCTAGTCATGAAATGGCATGAAAGCAAGAATATTGGCAGAACCAGGAGAGTTTCATAAAATAACACAAGATTTTCACTATGCAGGGCTTCGTAATGGTACACTAACGGCAGCAGCAGGGGATTGGGCAGTTAATCTAACGGGTCATCTTTACAGAGACGACGAAACAGCATTTATGTTAGATATGCCACAAGAAACAGAATACAACGGAGGCGTAATTGGAGCAACCACCGTATGCAATCAAATAATAAGAAATATTGCTAGAGATCCTCCTCTTACAGGGATACCACTTGTTGAAGATCTTAACAGAGCATTAGCTAACAAATACGCAAGACTTGGTATAAATGGTTACGAAGATCGCAGAAGAAGAACGTTCCTTGGATATATTGCACACATTCTTGTAAACCCAGATATAATGAATATAACAGCTGTTGGTGATGTTTGTGTTGCTGCTGACGGGCAAAAAATTGCAGGAAGAACAAAACGAGTAGATATTGTCCATCCAAGATTAAGGGCTATGTACGTAAAACGAACAGAAGATGTCGATGGTGGGTTTGATCATGTAAGACCATGGATAGATGCACAAACCAGATTTCAAAATACACCAGGCAGTAAAAATTCATTTCCTGCTGTTGATGGAACAAAAACACAACCAGAAAGTGAAATTGAATTAATCCAAGCAAAAACACCCGGCCGTTTGCTTATATGGACAGATACATATGTTGATCCAACTGATTTTACTATAGAAGGCCTTGAAAGAATGCTTGAACATGTTTATGATGTTGATCCACACAGATTTAAGAGATATCCAGCAGTTGGCTATAATGTTGGTGACAGAACCGCTATTGAAATAGATATAGATGGTGACTGGGATAAACTAACTATTGAGAGCGTTGAACCAATATTCTTTAGAGAAAAGTAAATTACTTTCCCAATGCCCATTCTTTTAGTTTCTCATAATCAGCATATCCGCAGATAAATTTTCCTGTTTTTCGATTTATCAAGAACGGAACACCACCACATTTTCCTGCATCAAGTTTTTGCCATAATTGTGCATTTTCTGCATTGTGCCATACCTCTACCCTAGTTACTTTTACATTTTCTTCTTGTTCGAGTCTTTGCAAAAACGGTTCTATTTTTTTACAGAAATGGCATTCAGTTCCATAAAAATCAACCAAATCACCGAGTTGATCTTCTTTTACAGCTTCAGTCATTAAATCACCTATCTTATAATATTTTTTGAAAAAATATAAATAATTCTTCCATCATAATTAATTACATGGTAAAAACATATATCATACAATATGATCGTGAAGGATGTATAGGAGCAGCATCATGTACACACGCTTCAAAAGAATGGGTTTTAGCAAGCGATAGTAAAGCCGATCTAAAAGACAGTAAAGAAGTTGATGAAGATTTATTTGAACGTGAAATAACTGAAGCAGAACTTGCTGAGCATTTAGAAGCAGCAAAATCCTGTCCAACACACGCTATAAAAATAATAGAAAAAGAGACAAAAAAGAAAATATTTTAAACTTTTATCCAAATCTTTATGTTATGAAAAAGCTACTTTTTGGTACAGCTGGTATTCCTATATCTACTTCAGGTGACACCGTACAAGGGATTCATGACGTAAAAAAGCTGGGTCTCGACAATATGGAGCTAGAGTTTGTGCGCTCTATAAACATAACAAAAGAGCGTGCACCACTTGTAAGCGAAGCCGCAAAGAAAAATAACGTTGTATTGACTTGTCATGCACCCTATTACGTTAATCTAAATTCACACGAGAAGCAAAAATATCATGCAAGTATTAATCGTATTCTTTCTTCCGCGCGCATCGCACACCTTTGCGGAGGATATAGTGTATGTTTTCATGCAGGATATTACATGGGTGACCCCGGAAGTAATGTTCTGAAAAAAATAACAAAAGCAATAAAAAATATTGTTTCTGTTCTTCAGGACGAATCAATTTCTTTATGGATAAGACCAGAAATATCTGGCAAACCAAGTGCTTTTGGTTCTGAAGAGGAATTAATTAAAATAAGTGAAGACGTTGAACAAGTTTTACCTTGCATTGATTTTGCTCATTTACATGCAAGAACAAATGGAAAAAACAACACCTATGAAGAATTTTCTTCTATTTTAGCACAGATCGAACGACGTTTAGGGAGATCTGCATTGAATAATATGCATATTCACGTTTCTGGTATTGAATATGGGGAAAAAGGTGAGCGTAAGCATCTTACATTAAAAGAAAGTGATATGAATTACAAAGATTTAATGAAAGCATTTTATGCTTTTAAACTAAAAGGTGTAGTCATAAGCGAAAGCCCTAACATAGAGAAAGACGCTTTACTAATGAAAAGAACATACGAGAAGATTTAGTATGACAATAAAATATTTAGAAGACATTGCAATCGCAGATATAGCCTTCGAAGTAATTAGTGACACAGTCAACAGTTTATTTGAAGAATGTGCTCATGCAGTGTTGGAACAACACGCCGACTTGTCTAAAATCGAAGAAAAAACAAAGAAAACCATTAATGTAGAAGAAGATGATATAAAACAGCTCCTCTACGACTTTCTTTCTGAGATAATTTACCTGATTGATACAGAATCGATGATATTTAAACGGGCAGAAGTTTCTATTTCTGAAGACAATAAGAAATTAACCGCCAGTCTTTTTGGTGAAAAAATAGATCGTGATCGCCATGAGCTTAAGGCTGAAATAAAGGCAATAACGATGCACATGTTTAATGTCGAAAAACGGCAAGACAAATGGTACGCCCATGTTATCGTGGACGTATAAAAAAAATCTTTAAATACTCTTTTGTATAAGCATCTTATCCCGAGATGATTCGTATGGATAGAGAAAAAAGAATTATAAACACACCACGATTGGCTTTAGTTAATAGAGCAGAATCGACATATGAAATGTTACCAAGAATAGTAGCATGTGGACACGCTCCAGCAGACCTCTATACTCAAGCACCAACAATAAGAGAGCTACATAACGCATATTTCGGCAGGGATGGAGAAGGATGGGAATCTATTGAATATAGACAAGCAGTTCATTCAGAACATGGCTATGGCGAGTGTACTTCAACATTTTTGTTATTTTTACCAGATGGTAGAGCAGGAGTCATAGAAAGACCAACAGAGCTTTCTCGTCATGGTAAAAAACGGAAACAATATGATAGAAAATGGAAATTAAGACTGTTAACAGAAGCACCGGTAATAGATATACCAGACGATGGTTTTGTTCTCGAATATAATGGTTATGGTTTACCAGCCAGAACATGTACAAGTAGAAGAGAAGCTAAACAAGCGTTCGGAGACGACACATCATATTTCTTTGCAAATAATAAATATGGATTGAGAGCAGTAACACGTTCTTTTCCAACTAATAGAAATTTTGGACCATTTTTTATAGATGCTACACACGATCCAGCACACAAAAATCAACTCATTGGTGTTCGTCCTATTGTCAGATCAGAACATTTAGTTGATGTAACGTTTAGAGAAGCAGAAATACTTATGCGCGAATTTGATGATTGGAAAAGAAAGGAAGCAGCATAAGCATAAAAAGTCTTTGATCAAATTCTATTTTGATAAATATGCCACCAAAAGAATTGAAAAAAATAAATGAAAATGTCTGGGAACTTCCAACTAGTTTTAAGAAGGGTATGAATGTTCCTGCAAGAATATATGCAAATGATAAACTGGTAAAAGACATGGATGACGGTGTTTTTAATCAAATAACAAACGTTGCATGTTTACCAGGCATCCAGAAATATGCATACTGCATGCCCGATGGCCACTGGGGATACGGTTTTCCTATCGGAGGCGTTGGTGCATTTGATTTAGATTCTGGAGTAATAAGTCCTGGAGGAATTGGTTTTGATATAAACTGCGGCATGAGATTAGTTACAACCAATCTGACACTAAAAGACGTAAAACCAAAACTAAAACAACTCGTTGATGAATTTTTCAATACAGTACCATCAGGTATTGGTGGAAAAGGTTTTGTTAAAGTTAATAAATCTCAATTTGATGACATAATGGTTGATGGATCGAAGTGGTGCGTTGAAAATGGATATGGTGTTCCTAACGATTTCAAACACACCGAGGATGAAGGATCAATAAAAGGTGCAGATCCATCAAAAGTTTCTGAAAAAGCAGTAAAAAGAGGAATTGCTCAAATAGGGACACTGGGTTCTGGCAACCATTACCTTGAAGTGCAAGTTGCTGAAGATGTAAATATTTTCAATAAAGAAACAGCAAACGCATTTGGTATAGATAAACCAGATCAAATAGTTTTAATGGTTCATTGTGGTTCACGTGGATTTGGGCATCAAATAGCAACAGAATATTTGAAAACGTTCATAGATGCTATGCCTAAACACAAGTTAAAATTAATGGAAAAAGAACTTGCTTGCGCTCCTTTTTCGAGTAAAGAAGGACAGGACTATTACAAAGCAATGGCGTGTGCAGCTAACATGGCTTTTGCAAACCGTCAGGTTATAATGCATCGTATTAGAGAAGGATTTTCAAAAATATTCAACAAAAAAGATTTAGAACTAAATCTTGTTTATGATGTTGCACACAACATCGCAAAAATAGAAGAACATAATGTTGATGGAAAGAAAAAGAAAGTTCTTGTTCATAGAAAAGGTTCTACTCGTTCATTCGGACCAGGTCAAAAAGAATTACCAGAAAAATATAGAAAAACAGGACAACCCGTGATTATCGGCGGTTCAATGGAAACAGGTTCTTATCTACTTGCTGGAACAGAAAATGCAATGGATGAAACATTCGGTTCTACAGCTCACGGTTCAGGTAGAACAATGAGCCGAGCTAAAGCAAGACATATAGTACGTGGTGATAAGTTACAACAACAAATGATGGCAAAAGGAATTTACGTTCGTACATCATCAATGTCAGGACTTGCTGAAGAAGCGGGTATTGCCTACAAAAATATTTCAGATGTTATAAGTGCTGTTCACAACGCAGGTATATCAGAGCGCATTGTTGGGCTTCGCCCAATAGGAAACATAAAGGGATAAAAATGGAAATTCGTGCTGCGGTCGAAGACGATTTTAATGCTATTTTAGAATTAATTAAACAACTAACATCAAAACCAGAAAAATATAACGATGCTTCACCTTACAGAGAAGCTTTTTTAACAGCACTAAAAAAAGAAGGTACTCACGTTTTTGTTCTTATAGAAGATGATAAAGTCATTGGCCACATTAATTTATCACTTTACTGGGATACATGGCATTTAGGAAATGCTGTTTTTGTAGACGCACTAATAATAGACAAAAACCATCGCGGCAAAGGACATGGAACAAAACTAATAACATTTACAGAAAAGTTTGCAAAAGAAAACAATGCAAAAATGATTTATCTCTATACAGAAGATTTCAGAAAAGTCGCAAAATCTATATATGAAAAAGCAGGCTTCAAAGAATATGATAAAATTTTCTATTTTAAGAAGGTAGAATAATTTACCAAGCATCTTTACCATATATTAGTTCTCTTGCTGTAGGAAGATCACGACCCTCAACAATACCACTATAATTACCTGCAGCGCACATCCATGTATTATGCACATCAAGCACACCATCACAAATCACAGTAGCATAAACTCCATCAATTTGTGGTCTTACACCACTCTGACTTATTACATGTCGTTCAAAATCTCCGTTACTCATAATTATCACAGCTTCTTTCTATAAACAGAAATGCTTAAAAGACTATCTTCTAGCCAAGAATTCGTCAAACTCTCGTTTTAATCTATCATCTGAACCACCACTATCAAAAACACGATCTCTGCTAGGATGATCACCTTCGTACCATCTTCTTAATTGTCTTGTAGATGTTTCAGGAAATTCTCCTAAAACATCTATACCAAAACCAACTTCAGCTCCAGCATCTTTAACAAGTGAACCAGAGCCACGCCCATGACTAACATCTTTGGATGGTCTCGGATAAACGTGCATATGTGTTCTATAATAACGTCTTGAACCATCCATTTCACCAAAAGGAGCATGATGCCAAGCTGTATTAAGATTTGGTTGTCCACGATAAAAATATGTTGCATTTATTGCACCAAGAGCAGGAACAATAACACGTTCTCTAGCATCATGATCCATTTGAAGTACGTGAGAAAAGTCAGCACGTGGAATAACAACAAACTGACCTTCAAACTTTGGACAAAATTCAGAAAGAATAACAACATCCCCATTTTCGAAAATAACACGTCTCCCATCCTCTATTTCATGTTTTATTATATCATCAAACATGTTTCTTCCCGTATCTAAAAAATATCTACGACTTCTTTCTGCTTCAGCCAAGTGTACAGGAGCATCTGTGAATGTTTGTACAGATCTTTGTGAATGTGGATGTTGTAAAGAAGCACCCGCCCAAGGACCCCAATTAGTAAAATCAAGAAAATTCACAACAGTTGGATCAGATTCATGCATTCTATAAAAAAGTTTAGCAAGTTCATATTGTGTGTGTACCATATTCCTTAAATCATCAAAAGCAAATTGTGATAACAGTTTTTTATGACCTTGTCCGTTTCTTTCAGGATCAAATGGTGGATATATCGTAACCCATTGTGAAGGACCCCAACCAAAAAGATTCCTAACAGTAACAGAACCATTATCATGAATTATTTTTCTATATTCAGCATCATCGGTGTTTCGCTTTCATAATTACAAAAACGACAAGAATCTACAGGTGTTATATCCAGATCTATATTGACACCGGGCTGTCTTTTTGCACGTAAAGTTGAAATAGCACATTGATTATGGTATCCTGTAAAGGGGCTTAATCTAATTACATAGCCAGTATCTTGTGGGCTACCCGCCAAAGTCATTGGGTATCCCTGACCTTCGAATTCAACAAATAAATCTGATGGTTGTGTCATATAAAACAAATATTAAAATATCAAACCTTTTATTCATATGCAACGACGATCGGTTATATTATAGGTTATATATAATGCGGGGGTGTCCGAGCGGCCAAAGGAGCAAGGTTGAGGGCCTTGTGGGTTAGTCCCTACGCGAGTTCGAACCTCGTCTCCCGCAAATTCCCCTAATTTTTCATCATGTTTTATATACACAAAGTTTAAATGAAATGCATGAATAAGAAAGCACTTTCCTATACAATTGAACTTCTTGGATTTGTTTTACTGATTCTTCCACCATTTCAAACATACAGAATGATATCATGGGAAGTAATTCCAAATCATTATCTGCTATATGTTTCCACAGCAATAATGATGATTATTGGTATAGTTCTATTATTTTTATCAAGAAAGATGAGAAAATAAAAAAATTATGCACCAGGCCTTCTGTTTGATTCGTATTCAGGTCCTTCTACACACAGTCCTGCTCTACATTCAAGATAATCATTACAATAATCATATCCAGTTAGCATACCAAAAGCATCCCTGCCGAAATACTGACAACAAGCTTCTCCTTCATAACCACAAGCTTCTCCTCTCTGTGAATCATAGTATTCTTCATTACCAGAGTTTGGATCTATGTATTCAAAGTTATCAGGATCATCGTAATAATCTCTTGCAGTAGTTCTGCCTGTTTCTGTACAGCCACTTGCGAAAACGACCAACACCACAAGTAAAACTAATAAAATTTTTTTATTCATGTATACAATTCATTACACATTATTTTAAAAACTTATTTTTTGAATCTAATACCATGAAACGTGCTCACATGATTGTAAAGGGAAGTGTACAAGGCGTTTCTTTCCGTTCATTTACTCATTCTGTAGCAAATAATCTTAGTATAAATGGTTGGGTTAAAAATCTTCCACAGGGTGCGGTTGAGATAATCGCCGAAGGTGACGATGATAAAATTGAAAAATTTATTTCAGAAATAAAACAAGGACCATCCGCTTCGCAGGTTGATGACGTAATAATTGAATGGGAAGATCCAAAAGGCGATAAAGAATTCAAAATATTAATTTAGATAATACCCAATTCTATTGCTTCAATTAACGCAAAAAGCGCATGCTGATTTCTATCAACCCTAACTGTTCCATCTGTACCAACAAAACCACCTATTGCTTCTTTGGTCCCTTCTGTTATTTGTAAAAGAATAGTAGCATCCAGACCTTCAATAATAAAATTTTTATAACATTTCTTTCTTTCATTATCACCAGTTATTTCTGCAAGTTCGTAAGCTTGAATAACACCTTCAAGATAAACGCCAGTTACAACACCTCTTGAAAAATCATATTTTTCACACAACCCTTCAGGATGGTGTTGTTGTAACATCCAATCATTCATTTCAAATACAAAATCAGATACCTCTTGGTCTTCTGTAACTTTGTATAATTTATTATACGCTCTAGATTGCCAAGGAACAAACGCCGTGTTCTTGTTACCACGCCAATAATCACGATAATGAGGAAACGCTTTTTGTGTTACTTCTAAATATTTTTCATCTCCATTATACTCATACAATGACATTATTGCAAAAAGAGCTTCACCAGGATAGTAATCCTGTCCTGTTGACTTATTTGAAAAGAAGTATGTACCTAATGATCCATCATCATTTTGTAAATAAACTATACCGTTTGCAAAACCATTCAAATACGTTTCTTTTCTTGGATGTTCCATCTCAAGCAACGCCAATATAATAAAAGCCGAATAACCCAACTTTACATTACCTGGTGTGATGTCAAGATAGTAATAATCATATTCTGAGTTGTATCCAAAATATTTTTCAAAATATTGAAATCCTTTTTCAGATAGTCTTGTTAATCTTTCATCACCAAGAAAATTTGCACTGTCTGCTATAGACCACAAAGAAGCCGCTTCTCTTAATGGATGATGTTCAGCAGGATACAATTCATTTTGTGGATCATATCGATAATAAATAAAATTCTCATCTTGATTATTTAGAAACCATTCAGCACCAAGTATTATGGATTCTTCATATTTATCTTCTTTTTCATTTTCGTTTATCAAAACGAATGAAGTACCGAAAATTATTATCAAGATAATAAGTATAATTTCCATTTTAATTAGTTTTTTCATTATAAATCACACATTCGATACCTTTTTAAATATTAAACTTCTATTAATCTTGTTCTATGAGACAAGTAATGATGATTCTTGTTTAGAACTGGATAATAAATTTTACTATGGCGGGTAAAAGTTAGATGTTTTATTCTAATCTATATCTGTCATTGTAAAGACACTACAACTCCTGGCTTTTTTCCGGTTGTAGTGAAAATAATGAAGACGTGATAAAAATATTATGTCAGATTGAAGCATAGTTAGGTGAAAATTATTAGAGCAGATCTAACTTTTTAGTGTTCCTTTTACCAATTCCGGTTGATCCCGCCGGAGACTACTGCTATCAGGATTCTGCTTAGCCATGCGAGGCAAATGTAGCAATACATGCCGAACTGCTCAGTAACACGTAGTCAACCTACCCTAAAGCGGGGGATAACCACGGGAAACTGTGAATAATACCCCATAGATGATAATGGCTGGAACGCCTCTTCATCGAAAGCTTTTGCACTTTAGGATGGGACTGCGGCGGATTAGCCTGTTGTTAGGATAAAAGCCTAACAAAGCTATAATCCGTACGGGTCATGAAAGTGATAGCCCGGAGTTGTCTTCTGAGACATGAAGACAGGCCCCACGGGGCGCAGCAGGCGAGAAACCTACACAATGCGCGAAAGCGTGATGTGGGAATCCTGAGTGAATTCACTTTGTGGATTCTTTTTTCTACTGTAAACAGGTAGACGAATAAGTGGTGGGTAAGACGGTTGCCAGCCGCCGCGGTAATAACCGCGCCACAAGTGGTAGTCACGTTTATTGGGCCTAAAGCATCCGTAGCCGGTTTGGTGTGTCTTCGGTGAAATCCTATAGTAAACTATAGGAATTGCTGGAGGTACTACCAGACTAGGAGTAGGGAAAGGTCAAGGGTACAGCTGGGGTAGGGGTTAAATTTTGATGAGTTGTTTTATTTTACCAGCTCATCATTTAACATTCCTTTAATCCCAGTTGGACCACCAGTGGCGAAAGCGCTTGACTGGAACTACCTCGACGGTGAGGGATGAAAGCTAGGGGAGCGATCGGGATTAGATACCCCGGTAGTCCTAGCTGTAAACGATGCCTACTTAGTGTTGCAGAACTTTCGGAGTTCTGCTGTGCTGTAGCGAAGGTGTTAAGTGGGCCGCCTGGGGAGTACGTCCGCAAGGATGAAACTTAAGGGAATTGGCGGGGGAGCACTACCAGGGGTGGATGCTGCGGTTCAATTGGATTCAACGCCAGGAACCCTACCCGGGAAGACAGCAGGATGAAGGTCACTCTGAAGGGGTTACCAGACAAGCTGAGAAGTGCTGCATGGCCGTCGTCAGTTCGTGTCGTGAGATGTCAGGTTAAGTCCTGAAACGAACAAGACCCGCGCCACTAGTTGCCACTATCTTCGGATAAGCACTCTAGTGGGACCGCTGGTGCTAAACCAGAGGAAGGAGCGGACTACGGCAGGTCAGTATGGCCTGAATTCCTGGGGTTACACGCGGCATACAATGCGCGGCACAATGGGATGCTACACCGAAAGGTGACGCCAATCTCCTAAAACCGCGCTTAGTTCGGATCGAGGGCTGCAACTCGCCCTCGTGAAGCCGGAATCCCTAGTAAGCGAAGGTCATCATGTAAACGAGTGCCAGATGATTTGCTTGGCCAGCGAGAAAACTGATTAACGTACACCGTACAATCGTATAACAAACAATGATTAAGAGTATGGGCGGTAGTGATCAAGAAATTGATTGCTGAATTGGTTTGACTCTGAGTTTGTGAACGATCATAGTACACAGTACTACAGTGTTTCTCGTATAAGCACTTATGATGTTCTCGTTTTCGTGGAATCTTTCGCTGAATACGTCCCTGCTCCTTGCACACACCGCCCGTCAAGCCATCCGAGTGAAGTTTTGGTGAGGCTTGCGCTGAGCAAGTCGAACCGAGGTTTCGCAAGGAGGGCTAAGTCGTAACAAGGTAGCCGTACGGGAACGTGCGGCTGGATCACCTCCATTTTTTTATTCAATTTTTCTCATCGGAGTAAAAATTGAAAAATACGACACGTGTGCAATAAGCTAATTGACTTCCGTCAATTAGCGGATCACTAAATAACTATGCTTCAATGAAACTGACGTACTATTTTTTATTTTTCACGTCTTTTCTTTTCATTTTTAAATAAACTAGACAAACTTAGGTATTATGAGTAAACTCAAATCTTATCGTTCTCCTAAAGTAGAAGTTAAAGAAAGCCTTTTAGGAAATAAAGGTATTTTCGCAAAAGAAGATATTAAGAAAGGGGAGATCGTTTTTATAAAAAATGGTCATATAGTGAATTTTGAAGAAGCAAAAAGATATAATGAAAATCTTGGAGATTTATACGCGCTTCAAATAAATGATGACTTTTTCTTAACACCAACCAACGAAGAAGAAGTTGAAAATACTGTAATATTTGTTAATCATTCATGCAACCCAAATTTAGGTCCTGAAGGACAAATAACTTTTGTAGCTTTGAGAGACATAAAATCAGGAGAAGAGCTATGTTACGATTATTCAACATGTCATACTCACGAATTCCAATTTGAATGCAGATGCGGTTCAAAAAGCTGTAGGAAAATGATTACAGGAAATGATTGGAAAATAAAAAAATTACAAGACAACTATGGAAACAATTTTTCTAGTTACATAATTAGGAAAATTAAAAGTTAGAACAACTTACAACACAACATCATCTTTAGGATTAAATTCAGGAGAACAAATCATAAACCATTTCATCTTTCCAACAATGTTATACGGTGTATTCTTTGGGATAAAAATTACATCTTCTTTACTAACAACATTTTCTTCATCATTAATAACGAATTTACCTTCACCTTCAACAATAAAATAAACTCTATCTTCATTAATACATTTTATTTTCCCATGATCTCCATCTATCTCTATTAGAGCTGCACTAAAATCAGAATTGATTTTATATTCATCTAT
This sequence comes from Candidatus Aenigmatarchaeota archaeon, assembly GCA_042584825.1. Lineage (GTDB taxonomy): Archaea > Aenigmatarchaeota > Aenigmatarchaeia > GW2011-AR5 > GW2011-AR5 > JBHOSK01. The sequence goes on from JBHOSK010000001.1 coordinate 53,891, forward strand.
TTTCATTGGTCCTCTTTCTTTTCTATCCCCTTTCTTTACTATCATAAATTCAATTAGAATTAATTTTATTTAAAAATTACATATCCATCCATTTTGGTCCAAACTTATTTTTTTTCTTATCACGTTTTGAATGATATGATCCACCACCAGTATATGCAGGATTTGATGAAGAGTATGTTTGTTCACCACCGTATGTCAATCCTTCTGGAACATCAACTTTACCTTTATACCCCTGATCAGTTTCTGATGTTTTAATTTTCGTTGTCTCGGGTTTCCACAATTTGAATAATTGTTTATCAAATTCCAAAAAAGCCTTTACCACGTGTTTAATATTAGCCGGCTTAAATCCCGTTTGAAAGCTCCACAAAACCTTTCTTTCTTTTGTATCAATTGCATAAAGGTTTGCATCACCACCACCAAAATATAAAACACCGTTCACAATCAACGGCGATGATATTATAATATCACCAGTATCAAATTTCCATACAAGTTTTCCATTTTCACCTATACAATACATAGAACCGTCAATAGACGCAACATATATCTTATTGTCATGGAAAATGGGTGTGTTGGTTATTGGACCATCAGCTTCGAACTTCCAGTTAAGCTTACCATCATAAGTTACAGAGTAAACATGCCTGTCAAAAGAAGAAAAATAAATATTTTTATTATCTAATAGCCCATGACTACCAGTCATACCATCTGTTATAAATTTCCATTTAATTTCTCCATTAAGATCAGTACAATAAAAATTATTGTCACGCGAACCAAAATAAACAAAACCGTTTTCTGTTTTTGGACTTTTTTTATGTGATCGGTCTCTAAAATTCCATATTTCATTACCACGTTCATCAGCAATGACAGGAGAACCAAACCCACCAACAAAATTTCCAGCAATAACTTCCCATTTCTTTGCCCCGTCAGGAGACAAACAATAGAATTTTTTATCAAAAGAACCAAAGTAAATATCATTATTTACAACAGCAGGAGAATTAACAATAGCATCACCAGTAATGAATTCCCATTTTTTCTCACCGCCCGTAGACAAACAATAAAATTTTTTGTCACCAGAACCAAAATATACTCTATCTTCAACAACACAGGGTGATGAAACTATTCTGTGACCAGTTTTGAATTTCCATAATAACTTCCCTTCAAGTGTCAATGCGTATAGAAAACCATCATAAGAACCAAAATATACAACACCATCGTGAATAACAGCAGATGAAAATATTACATCCCCAGCTATAAACTTCCACAACTCCTTTCCTGTTTCAGCAGAAAGTGCATAAAAGTTCTTGTTGCATGCGCCAAAATAAATCACGCCATTATGATAAATAGGAGTAGCCCAAATATTACCGCCTTGCGGCATATCATATGAATTATCAAAAGTAGAAAAATCGTGTTTTGGAATTTCTTCCTTCACCCTTTCAATTGCATAATATTTTGTTTCCTCTTCTGGGCTTGGTTGTTCTTCCTTTTGCCTACTATCCCTATACCCATCCATAATTATCACATATCCATCCATTTTGGACCAAATTTATTTTTCTTCTTATCACGCTTTGAGTGATATGATCCACCACCAGTGTATGCAGGATTCGATGATGAATATGTTCGTTCACCACCATATGTCAATCCTTCTGGAACATCAACTTTACCTTTGTATCCACGTTGAGACGCGTCTACAGAACCAGAAGCACCACGCGTTTCTGGCTTCCAAACCTTGAATATTTTTTTATCAAACTCTGTTATAACATTAATATTTCTTTTTACATTTGATTGAAACCCCTGACCAGTTTGAAATGTCCATAAAACATCACGTGTATCCATATCAAGAGCATATAGAAAAGTATCCATCGATCCAAAGATAATCATATTTTTATGTATTATTGGTGAGGAACCGACAATACCACCAGTGTTAAACTTCCACAATGTTTCGCCCTCAGTTGAAACAGCATAAAAATTCTTGTCAAAGGAACCAAAGTAAACAACGTTATTATGAATAAACGGAGACGATATTATAGGCCCACCCGATTCAAATTTCCATCTAAAATCACCATTAAGTGTTAATGCATACAGATGTCTGTCAAGTGAACCAAAATACACAGAACCATTAGAAGCAAAAGGCGCAGAAAGAGGCGCACCATCAAACATCTTTTTCCATAACAACTTTCCATCCAATGACACAGAATAGATATTTTTATCTAAAGAACCAAACAGAACAGAACCGTCTTTAACTGTTGGTGATTTTTTATGACATCGTTGTCTAAAAGAAGATATTGAGTTTTTGTCAACAAGAATTGGACTTGTAAATATATGATTAAAAGCAGGGAATTTCCATTGTAAACTTCCATCATCAGACAAACAATACATATTTTTATCCTTTGATCCTATGAATATCATATCATTTGCAACCGCAGCTGTTGTATCAAACGGTCCATCTGCTTCAAATTTCCACAACAAATCACCATCAAAAGACAGTGAATAGAAAAAATTATCACCACCGCCGATGTAAATTCTATCTCCAACAATTACTGGAGAGTCAACAATTTTATTCCCAGTTTTATATTTCCATAATAATTTTCCATTATCAGCAGAAAGACAATATATAAAACCATCAAAGGAAGCAACAAAAAGCTTGTCATCAACAATAGTTGGTGAAGATATTACCACTCCACCAGTTCTATATTGCCATTTCATTTTTCCATCAAGATCAAGAGCATAAACATATTGATCACACCCACCAAAATATATTGTATCATTATATAGAAACGCGCTTGAACCAATACTACCACTTACTTCTATGTCCCATATATCATCAAAACCAGGTTCTTTTGTTTCTTGTTTCGGATCTTCCTTTCTTTTTATAGCATAATATTTTTCTTCTTTCTCGTTCAACCCCTTCTCTGATTCATCCGATATATCAGATTTATACCCGTCCATATTTTCAACTTGAAATAGAACCTTTATAAAACTAAACAGTCAAGAATTGTGTTATGGGCTGATAGATCAATTGGAAGATCGCTACCCTTGCAAGGTAGAGGCTCCGGGTTCGAGTCCCGGTCGGTCCATATTTTTTATTCAGTAAGATGATAAATATGTCACAAGAAAAAATTTTCATTGAAAACCACGGACAAAAACTTGCAGCTGTGATGCACGTACCAGTTGATCCGACAAAGGTCGGCATAATACTTGTACACGGATTCACAAGCAGTAAAAGAGAAGAAGCAGGTGATAAGTATGCTCGTCTTGCAGACGCTTTATGTAATAAAGGGTTTCTTGTACTTCGTTTTGACTTTCGTGGTCATGGTGAAAGTGAAGGCTTATTTGAAGATACTTCTTTATCATCGGAGTCAAGCGATCTAAACAAAATGATTTCATTCTTAAAAGAAAATGGGATTGAAAAAATTGGTGTTGTTGGATGCAGTTTAGGAGGATTTGTAACTTTGTTAACCTACCACAACAACATGGATTGTGTTGTGCTTTGGTACCCTGCTATATTTCTGAAAGAGTCTGACATATTCAAAGAAATGAAGTCTCGTGAAAAAGAACTGGAAAAAGACGGCAAATTATTTGCCAGACAACTTGAAGGAAAGAAATATTACATAGGTAAACAAATGTGGGAAGAGTGGAATAGCATAGATGTTTTTTCAAAAGTAAAAGATGTAAAATGTCCTATATTATTTTTAACAGGAAATAAAGATGTGAACGTTGATCCCAGCCAATCAGAAAAAGCTTTTGCTGTTGCTTCTGAGCCCAAAAGGCTCGAAATAATAGATGGTGCAGCACATGCATGGAGAGACGAAGATTGGAATTTAGTTGAAGGCTATTTCTTGCACGCAACGAAACTTACAGTTGACTGGTTTGTAGAGTGGCTAAAACCCTAACATAAGAAAAACCTTTTAATACGGTCGAGCATGAATTCTTAGTATGAAGTTTATGATTATAGCAATAACAATTGCATCTATATTATTAATTAGTGGATGCACTACACAACCCAATAATGATGAAAACAGTGCAGCAAGATCAGCAATGGAAATTGGATGGTTATTTGATATTGATTCTGGTGAAAAATACTTTGTAAGTATTGGTTATTATCAAAACATAATGGACAAGGTTTATACACAAGAAGAAATAATTCAACTTAGTGGTAGCTTAGAACCAACAATAACTCACACACAAGAAGAATGGCTTGCAAGTTGTGAAGAATTACAATTACAAATGTACGTAAGAGAATGTTCAGAAGAAGGATGGCAAACAGAATGTTCTGGAAGTAATGAAAAACCATGTCTAAGCTCTTTTGAATATTGGCAAAGCATGTGCGAATCAGCCAATGCTCGTGCAAGAAGTTGCATGGATCATCAATATTGGTATTATGAACCAATCTTAATTCAATACATGGAAGAAAACGGAATCGAAGGTGAAATAATTGATGCTGTTGTGGCTTATTTCCCAATAACTGGTACAGGTTTACATCCAGGAACTTATGGCGATAACAGAATATATTGTCAAGAAGACCAAAGAGGTGTAGGTGCTTGTACAATGGATTACACACCAGTTTGTGGTTTCTCAGATGACGGGTCAGAAACCTATTCTAATGGCTGTGTTGCATGCACCAACGAGAACGTAAATTACTACATTCCAGGCGAATGCTGAAAACCTTTTAATACGGTCGAGCATGAATTCTTATCATGAAGTTTATGATTATAGCAATAGCAATTGCGTCTATATTAATAATAAGTGGATGTACTACACAACCCAACAACAATGAAAACAACAGCCCAACAAATAACTGCAATTACGATGATCCACACAGGAACTATATAAGCAAAGATCCGGAACGATGTGCAGTAATGGATTTTGGATGTATGCCACCTTCTACAGGATTTGACGATGAATGTGGTTGTGGTTGTGAAACCATCGGTGATGAAATACAATGTACAGAAAAAGAGATGGATCCAGCATGTATAGCTATATATGAACCTGTTTGTGGCTACACAGGCGTTGGTCACAGCTATAATTATCCTAATGAATGTGTAGCATGCAAGATGTCAGCTGTTTTCTATTACATCCCAGGCGAATGCCCAGAATAAATAAGCTTTTAAACTTTTCTCATTAAATAATGTAAGTTGTGGGGGTCAGAAATCCTTGCATTTCTAAGAAAATAGCGTATGAAAATACGTTGATACAGTTAATAGGTAAATACCGAAGCTGTTCAGAGTCAGCTTCGTAATGTGGCAGGTTGCGTTGTTGTGGTAGAGGTTGAGTGAATATGAAAACAAAAAAAATCATTTCATCTTTTTCTGAGCAGATTTCAGTATGTACAATGAGCAAGAGATGTTAATACCGTCTATGTTCAAGACAGCTCACAAGCAAACGCTTGTTGGGTGGTGTGCAATAGGTTAATTGTATTAATCAAACAATATAACCGATGAAGCAATCACAAGTACCAGAACAAAGATAGCTAGCTCCCACGCTATTTGGTGGATGGATTGGTTCAAGTAGAGATGAAGGTCGTGGTAAGCTGCGATAAGCCTGGGCGAGACGCATGCAGTCTTTGAACTCAGGATTGCCGAATGGGACATCCCATTTACTTGCAATCGGTGCAAACTGGTTGTAAGGTCGTACGCGGAGAATTGAAACATCTTAGTAACCGCAGGAAGAGAAAGCAAAAGCGATGCCGTCAGTAAAGGCGATTGAAATCGGCATAGAACAAACCGAATCTGCCTTGAGAGAGAGCAGAGATGTGGGGTTTGGACTTGGGTTGTGCCTAATCAGCCAGTCTGAAGTGTGCTGGAAAGCACCGCGATAAAGGGTGATAGCCCCGTAAGAGAAAGTTGAAAGGTATATACCAAGTATCCAGAGTATGGCTCATCTGATTTTGAGTCAGAATACAGGAGACATCTACTCCTAATTCTAAACATAACTTGAGTCCGATAGTGTATTAGTACTGTGAGGGAAATCTGAAAAGTAACCTTAATAGGTGCTGAAAAGAACCTGAAACCATGTAGCTAGAGTAGGACGGGTAAGGCCATCGCAAGATGGAAGAATCCGTTGTCCGTTTCGAAAAACGGGGCAGGGAGTTTATCTTACTGGCAAGGTTAATTTATTGTAGCCATAGGGAAACCGAGTGTGAAAACGCGTTAAGTCAGTAGGGTAAGACCCGAAACCTGACGATCTATTCCTGGGCAAGATGAAGGCGTGGGAAACCGCGCTCGAGGTCTGCCACTGGTGTTGGTACTAACCACTCAGGTGACCTGGGAATAGGGGTGAAAAGCCAATCGAGTCGGGTAATAGCTGGTTCCTCCTGAAATGTATCGGAGTACAGCCTCATCTGTATTTGTTAGTGGAGTAGAGCACTGATTAGGTAACCAAGGGGAGAAATCCCCAGTTATCTTGTCAAACTCCAAACACATTAACATTTGGATGGGAGTGAGGGCGTCTGGAGTAAGTTTGACGTCCGAGAGGGAAACAACCCAGACCGTAGTTAAGGCCCCCAAATATCGATTAAGTGTAATTGAAAGTTGTCTTGAACCACAGACAATGGGAAGGTTGGCTTAGAAGCAGCCATCCTTTAAACAACGCGTAACAGCGGACCCATCAAGGTTTGTGGCGCTGAAAATGGACGGGACTAAATCGATTGCCGATACTACGGAGTTATACATCTGTATAACTGGTAAGGAGGCGTACTGTTAGGGCAGAAGCATCTGCGTAAGTGGGTGTGGACCTTTCAGTAATGAAGATCCTGCCGGGAGTAGCATGCAAGTTGGGTGAGAATCCCAACCACCTTAGGGGCCAGGGTTCCCCAGTAAATCTTATATGCTGGGGGTTAGTCGGTCCTAACCGAATCCTTAAGAAGGCATTCGGGAAAGGGAATGGCGTTAATATTCGTCAACTATTTAGTAACTATCTTGTCTGAGACATTTCAGGATATCTTGACTAGGATCATCGTCCTAGTTAAGCATTGAAACATGGGGAGTGGCGTAATGTCGAGAACCGTGTGAATGTGCGAATAGCTTGGTGTATGCTGAGTTCAGGAGATTCCTGGAATCCGTGAAAATCAGACAAGTAACTATGCTAAATATCCGTACTCAGAACCGACACAGGTGCCCCTCGCTGAGTAGGCGAAGGTGTTCGGAATAATCAACCTTAGGGAATTCGGCAAGTTAGCCATGTATCTTAGGTACAAGTGGTGCCAGATTCGAGAGAATCTGGTCGCAGTGACAAGGGAAATCCGACTGTTTAACAAAAACGTAGTTGGCTGCTAAGCAGAAATGCCTTGTATAGCCAATGAGTCGTGGCCACTAGTGGTGTGTGAAAGCCGATTCCAATCGGAAGAAGCCCCACTGTAGGCCGGCCCTAACTCTGAGGGTCTTAAGGTAGCGTAATCCCTTGCCGATTAATTGTCGGCCCGCATGATAGATTCACGAGATTTCCATTGTCCCAAGGTTGACTCCGGCGAAACTATTGTTCTGGTGATTAGGCCAGAGACCTCTAGTGGGAAGAGTAGACCCCGTGGAGCTTTACTGCAGGCTGTTGTTGCGGTAGAGATGTGAATGTATAGCGTAGGTAGGAGCTTCGGCACCAATGTAACACTACCCTTTCATGTCTCTACTGCTCATACGGAGCAAATTCGTAGACATCGACAGTTAGGCAGTTTGACTGGGGCGGTACGCCCTTGAAAGAATATCAAGGGCCCTCTAAGCTCAACTTATCAGGGTCAGAAATCCTGAGTTAAGTGTAAGGATAAAAGTTGGGTTGATTGGACTTCTACAAGCATGATGTCCAACCGCGAAAGCGTGACCTAGCGATACGCAGTTTGGCCTAGATGGCTGGCTGTGACATGAGAAAAGCTACCCCGGGGATAATGGTGTCGTAGCGGGTGAGAGTTCTTATCCGCGGCTACGAGACTAGTGTCTATTCCTCACTAAAGAGAATGACTAGACAAACATAGGTAAACGTAGCTATAGCGTTGATAGTGTAAAGTCGATTTTCCTAGCACATCAAGTGCGATGCGGAGAACAAATCGACCCCGCGTGTTGCGGCGTCGCTGTCGGCTCGCCCTCTCCTGGCTGTGCAGCAGCAGCCAAGGGTACTGGAGTCCACAGGTTAAAAGGGCACGTTAGCTGGGTTCAGAACGGCGTGAGCCAGTTTGGTCTATATCTGCTAGAGGTGTTGCTGTCTGAGGGGAAGGAAGGATAAGTACGAAAGGAACATCCTTCCGTGGCTTCTGGTTTATCTGTTGTCTGACAAGGCAGTGCAGAGTAGCTACGCCACGTTTGATAAGTGCTGAAAGCATCTAAGCACGAAGCAGCTCTCGAAAAGAGACAGCTTGGCACCGACAAGACGATCGGTTATGGGACAGGGATGTAAGTATCGAGCTTCGGCGAGATATTAAGTCCACTGTACCCTACGCCAATGCTAGCCTTTAAAGCGCAGAAGTTGCGGCTTTTGCGAAGACCAATTAATTGGTCTTTCTGGTACTTGTGATTGCTGATTTTCTTTTTTAAAGTTTTACTGACTAGCTCTTGCTATGTCAGATAGGATGAATATAAAATTGCGCAGACGCGAATTACATAGAACAAGCCCTTCAATGAGCATACCATTTTCAGATCATCCTGAAATAGAACCAGAATATCAAAGACAAACAGTTACTGTTGTACGTCGTGGGAGAAATCTTTATGTTGGTAAAAACAGATTAAGAGGAAAAACAGAAATATATGCCCTATCTTTTTTTCAAGAAGATTTATAATTAATTTTATTTACTTCTTAATAATGAAAATAAACTAAAAGGTAAATTTGAAGACTGCACTAATATTTCAGATTTGTACCAAAACACACTATATAAACAAAGTCATATTAAATAACAGGTCGTGAAAATTATGAAATGTATTGTATGTGATATGGAAACAAAATTATACGAAATTAAAAACGATGTAAAGGCTTGTTTTTGTTTTGAACATTTCCTTTCATCCGTTGAACAACTAGGTCAAGAAGAAATTGAAAAATTGAACTGTAATATGGGAAAACAAAAAATAGTATGTGAGATTTATTAATTTTTATTAAACTTTTATACTATTTGATTTAATTATTATTGAGTGTTGTATATGAAAATGCCAGGAAAATACGCGACATGTATTTTGTTAATATATCTTATAATTATAGTAGGATCTCTTATCTACTTTGGATACATGCAATCCTTTGGATCAAAAGGATTGCAATTTCAGATAGCAGGAAAGGACTCTTTCGTAACGATATTCGATCTTCTAATTATTGCTGTTATACCCGTAGCACTTATTTTATTCATCATATCAGCAATAGCGTTTAATAGAAGACGAGATTTTCGTTTGTTTTTGGTGTCTGTAGCTTTTTTCTTTTTTGTTGTAAAAGAATTTCTATTCTTGTTTGAAAACTTCTTTCCAAATGAGTTTATTTTCATACACAACGCTGAACGCGCATTAGAATTACTAATACTGCTATCTTTCGTTTTTTTAATGTATAGAAAATAATATGAAAGACAAAAACTTTTTAGATCTTAAAGTAAGAAGGGACATATACAACTGTATAGTTAAGTCCCCAGGACTCCATTTTAGAGAGATACAAAGGCGCATTAAACTGGCTACTGGTTCTTTAGACTATCATATCCACTTTCTCTACAAGAATAACATGATAAGAAAAGAAAAAGACGGTAAATATACCAGATATTATCCTTTAACAAGAAACTGGAATGAAGAGGAAAGAGCTATTTTATCATTACTTCGTCAAAAACAAGTTCGTCATATTATAATATATCTGATTGAAAAGAAACGCGCGACAGCCACAGACATTTCTACATCATTAGAAATGACACCATCTACACTTTCATGGTACCTAAAGCAACTAGTAGGGAAAAATGTCATAACACAACAGAAGAAAGGGCGTTTTCGTATCTATTCCGTAAATGACCCAGAGAAAATGACCCAACACATCATAACCCATAAGTCTAGTTTCTTAGATACAATCGTAGATAATTTCATTGATGCCTGGGAAGCAAAATAATTTGTAACTCCAAAGTAATAATTTTAAATACTTTTTTATCTCTTTGAAAGCATGAAAATTGCACTTATATTAATTATATCATTTTTGATACTTTCTTTAGCTATACCTACAGTTAGTGCAAGCGCATTTTCAGGTCATGCAACAATAAACCTACCCAAGATCACTTTTTCAGGTTCATTCCCTAAATCAACGATAAGAGCAAACGCTAACATAAACTTCAAGCCAATTACAACAAATTTCCCAAAAAGTACTGGTTCAATTGGAAAATTTAATGTTAATGTAAAACCAATAAACTTCCAACCAGCCTACAAATCAAGTGATGCGAAATTTGGTGGAAACATAAAGTTTAGTTCAGCTAAACCAGCTTTCAAAAACACCAACCTAGGAAATATTGCAGGTAATGTAAAATGGACTATGCCTAAATATCAGCCAGTTAGATGGAATTCTAACGTAAATTTCAACACGAAAATATTCGGCCGTTCAAGAATAACCCCAACGAAAGTCAATATTCCAAGCCAAAAATCTTTCAAATCAGTTTCAACGGGGAAATTAAAAGTAACAGTGAGACAGCAAACAACAACCTTTGTTGATCCTTAATATATAAGTTTTCGGCAACCGAAAACTTTAATAACACATATTCTATATTAAATGCGTGACCTGTCAAGCAACTTCGTTCCTTAATTGGGATGAGGAAGTTCTGTCCACCTAGTCAAAATAGTGTATCAAACATACACTGTCTTGAAGAATGTAGTACTGGATGGTATACAGCCGAGAGGTTGTCTCTGGGAACAGAAACGATACCAGCCATGAGCGGAACAGTGAAGCTCATCTTGATTCTGCCTTGTGCAGAATCGTCTGGATGAAACGGCCCAGAATGCATAGGTGCAAGCATGAGCGCTAAGACAAATGTTGCACACCCGCGTTGATGAAAAGCCCAAAGGGCTTGGAACGGGTAACAAAAGACAGACTACGACAGGTCACTTTTTTAATTAATTAAGTGATTATTATGTTTTTCAATAAAAAGTGTGATGTTTGTAAAAAAAATCTAAAAAAGAACTTTATAGAAATTACACTTCCAGTTTATGGATATACAACACCACAAAAAAGATTTTTTTGTAGCGAATCGCACGCAGAACATTTCAAAGAAATAATGACCAATACACTGAAGAATCATAAACCAGGGGTAAGAACCTGCTATCGTTGCTAAATAACCTATTTAAACATTATTACTACTTGATTATAGAAGTGAAGAGTGATTTCAATGGCAAAAGAAGACAAAAATTATATGCCCCAATCCACAGCAGGATTGATTAGATATTTTGATGTAGATGAAGGAATAAAAATAAAGCCAGAGCACGTCATATTTATGACAATAGGGTTTGCAGCAATAGTACTTGTTCTGAAATTCCTGGCTTAACTTAATTGTGATTATTGTGAATGCAACAACAATAATATTCGATTTAGACGGAACATTGGTGCATACTAAAAAAGAATTTATTATTGATGTTGTCAGAAAGACAGTCGGATATTTCGACATAGAAGATGTACCTGAAAAAGACATATACAAATTTTGGTTTGGTCAAAGCCGTAAATTAATAGAAAACTGGGATATAAATCCAGTAAAATTTTGGGAAATATTCCATAAACAAAACGACATAAAATTAAGGAAAAAATATACAATACCATTTGAGGATTGCTGGGTATTGGAAAAGTTAAACGAAAAAAAAGTTAAGATAGCTATTCTAACAGGGTCAACTAAAAAATTAGCAGACATGGAAATTGAATTGATAAGGGAAAAGTTCAATATAAGCTTTGATGAAGTAGTTTCATCACACGATATTGGGAAATTCAAACCAAACCCAAAAGCAGTGGTCGAGTGTTTAAATGTTTTAAAATCAAAAAAAGAAAATACACTCCTTGTTGGAAATAGTGATGAAGATATAATGGCAGCTCAAACGGCAGGGATACTCGACATCTATATAGATAGAAGAGAGCACGAAATAACCACCAAACCAACAAAAACTATTAAGTCTTTAGAAGAATTATTGGATATAATAAAGGGGTAATGTTTATGAAAATACTTGTTACAGGCGGTGCAGGGTTTATAGGTTCACATTTAGTAGCTAAACTAATTAATTTGGGACATTCTGTTAGTGTACTAGATAACCTTAGTACAGGAAAAAAAGAACATCTTCATGAAAATGTGACATTTTCCCAAGGTGATATCAGAAGTGAAAATGATGTCAAAAAAGCCATGACAGGCTGCGAAGCAGTTTTTCATTTAGCAGCACAAACAGACGCAAGGTGCACTGATGCTGATTTCGATTTTCAGGTTAATTTTGTTGGTTCAAAAAACGTGTTTTCTTTTGCAAAAGAAGCAGGTGCAAAAATAATTTTTACATCATCAGCAGCCATTTTCGGTGATGCACCCATTCCTGTTAGTGAGGAAACAGAAAAAAAACCAATTTCATCATATGGTAAAACAAAACTTCAGGCACAAAAACTTCTTAACGAAGAAGAATCGTTTATTGCAATACCATTCAATACATACGGTCCAAAAGGAATAGGAGTAATAAACAGGTTTGCAAAACTTATCAAACAAGAAAAACCAATAAAAATTTTCGGAGACGGTATGCAAACACGCGATTTTATTTTTGTTTCAGATACAGTTGACGCACTTCTTTTAGGACTGGAAAACACAGGCATATACACCATTGGAACACAAAAAGAAATCTCAGTCTTGCAATTAATTGATTATCTAAAGGAATTAACAGGAGAAAATTTTGATATAGAATATAATCAAGAGGTGCCTGGTGAAATACGCCGAAGTCTTGCAGATATAACAAAAATTAAGCAGCTTAAATGGTCACCTAAAGTTTCTTTAGTTGATGGTATTAGGCGTGTTTTGGAATCATATTAATTATATATTTCTCTTTAACACATAACGAACGTCTTCAACATACATTTTCATATTTCTCTTCCTTCTACGTATAAGATATTTGAAATTCTTTATTCCATCACTTATACTTACACCCTGAACATAAACGGGTGATGAAACGGGTACGTTAATTGCTTTCATTCTATGTCTTCCAACTTCATATACAATTTCAACTGCAATTTCATATCTTTCAGCTTTAAGATACATTTTTTTTAGCGCCTCTTTACTGAAAGCTCTGAATCCTGATTCAGTATCTTTTAATCGTGTACCAGATACAAAATTTGTTGCAAGCCGTAAAAAGAAATTACCAAATTTTTTCTTAAATGGATATTTTCTTAGATCTCTTTCACCAAGAACAAAATCATAACCCTCTTTTATTTTTTCAATAAATTTCGGTATTTCTTCAGGAATATGCTGTCCATCACCATCAATTGTTATTATAATGTCAGAATCAGTTTTCAAAACATGTTCAAACCCGGTTCTTAATGAAGAACCAAGACCACCATTTACTTTATGCGAAATGACTGTTGCACCTGATTTTTTTGCTATCTTTTCTGTGTTGTCTCTAGATGCATCATTAACTACAAAAACCTTCCCATACTTCTTTGCTTTTTCTACAACACTGCCTATTGTTTTTTCTTCGTTGTAAGCAGGCATTACAATAGCCACTTTCATAAAATTACCTTATTATTCTAACTTTTTTTACTCTTTCATTTAGAACTCCAACAGACTTTAAATATTCCATAAGAGCCATTCTTGAAATCTCTGATTCTTTTATACCCAACTTCTTACATACGTTCTTTAAAATCTTATGCGTCTCATCGGATAATTTATATCTTACATACCCCATACATATCTCACCTATGCGTTATTATGTATACCATAACCCTTTTAAATGAAATAACCAACTGAAAAAATATACGTTAAAGTGTATCGCAGACGACCACACTGAAATATGTTGAATCTATTTATATTATTTTTTCTTATAGAATAAAGATGGTAGAACCAGAAAACGTAAACAATTTCTCTTTGAAAATTGCAGGCGCAGCAGGCGACGGTATACTAAATGCAGGCTTAGGAATGTTTGCAAAGACTTGTATACGAGCAGGATTGAATGCATTTGCAAACGCAGAATACCCATCTCTTATAAGAGGTGGTCATAATCATCTAGATATTAAAATAAATGAAAAAGAATCCCACTCACAATCAAAAAATATAAACATACTTGTAGCTTTGAATAGTGAAAGTGTTACAAAGCATTACAAAAAAATTACAAAAGGCGGAGCAATTATTTGTGATGAAGAGTTATTGGAAAAAACAATAAAACCAATAGAAAATGAATTAACGAAAAACGAAATAACAACTTATGCAATACCTTTAATGAAAATTGCAACAGAGTGTGGTGGAAAAATATTTAGAAACACTGTAGCCATCGGCGCAACTTTTGCATTAACAAATTTTGATTTAGAATTATTGAACACAGTAATAAAAGATATTTTCGGCAAAAAAGGTGGAGACATAATTAATGATAATACAAAATCAGCAAAGATGGGTTATGATTATCTTAATGAAAATTATAAACACGATTTTAAATATAAGCTAAAGCCAATAGAAGGAAACCACAATAAAATACTTTTATCGGGTCATCAAGCCACTGTGGCTGGTGCAATCCAAGCTGGTTGTAAATTTTTATCAGCATATCCAATGACACCATCAACGTCTGTAATGATAAACATGGCATCACAAGAAAGAAATTATGATCTTGTTGTAAAGCACACAGAAGATGAAATAGCATCAATAAATATGGCCATTGGTGCCAGCCACGCAGGTGTGCGTGCAATGACATGTACATCTGGAGGCGGTTTTTGTTTAATGACAGAAGGATTTGGTCTTGCAAGTGTCACAGAAACACCCCTTGTTGTAGTCGTATCTCAGAGACCAGGACCAGGAACGGGGATGGCAACACACACAAGCCAAGGAGACCTTAAATTTATTTTATCGGCATCTACAGACGAAGCACCAAGAGTAATAATTGCACCAGGTGATGTCGATGACGCATTTTATTATACAATACAAGCATTTGACATTGCAGAGAAATACCAAATGCCTGTTGTAATTTTAACAGATAAATATATGGGAGAAAGTCACAAGTCAACAGAATTTTTTGATACATCAAAAATAAAAACCGAAAGAAAAAGTATGTTAATCAACAAAGAAATTAAAGAAGGTTACTTGAGATACAAAATAACTGATTCAGGAATATCTCCACGCGCAATACCAGGACAAAAAAACGCGATGTACTGTGCAAGTAGTTATGAACATGATGAAGAAGGGTTTGAAAGAGAAGAAGAAGAAAACAGAATAAAAATGCACAAAAAACGTTTCAGAAAATTTGAAAATTTAAAAAAAGAACTTAAAGATCCTGAATTAGTTGGAGAAAAAGACGCTGACGCAACAATAATAAGTTGGGGGTCAACAAAGGGACCAGTTTTAGAAGCTCTTCGTATTTTAGAAAAGGAAGGAATAAAAACCAACTTTCTTCATTTGGTTATTTTGAGTCCACTACCAATTGGAAAAATAAAAGACGTCATGAAGAACGCCAAAAAAACATTTATTATCGAAAATAACATGACAGCTCAGTTAGCTTCTATAATTAAAGAAGAATCATGCTTAGAATTTGATCATAAAATTTTAAAGTATGACGGTCGAGCATTCGACCCTGAGCACATAGCAGAAGAAGTTAAAAGTTTCCTGAAAGGAAACAGAGGTGAATAATTATGGAATTTTGTATAGATGTACCGTATAAATTATTCGGAGACACCACTACGACTGAGGGTGAGTAAATATGACAGAAGATAAACCAACAATTCAATCGTTATCAACACAGGAAAATCCAACATGGTGTACTAGTTGTGGAGATTTTTCTATACTTAGCGTTCTAAAAACAGCTTTAGTTGATCTTGGTATTGAACAAAAAGACGTTCTAATAGTTTCAGGTATTGGGTGCGGTTCTAAACTACCTCACTATTTGAAAACGTATGGGTTTGAAGGTCTTCACGGACGTGTAATGCCAGTAGCAACAGGAGCAAAAATCGCAAACACAAAATTAAAAGTTATCGGCGTAGCCGGTGATGGAGATTCTCTTGGTATTGGTGGAAATCATTTCATACATTCATTAAGAAGAAATCTTGATATCACATACATAATACAGGACAACGCTGTTTACGGATTAACAAAAGGACAAACCTCACCAACAAGCCAAAAAGGGTTTAAGTCAAACTCAACGCCATTGGGAGTAATAGAAGAAGCATTCAATCCTATGGCAATGGGTATATCAGGAGGAGCAACATATGTTGCAAGAGGATTTGCTTTTGACATACCACACCTTAAGAAAATTATAACAGATGCTATTTCACACAGAGGATTTTCTATTGTGGATGTTCTACAACCATGTAAAACATTCAATAAAGTAAACACACTAGAGTTTTATAAAGAAAATATTTATCGATTAGAGGATAAAGGACACGATCCTAAAGACAAAAAAACAGCAATCGAAAGATCCCGAGAATGGGGTAAAAAGTCAATACCAATAGGATTATTTTACAAAGAGGACAAACCAACCTATGAAGATGGTATACCGCAAGCAACACACAAACCATTAACAGAACACAATATATCAAAAGTGGATATATCAAAATTCTTGAAACAATTCAAATGAGGTGATAGTATGAGTTTTAACTTGGCATATGCTGGAAATTTCAATAGAGAAAGTGTTAGACGTTGAGCAGCCACACTAGAAGGATCTTATGATCCCACAGATGCTCGTAGTTTTGGTGAATATCTACTTGCTGCAAGAACAGGAGAACGACAGAAAATAGGAAGTCAACACCCAGCTGTTAGAACAGCAGCACTGGGAACATTGAGTTTAATAGGGCGCTATCAATCACGTATCAGAGCAGCTAGGAGTGCTTATGAACAGCAACAACGACAAGAAACTGCAAAAAGAGACGACGCTGCAATAACATCAGAAGAAGTAATGCAAGAGCTCCGCACCTGAAACAATTTAAATAAAAACCACCAAGTATTTATCATGAAGATAAAATATTTTGGTCATGCTTGTTTTTCAATAGACAAATTTATAATCGATCCGTATATATCAAAAAACCCAAACTGTAATGCAAAAATAACAGACATCAAATCCAAGTATATATTGATTACCCACGACCATCACGATCATATAGGAGATGCATTTGAAATTGCAAAAAACAATGATGCTGTAATAATTGCAATGCACGAAATTGCTGAAAAAGCAATTGAAAGTTCATTGCAGGCCGAGGGTATGAATATAGGAGGTTGGATAAGAATAGGTGGTTGGAAAATAAAAATGGTAAATGCACAACACTCATCATTAACCGGTCACCCAGCAGGATTTATTATAAAAAGAAACAAAACACTATACCATTCAGGCGACACTGGGTTGTTTAGCGACATGACGCTGATAGGTGATGAAGGAATAAATATCGCAATGTTACCTATCGGAGATAGATATACAATGGGAATAGATGACGCAATAAAAGCAGTTGGATTAGTGAGACCAAAAGTTGTAATACCAATGCACTATGATACATTTCCCGCAATACCCGCAAACCCAAAAGAGTTCAAAGAAAAATGTGAGAAAAAAACAATGACAAGAGTTGAAATCATTGGGTATAATAAAGAAAAAGAATTCAAGTGAATATAAATATTGTGATGTGATTTAAAATGCCAGAATTTATAACAGTTTATATAACGTGTTCAAACAACGAAGAATCAAAAAAAATAGGAAATATTTTAGTTAAGAAAAGATTAGCTGCGTGTGCGAATATAGTACCCGAAATAAAATCTATATACTGGTGGAAAAATAAAATTGAAAAAGACGTTGAATCTCTTTTATTGATAAAAACAAAACTCTCTCTTTACGAAAAAATAAGAAAAGTTGTAAAGGAAAATCATTCGTATGAAACACCAACCATTAATGCTATTCCTATAATTAAAGGAGATAAAAAATATTTCAAATGGCTGAGAGAGTCTGTAAAATAATAGGTGATAAATATGTCAGAATTTCTTAAAGTTGCAACAGAAGCTGCAAGAAACGCAGAAAAAGTTATAATAAATTATTTTAATCAACCAATTGGCTTTGAAATGAAAAGCGACATGACACCAGTAACAATAGCAGATAAAGAATCAGAGAAAGCCATAATAGAAACCATACAAAAGTCATTTCCTGATCATTCCTTCTTAGGAGAAGAGTCGGGTTCCTCTGGTGACAGTGAATATAAATGGATAATAGACCCAATCGATGGAACAAAAAGCTTCACAAGAAAATTACCTTTCTTCAACACAGAAATAGCACTAATGAAAGATAATGAAATAATTCTTGGTATATCCAATGCCCCAATTTTAAGAGAGATAATGTATGCTGAGAAAGGAAAAGGCACGTTTATCAATGGACAAAAAGTTCATATGGGAAACACAAACAAACTTAACATGGCAACGGTTTTTCATGGTCGTTTGATGGGATTTAAAAATAAAGGGAGTTTACCCAACATAACCGAACTATTATTAAAGACATACGATCATAAATGCATTGGTGACTGTAATCCTTATCATTTCGTTGCATCAGGACGGGCAGACGCAATGATAGAAGCAAAAGTTAAAATATGGGATATTGCAGCCGTTTCCATATGTATGACAGAAGCAGGCGGTGTAGTGAGCGATATGAAAGGAGACCCAATTAATTTAAATACAGAAAGTATAATATCATCCAATAAAGAATTATATGATAAAATCTTAGCATATTTCAAATAAATGGTGATTAAATGGTATATGAACCAATGGAAGACTCCTTCCTTTTAGCAAAGGATGTAAAAAAACACGCCAGTGGAAAAGTATTAGATATGGGATCTGGATCAGGGATACTGGCTCATGCAGCAATTAAAGCATCATCCATATCATGCACCGACATAGACATTAATGCTGTCAATATTCTAAGGAAAAGAGGACTCAATGCTTTTCACTCAAATTTATTCTCTTCTGTTACTGAGAAATTCGATACAATAGTATTTAATCCACCCTACCTACCACAGGACGACTATCGAGCTATAGACAGAACAACCATAGGTGGTGAAAAAGGTAATGAAACAATCAATCATTTTTTAAAAGACGCAAAGAGACATCTCAATGAAGACGGTAAAATTTTGATTTTATTTAGCTCTCTGACACCAGGAGTAATAGAACTTTTTAAAAAATATGGATATGAATACAAAAAACTTTCAGAACAAAATCTATTTTTTGAGACACTTTATACTTACCTATTGCATTGATTAAATTATTTAAGTTTCCTAATGTTAAAGAATAACTAATGGCAGGAAAATTTATTGTTTTTGAAGGACTTGATGGTTCTGGATTAACTACGCAGGCAACTATGTTGAAAAATTATTTATTGGCTAAAAACAAAAAAGTAGCTTTAACAAAGGAACCAACAGACGGTCTTATTGGTGGTATAATAAAAGCTCGTTTAAGAAGTGAGTGGAAAACATCCTCAAAAGTATTACAAATGCTGTTTGCAGCAGATCGCGCACACCATGTTGAAAATCAAATAGAACCAGCACTACGTAGTGGTAAGACAGTTATTTGTGATCGTTATATCCTTTCAACATTAGCTTTTGGTGTAATAGACGTACCACTTAAAATGCTAAATCAATTGAATTCTAGTTTTAGAAAACCCAACATGACGTTCATAATTGACACGCAACCAAAGATTTGTATTGAAAGAATAAAGAAATCAAGGCCGCAAATAGAAATATATGAAGAGGAAAACAAGCTCCAGCAAATAAGACGAAATTATAAATCATTAAAGAATTATTTCCCTGACACATACGTTATAGACGGAAACCGTGATGTTAACAAGGTATTTGAAGACGTACAAAAAATTATAACAAAAAACATGCTAAGACCAAGATGGTGATAGCACATGAATGCAAAAATACATATTTTCAGCATTGCACTTATTTTATTAATTCTTATAATCGGTTTTGTTATTTCAAGTCCTTCAGGATTAATAACATTCTATGTAAGCACCTTTGGATTTATATCCCTGATAGGAATAATTTTTGTTTTGTTCATTCCTTTGTTTCTTAAGATAAAACAGAACAATTTCACATCAGTTTTGATGGGAAATAGGAGATGGATTGGTATATACGTTTTCATATTTGCGTTAATACACCTCGTCATTGTTTATAACTTCTTTTTCAATTGGGATATTGTAAACGCTATCAGTAACCCGTATAGAGCTATAGGTAGTATAGCATTTTTGGTCTTATTGATAATGGCAATAACGTCTAACAACACAGCCATGAAAAAACTTGGAAAAAACTGGAAAAGAATACAATATTTCATATACGCAGTATTGATTATAACGATTTTCCACGCATTCAATATTGGAGTAATTTTCTTTCAAAATGATATAATAAAAATCATAATACCGGTTTTATTTGTAATCATATTAATAGGAAAATTATATATCAAAGCACGAAAATAGTTCACTCCTTAACATCTTTTAATTTATTGTCTTTTTTCTCATCATCAATTTGTTTTAACTCCTTCTTCAACTCTTCTTTATTAACATTGAAATATTCCTCAAAATGAGGTGTTGTAGAAAGCAGTTTTGTTCTACCCTTTTTCTCTTCTTTTATCAATCCACGCTCTCTTAGTTCCTTGACATACTCGTATGTTCTATTACCAACGACCTTAACAATTTCACTTTGTTCAACAGGCTCATGAAAAGCAACAATAGATAAAACGCGCAGTATTCCTCTGGACATGTCAGAGTGCGGTGTTAAACTTGTAACAAAATTTGTGTATTGATCCTTTACAACAAGTTTATATCCACCAATAGAAGAAAGCCTTATACCGTGATCAGCCTTTTCTAAATTATCTTCTACTATACGTAGAAAATGAAGTATTCTACTATCTTTCATTTTTGTCAGTTTAGATAATCTTTCGATTGAAAGAGGCTCGTGTGTAGTAAACAGTATAGCTTCCAATAAAGCAACTCTTTGGGTATCTTTCATGAGAATCTATTTGTTTGAATGGGTTATAAAATTTTGCTATTTACGTTTTACTTAATACTGATATATATTTCCTTAAAAAATTCTTCCTGGTTGCAAGATATTTTACCTCTATTTGACAGGTAAAGTAATGGTAAAAAAGTATCAACAATGTCTTTTCTATTCCATGAAGGTAATAGTTCAGAAAATGTGGTGCTACCTTTTCTCATAATCTTTTCAAAGATCCCACGAATTTTCTCCTCGATATCTTCTTCATCGTCTATGAGAGCAATAACCTTACGACGTAAACGTAATTTTTTTTCTTCCTTTTTCTCCTTAAACGCAAATGTCTTTTCTAGTGCCGTGATAAGCTCATTTATACCAACTTTCTTTGTAGTTTTCCTCATTATTGGAGGAAGTAGTTGTGGAATATCTTCAAGATTGATTTTAGGTATTTTTTCTTCTTGTTGTCTTATTTTTTCTTCCTCCTCCTCAAGGAGAAGTTCAGCTTTCATCCTAAGAAGAATAGCAGCAATAAGAATGAAACGAGCAGGAATTCTAAAATCAAATCCCTTTAACCTACCTAGATATAATGAAAAAGAATTAGCAAGCTTCACTATATCAATATTCAGGGGATCCATACCATCTTCTGCAATTAAACTAGTCAACACATCTTGCCAATCAGAACCAACAACTATTGTATGTATAACTTTTTCCTCTGTTATTACAGTTTTTTGATCAGATTCATTTTCCGTCATAATTATTTACCTCTCTTAGGCATTTCGATTCCAAATACTTTAGAAACACCATCTTCCATACTTACACCAAAAACCTTGTCAGCTTCTGCTATTGTTATGTCGTTGTGCGTTATTACTATAAACTGCTTACCAGAACTGTATTTCTTAATCATACCAGTGATCCTCTTTGTGTTAGCTTTATCTAGTGCAGCATCAACCTCATCTAAAACATAGAAAGGTGAGGCGTAGTGTTCCATTACTGAGAATAAGAATGATAATGATGTCAGGGTCTTTTCACCACCCGATATAGAATCCAAATCCAAAGTACCTTTTCCAGGAAGTGTTGCTTCAACAATAAGACCACTTTCTATATCATCTTCCTCTAAACGAAGCTTACCAAAACCACCAGTCATGTCATGAAACACATGTGAAAAGTTTTTTGATATTTCATCCAGTGTTTCTGTGAATTTTTCCGTTCTCCTATGTTCAACATCTTCAATAATTTTCATAACCGCATCTTTTTCTTCAAGCAGGCCATCCAACTTCTTTTTTAATTCCTCAAATTCTACATTCATTGTACCAAATTCTTCTACAGATTTCATGTTGATTGGACCAAGTCTGTTTATATCATTCAAATATTTCCTTATATTTTCCCTTAATTTATCCGTAGGGAGTTTATAGTGTTCTGTTATATCCTTGTATTCATCCATTTCTGTTTTTTGATTATTCAAATTAGCTTCTATATGAGCATGTTCAATTCTTCTTTTCCCAAGAGAATTTTGCATCAATGTTCTTTCTTCAAATATTTTTTTTCGTCCTACTCTAGATGTTTCAAGAACCAATTCAACACCTTTTCGATCCTCTTGTAGCTGCTTAACTTCATCAGATTCCTCTTTCTCTTTTCCTTTTAACTCACCCAAATCATTCTCAAACTTTTAAATTTCTCATTTTCGTTTTCCATTCTTTTTATATCACCTTTTATATCAAAACCTCTTTTTTTAGTATAGAATCCACCAAAAAGGTCACCACGTTGACCCTTTATATCACCATCAATAGAAACACACCTATATCCTTCAATTTTTTTTGCATCCTCTATCTTTTTCACAACCAGTGTGGCACCTAAAAGATGTTGTAAAACATTTTCATATTTTTTATCGTAATTTATTAATTCTAAAATATGACCAATTATATTTCCTTTGTCCTTCAGTTCCTTCTGTTTACCTTTTATTTTATCTAATGGTAGAAAGCGGGCTCTTCCTATTTTATTTTGTTTCAAATAGTTGATACATTCTATTGCTGTTTCTTGGTCCTTTGTTATTATATCGTCACCACGACCACCCAGCGCAACCTCAACAGCAGTTGCATATTGTTTTTCAGTGTCAACAATACTTTCTACTGTACCAATAACGTTTTCCTTATCTAAAGACATAATACTTTTGACAGGTAATGATTTATCAGATGAAATCGATTTCAATCTTTCTGCTTCACGTTCATTTAGATCCAATTTGTCTTTTCTTCTAACGATCTCGGTCCGTAACCCGTCTATTTTTCTCAATACTTCATAATCACGGGATTTTTTTATTATTTCATCTCCCAACTCTTTGAATTTCTTCTCTTTTTCAATCACACTTTTTTCAAGCTCTTCGAAGTCTTTTTCACTTTTCGTTAATTCACCAACGTCTTTAGCAATCTCTTTGTCAATTTCATTTATCTTTGTTTCAGCTTCAACAATATTTCTGTAAATAAGTGACGCTTTATTTTTTCTTAACTCTTTGTTTAATTTCTGATACTTCTCTGCATTTTCCTTTTCTTCTTTTAGCCTTGATACTAATCGTTGCTTTTCTGCAATAACAATCATGTTTTCTCTTACCATTAACTCTACTTTTCCAAACTCTCTCGTGGCCTTATCTTTTTTTTCATCAAATTCGCTTATACCAGATATATCATCTATTATACCCCTTCTTTCCATAGATGACATCTCAATAATACGTGAGACATCACCCTGCATTATGATATTGTAGCCATCGGGTGATAGATTAATATTAGCGAGAATATCTAGTATTTTTGATCTTGTAACGGTTCTTCCATTCATTTTGTATAAAGATACGCCACTCCTACTCACACGCCTCATTACCTTAACTTCTTCATCTTCACCAGAAATCTTCTTTTCTCTGTTATCAATATAGAGCGCAACCTCACAATGATCAGCAGGCTTTTTGTTTTTTGCCCCATTAAACAAAAGATTCTGTAATTTCTGCGCACGAATAGATCTAGCGGAGCTAGTACCAAGTACGAACATAAGGGCATCTATAATATTACTTTTTCCACTACCATTAGGACCTGCAACAACATTAAATCCAGTTGGAAAAGGTACCGTAATTTTGCCTGCAAATGACTTAAATCCTTGCATTGTGATTTTATTCAACCTTACCATTCAATCACTATTATACTTATAGTTCATATAATTTAAAAATAATTGGCTAAAAATAGCCGAAAATGTGATAAATGTTTAATACTTTTTAAATTATCCAAAGATTTAAATACATTATTACAAAAGCATTTGCTATGAACGAGGAATATGACGTAATTATTTTGGGTGGTGGACCAGCTGGTACAATCGCTGCTATGTATCTTGCAAAGGCAGGCAAAAACGTTGTTCTGGTAGATAAAAAAACATTCCCGCGTGACAAGGTTTGCGGTGATGCTCAGGGTAGAAAAGCAGCCAATATATTGAAAGATCTTGGTATTTATGATGAATATGTTAAAATACCTGGTCAAAAAATATACGGTATTATATTGAGTTCACCAAACGGAACACATGTAAACGTAGACATAACAGACCGTGGTAATCCAGCACCAGGATATGTCCATAAAAGAGAAATACTCGATGATTTCTTATACAAAAATGCAGAAAAACTGGTAAAAACAAAAACACTAGAAGCCACAGACGTTATTATTGAAGATAATTTTGTTAAAGGTATTATAGGAAAGAACGCTAACGGTGAAACAGAAGAAATACGCGGAAAAGTGTTACTAGCAGCAGACGGTGCACACAGCATAGTAGCAAGAAAGTTCAAACTTAATGATAATACAGCTGAACACAATATTTCAGGATTAAGAATTTATTATAAAAATGTAAAAGACACGACAGACAGAATTGAGATACATCTTGTCAAATCTCTATTACCTGGCTATTTCTGGATATTCCCATTACCAGACAACCAGGCCAATGTCGGTTTAGGAATGATTGTAAAGGACATGCAAGAAAAGAAAATTAACCTAAAAGAAGCGGTTTTGAAAGAAATAAAAGAAAATCCGATTTTCAAAGATAGATTTAAAGACGCTGAACCGATTGAAGACGTTAAAGGATGGCCATTACCAGTCGCAAGCCATCATAGAAAATGTTATGGTAATGGATTTTTGTTGCTTGGTGATGCAGCAGGTCTTATTGATCCACTAAGTGGAGAAGGTGTTGGAAACGCAATGATATCAGGAAAACACGCTGCTGCTATATCAATTCAAGCACTTGAAAAGAATAATTTCTCAGAAAACACACTGAAAAAATATGATAAAGATCTTTGGGATGAGATAAAGGATGAAATTAAAGCAAGTCACAGACTCCAAAGACTTGGTAAAAAATTCCCACACCTTATTGATAAACTGTTTGTGAAGGCGTCAAAAGATGAAGAATTTAGAAAGAAGTTTGAAGGAATGTTACCATATACAGCAGGCAAAAAAAAGATAGGTACTCGTGAATTTTTAAAGGCTCTGTTGTAATTTTTTCTTATGAAAATGATATCACAAGGTGCAGAAGCAAAGTTATTCAAGGACAAGGATATATTGACAAAGGAAAGAATAAAGAAATCCTATCGTCTTGAAGAAATAGACCACATGCTTAGAAAGAGACGAACAAAAAAAGAAGCAAAACTTTTAGCTAGAGCTAAACGTGCAGGCGTTTTAACACCCAAAATAATAGATGTTGATAAATATTCAATAAAAATGGAATTTATAGAAGGATCAATTGTAAAGGACATCGTCAACAAAAAAAACCATAAAAAGCTCGCCGAATTAATTGCAAACGGTGTTGGGAAACTGCATTCAAGCGATATAATACACGGAGATTTAACAACATCAAATATGATATTGAAAAATGATGACCTATTTTTCATAGATTTTGGTCTTGGTTTTCATTCGTCCAGAATAGAGGATAAAGCCAATGACATATATTTATTGCGTCAAATAATAGAATCAACCCACTTTGAGGTGTTTGAGAGCTTCTGGGATACTTTTTTAAGCATTTATGCAAAAAAGTACAAAGACTCAAGGACCGTTATAAGCACAATTAAAAAGATTGAAAAACGCGGTCGATACAGAAAACGCAAAAGTGACTGACGTATTGAAAATACGTCCGTAATATCGAATATTAAGAACGGTGAATATAAATGACTACAAAAACAGCAAAAAAAAGTAAAGATCAAAAATACGATAAAGAAGAAGTAATAAAACTAGTTAAGAAACTAGAAAAAGAAGGACACGGTCCAAGTATGATAGGTCTTATTCTACGTGATCAATATGGAATTTCTACAACACGATCTTATGGTTTAAGAACAGCAAAGCTTGTTGAAAGAAAGGAAGTTCCTGAAGACATGTACAATCTACTAGTAAAGGTAGTAGCACTTCATACACACATGGCTGCGAATAAACGTGACTCAACATCAAAACACGGTCTTGAGAAAGCTGAATCCAAAATAAGAAGATTAGGAAAATACTACAAAAGAAAAGGACACTTACCAGAAAATTGGAAATACACAATTGAGTCAGCACGATTGTTAGTGCGATAATTTGAAATAACCACTTTCCAGACCCTTTCGACAGACTTTTATCCATTTTTGTTATAATCTTATTATGGTTTTCAGTCGCCAGAGTATAGTAGATTATTATTCAAATGAACGCATTCTAGAACAATTGGTTAAAAATGCAAAGTCTCGTGAGGTTGCTGGAGCTTTATTTTCAGGAGCATACGAAAAAAGACCAAACATGATACAATTTCCAAACGATGTTGTGCAAATGGTGAAAAACGGGGTTACATCTTTTCATTTTTCTGTTGAACACTGGAAATATCCAATGGCTGTTACAAGAAGCAATTATGAAGATCTGAGAATCGGTTGGGACATAATTATAGATATCGATTCAAAATTAGGTATAGAAGACGGTAAAATTACAGCAATTATGATATGTGATTTTCTAGAAAAATATAATATAAAGAACTATGGAATAAAATTCTCTGGTTCACGCGGATTCCATATTTCACTACCATGGATAATGTTTCCGAATGAGATAGACTATAGACCATTAGCAAAAAGATATCCAGAAGTGTCAAGAATAATAGCAAATTTTATTAGAAAAAATATCAAAGACACCCTGATGAAAACACTGGTAAAAAGAAAAGGAGCAAAAGAACTATTTTCCTTATTAGAGACAAAACCCTCAGAACTTGATCCATTCTATTTTGTAGATGTAGAAAACAACTGGGGAGCACGTCATCTATTCAGAGCACCATTTTCATTAAATGAGAAAAAATGGCTTTCCTCTGTCCCCCTAAATAGAGAAAAACTAGAAAAATTTGAAATAAAAGACGCGCACCCACTTCATGTTTTAAAGAATATTGATAAGAACATACCAGATTTTATTAAGGGTGAGGAAAATGAAGCAACATCATTACTTACAGATGCACTTGACTGGCAAGCAACAATGAAAACATATGAAAAACCAAAAGAAAAAAAACCCATATCAATAGACAAACAAATACCAGAAAAACTGTTTCCACCATGTATAAAGAATATTCTGAATGGTCTGGGTGATGGTAGAAAGCGCTCACTTTTCACATTACTCCACTTTCTTAGGTTAATGAATTGGCCGCAAAAAGAGATACAAGAAAAAGTCATTGAGTGGAATGAAAAAAATACTCCACCATTACCTAATAATTTAATTATAGGCCAATTACGGTGGGCAGCACAGAATCATCTTAATCCAAACAACTGTAGCGCAGATGTGTATTATAGAGGTACAATAAATGTTTGCGCACCAGACCCAACATGTAAATCAGGAAGTGACAGAATAAAAATAAGAAACCCACTAGCATACCCATTCAAAAAAATGCGTGCTGCACAAAGAGAAAAACCAAAAAAGAAAATTTTCATTAAACAATATCAATGTGGTATTTGTGATAAGGGATTCAAGAACAAAAAATCACTTAAAATACATAAATCAAGAACTCACAAAATTTATGACTGAACGTGTTTTTAATCCTTTTCCGCCTTATTCTAAACATGCTTACATTTGAAAAGATTCGCGATTTAGAACGTCAAGAGAGCATGGACAAAAACCTAGGAAAATTACCAGAAAATTTCATTGATGATGTGGACGAATATTTAGAAAGGAAAAAAGGTACAGATGAACGCGAATTAAAAAACATTAAAAATACAATAAAACGTCTTTTTGATTTAAGGGAAAAAAAGATGCTAGATATGTCCTTATATTCAGTAAAGACAGGAATGCCGGTAGAAAACCTAACAAAGAAAGAAAAAGGAACATTTGATAAATTGGTAGCTATATTAAAAGAGTATCGTAAAGAATTCTTCTCAAGCCTATCCATAAAGAAACCAGAAGTTAATAAACCCCAAAAGATTTTATATAGAGTAAAAAAACCATTACCAGAATTTGTTGGACCAGATTTAAAGATATATGAACTTAAAGAAAATGAGCTCATAGAAGACTTACCAAAACCTTTAAACGATTTATTGATAAAAGAAGGGGTTATAGAAAGGATAGAAAATGAGTGAAGTTTATAAGAGCTTCTGTGATTATATAGTGAGACGTGATTTAAATGAAATATCCAAAAAAAGCAAGACGCTATTGTCCGTTTTGTAAAAAACATACAGAACACAAAGTTGAACAAGCAAAAAGAAAGCCAAGAAGAAAGGATACTCAAAGCCAGCGTAGGTTTAATAGAAAACTTCGTGGTTATGGATCTTTTCCTAAAGAAAATCCGAAAGGAAGAGAAAAACCAACAAGAAAGATTGACTTTAGGTTCGTGTGTTCAGAATGTAAAAAGAAACATAGCATAGGAAAAGGATTTAGAGTAAAGAAACTTGAAATGGTATAAACAATATATAGTTTCTTTTGACTATTATTAATTAGGTTATAAAAAATGCTTGATGAAATCGAAAAAAGAATTATTTTTGATGAAAGAATCATGAGAATAGAGGAGTACATAACAACAGAAAGAAATGCAATTCAACTCGCTTTAATCAAAAAATGGTGTTAAGAGAAAGGTGATACAATGGTTTTTGAAACATTAATAGCAATACCTGTTCTGGCAGTAACGTTGTATGCCATCGTAATTTTAATAATAATAAATTTTTTCTATAAGATTCTGATAAATCAAGAAGAAGCCAAGGCGTTGAAAGAAAAAACAAAACTTATACGAAGTAGAATGAAAGAATATCAAAAATCAGGTAACAAAGAAAAAACATCAGAACTTATGTCAGAAATGATGCAAGACCAAAACAAGTTAATGCGAATGACCATGAAACCAATGATAGTTTCTTTCATTATTGTTATTGTTCTCTTACCAGGTATCAACAACATGTATGGTGATCTTCTTGTGCCAATGGAAAATGGTTTTGCTGACTTCCAGTTAAATGAAAAAGATTATTCATTACAATTTTCTGAAAATAACATAGATGTAATATCAAACGGAGAAGACGTATTTTCATGCGAGGTACCTTGTACACAAAAAATTAATGATTTGAATTATATTGTAAAACTACGGGACGACTCTATGGTATTTGCCCCAATCGCTGCAAAATTACCCGTACCAATAAAATTCTTTATTTTGGGCCAGGACGCAGTAATCGACGGGGAAGATGAAGTAGTTATAGGCTGGTTAGCTTGGTACATAATTCTATCAATACCAATTGCTATTATAATCCGCCGTACATTCAAAATCCATATGTAATCTAATTCTTCCAACATCTTTTTTACGCATGAAAACAAGATTAATTATATGTTAAAGTTTATAGTCTTCGTGATTTTCATAATTGCTATAATAGTCATGGAACCGTTTATCTTTGAATTTGTTCAGGGTGCAATTCAACCCGCGGTTGAGGGAGATGTTAAAGAAGTTTTAATTTATGACAGTGGTAGAACAGCTTATTTTAATTTGAATGTAGATGAGACAAAGGAGATTGCACAAGTTAAATTTATTTTTACAACGCATTCTGGAAAAGAATATGAATATGAAATATTGGAAGGTAAGCAAGATGTGACCGTAACTTTCAGTAAGGGTGTTCTCGATATGATACTTGATAGAGAACCGCAAGAAACATATGATTACCAAGTTGATGCAGAGGACATTGAGTTTTTGTATAATTTCAATGAAATAGAAAAAATCGATGCTATATTAACATACACTACTGGAGATGTTGGAGATGACGACGACACCGGTGATGATGATACAGGAGATGATGATTCAGGAGACGACGACACCGGTGATGATGACAGTGGAGACGACGACACCGGTGATGATGACACCGGAGATGATTCAGGAGACGACGACACCGGTGATGATGACACAGGAGACGACGATGACGATGGAAATGAAACTTGCACACCCATTTGCACTGGATTAGTATGCGGTGATGATGGTTGTGGTGGTTCTTGTGGAACGTGTGGTGACAGCAACGAATGTACAACCGATTCATGTGCAGGAGGTTTGTGTGAATATACAAATCTACCTGACGGAACAATCTGTTCTGGCGGAACGTGTCAAACAGGAATATGTGTTGAATGTGTTTTAGACAGTGAATGTGATGATTCTATTGACTGTACCCACGATTCGTGTAATTCTGGAAGTTGTGAGAATAATCCCGACAATTCCCTTTGTAGTGATGGTGATGTTTGTGATCGTGTCTATGGATGTGTACCCGAAATTCATATTAATGACTTTTGGCTTGCTGGTCAAGGAGACAGCCCTTATTATTTAGACACCGAAAACGCACACTATATCTTAGAAACAGATGTTACAACTCCTGGGGTAGCCTTTGCTATGATTAGTAACGGCATTGTATTTGATTTGAATGGGCATATCATTACTTACAATAATGCTCCTCCGATTGAAATTGACAACAATGATTTTCAAGAAGGTTCTGGAACAAATGTTCCTGGTTGGGATCTATCTCTTGCACCCGATACAAGCGTTGGTCCTTCTGTCTTTAGTCATTTAGATGAATATGCTAATGAAAGAGCGCTAATAGTCGATACACCCAATACCAATAACCAATATATTGAGAGTGTTGATATTACCTTGGAACCGAATACAAATTATTCCCTTTATATGAGACCTTTTTCTGCTGTTATTGGTTGGGAAACTCCTATAAATGAAACTCCTTTGATTATTTTGCGACTAAAAAACCACCCAGAAGTCAATCTTACATATCAACAAAGAAGTAATCGTGGTGTTGCATACGTTACTGCAAGTTTTAATACTGACGGAACGATGTGGACTGATAAAGTTGTTATTGAAATCTTGAATTCCCAATATGCAAACGAAGGACATATTTATGTTGAGAATGTAGGCATTGTTCGTGGAAGAAGTCCAGGAATTCTAATTGGCGTTCAAAGTTGGAAAAATTATGATTATCCTGAAGTTAATAGGTATGGCTTTTCTGATTATTCAACAGTAAAGAACGGTATAATCAAACAGGGCGATGGTATGAGTGAATTTTCTCACGGTGTTTATGGTATCAGAAACAATGAAGTTCACGACCTTGATATTACTGTTAGTGGCCCAAACACGGCAAATGTAAAAACAGTTAATACTGTGCATGATAATAATTTATTCAACAATGTCGAATGGATCACTTCGAGGGACAATTTCCATGGTGCTGTGATTTCCGGTACATATAATGCATATAATAATGTTATTGAAGGAGGTTGTCAGAATGGTATTGTCCCAGTCGATAATTCGGTTATCCACCACAACACCATTTCCTTGAAATCCCACTATACCAACGGTTACGCCATTCAGGGATATGGAGTTGACGATTCCTTATTTTATTCAAACAATATTGATTGCACAGGCGATGGCTATGCGTGCAGGGGTATTTTTGTTGGAGGTGGTTCACAAAATATAGAAGCTTTTGATAATCAGGTTATTGTTCAAGAGTTGGCAAGAGTTCAGGAATATGGTGGATGTCAAGGAGGATCTTTGTCCGGGGCTTACGGCATACAGTTTGAAACATCAAACAACATCAGCGTGTACAACAACGATGTAACAGCAATTTCAACCGAATGTGCTGCTAATGCGCTTCGATTGAACGGTGATGTTTCAAATAGAGACAATAAAGTGTATGATAATATTTTTAAGGTAAAAAGATATCCAGTTAATCCAACAGATTTCTTCCCTGTGGCTACAACTGTAAAAATCGGTGGAGGTATAGAAAATAGTCGGGAAACATTCTTTATTTTCAATAATACATTTATTACAAATCATAGATATTTTTCAGTGCATGAAATATCTGACTTACATTTTGTAAACACAACTTTTATCATTGATCAAGAAAACCTTGAAAACCCGTTTGAACCTTATGTTGCTGAATATTACGAAGGTTATAATGAATATGATTTACCAAAAATTGATTCGATTAAATTAATTGATAATACATATCCGGATGGATCAACAGGTGATATAATAAAAGAGCAAAGAATCCATAAGAAATTTTATACTGATTTTGGTGTTGATGAAAATTGTTCTTATTATTACTCTTGGACGTTAGACTTGTTTGTTCACGATGATGGGAATCCAATTGATTCTGCAACTGTTATTATCCGAAATGTAAATAATGATGTTATTGTAGATTCTACGACCAATAGCTATGGTAAGTTAAATGTTGTGCTGGACGAATTTTATCGAAAAGGAGAAAATACAATAGAGTTTAACCCGTATACAATTGAAATTATTAAATCTGGCTATGATAATTTTAATACAGAGATTATTATGGATAGAACAAGAACACTTGAAGTCGATTTATCTTAATAAATTGACACAAAATCTTTTTTTACTAAGAAATCTAACTGTTTGATATGGAAAACAGGCTTTTACTAATAATTCTCATCGCGTGTCTAGTTCTGATAAGTGCTTGCACTGAGCAAGCTCGAGATCTAATGAACCAAACCAATAATGAAGCCGGTGGTGATGACAGTTACGATGGATGTGGTAATGGAATCTGTGATTATGATGAAACCTGTGACAGTTGCATTGCTGATTGTGGTCTTTGTGTAGTATGTGGTGATTCTATCTGCGACAGCGATGAAACCTGTATTACATGTCCTGGAGATTGTGGTATATGCGGCAATGATGACACAGGCGATAATGATGACGACACTGATGGCGATAACGACGATGATGACATCGGTACCGGGGGTGGTACCGGAGGTGGTTCTGGTAGTGGTTCTGGAGATCCTGCACCATGCACACCCATTTGCACTGGATTAGAATGCGGTGACGATGGTTGTTCGGGTTCCTGTGGAACTTGTGATGACAGTAACGAATGCACAACCGATTCATGTGCAGGAGGTTTATGTGTCTATACAAACGTTACAAATGGTACTGCTTGTACTGGTGGTGTTTGTTTTTCAGGTTCGTGCGTCGAATGTATTTTAGATAGCGATTGTGATGATTCTGTCGCTTGTACTGTTGATACTTGTGCAAGTAATGTTTGTGTTAATACACCCGATGATAACTTGTGTGGTACCAATGAAGTGTGCGTTGCTGATACTGGTTGTGTTTATGTTGATCCAGGAGAACCAGTTATTCTTAGTGTTTCAGCTCCGCTGGAACAAGGACAAGACATTACAATTACTGGAAGTGGATTTGGTGTTAAGGAAAACGTCACTCCTATGTTATGGGATGATTTCGAAGACGGTGTGGCTGGTGAGAACTTAACTGATCCAAAAGTAGGTTCTTGGGAAATTTCCCACGGTCAAACCAGTCCTTGGCCCTACTTCTCAGATGGACAAAGCCATTCTGGAAGTCTAGCTATGTACGGAAGCAACAACAGGGGATTGAGTAGTTATATTTATACCCGCTTCCCTCAAGTTGAAGGTAATTTCATATGGTCATTCTGGTTTTGGCATGATCATGAAGAGTGTACACAAAATTGTGCACAAAATGAATGCTGCGGTCAAACAAAAATCATGCAACTCTGGGGAACACAACCATACACAAGAGATTATGATCCCGGAGTAATGTCTGGAGGCGCTGCTGGAACATGGTTTATCAGTTATGTGGTTACTGATTATGGGAGTGACAATTCCCAGGAAAGTTGGTATACAGGTGCACCATCTCGAGGAGAGTGGCACAGATTTGACGCTATTCTTAAACAAGGCGGAGATAACGTATCTGATGGAAGCGTAGAGTTACTTGTAGATCAAGAGCGTATTTATTATAAACCTGACATTATTACAAGAGATGATGGCCAATGGTGGGACAGGGCACTATTCTTCTATGGATTCACTAACTGGCATACCGACATATTTGTTGAAAGGTACTTAGACGATGTTTATTTCGATTCATCTTGGGCTAGAATTGAATTATGTGACAACCAAACCAAGAATTTATCCACACAATGTGAAATACAACCTCCGCACACAACGTGGTCTGATACGTCAATTCAGTTCACAACAAACCTGGGAAGTTTTACAACAGAACAATTATATTTGTTCGTTATTGATGAATATGGAACTGTAAGCAATGGATATCCAGTTACTTAAGTTATATAAAATTTAATTATCAATTAAGTGTTAATCATGAAAGAATTCTTAGTCCGGAGCGAAGAAATTGCTTTAATGGAATATGGTAGATATCCTGGTTCTAGATCAGTTGATGAACTAGTAAGCAATGGAATAATAATACTTGATAAATGGCAAGGCGTTACTTCACGTAAAGTTGTTGAAATTATACAGAAACTTTTTAGTGCAAAAAAAGCCGGTCACTCTGGTACTCTTGATCCGAATGTTTCTGGTGTATTACCTATTACACTTAACAACGCATGCAAAGCTATGCCCGCTTTACAGGGATTGGATAAGGAATACATTGGAATAATGAAATTACATAAGGACGCTAACATGCCTCAGATAAAGAGCGCCATGAAAAGATTAACCGGGGTTGTTACCCAAACCCCACCAGTAAAATCTGCCGTTGCTCGCCGTCCTCGACAACGACACGTATATTCTTTTGAGATGCTAGAAAAGAATGATAAAGACGTCCTGTTTCGTGTTTCTTGTCAAGCCGGCACATATGTACGGTTATTATGTCATAAAGTTGGACAAATACTTGGTGTGGGTGCTAATATGGCAGAGCTTCGTCGTACGCGGGTTGGTTCATTTACAGAAAAAGATTGTATAACCCTAAATGATTTAGAAAAAGCATTAGAACAATGGATTGATTCAGCAAATGAAAATATAAAAGAGTTTATCAAACCCGTTGAAATAGTAGAAGACAACATAGGCACAGTGATTGTAAAAGATTCTGCAATTTACACCATAACACACGGTTCCCCACTCTATGCAACAGGTATAAGCAAAATAGATAAAGCAATTTTATCCGATGATAAAGTTGCCTTAATGTCACTGAAAGGCGAGCTCATTGGACTAGGAACAGCAAAAATGAATGCAACAGAAATGAAAAGAAAGAAAACACTTGCAGTAAAAACAGATAGAATTATAATTGACAAGAAAGTGTATCCTAAGTTACGATGAAGTTATTCTTCACTTAAATCTTTCTTTAATCCTTTCCACCATCTTTCAGGATCACTTTTCAATACCTTATAAATTTCTTTTGCAGTCTTTGTTCTTAGAACCTGACCACCACGGTCAAACATATCTTTGACTTCCATGTTTCCAGTGTTCATTATGTCTTTTACCTGAAATATCAGATCTAACTTGTCAGCATCATTTGCAATTTGAGCCTCTAAGGTCTTCTTTTCATTAAATTCTTCCATTAGTTCTTTGTACTCATTTCCAATATCTTCAGGCATCCATTTTGCTTGCTCCTTGATAACCTTATTCTCAGCATTTGTTCTATCAATATAGTTTTGTGTGATTTTGTGAATATCATTTATCCTTGTTTCATGCAAATCATGGAAAATCAACATTTTCATTACCTTTTCCCTGTCAGCACCCTCTATTTTTGCTATTAGATAACCTATCAGTGTTGCTCTGTGTGCATGATCTGCGATACTTTCAGGATTATCTACACCATGTATCCAGAAACCACTTCTTTTTAGTTTCTTCAATAAACCAGCTTCCTGTAGAAGCTTTACCAAGTTTTCCATTTCAGTCATGTTAACACTATTGAAAAGTAAAGCTTTTAAATTATAAAAGTTGAGAAACCTAAAAATAACTATGAAAAAAACGAATTTCCTTTTCATAACAGAATGGAATAACGATTTTCTTATTTTAAAGCTAAAGCAAGAAGGTCACAACATTAAAATACACCCTACAAAATATGGAAGAGCTTTCAAGGGCATCTTAAATAAAAATGACTATGTTAAAGATTGGAAATCTTTTGTAGACTGGGCAGATATAATAATTTTTGATTCTGTTGGACATGGAGCTGAAGCAGATCGTTTGCGCAAGCAGGGTAAGAAAGTAATCGGTGGAAGTCGATATACAGACAAATTAGAGCTTGATAGGGAATTTGGACAAAAAGAATTGCAAAAAACAGGTATTAAAATACTAAAAGAAACCGAGTTCGATTCCAAATCCAAAGTAATAAGATTTATTAGAAAAAACCCAAAAAGATATGTTTTCAAGCCGTGTGGAACAAGCGATATGGATACTACATTTATAGGCGAAGCCAAAGATGGTAAAGACTTAATAGAATTAATAAAAAGCGACAAAAGATTAAATAAAATAAAAAAATTCTTTTTACAGGAATATGTTCAGGGCATTGAGGTAGCTGTAGGCGCATTTTTTAATGGCAACGATTTTGTTGAACCAATAAATGTTAATTTTGAACACAAAAGACTTTTCACAGGCGATCTGGGACCACTGACATGGGAAATGGGGACATTGATATGTTTTACAAAACAGAAAAAACTTTTCAATAAAACACTACTTAAATTAAAAAATAAAATAAAAGAATCCGGCTATGTTGGTTATTTAGATATAAACTGCATTGTCAATAAAGATGGTATACATCCTTTAGAATTTACATCAAGATTTGGTTATCCACATGCTGCTATTATGTGGGAAGGATCAAAAGATAATGCAGCAGAAACCATAATAAAATTCGTTTCAGGTAAAAAATGTTATTGGGCACCAGAAAAAGGATTTAATATTGGAATTGTCATAACAACCCCACCATTTCCTTACCACGATAAAATAGAATTAAAAAAATATGCAGATTTGCCCATTGAATTTAAAGATAAAAAATTAGCTGGAATATATTTTTCAGATGTTATCAAAAAAGATGATAAATTTCTTACAGACGGTTTCACACCACTAATAGTTGCTGCGCATGCACAAACATTTGAAAAAGCCAGGAAAGTCGTTTACGAAAGAGTGAAAAAAATATCAATAGAAAACATGTACTACAGAACCGATATAGGATCTAAATGGATAGTCGCTTCGAAGAAGCTAAGAAAGTTGGGGTATGTCTAATCCTCTGTAGTGTCTTTCATATATTTCATTCAATTTTTCGTTAATTTCCTTTAGTCTTTTGATGTCAACACCGGATTTTTCCAACACATTAAGATGACTAAGCACATATGCATGTACTTCATCTTGCCACACCGCAGGATGATATTCATCATTTTCTAACATTTTTTCAATAGATTCCAAAACATCTCCATTCATTCCTTTTAGTGTTTCTACTACCTCTTTCCTGTAATTTGTATTAACATAAAACATAGCATGAGAAATTTCATGACTCAATAGTTCATCATCACTATCATGACAAGTACCAATTATGTAAAACATTCCAGTTTTGCTTTTGAATAACTTAAGAAAAGCCTTTTCTTCTTCACTTAACGGATCAAAAACACCTTCAATAAACGGTTCAATCACCCAAGATGGTATGTTAAACCCTTCCCAATCGTCATGGTAGCTATGTTTACCACCTTCAGAATACCACTCTTCAAATTCTTGTTTAGTGAACACTCTTCCGCGCCAATCAGACGACTCATAAAATTCTTGGAATCTCATGAAGGTGTTGCATAGCTGTTTTTTACTAGGAAAAGTGATAAGTACTATTTTATCTCCTAATTCTCTCAGTTTTATGTCTTTCATGTCAACAACCTCAAACTCCGAACTTGATATTGTACAATTGAGCATATTTAAAGCTTTGTATTGTGTAGTAACTATATAGTAATAACATTAAGAATGCTGATAATTTCTATTTATTAAACTATATGACATCTTATTTAGGAAAAGACGTTGCTGGGATGGCAGAGACCGTAAAGTACGAAGTACTTCTATGGCTGAATTGGACTATAGCGCCAGCCTGGAAAGCTGGTATCCGAAAGGGTGCAGGGGTTCGAATCCCTTTCCCAGCGCTATTTACTACTTTTAAAAGGTAACAAACCGAAAACTTTATATACTGGTTCTTAGTAAATAAATGCATGTCAGAATTAATAGTTTTTTGTAACCCCGGTCAAGTGTATAGAGGAAGATCTGAGTTAGATGTTGCAAGAGCTTATACTGAGATGGCTATTACTGAATATGATAGATTGGTTGGTTTTCGATCAGATTACAGTGACCACGCTGAAACACCCGACTTTGAATATGTTACTGGAAGAAAAGGAGGCCGCGATTTGCAATTAACCCTATTCGCTCGACAACCAATGATAAAAGTTGGAAATGTTAATGCACCATTTACTTCATCAAGTTATCTTTTTAATCCAACCATAGAACACAGAGATTTACTATTACCAGATTTAGATATTGTTCAATTAGACGGACCTTCACAAGTCAGAGATGCGGCAGATGCAATATCAGAATTTTATCGAGATCACGGATGGACAGTTCATATATTTGACGGATCTGTACCAAAAACAACAACAGTTAAACCAACATCTGATAGATTAGGTGGTTCTATTGAAATATATTCTCCTGATGTATTGCGAGAAATTGCTAAAGAAAGAGTAGGTTACGATAAAGATAGATTATGTTTCTAAGGAAGGGAGTCTCCTTTTTCAGAACAGCCCTTTCCCAGCGTAACACACCGGTGTTACCGGAAATCTTATCTTTTCTTCTTTTCAGATAAGCCCATGAAAAAGAACGCAATACCAATTATGAATGAAACTATCGCAAGCATAATAGGTATGAATGCATCATAGTTCAATATGCCTGGTGATGCATAGAATATCAACGCAACTATTATCATGACAATTCCAACAGAGAAATTATATGTATTTTGATCCATGTTATCACATCTTTATTTTTTTAATTTTCATCTATATAAATATTAAAAAAGGGAGTCTCGTTCTACAAAACACCATTTCCCAGCACAACATCCCGTCTAAGATTTAGTCTGGCATATGCAAGAAAATCCTGATATTCGATACTATCTCCTGATCTCCTAATAACTTCAAAAAAACGATCACTCATCATGATCCCATCTCTCGTAGCTGTTTTTGACCAGTCATCGTCGTCAATACCAGCAAAAGGAACAAGAAGATTACTATCCTCCATCAGAACAAAACCTGAGGTCGGGTGAAAGTATATTATACCAGATTCACGTGATCCAGATTCGTATTCACGTACGTTTTCTTCTGTTGGACCAATTCTTCCTAATAATCTTCTAAATCTAACATGGCTAAGAGAAGTTTCACCAACTAAGTCCATCACACCCCTATCACCAACAGACGCATAAGGAACTATCACAGGAACGTACCTGGGGGCTACTACATTACGATATTTACGATCATCAGCATCAGGTGGACAAAATGCATGAGCTTTATCCCGAACTACAACCGGAGTACACTCTTCCTCTATTCCTACCCTACCACATCTTCCTATCTCGCGGTATTGGGTTTCAAATATAGTATTTAAACAACCATCTTTCTTTGCTGACATTTTTGGCCCGTGTATAAGTCTCATAAACACAATAGGGCAAAAACACTTATAAATCTTTCGATCTGTACCTACTGTTTAGTTAAGAATTCTCCTTTTTTACCCAAAAATCAAATTTGGTTTATAAACAAAATCACAAAAATGGAGATAAATATATAAACAAGCCCCGAATTTTGCCATATATTTATTGTTACTACTTATATGTGGTGAACAATACAAATCTTTAAATACTGATCCCCGGTTCTAACTAATTGTGATTGATATGACAACTGGAAAAGCATATGGATTTTTTGACTGTGATGCCCCTAAAGCGAGAGTAATGGGGGAAATGCCACATATTCGTAGCGCTGTTGGAACACCAGATAGATTACAGCTTTATTTAACCGAAGGTATGGATCCTCAAGGTATGGGTAACAGGTATGAATTTGAAGTAAGACATCCTGGTGCAAGTAATAGAAGAGCAGCAACCGAAGCTACCATAGTTCTTAATCAAACCTATCAATCTCCTGCTTTTAGAAATGGCGGACCTTTTACAGGAGAAATTGTTTTTGAAGAAAAAGGCGAACGTGTCTATAGAGAGTAATTTATCCAGAGTTTTTCCAGCGTAGAAATTACTGAAAAAATAGTAATTTTATTCATAAATATTAAAATAAAAATAAAAAATCAAGTGATTTATCTTCTTCTTGTTGTTCTTCTTCCTCTTGTTTCTGTCCTTCTCCTAGTTCCGGTTCTTTCCCGTCTTCCGGTTTCTGTCCTTCTTTCTGTTATTCTTCTTATTTCTGATCTTGTTTCTACTGCTCTTCTTGCTTCAGCAGCTTCTCTTCTTGCTTCAGCAGATTCACGTCTTGCTTCAGCAGCTTCTCTTCTTGCGTCCGCAGCTTCTCTTCTTGCTTCAGAAATTTCTCTTTCAAATCTTCTTTCTGATCTTCTTTCTGTTCTTCTTTCTTCCATATTTTCACCCCCTTTCATTTGAAAAGTACGATTATCTAATTTTGTTACTAAAATGACAACCCCACCCTAAAAATATGGGTTTTACATCAAATAAAGATTACATCACGATAAAATCACAAGATTTTCGTCTATAGTTCAAAGAACACGATACATTTCCTGACATAAGCATAACATTACACGGTTATAGAAGAAATCACAAAACCGGATATTTTTATACCACATCTTAACAATATAATATATAATGAAACTTTCAGAGACCATAGTGGGAAAAACCTATACGAGAGTTTTCGTATATATTTTGGTTTTTAACATTATTTTTGCATTCGGAGCCATCGTGTTGCACGAGGCAGGTCATTTGTATACAGGAATTTTTATTGAAGAATGTACTAGTGGAAAAATTATACTATTTGATACAGAAGCAGATGGTCCTTATACAGAACTTGATTGTCCACCCACAGCCAATATTGTATTATTGCGCCTCAGCTCATTCTTTCTATTAGTACCAATTGGTTTAATTTTCTTTCTATTAAAGGAATTTCCTGAGAGATACTTCCTTGTTGTTATCTTAGGATTTTCAATTTACTTGAGTGCAATTGATATGAGTCGGATAGCCAATTCAGCAATAATTGAATACATAAGCATAATCATAGGGTTGGGCATATACTTTTTAGGAGAGTATCTGGTAGCACAAAAGACTTTAATTAGATTTAGAGAAAAACTATACATAACAACCCTTAGAGAGAGGCACAATTACAAAGGAGTGGATATAAAATGGTAGTATTACAGACAGAACATTTCCCGTTGTTATTAATTTTATTTTTTTCAGCCATCGCAGTTTTGATAGTATTCGCCATAAAGCATTTTATATCAGACCATATTTTAAAAAAAATAGTATTAGAAAAGCCGGTCATCTTGTTAATGGGTCCTCCTAGCTCGGGAAAGAAGGAAATTGCAGAAAAGCTCGTAGAAAGGAAAATAAAAGGAAGGACATACCCATTTATAGGAAGATTCTGGACTTCTAACATGTCCATAAAAAATAAAGATTTTAATTTAGTTTGCTTTTATACAATGAAAGATCATAGCACGCTTAAAAAAGACAATATAATACTTCTTGACAAAAAACCCAAGATAATTGTTTTCGTTGCGAATATTTATTCAGATTATCATAAAATAGAAAGTCAGGGAAACATATTCAGAGAAGTCAAAAGATTCTTTCCAAAGACCCCGACAATTGTTGTTATGAATAAATACGTCAAAAGTAGAGAAAAAATGAACCACATCAAAAGAATATTTGGAAGCAGTTTGCTCACTGTTCCTGTAGATAGGAAAAAAGGAATAGTAAAATTGAGAAACGCCATGAAAAATAAAGTTATTGGTTAATAAGGAACATCCACTATTTCTTAAATTTCAATCCAACAATTACACCAATAACAAGTACAATCACAACAACAGCTAACACATACATAATTGGTATTTCTTTTTCAGTTGTTTGTTCGTCAAACGCACCCACTGGTTGTTCATTAGGCGGCAGATTACTTTCAGGTGTTGTATCATATAACTGAGGTTCGTTTGTTTCTTCTTCTGGTTGCGCTTCATCTATTATCTCTTCATCAGGCCCACCAAAAGCATAAAGATGTCCATCAGAATTAGAACCTATGTAAACAGTTCCGTCTGTTCCAATAGCAGGCGAACCAATAATGCCTCCTATTAAAGGACCTTTGAATTTCCATTTTTCAGTACCATCAGGATTCAAAGCATAAAAATAACCGCTGTTAGAACCAAAATAAATTGTACCATCTGCACCTATTGCTGCTGAAGAGCTTACTCCTTCATATGCTGGTGGAGTTTCAAATTTCCATTCCAAGGTTCCATCAGGATTGAAAGCATAAAAATAAGAGTTCCACGCCCCGACATAAATTGTTCCATCTTTTCCAATCGCAGGAACAGCGCTTATTCCATTTAAATGATATAGATCAACATAACCTCTTTGATCTTCAGGAATATCGTCAAGATTATCTACTACTTCAACTTCATACGTCCATTCCAAGGTTCCATCAGGATTTATTGCATATACTTTGCCTTCTTTAGAACCTATATAGACCATACCATTATCCGCAACACTTGGTGAAGATTCCTGCCATGTTTCAAATGCGTAGTTCCACACGAGATCACCATCTCTATTTAATGTATTAATCAGGCCGACGACATTACCGTCCTTGATTGGTGTTGCTCCGCCTACATAAAGTTCTCCGTTTATCCCTATTGCTGTTGAAGGATGTACATGAGTTGTTTCAAATTTCCATTTTTCAGTCCCATCAGGATTAACAGCAAACAAATAACCTACTTCATCAGAAGATCCCTTTTCATAAATATATGACCCAATATAGATTGTTCCATCATCATCTATAGTAGGAGAACACCATATTGAATCACTACGTTTAACCGGAAATTTCCATTTTTCAGTCCCATCAGGATTAACAGCAAACAAATAGTTTGCTAAAGATGTAAAATAAATCACACCGCTACTATCAATAGCAGGAGTTGAAATTATTCCATGGAAGTTTCCTGGATACGCTTCACTCTCAACAGGTTCTCCAGCATCAAATACCCATTTTTCAGTCCCATCAGGATTAACAGCATACATATCACTGTTCTGTGTTCCAACATAAATTGTTCCATCTTCTCCAATAACAGGAGAAGAATAAATTGCACTCCCAGCGTCAAATTTCCACTTAATGGTACCATCTACATGACTTGTATCGTAAGGGCTTACTCCTGTGTGTTGTACATTGCCCATCAACATTGGCCAAGCACTATCAGCTAGCTGTGCATTAGCAACACCAACAAATAAAAAAAGTATTATAATTGATAACAAAAAACATTTTTTCATATTATATTATTGAATAAGCTTGGATATAACTTTAATAATATTTTTTATATTCAGCATGACAAGATTAATAATAAGGTAATTTAATGAAAACAAAATTTTTACTAATAATTCTAATTGCTTGCCTAGTTTTCATAAGCGCTTGCGCTGAGCAAGATCACAACAACCAAGATTCTCATCGAGGAGACGGACCCCAATTTAATTATGATAATGAAGACCTAACACCTGTACCAGCACCAAACGTAGAAGGGAAAATACAAGGTTATTGGAGTTCACAGGCTAACATGGTTATTTCCGATTTAGATGATGCTGAAAAGATGAAAGAAATTGGTATCAACACAGTCACATTTTCACCACTGTTATCCCATACACAAGAAGGTTTAGTCACCGAACAACAAGGTACAGAATCAATGATCAAATTCGCAATCAATAAAGCACATTCTGCCGGATTTCGTGTGATGCTTGAAACAACACCTATGAATGCCGGTGAGATTGCACCATTAGTAACTGATCCAGAATTATTCCAAAGTGAAATGACACGCGTCGCTATTAAATATGCTAAAATTGCTGAAGAATATAATGTAGAATATTTTGCTCCTATAGTAGAACCTGTTCATCATATGAGTGTTGAAGAATCTGATAAATGGATGCAGGAAGTTTTACCAAAGCTTAGAGAAGTTTATAGCGGACCACTAATGTGGAAAAAACAAGAAATGCATTTA
This sequence comes from Candidatus Aenigmatarchaeota archaeon, assembly GCA_042584825.1. GTDB lineage: Archaea > Aenigmatarchaeota > Aenigmatarchaeia > GW2011-AR5 > GW2011-AR5 > JBHOSK01. The sequence goes on from JBHOSK010000001.1 coordinate 98,389, forward strand.
ACTGAAACGAAAGAATGGGACCAAGATCATATCATGGAGATAGGATTCAGATTAAGTGGTTCCAGCTTCCGAATAAATATGAAATCCTCATATGAACACAAAATTTTACTAGATATCAAAGAAAGTATGATACGACTTGAAGAGTGGGTCAATAATGAAGAAAAATTAGAGATTGAGCACCCCATAAACATAGACAAATCTGAGTGGCATTTACTAAACGTGGAAATAGAAGATCAACAAATAAGAATTTTCATGGACAATGAAATGATTATTGAACACGAAGATGACAGCGGAGTAATAGGAGGTTATTCATTAAGCTCCGATGGTGTTCGGATAAATCAGTTTGAAATTACTGATTTATCAGGCGTACCACTTCTGGTAGAGGATTTCAATAATCTTAACAATTGGAAAACTCGGTATGGATGGGAATTAGAGGACAATGAAATTATTGTTACATCAACAGAAGAATCATCACTGGTTCATGACGTAGATTTCAGCGGTTATGATTACATAGCCATTGACACATTCAAGAGAGGACAAGTACATACTAATGAGGAATATATTGAATATCTTAGATTTGTGATAGACAAAACCAATCAACAGGCTGAAACAGACGGGGTTCCATATGTTATTATAGCAGAATTCGGTGGATCCATTATGGAGGAAATAGGATGGATTGATACAGACGAAAGGGCAAAAATACCCATGACCGAAGATGAACTCGCAGAAGTGACAAGGATGGTTCTGGAGCTCGCTGAAGATAAAGTAGACGGCTATATGTACAATGGCTGGGATATTGAAGGCCAGGGAATAAACGTATTACCAAAGATTGAGGCAGTTATCAGGGAATGGTACAATAGCCACTGATACTCTGCTATAAAAACCTTTAAATTTCTTTTCAAATATAACGTTTACTTGTGCTCAGTATAGCAGATGGCTATTTGTTTTTCAAACCAGACCCAAAATATCATAGAAGATTTTCTATTACACATATAGAGGAAACAATGAGAAATAATGGCAATCCAGATGCAACAACAGGTAATATGTTAGGTAGTACTCCATACAGAAGATTGGATGTTAGTGGGGTTTCCAACGCATTTTCACTATGGCGAACAATAGCAAGAAATAGAAGAGAATTGGGCATTACAGAACCGATATATGTAGACAGAAGGGTTCATAGAGGGGTTAGTGGAGCTATGACATATTTAAAAAGCTTAGGTGCGAAATAATAACGAGGACAATAAGATACAAAGTATCTCCATAATCGGTGAATACAATGGCAGGATTAAGACCAGGAAGATGTTATAGAAGAGTTAAAAGACCCTACACGAGACAGTCAATGCGTGTACCTAGAAAAAGCTATGTTAAAGGAGTACCAAAACCAAAGATAGCACAGTTTGAGATGGGTAAATTAGGTAAATATGATAAGAAAGTTTTCCTTGTTTCTGGAACAAATGTTCAAATAAGACACAATGCACTAGAAGCCGCAAGAGTTATTACCGTACAAACATTGGATAAAGGAATAGGAAAAGGCGGAGACTATTTTGTTAAAATAAGAATATACCCACACCACGTTCTTAGAGAAAACGCACTTGCTACTGGTGCTGGTGCAGACCGTTTTCAACAGGGAATGAGACAATCATTCGGTAAACCAGTTGGAACTGCTGCACAAGTTAAAAAAGGTCAAAAAATAATCGAAGTTCGTGTTGATGGAAAAAATGAAAAACTGGGTCGACTCGCACTAAAAAAAGCATCTTATAAAATGCCTACAAAATGTGACGTTATTGTTGAATAAATTTATTCTAACAAATAGGGTTTTGACCCTAAAAAAACAAAGCTTTAAAAAGGCCCCACTGATAAAATTGATTTATGGCAGAAACCCTTGATAGAGATTCATTGAAAGCACTAAGTACAGACACAAGACAAGACATTGTTAAACTTCTTTCTAAAAGACCTTACACAGCATCTGAACTTTCTAAGTTGTTAAAGAAACACGTAACAACAATTACTGAACACCTTGAAATTTTAGAAAAGTCTGGTTTGATTAAAAGAAAAGACAGTAAAAACAAATGGATATATTACGAACTTAGTAACAAGGGAGAAAAGATTTTCAAACCAACTTATTATACTTGGGTGATCACCCTATCACTTGCACTTGTGATTATGGTGTTTGTTTCATTGTTCCAAGCATTTGGCGGAGGAATTATTAGTGGACAAACAATGGCAGCATCACAAGATATGAGAACAACAATTGAATCAACCAATGTAGACGACATTAATGTTGTTGTTGGTGATATCGTAGTACAGGGTGAATCTAGATATATACCAATAGAAATTACATCTGGTAAAACAAGCAAAGTGATACCAATAGAAATACAACAAGACGTAGTTGAAACCGGAACAACCGCAATGATACCGATTAATTTAGATGATTTGAGAAACAAAGATATAGAAATAAAAATATTAGAGTCAAGGAAAAGAAACAATAAAGAATACGTACCAATTGAAATTTCAATTAAAGATAAAGCAGAAGAATTAACAGCACCCGTTTCTGGTGCTGGTACAGATTCTTGTGAAGATTCATATGCTGAAAAAGAAAATTCAATATCAATCATAGATACAGCAGGTAACAGAAGAAGAATCCCAATTGATATTAACATAGAATATGATGAGTAATTTAACAATAGGGCGAATACCCTATTTTTTCTTCCTATTTAAAAAGCATCTTTCGAGAACATAATTTTATCTTGTATACCCCAGAAAGATTAACGACCCCACGTCGGGGCGTTTTTTCTTTCATAATAAACAAGATTAAAAAACGGAGGAAAAAATTATGAAAACACAACAAATACTTGCTGTTCTTATAGCTATCGTAGCTGTAAGTGGAGTTGGTTTTGCTGCAATGCCACAACACAAGGTAGATCCTCAACAATATACGGACGCTGCTGACATCCTATCAGTATTGGGTGTGGAAGTTAACGAAGATGACACAAGACCGATGCGGGACATAGCACTTTATGACGAAGAAAAACCTGCAAGCAGAATATATCCGTATTACCCTTACCCACAATACCAAAATGAAGATCTATATCCAAACGTAATTGTATTCAAAGGTGTAGCAGTAAAGGATACTGTTGAACCAGCAGCATTCATTGCATTTCAAAGAACATACCCTGCAGCAGAATATACTACAACAAACTCTCTAGTACCCCACTATGAACCTTTATACAACTACAATTATCTAATCATAAATGGTGAATTAATAGAACTAACACACAAAGACACCGATTTTGATTGGAGAACGCAAACACTTGTGGTAACATTCAGAGATGAAGCTGGCAAAGAAGCAACACTCGTAGTTAAGTTCTACAGAATAGCTGGAAGAACTGTAATGTTCATGAGCGGTGAATATGACGGATACACATTCAACATGGAAAGAATTCCATACAGAGGTCTGACAACACTAATCGAAATATTACAAAGCTACGATTACAATTACGAAGAACCATATCCAAAACCAATCCCAATGCCATACCCAGCAGAACCCGACTATGATCAACCAGACTATGGCCATTATCGTGGATTAGGACCACTTCCAATGGAACAAACGCAAGTAAATGAGATATTAGAAATGTTCGAAAACAGATAAGATTTTTGATTTTTCTTTTTATTATATTCTTCTTTTAAGTTTTATTCAAAACCAAAATCCTTTAATTCATATTTGAATTCTTCTCCACGTATTTTCATGATTTCTCTTGCAAGTAACCAGAAAATAAGAGCAATAGATTTCTTTGCTTTGTTATTGGCTGGTAGAACAATATCAATAAAGGAAGTTTCATTACTTGTGTCAGCAATACCTATAATTGGTGTCCTCATTTGCACAGCTTCTTTTATTGCTTGTTTATCATGCAAAGGATCTAAAATAATCAAAACCTCAGCTTCCATAAAATTCTTATAAGTAGGATTTGTAAGAGAACCTGGCATAAATCTTCCAAGAACAGATTTTGCATTCACAACATCGCAGAATTTTTTAATAGCCTCAAAGCCACTTTCCCGTTTAGTAACAATAAGTATTCTTTCTTTATTTGCAAGCATTTTTGAAGTATATCTTATTCTTTCATCAAGCGTGCCTATATTGAGAACAGCGAGACCATTTGGCCTTATTTTATAAATAAACCGTTTCATGTCAGCAGTTTTGAAGGTCATGCCTATATGAACACCCGAAGAAAGATATTTTTCCCTAGATATTAACAAACGTTCTTTGACCTCTGTTGTTTTTTCTGCCATTATATCACATTTTACCTACAATCATACGTCATTATATTTAGAACAGAAAAACTTAAAAATAGATTATTTTTTCCCTTTTTCAGCTTTCTTCAAAAATCGCCTTACTGTTATTGGTAATACATTTTTCTCAAATTCGTGGTTAGATATCAATCTAGGGTCACTTTCACCGGTTTTTATGAGTACAGGTGCACCCATAGATATCTGTAATGCACGTGCAGCTATTATTCTTGTTTTCTCAAACCGAGTAAGTTCATTATAATAAAACATTAGAATACCATCTCAACCTATATATCTGACTTGATCATCTTTCTTCGGTATATGTTGCAACATCTTCTTATAGATATCCTCAGTCTTTTTAATCTTTTGCTCCATCTCTTTTATAGTTTTTTCGAGCTTTGAAAGATCAATTTTAATGCCAAACATTTTCTTCAGAACCTGCAATATCCTGTCAGCTGCTTTAGGATCCGTAAGAAGCGGGAGATCAAATGTTTCACCCATAAGACAAAGGCCTTTCATGTTTTTCAATTTACCTAGTCCCAAAAGCAGTCCAGAAGCACCAACAATAGTACCTATCGTATGTTCTTTACCAAAATCAATATCATATTTTTCATATTTTTTCAATAACGCTTTATCATTAACAGCACCAATAACACGAGGATCAGTGACTTCTCTACCCTCAGTAAATCCACCCAAAGTTACTATCTCTTTAACACCGAGTTTAGCGCAAAAATCAATAACCTTATTGCACACATCATAATGACCTTCAGGAGAAATGCTTTGTGTATCACCAGTTAATATAATGATATCTCTTTTCTTCGTCTTCATATAATAGAATTCAAATTTTAGCACATCTGCTACAGAATCATCGTGTATAATAACAAGCGGTAAAAAGTGAGGAGAATATACTTCTGCAAATTTTTCCAATTTCAACTCATGGGTTATATATCCAACGGCAACCCTACCAACATTTCCTATTCCTGGTAGACCTTCGATCAGAACAGGATTTTTAAATTTCACATTTTTAAGAACCTTAATTTGTGTTTCCATTAAAGATCACTTGTTTTTTTTATTTAAATAATTTAGGGATGTGCTGTTTTGGTTTTTTTACCGCACTTACACGCAAATTTCATTGTATATCCACACTTGAGGCATTTCCTTAATTCCATTTAATGAATAACCTCCATACTGGATTCTATTTTTTTATTACTTTTCAAGATGTCTTCAACAGTTTTAACAAATTCTTTTTCACCCTTTTTAGCATCTTTTGTCTTGTATTTTATAAGATAATCCGGAGCAGAAATGTAATGAACACCCATACCAGACTTTTCTATCTTTTTCAAAACACCCTTTATTACTTCTAATCCATCAGGCTCAAAACTTTTTAACTGAACACTCATCTTTAATTCAAATTCCTTTTTTCCCATTGTTTTTTCTGCGAGTTCCTTTATCTTTACAAACCATTCTTTTTTCAAGATTTTTTCAACCCTTTCAGGATTTTTATTTACAGTTTTAAATGCGTCATACAGTGTTCCAAAATTCTCTTGTAAAGGCACAATCACTTCTTTTTTAATTTCTGAAAATGTTGTATTCATGTCTTTCGCTGTAATTTCAAATAATTTTTCAATTTTCTGATCAAATTTATATTGTTTAATTTTATCATTTTTTTGTTTTTCATCAACCCTCTTTATAGACAAATAAAGATGATCACCAGATATTCTAACTACTTTTGCAACAAAAATCTGGTTTAATTTAACATATTTCCTTATGTCGCTTACCCAACCTCTTTTTACTTCAGATATGTGTATCATACCTTCTGCGTTATATTCTTCTAATTCTGCTATTGCAGAATTGGGACTCACGCTTTTAATTCTACATAAAACAAGTTCTCCTGAACCAGGGAAACCCTTCTTTTTGACCATCTGTTTTACACCTATAACACATGTAGTGCACGAGTCTTTATAATAGCTTTACCTCCGGTAGATTGAGCTAATATAGTATTACACACAAGGCATTTTACATCAATAGTAGCCTTGTTGAATATAGCCTGTTCGTTCTTGCACTTTCTGCATTTTACTTTTAAAAATACTCCTGACATATAATTCACCATATATAGTACTTTATTAATTATAAAGTATTTTAACCAAAATTAATAATTACGAACAGTTTAAATACTTTTCTTTTTTTATAGTTAAATGATACCTATGACAGACGCAAATAAAGTGTTAGAGGTAATAGAACTTGCTAGAGAAACCGGTAAACTTAGAAAAGGTATAAACGAATCAACAAAAGCAATTGAACGTGGAGACGCAAAATTAATCATAATAGCTGACGACATATCACCACCTGAAATTGTAATGCACTTAGAACCCCTTTGTGAAGAAAAGAAAATTAAGTTAGTGAAGGTTCCTAGTAAGTCTGAATTAGGAAGAGCCGCAGGACTAGACGTACCAACTACATCTATAGCTATTGTAGATGCAGGAGATGGAAAAGGTAAGTTAGAATTGCTTCTTAAACAATGAGTTTAATAACTAAACTGACATTGTTTAAGCAATAGGTAATGAAAGTGATAACTATGGAAGACGCAACACCTGCTGAAGTAATCTCGATTCTAAAGAGATCTGGCACTAAAGGAATAATCAGAGCTAGGTGTCGTGTTGTTGATGGTAAAGATAAAGGAAAAATATTAACAAGAAATCTTATTGGTCCAATAAAACTGGGCGACCTTGTAATGCTTCGGGAAACTGAGATGGATTCTAGCGGAAGTTTTGGTGAGAGGAGATAAATATGGCAAAATGCTCTTTTTGTAAAGTTATTATAGAAAAAGGAAGAGGAAAAATGTACGTTGAAAAAACAGGAAAAATATCATGGTTTTGCAGCAGCAAATGTGAAAAGAATACACTTCAACTAAAACGTGACCCAAGAAATTTCAAATGGGCAAGAGAACGGGTGGAGTAAATGAATACAGGGAGACCAAGACCACGCAATGATCTAAGAATGGATCAGATACCAGAAACACCATATTCTTTTGAAGCAGACGGTACTTATGGGAGAATAAGAGTTACTATACACAGTGCACGACAAGACCAACCAAACACAGCTCCATTTTATTTTACTGCAGGAACACAACCTAATAGTGGAACCCTTTCAGGATCAGATACTATAGGAGACGTAAAAGAAACCTTCGTCAGTAAATAGGTAAAAAGAATTGAATATAAACAATAAACACCTATCTTCTATCTATTTTCCCTAACAAAGAAATAATATCACTTCTTGTCAAAATACCAATAATTTTATTGTTTCTTACAACAGGTAATGTTTCTATATCTCTTTCATTCATGAGTTTTGCAGCTTTGTAAATATCATCTTTATCACTTATGCACAATACTTTCTTCTTCATTATAGATTTCACAGGTCTTTTGATAACTTTTTTTATGGATCTCTTTATTCCATCGTATTCTTCTCCCGTTATAGTAGCCATAACAAGTGTTAATGCATTTTGATTTTGTATACCCGAATGAGCATCTATTGATTTTAGAACATCAGTCTTTGTCACAATGCCAACCACTTTTTTCTGACCATCTACAATAGGACAACTGCTTATATCATTTCTAGAAAGCATGTGTATTGCGGTTTGTATTTTATCACCCTGTTTAAGACACAGCGGCTTTCTTGTCATCACGTCTTTTACCTTCATATCTAATTTTTGGTTTAGCATGAATAAAAAGATTGACAACATCGAGTAAAAAACGACCAGAAAAACCTTTTTAATTCTTTGCTCTCAATATTTAAAGGATTACTATATAATAAACAGTACCAAAATCTAAAAATCTAAGAATGTGGTTGAATGGCTGAAAAAAACGAACCCCAACAATTGAGAAAAATTATCAGAATTATGGAAACAGACATAGATGGATCCATGTATATTATACGAGCTCTTAGAAAAATAAAGGGTGTAAGTTTTATGTTCGCAAATGCAGTTTGCATTAAAATGAATATTGATCCAAAAGCAAAGGTAGGTACACTAGATCAAGAACAACTCGAAAAAATAAGAGAAATGATAAAAACCCCAGACCTTCCATCTTGGATGATAAACAGAAGAAACGATCCAGAAACAGGTAAAGATGGTCATTTAGCAGGAAGCGCAATAATGTTAAGTTTAAGGGAAGACGTTAACACAATGAGAAAAACAAGATCATATCGTGGTATTCGTCATGAATTAGGTTTGCCTGTGCGTGGTCAACGTACAAGAAGCAGTTTTAGAAAAAATAAAACAGTAGGTGTTTCCAAGAAAAAAGCAATGCAAGCAAAAAGCGGAAAAAAGAAGGGATCAACAGGCGGATCAAAAGGATCAAAAAAAGGCGGATCAAAAAAAGGCGGAAAGAAAAAATAAGGTGAAATAATGGGACATCCAAAAAAACATCGAAGAAAAACATCAAATCCATTTAGACCTTACGATAAAGAAAGAATACAACGAGAAAAAACGATCATGAAAGAGTTTGGATTAAGAAGAAAAAAAGAAATAAGAAAAGCTGAAAGTATTTTAAGAAATTTCCGAAGAAGAGCTAGAAGATTACAAGCATCCAAAGACGAAAACAAGGAAAAGGCACTTTTTGATAAATTACATAAAATGGGACTTGTTAAACCAAGCGCAAAATTAGAAGAAGTTTTGGAAATTAATGTTGAAGATATTTTGTCAAGAAGACTTCAAACAGTTATTTACAAAAAAGGTCTTGCAAATACAGTAAGTCAAGCAAGACAAACAATAACACACGGACACATTTGTATAGATGATAGACGAGTAAAATGGCCAGGTGTTATGGTTACAGTTGATTTAGAAAATAAAATTGAACTTAATAAAAAAATGCATGGAACTTTAAAGGGGGTATCTGAATGACAGAGAAATGGGCCATAGCGCATATTTTTTCATCATCGAATAACACAATTATTCACATCACAGACATTACTGGATCTGAAACAATTGCAATTACATCAGGTGGTATGGTTACTGATAAAGACATGAATAAAGGAAAACCCTTCAGCGCAATGATAGCTGCTAAAAAGGCAGCCGAAAAAGCAAGAGAATATGGGATAACACACATGAACATTAAAATAAGAGCTCCTGGAGGTAATAAATCCAAAATACCTGGTCAAGGAGCACAACCAGCTATTCGTGCACTTGCACGAGTTGGTTTCAGAATTGGTCAAATAGAAGATATAACACCAATATCACACGATTGCTCAAGGAAGAAGGGTGGTCGACGTGGTAGACGTGTATAAAAAGGAATCGAATATATAATTATAAACATAAAAAGGTGGTTAATATTTTGATAAAAGTTATTGAAAAAGAAGATAGAAAACTAAAATTCAATATAACCTGTGATATGGGATTTGCTAATGCACTTAGAAGAGTTTTAATGAACGAAGTACCTGTTCTGTCAATCGAAACAGTAAGTTTTGAAAAAAACACGTCAGGAATGTTTGATGAAATACTTGCACACAGACTTGGCTTAGTACCACTAAAATTTGATAGAAAATTAATGACAAAAAAAGGTAGTTTATCTCAAGTTACCTTCTCATTAGAAAAAACAGGTCCATGTAACGTCACAGCAGGAGATCTTATTTCTAAAAGCGGTGAAGAAGCAGTGGACAAGGAAACACCACTCGTATCATTAGAGGAAAACCAAGAATTAAAATTCGACGCAGTTGCAGAACTTGGTGTAGGAAAAGAGCATTCAAAATGGCAATCATCTGTTGTAGGATATAAACAGGAAAAAGACGGTTATACATTCGAAGTTGAATCTGTGTGTGGCCTTACTGCAAAAGAACTGGTTGAATCAGCATTAGATGTTATTGAAGAAAAGGCAACAGAATTCGAAGCAGCATTCAAGAAAGCGATGAAGTAGATTTAAATAACTGCAACCAAACTTATTTCTAATAAGACAAAAAACAAATAATATATTAATTAGGAAAGCTTACATATTAAGAAGGAAAACCTTGCGGGGGTTTCCGAGCGGTCAAAGGAGCAGGACTTAAGATGGTATTAAGTTTATCTTAAGTTTGGAGTAGTTTATCTACAATGACATAAAAAGAAATCCTGTGGGTTAGTCCCTTCGTGAGTTCGAGTCTCACCCCCCGCAATTTTTGGTGCTAGTTTTAAGAAGATTACAGTTTCTAATGTTTGAGATGGGCAAATTACAACCGGAACCACGACCGAGCGGATTAAGATACCAAGATGAAGAATTTGATGGCAAAATATACCGGATGGCCACTGCTATGGTACCAGGAACCATACACGAAGTCCCAGTCTCAGTAATTCCTGGAAAAACAGAAAAGAGAGGCGACGATTATCTAGGGTTTTGGGTAAAAACATCACCACACTCACCAACAGGCTTAAGATTAACTGCATTTCTCGAGTATCACAACCCAACAACAATCCGACAAATAGAACAAAACGTAGCTCCTGCTTCTGGATTAGATGGTATACCATTAGCATATGTATTTTCACAGAATGATGGTGGTCCTGAAAGAAGGGTAATAGGATTTAGTCATAAATATGGAATACAAGACTCTCTTAGTATTCCTTTAAGAGATCCTAATCCAGATTCTGGATAAAACACCATTTAAAAACTTTTGCTAAGAAATAATGTTGATGAGTATGACTATAAACATAGATGCAAAAAATGTGGTGCTTGGAAGGCTTGCAACTTTTGTAGCAAAGGAGCTAATAAAAGGCGAATCAGTTAACATCATAAATGCAGAAAAAGCCATTATTACAGGAAACCCAAGCAAGATAATAGATAGATACATGCAGCGCAGAAGACGTGGTACACCACATCACGGACCATTTATATCAAAAACCCCAGAAAAGATAGTTAAGAGAACAATTCGTGGAATGTTACCATTTCATTCAAAAAAAGGAAGAGACTACTATAAAAAACTAAAAGTCTATGTTTCAATACCAGATAAGCTTGATGGAGAAAAAAAGGAAATCAAGGCAAAAGAAATCAGATCAGAGTTTATAACAATTGGAAAGTTATCAAAGGCATTAGGATATAAGGTGTGAAGATGGCAAAGAAAACAAAAAAAGAAACCAACATAATTTGTGTGGGAAAAAGAAAAAAAGCAGTTGCCAGAGCTGTAATTAAAAAAGGTACAGGTAAAATTAGAATAAATAAAAAACCACTAGATTTTTTCGATAATTATAAGAAATTAAGAATAAACGAAGCTATTCTTCTTGCAGAAAATGCTGCAAAAGAAGTTGATATTAGTGTAACTGTTACTGGTGGAGGAGCATGGGGCCAAGTGGATGCTGCAAGAACAGCAATCGCAAACGCAATCCTACAATACTCAAAAAATCCAGAATTAAGAAAAACATATGTTGCATATGATCGTTCATTACTAATTTCAGACCCAAGAAGAACAGAACAACACAAGCCATCAAGAAGTAGCAAAGGACCAAGAAGAGGCAAACAGCAAAGTAAGAGATAGTGTTTTAAAGGTTTTTATATAGAAGATACAAAAGTATATGATAAAACGAGACGCTTAAAATAGACGTGATATAAATGATAATTCCTATTCGATGTATGACATGCGGAAAACCTTTAGCAGGCCTTTGGGAAAAATTTAAAGAACGCAGAACAAAAGGAGAAGATACAAAGAAAATTCTAGATTCACTTGGACTTGACAGATATTGTTGCAGAGCATTATTTCTAACACACAAAGACGTTTTCCCAGAAACAACAAAATTCCATGTGTAAAAACAATATATAAATTGTGATAAAATTGCCAAAATATGAACTAGTAGCGAGAGGAGCAGTAAGGGAACAAAGAATCCGCGCACTTTGGAAACAAGGTAATAGTAGATACGCCCATTTTCTAGAAGGATTAACACCAGGTACACACTATACAAGAGACCAAATAGCAATAGGTGTCGCTATTGGTTTTCAAGAATATCCAGGAGAAAAAAAACCAATCCCATCAGAATTCACACAACGAGCAATAAGAAAAGGTGATTTGAGGATTGTTAATTAACTAGTCTCTCTTTTTAAGTCTTTACCGCACTTATAATAATTGTGGTTTTATGGTAGGAGCAATGTTATCAGGTCTTTCAAAAAATCTGTTCGACGATAGAGTAACTCCATCCGACGCAAGTAGATTTCTTAGTGATGCCGAGGACCCTACAACTACATATGAAACTGCTCCGCTTTTTGGAAACAGTAATCCAAGACCACCAACCGAAACTTATTTTGATCATAACCTAACTGGAACAGGAACCCTTGCATGGTATCTAGATCCTTTAGAAGTCGAAGATGCATATCCAGCAGCAGGCAGAGAATTAAGAAGATTAATCGGGCCAAACCCAATAATGGCTTACAATCCAGATGTTGCAAAAAGAAGCATGCTTTATGGAGAAAATGAATTATTGGAATCAATAGACGATCACGAAAAAACACACGGCGCACAACAAGCAAAACAGCACATAAAGAGAATAGGTGCAAGAACACAGTTTGGAACATTGCCTATAGGAGAAATGATAATAGAAGGTTCTGTTGAATACGCTTTAGATAGAAGACACACAGAAATGAGTAGAAAAGGAAGAAGAGTTGCAAAAGCACCAAGCAGATATTTTGACAGAAGAATGGGTAGATCAACATACGGCATTTATAGAGAATTTGTATATGATTTAGAAGGACTACAGAAAGGTGTTACCAGAAGAGTATTCAAAGCAGCCGAACGCGGAGGAGCAAATGCTGTATTAAGAACACTACAATCAGTAAAAGGAATTGACAGATTGATATCAAAATACGCTTTGGAATTAACTGGAGCATCAAGATTAAACTAGGTTAACCAATTATAATCTTATTTTTACCCTTGAATTTTGTACCAATTTTTGTTTCATCAGGAGTATAACCTTTTTGAAGCAATTTTATTTCTTCGTATGCCTTAATATGCTGTCTGCCATGTATTTTAAGCGATCTTTTATTCTTGAATTTTTTACCACAAACAAAACATTTTACTACCATAACAATCAATGATAAGTAAGGTGCAAAAATATAAAAATCAAAATTTCTTTAATAATGATACGGCATCCTTACTTAGACCAACTTCTGCTGCAAGTTTTCTCTTTTTTGCTATCTGCTTGAAAAGCGGTATGTAAGTTCTGGCTATTCTTTTTGATTCACCGGTTTTTCCTGCTATTTCCTCTAAGAGGGCATTAATTTTACTTTTTCTATATCTCGGAGGACGATATATGAAAAATTTTCTACTCATTTCTTTCTTACTTTTTGCTATTCCGAACAAAACCAAATTATAGTATTTCATTAAAGACCACGACTGTCTTCTTATTATACGAGAAGAAATTATATCATACAACGAAAGATATTCATATGCTGCAGGTAAATCCTCATTTGAATATTCTTCAGCTAAATTTTCTGATACCCAATTAATTATTTCATCCATACGCTTGTCCGAGTTCCTTATCGCATCTGAAACATTATCCATATCCCATGTTTTGAATATCACTTTCAGTGTATTGAATATATTATCTTTCTTTGGTCGTGATTCATTATGTTTTACGTTCTCTTCATTTACTTCATCCATTAAACTTAGATCAATTAGCGCAGAACGTACATCACCATTGCACATATTAGCAAACTGTCTTAAACAACCCTCATCGTATTTGATGTTCTCTGCATCACACACCCTTTTCAAAAACCCCGTCAGGTGCAACGAATTTACTTTATTGAATTTAATCATATCACAATATCTTCTGATATTTCTATGTTTGTAAGGATCACTTGTATAAACAACCACAGGATGATGACTGTTCTTAATTATCTCAATTGTTTTACTTTCTTTTTCAGCATCAACGTCTATCACTATAATCTTACCTTTAAAGAAGAAGCTGACTTGATTAAGGCCTTTTAGAAAATCTTTTACATCCTTACCATCAAATTCAATCAATTGATGTTTAATATCATCTGAAATTAATTTTATACTTAAACTCTTGCCACAACCAGGTGGACCATGTATAAGAATTCCGCGCCCCTTTTCATAACTACTAATATAGGCCCTTATTTCATCTATTTGCTTCTTAATTCCGATTACTCCCTCTCTATCTTTTGGCGAATATTTATCAACAAACATTATTATAACATTGAAAGAAATTGTTTAAAAATCATCTTTTTATTTAATCTAAACGAAAAAGATATATTATGAAAGGTCAGTGGTTTATAATATCAGCAGTTGTTGCTTCGGGTGCCTTTTTAGCAATATCGGTACTTTTTCGTGGCTACTTCATTTTAGATAGTAATATAATTTCACAGATGGATGAGGACTTCTATTTTCAAAACATAAAACAAGAATTATATCGAATAGAAGGTATGCAGGGCGACTGTGAAAGAAATGTTGTTGAGTTCGCCGAATTTGCAAAGCAATCAATGGCAAAAAAAGGATATTATTTGTTTGTGAATTATACTGGTAGTTGTCCATATGTATTTGGCATACTACTCGCGTCGGAGCGCGCAGTATATTACGAAAATGTTATTCCAGAAGAAATTTTAGGTAGTCCTTAGTTATGCAACAACGATGACCTGTGCGTGTGGAACATCATTTATTTTCATTACACAATCTCCATTAACAATATTATTATCAATAAGAAGAGATACAATATTATTTCCTGTTGCATTTATTATTGTTGCTCGACTTGCAAGTTCAAGTGCTTTTTTTTCATCACAATCTTCATTTCCATAGAAGTCTTTACTTAATTCAATTTCAATATTTTGGTCCTTTATTGTTTTTCCCAATAAATCTTTATCACATATTGCAAGTAAAGTTTCGTCACTCCTTTGCATTATTTTATAGCTAAACATCTTAGACCCTCTTTATTGGCCTGCTAGCACCACAAGCCTCACATCTTATGAAAAATGTTTTCTCCCTTTTGACAAATGATGTATCAAGTTTTTTACACTCATTACATGTAACATATTCTTTTACGTAATCCAGTATTCTTTTTGATATAAGATCTTCATTTAATTTTCCCATAAGAACAAGTTCGTTACCTTTGATAGTTCCAGGAACAGCCAATTCTTTAAACAAATATTTTGCCATTTGTTCGGGTTCACGTCTCAAAACCTTTGCAATAGTCGAAAAATTTCTAATTACCGTCTGTCTACCTACTTTTTGAACACTCGGCCTAGGTATTTCTAATCTGCTTTCTGTTTGCTTTATCTCAGGCAACTTTTTTTTCGCCGCATCAAGCATCTTTTCATAATCACTTAAATCATTCATATTTCTTCAACACTTCTAGATATTTTGTCTGTGCACTTTTTATAGTACCAGTCACTCCTAAGATTTTTACAATTATTTTTGTTTCTCCTATGTATTGTATAAGCGACAGTACAGCTCTTAGTTCTTCTATATAATTATGATCAACCTTTATAACTCCACGCTTAGTTTCTGCAACATATAAATTTTTTATCAAAAACACTTTAGCTTCTGATGATTTTAAATCACCCAAAAATCCTAATAATGTGTTCCAAACCGCAGAAGAAAAGTCAGAATATTCTATTTTTTCATCTGATAATATTTCAAATACAACATATCTTTTCTTTCCCCTTAAACTTTGGGGCAATATCTTAGGTCTTGATTCTTCTGCCATATTATCAATCCTCTACTACCTTCACACCTTCCCATCTTTTGTTAGCCAACTTTTCCCTGTTTCTTTTAACAATATTTTCTGGTATTGTAGACGTCGAGCTTATCGATTTAGGTAAATCAAGTCCAAGCAAATGGGATATTGATGCTAATTCTCTTCCAGAACGTAATCCCCACCTTCTTATTGGAGATGAGGTTGTTACGACGTTTGCACCATATTTTTTACATAACTGAACGTTCTTTCTCATTAACATAAGTATCCTTGTTCTGAATGTTTTGTACGATTCAAGTATCTCACGAAAATTAACCTCTATTGCAACGTTATTGTCAGATGCAGCTTTCACACATATATGATCTAAACCAGAATCCCTTCTATTTAATTCAGGATGACATACAATATCAACCATTGAATTTTCACAGGCAGCACGGTTAACGTCATAATCACCACCATGTACCATTATTACTTCTGCTTTCTTGCGCGCTTTATCAATCATTTTATTTAGCTCTTCCGGCGTCGCTGCTTTTATCATAACCGAATTCACTAGATCAAAATCATCTCTTTCAGGGACTTCCTCTTGATAAGGCCAATATCTTACTATGCCTAAACCACCCAGGCCAAGTCTTTTGGCCATTTCCACCATTTCTTCTATACTATCCTCTCCTATAGAGAAATTCGTATGTACATGTAAATCATAAAACGCCATTATTATCCCTAATACAACTATTAATAAAACCTTTAAAAATAGGATTTTAAAGCCTAGAAATAAGTTCTTTCAAACTTTCATACCCAGTAGTATCATATTCATCGCTTAGAAATTCATCTTTTGTAACCCACCTGAATTCTTGTATATTTTCTTCGTTAGATGGATTTTTTGTTGTATCAACATTGGTGTGTTTTGGTTTGCACAGAAAAGTATTGCAAACAACCTGCTTTTTATCTACTATCCTGAAGAACCACCAGACGCCCATCGGATTGATAATATCAACGTCAAGCCCGGTTTCTTCTTTTATTTCACGATGTAAGGTATCGTGCGGATTTTCACCATAAACTATTTTACCACCAGGCAAATCCCAGAAAGTTTTTCCTTTATACAAAGTTTTTATTAGAAGAAACTTATCCCCATCTTGAATAATAGCCTTAACAGCACTAAGAACATCTACCATAAATAAGAATGAGTATTACATGCTTTTATTTCTTCAATTTTTTGTATTCCACATACGAATAAACAATAGTATACGCACTTGATAAAAGTATAGGCACAAGAAGCAACCATATTGCAATATCCATCAATATAATTCCAAATAAGGCAATAATACCAGAAACCCTGAATAAAACACCACCACGTTTGTGTGTTTTCTCCCATACAACTTTACTGCTTAATGTCCATGGAGTTTTAATGCCAACAAACCAGTTCTGTTTTAATTTTCCTAATATGGACCCGATATAATAAAACAAAATACCAAAAGCAGGTACAATCATTTGTGTCATGTTGAATGTAACATTAATTGCCCATAACGTAGTCAGTATATGAAAATAAAAGAAAAATGCTATAATAACAAACATCAACCCCTCATAATATTTATCAAAAGTTTTGTAATTTTTCTTAAGCGGATCTATTCTTGGTAATAAAATGAAGAGTAACAGAATAAACACAGAAAACACAGGCATCAGGAAGATGCCAAGATCTTTTGACATATATCCATCTACCTCACCGTCTGCATTCCAGTGTGACGGTATTTTTTCGGGCAGACTTGGATAAACGTAGATACTAATAGCAAAAGCAATTATTATCAATGCTGCTGCTGGTATAACACTCTTCATCATAATTATTCTTTGAAATAACAGAATTAATACTTTTTGCTAACCAAGAAGTCTTTCAAAGTTCTTCTTTTCAATATAATAGAATTCTTTTTGTATTCGTCAATGGGAATCGATAGTTTGCTTCCTATATGTTTGAGTGCATCGCCCAATGTTTCAAATTTCATTGGTTTATTTTTCATCGCATTTCTTGCTGTCTCTCGTACAACCCAGACACCAAGAGGCACAACATACTTTTCACTTATCTCTCTGAAAACAACAGCTCTTGCCTGTTTTTTTCTTTTATGTAAATATTCAACAACACCAAACCTAGCAGCATAGTAACCCCCACCCTGTTTGTCCGCGTACGTAGTACGCCCTTTGTATGGTTCGTATTCAGGAACAATTATTGGTTTTGCAAGATTTTGTGACCAAAAGCTTCTAGGTGACCAAGCTTCAAACCCTTCATATTCCCATTGATCAGGTGTAAGCAAAATAAGAAAATGATTTCCCAGATATTCTGATTCAAAAACAAGATAATCATTTATTATTTTATTTTTTTTCACTTCGGTAATCATGTTTTTTGTTAAAATATCATCTGTTGCAGTTATTGACCAACGCGTGGGAACTATTTTCTTTTTATCATCCGCACCCAAAAGTCCCGATGATAAAACAGTTGTTATTTTGTATACATCTTCACCAGCATCATAAAGCATTTTAGATTGTTCTGTTGTTTTCAATTCATCATTAACGATATTCTCAACCTTTCTCTTTATAGAAATATTTTCAGTTACTCTTAGCTTTCGCAGCAAAGCCGAAGGACCCATTGGCTGGGTAACATCAGATAAACTTATTTTATACACCGGTTTCTTGGCGAAGCCCAGTTCTATATCTGTTGGCTTTTTGGCCAACGCAAGATCTTGTGTATCTGATACTATACGAGATCTAGAAAATATATTTTCTTTATGCTTACTACGTATTGTGAGTGAGCGCATTTCAATTATATTCATGTAATCTGTGCCAAACCACCCACTAGGACTATCTGTGATTTTTTTTTCTGTGGTTTCCGGGGAAATCGTTGCCATTGGACCAACAAACACATTTGGATATCCAAAACGACCAACAAACACAGAAGGTGACGGACCAAAAAAATCTTCACCTATTTCTGCAAAGCGGGGGGCTATTTTTATTTTCTCCAAAAGCGGGCATCTTTTCCAACCGCACAACATCTTAGAAGCTTTACACTTGATACACATTTCAGCAGGAACTTTCATGAGAAAAATAACGATTAATTAGATAAAAAACTTGTCAGTGGGTGTGGAAAGTTAATTTCTCCTTACTTCAAGTTCCTTACCAACCTTGTGAATTTGAACTTCTGTTCGATTTCCAGCAATACCTGCTATATATCTAAATGGTCCTCCGTTGGCCATGCTACTATAGAATTCACTCCTATGAGTTGAAGGCAATTCATATCGACCAATATGTATTTGTCCTCCCCTTACCCGTATCGTACCTTTAGCAATAACTTTCATTCAATCACCAAATAGAATTAAATTAAAAGAAAAAAATTACTTTTTCTTGGATTTTTTTTCTCTGGAAGCCCATTTTAGATCTTCATATTCGATCCAAGAGATTATCAATCCTAGGACTATCAGGACTATACCGAATATCCCTGCGAACACTGTTACAAATGCCCCGAATGTTGTGGGCATAGCAACACCAGATCTAAAGAAAAATTCATTCAGACCGTGATGTCCAAACAGTGGAGCTGCATACCAATATACTCCTATTAGGAATACGATAATTCCAACTATCAACTTAATTGCTGCATGCATTTTTTCACACCCGTTTACCACTTAAAGACACTAAATAATGCCTTGTTTTTAAATATTTACCTTGTTTTAAAATATTTAAATCTATATGCACTAAAAGCATAGTGATAGTCATGTCATTTAATCAAAGATTGAAAAATACCTGGAGAACCAGTGGTATGCGGAAGGAAACAATCAGAACCTGGAGAAAACAAACCGTTGTTAAAAAAATAAGCAGACCAACAAGGATTGATAGAGCTCATGCTTTGGGTTACAAAGCAAAACAAGGATTTTCTTTGATAAGGACAAGAATAAAGAAAGGAGGTCGTAAAAGACCCCACAGAACAAAAGGACACAAACCTTCAAAATCAGGTCATGTATCATATACAACAAAACAAAGCCTACAGTCAATTGCCGAAAAAAGAGCTTCAAGAAAATTCCCAAATTTAGAAGTACTTAATTCTTATTATGCAGCTGAAGACGGGCAATACAAGTATTATGAAGTAATATTTTTAGATCCAAAGCATCCAACAATAATCAAGAATAAAGACACAAAATGGATTACTCGTCAGACACGTCGTGTATATCGTGGTAAAACAAGTGCAGCCAAAAAATCACGAAATCTAGGACATCATCCAAAAAAGAGAAAGAAATTCTAGTGTTGATATAAGACATTTTTACTATTCCTATGATACTTTTAGGGTTAGTTAAAATCTTTAATAGGAATTTCTATAAAATACGATATATGGAACCACAACAAATCAAAAAAGTAATGAGAAAATACGGAAAAGCTTGGGAAATGCAGGATACTAAACTCCTTCTTGAATGTTTCACAAAAAATGGAAAATATCAAGAAAGCCCATTAACAAGGCCTTATTGTGGGCATAAAGAAATAGAAAAATTCTGGAATAAAAACAGTCAAAATACAAAGAACATTAAATTCAAAACCAAGAGATGTACGATTTCTCAAGACAAAAAAACAGGATTTGTTGAGTGGGAATGTAAAAACATTTGGAAGGGTAAAAACCACCATATGGTTGGAATTATGATTCTAAAAATGAAAGGGAATAAAATTTCTTATCTGAATGAATATTGGAATTCTAAGACGTCGAAATAAGTACTATTGAGGTAAATGAAATGATGCACAAAAAAACACCAGAAATTGTTACACCAGAAGATTCAAAATCATATACTGGTGGACCTGTTGGTATTTCAGGACCCCCAGGAGCGGGTAAGACTATTATTGGAAAAAAGATTGCAAAGAAATTAGGCGTCGCTTTTTATGATCTTGATGAGATAATATCTAAAAAAGTAGGATTGAAAAATACCAAAGAAATAATTGAAAAGTACGGACGCCCATATTTCTGGAAAAATGAACACGTTTGTATAAAAGAAATTTTCAAAAGAAAGAGTAAACCATATGTTCTTGCCTTTAGCGGTGGAGTTATTTGTCATAGAAACACCACTCCTTTGAAAGAAAAAAATAAAACTTTAATAAAGAAAAATATTTTCCACATTTGTCTGATGCCATCGAGCAATTTAAAGGAGTCTGTGAGTATATTGTGGCCAAGACACGACGATGGTAAAAGAGCTGGTGTTAAGACTTCGAATCAATTACAATCATACCTGAAAACAAGAATGTCACAATATACAGAAGGTGTGGATAGAATAGTTTATACGTACTATGCTCCAATTGAAAAAGTCGTTCCTGCTGTTTTGGAAATATTGAAGAAGTAGCTACCCTTCTCCCACTCCATCGTCAGGATCTTTTGGTTTGGTTAATTCCATTTTTAAATATTTTTTCCCCGCCATAGGTACATGAGCCCTACAGTTTTCTGGTTTTACATTTGCTCTTCGACGTGTTATAGAGTAACCCGTATGTTCCTCTATTTTACCAAATATGTAATCCGCGGTTTCCATGAATTCGTCACACGGCATGCTTCTTCTTGCGCGATCAGGTTGTGATCCACCCCAGTGTCTATCTCCTGTGTATTCTGCTCTTATCGTTGTCAAAACTTGAAACGGTGTGGTATTTTCAACACGAATATTTCCTATACCTATAGTCCTTAATTCTTCAGAACCGGCCAGAGTTTCGAGAAATGTATAAACTTCGTCAGGATTTAATTTTTGTTGACTTAAACACCCATCTGATATTAGTTTAGCTTGTCTGTATTCTGAGGGCATTCTTGAAATAAACATATTACGCATCCACTTATTCATATTATTCACCTTTTCATCATTTACTATCACTAAGTAGTATTGAATACATATATAATTATCTCGTTGTTTTTTTATCAAAAGGAAATATTTAAATACATTAATTACAATATGATAAAATATGGTTGAAAAAAATAAGGAGTATGATATTCCTTTAAAACTCCTCTCAATAAAGGACAGAAGAATAATAAAAGAACTATTCGATAATGCCAGAACCCCTTATTCTGTCGTTGCAAAAAAAGTAGGATTAAGCAAGGAAGTTGTGAACTACAGAATAAAAAAATTAATAGAAAGGGGAATAATAATCAGATTTAACACAGTTATTGATGTAAACAGGCTAGGATGGCAGATATATTTTATCAATATCCGATTAAGAAATATTAATAATATCATCGAAGAAAAAATAATTAAATCAATGATCGCCCATCCAAACGTAGCACAAGTTTTGAAATGCATGGGAAACAGTGACATTATATTGAAAGTTTTTGTCAAAGATTATCTTGATGCAAATAACATAATGAAAAATTTTGAAATAGAATTTAAACCCCATATCGATGAATATGAAATCAATCTAATTGAGAACGAATCTACAATACCACTACCTTTTTTTTATGAGCCATTCAAAATCAAAAAGCTCGTTGAAATACCCAAAAAAGACACAACACCTTTTTCTGCATCATCAACAGATCTACAGATACTAAAAAAAATATCACAAAATGCAAGATTACCAACATCAGAAATTGCAAAAGAAATGAATATGTCACGAGAACTTGTAAGACACCATTTAAAAAAACTTGAAAAAAACAAAATTATTTTAAAATACAGACCAAGCGCGTGGTCAGGAAGTAAAGCAATTGGATATAATTGGTATTTGGTAATGCTTAGATTAAATAAAATCAGCAAATTAACACACAAAAAATTACAATTCTATGCTATAAACCACCCCAACATGACTTATTATTACAAATCAACAGGTCAGCACGATATACAATTTGAAATAAGATTAAAAACAAACGACGAACTAAATCAGGTGTTAATGGATATAAGAAGCATACTGAAAAATGAACTCAAATCCATAGAATTGTCAATTATTTTAAAAGAATACAAATATACCTATTTTCCTGATTGTTTGTTGAATTTTTAAGATTTATTCCCATCAACACGGACGACATTTTAACGCGAGGAAAAGTTATCTAACGATTGCTTCGGTGAAGTCTATTGGATGTCCTCTATTACCGTGTGGATAAAAAGTCAGTTTTCTTTGACTTCTTGATAAAGGCATATCACCAGTGAATTCAAGATCTCCAAAATGTGTTAAACCTGTTGGATCGTATTCTTCTGGTTTCTGAAATGAACCATGTTGAATTCTACCACCATCAGCAAAAAACAATAGATATGCTTGCGGGACAGTCATCGAATCTGTTGTATCGTACCTTGTATCGATATCATCAACAATATCACCCACAGCTTGTGGTAGCCCACTATCAACAGCTCTTGCAGCAAAAACCGTTTTAACAATTCTGGAAGGCCCAGTAAATACCATACCAGCATCAATACCTTCTCCTCCTACAATTGGTAAATGTTCATTTTCTTCTGTTGGCTCTCTCAAAACCTGTTCACCGAATTCTTCTATATCTGTATGCATTTCATCTTGAGTTGGGTGCCTAAAGTGTATGATCATTTTTGCTAAAACTAATCCAGACCTATCTCTTTTTAATGAATATTGGCCGATTCCTCCTGGACCTGCGTGATAACTCCAACAATTAATAGCTTCTTTTGCGCTTTCTCCATAAACATCTTGAAGTCTTTGAAATTCTCCATTCCCTGGATATATAGCAACAGGAGCGAACATGTCAAGACCTTGTTCTGACCATGTTGATAATAACCCATAAGTAAATGTGCGTGAGTCAATTTCTCTCATTTCAATATGTACCATATAAATCACTAAGGGTATTTTTTACTGACCCAATAAACTTTTTAAACCCAATAAACTTTTTAAAATAGCCCACCATCAGCACGTAAAGCCCAATTGAGGCTTACACCAAAACCTTTATTTTCTGTCCAGATGAGTTATTTTCATGGCTTATGAACTTCTGATCACAATTGCTGCAGGATTTGCCGGTGGTGTGCTAAGAGCCGCCATAGGGACGTTAAAGTGGCAAATTCGCACAAATACACGAAAAAAGAAGTTCTCTCCATGGTACTTTTTGGCCACATTTCTTCTAGCAGGCCTTATGGGGCTTGTAGCAGGCTTATACATCATGAATGACCCACGATTCGCCATACTAGCAGGCTATGCAGGCACGGATTTCATTGACGGTGTCTATAAAATGAGGATGAAACGACACCGGGAAGGATATTATAGGTCAACAAAACCAAAATAAAACTTATCTATAAATAAGTTTGTATTAATAGACAAGACTAACATACAGAAAGGCAACAATAACAATTTTTCTATATGTTCAACAAGGAGGTAAAAGCATGAGTAGATTCGAAGACAGAGGTCATGGAGACAGAGGCCACGGTCACAGCGGTGGCGGTGGATTCAATAGAGGACCTCGTGAAATGCATAAAGCAACCTGTTCAGAATGTAATCAAGAATGTGAAGTTCCATTCAAACCAACAGACGGCAGGCCAATTTATTGTAGAGAATGTTTCAAGAAGAAAAGAAAATTCTAATTTTCTTGTAAACTTGAGTATTCTAAAAGTACTAAATTTTTATTTTTTACCTTTCATTTTCAACTGTTTGTTTATGTCTGTACAATATTTCTCCAGTATCTGGATTAATAAATTCTTCAAATGGATATGTACTAGGTCCACCAGTATCGCAGCTTGGTCTATGATATGTTCCCAATACCCAACCCTTTCTAGTATCTTGCTGTAACAAAACAGCGGTACGCATTTCATCAAAATGTAAAACCATAGTAACTTATTCCACTACACCTATTTCAACTTTTTCAACATCGATTTTAACGGTAGTGTATTTATTACATCTTTCTTTTGAGCCCATCCTCTACGAGCCTGGGCTATTCCTAAATTAAGATAATTATAATGACTCATATCATGAGCATCAGTGTCTATGCATAACTTTGCACCAACAGAAACAGCCATCCTTATATGGTCATCCTTTAGATCAAGCCTTCCGGGTGGAGAATCTATCTCAAGTATTGTTCCGGTTCTTTTAGCAGTATCAATTATTTTCTCAATATCCATATCACATGCTTCGCGTTTCTGAATTATTCTTCCGGTTGGATGAAACAAAATATCAACATGCTCATTTTCCATTACATTGATTATACGCTTTGTCATGTCGCTACGCGATAAACGAAAAGCAGAATGAATACCGGCGCCAACACAATCCAGATCCTTCAAAACACTACTCTTAATGTCAACCCCACCGTCTTTCATTATGTTTAATTCAGCACCCTTCAATATTCTAAAACCAGAAATTTTTTTATTCAACTTATCGATTTCCTTACCCTGTTTCAACAACTTTTTCTCGTCTATTCCCCAAGCAAGACTTTTGGTGTGATCTGTAATAGAAATATATTTTAGCCCATGCTGCTTCGCAGCATTGGCCATTTGCTCAATTGTATGTGAACCGTCTGACCAGGTTGTTTGTATTTGCAGATCTCCCAGTAAAGAACCATATTTGATCAATTTTGGTAATTTATTTTTCTTCGCAATTTCAATTTCACCTGTATTTTCTCTCATTTCTGGTTCTATGTAACGCAAGCCAAGTGTCTTGTACAGTTCTTCTTCGGTTTTTCCAGCTATCTGTTTCTGCCCGCTAAACAATCCATATTCACTTAGTTTCAATTTCTTTTGTATAGCTATTCTTCGTAATGCAACATTATGGGTCTTACTACCTGTAAAATAATTCAACGCAGCACCATAACTTTTTTCTTTTACCACACGAAGATCTGCATCCATCCCATTTTCTAAAAGTACTGTAGACTTTGTCTTACCTTTTCCAAATACGTTTATTACCTCTTTCATCTTGGTGAAGTAATCCATTACTTTTTCCGGTTCATTAGAAATAACTAAAATATCTATGTCACCCACCGTTTCTTTTCTGCGTCTAAAAGAACCAGCAATTACTGCTTTCTTAACATACGGTAAATCATTCAACCTTTTCTCTATCTCAGTTGCTAATGAAAACGTATATCCGATTAAATAACGACCTTTACTTTTTTTTACAAAACCAATACCTTTCAATATGTTTTTTTCACTTTTTTCACCAAACCCTTCCAACTTACTTATTTTTCCTTTTTTCGCGACAGCTTCCAAATCCTTCACGTTTTTCACTTTTAATTTCTTGTATAGAACAAATATTTTCCTAGGTCCCATTCCTTCAATCCGCGATAGCGTTTCAATATCAACAGGCACTTCTTTTTTCAGTTTTTCATAATATCTTAATTTACCTGTTTTTACCAATTCCTCAATCTTCTCAGCAATGCCCCTGCCAATACCGCGTATCTTTTCCAGAGCAGCAATACCACCCCTTTCATACGTTATTCCTACGTCTTCCGGTAAAGATTCAATGATCTGTGCAGCCTTCTCATAGGCCTTTATCTTAAAAACAAGATCTTCCTTCATTTCAAGATAAAGTGCAATATTATACAGAATTTTAGCTATCTCCTGGTTTTTCATGATTATTATTTAGAATAGATATTAATATAGTCACTTTCCACAACCCTCAGTTCATTTTAAAAACGTTGGTATCATCATTAATAAGAACAAAGTATACTTGGTCAGTAGTTCTGAAGTAAAACATTTTACGATGCTTTGCATCGTGTATCTGAATTATTTCCGTAATCACTGACCATATAACGGAGGGAATAAAAATGGTAAAATTCGAAACAATAAAAAGCGATGAAGTAAAATTCGGCGCAAACAACTTCCTTGAAATTGCAAGAAAAAAAGCAGTAACAGACGATGGAGAAAATGAATTCATCTCTGTATCAAGAGGATTCGTTGACAACACAGGCGCAAGAAGATACAGAAAATCAATATCTGTACCTCTTGTAACTGAAGTTATCGATTTCGTTTCTGGCAAAGTAAAGGAAATGGGTGAAGGCGCAAAATCGCTTGAAGAAACAAAAAAAGAAATGACAGAAAACGATGTAGAAAAACAACAAGAAGCACCACAAGAAGAAGCAAAACCAGAAGGCGCAGAAGAGTAAGAACATAAATAATACATTTACGTTCTTGACATTATTTTTTCTTTTTATCTTTTACATTTTCTCAATAGTATTTATGCCAAGCATTTTCAATCCGTTTTTCAACACAATAGCGGTTGCTTTAACAAAAGCAAGTTTTGATTCCTCGTTATCAGAACCAATTATTTTTTCATCATGATAATACTCATTAAACAATAGCGCAAGTTCGTGCAGATAATTAGCAACATAATTTGGTTTTAGTTGTTTTGCTGCATCTTTTAAAATTAAAGGAAACATAGAAAGTTTTTTTATTATCATAAATTCTTTTTCATCTTGAAGTGAAGTTATTTTTTCTTTTTTCTCACTTTTTCTCAATATAGATCTTGCACGAGCATATGTGTATAATAAATATGGTCCGGTGTTACCCTCAAAACTTATCGCCTTTTCTGGTTCAAACATCAAATCCCTTACCGGCTCAACTTTCAGGTAATAATATTTTATTGCAGCAAGCATTATTTCTCGTGCCCGTAGTTCTGTTTCTTTTTTATCTAAATCTTTGTATCTTTGTTTTATTGCTTTTCGCGCAAGACCCAGGATGTCGTGCATCAAATCATCTGCATCAATAACTCTTCCTTCCCTACTTTTCATTCTACCGCTTCGTAGATGCACCAACCCGTATGATAAGTGTGTTAATTTATAATCGTAACCAAGCAAGTTCATAATCTTGAACAGTTGTTTCAAATAAATTATTTGTTCAGAAGCAACCACCCATATCGATTCATTTACTTTATGTTTTTCAAACTTTTCAACAGTTAATGGCATATCTTGTGTAAGATACGTTGAAGTGCCGTCACTTCTTACGATATATTTATCTGGTAGTCCCCATTTCTCAAGTTTTGCTAAAACAGCACCCGCCGTATCTTTTTTGAAAACACCTTTTTTCCAACCTTCCTCTATAATTGGTTTTGCTTTCTTGTAAATTTCACTTTCAAAAAACCAATCATCAAATTCAGAACCAAAATTTTTGTATGTTTCTTTCATTCCGTCAATAGCCCACTTGTTCATTTTTTTCCACAGTGCAATCGTTGCTTTATCTCCTTTTTCCCATTTGTTTAACATTTCTTTTGATTCTTCTTTTATTTTTTCATCTTTCTTTGATTCCTGTTCAAACATAACATAAAAATCACCAACAAGGTGATCACCTTTCTTGCCTGCTTTTTTAGGATCAGTGCCTTCACCCCACTTTTGGTAAGCAAGCATTGATTTGCAAATATGAATTCCTCTATCATTTACTAGATTTGCTTTTACTACAGTATTACCTGTAAAATCAAGTATGCGTGAGATACTCATGCCAATTGAATCATTTCTAAGATGGCCAATATGTAATGGCTTGTTAGAATTGGGTGCACTATACTCAACAAGTATCCTGTTTTTTCCCTTTCTCTTTGAACCGTATTTACTTCCAAGCTTAATTACGTCTTTCATAATAATTTTTGAAAACTCATGATAGTTTATATGAAAATTGACAAATGGCCCAACACTTTTTACTTCTCCTATCAACGAGAACTTTTTCTTGTTTTTTCTTATTTCTTCAATAAACTGCTTAGAAAGCCCTTCGGGCTTATCCTCTATAGTAAAGCATGGTAATGCAAGATCAGCAATATCCTTTGGTGGTGCTTTCAATAATTTTGCATATCCACCAACCACCTTTTCAACTTGTTTTCTAAATAACTCAAATGTCATGTATAATTATTCACTTTTGTTATTTTTAAGTTTTACAAGTCCTTATCTGTTAGATTTGTTATGTCAATTCCCTTTTCTAAGAATTCGCCTCTTTTAATAAATACAGCTTTTACACTCTCAGCGCCAAAGAATTCCTTGGCAAATTTTATAGTTTCCTTAGGATCAAATGCTGCGCAAGTAAAGATGTTAAGACATACATATCCCCAATAATTTGAAATATGTGCTACTATGGAACTCGTCTCTATCAACTGAACAACAGTTAACCCAGAAGTTTTAGCCTTTCCATGACCAAAATTCTTTACTACAGTATCACCGTATCTTTTCATTTTCAGAACATTATCACACAAGTTAGCAACAAATTCTCTCCATTTTTCTTCTGATTTTATTGTTTCTTGATTACATCCAGACAAATCTAGTACAAGTTCTTCACCATAATACGCCTTGGATAAATGATTTTCTATATATCTTGGTAATTTTGCAGAAGCAATGTGTTTTTCTGGTGAATAATAGTGCGTTTTAATTCCACTTTCGTTATATCTCTTTTCCAATTCTTCCTTATTAAAATTAAATACGCCTTTTTTGTTTGAAGCAGCGAGAAAAGTGAATTCACCACCCTGATATGTAGGAACATTTGACGTAAATACAGCCAGATCATCAAAAATTTCTTTTGATTGTCTGTAGTTTGAAGGCATATCATCCTCTTGAAGAAATGATGATCCTGTTTGTCTTACAACAATACCATCATCAGATAACACACCCTCAATATCAAGATAAAATTCTCTTGTGAATAATGAAACAGCCGGTCCAATAGGATCTGGAGAATCCACAATAATTACATCGTATTTTACACCTTCTTTTTTCGTACGTTCAATGAAAATTTTTCCATCTTCAAAATATTTATGAAGTCGTGGATCATTAAAAGCACCACCAGATATCTTAGGCATGTGTTTTACACAAAGATCAACAACTTCTTTATCAATCTCAACAAAATCTATTCGATCAACATCATGTTTGACTATTTGTTTCAGTATTCCACCGTCACCACCACCAATAACCAAAATTCTTTTTGGATTAGGGTGTGTGAACATAGAAAAATGGCAAAGCATTTCATGATAAAAGAATTCATCTTTTTCAGTTGTCTGGAAAATACCATCCAGAATCAACATTCTACCATAACGCTCAGTATCAACAATAACAATATCCTGTAATTTCTTCCCGTTCAGCTGACTTTGTGTCTCAATTATCTTTTCTTTTACTTTTACAGAAAGCGCTGTATCAGTATATAGGTCTTCTCTGAACCACAAATCACCATTAACAACTTCAAACCCCATTTATATCACTCGAAATTATTGACCCAAAAACGTATTTAAACTTTTATTCCACAACAACAGTCTCAATCTGCCCCAAATCGCAAAAATTTGTTGAATAGTTATACGCACCAGCATTCAGGAAAACAAGTTTATCACCAATTTTAGGCGAAGCCAGAAATACACGATACCTGAAAACATCCAGTGAACACGGCGTACATCCCTTTATCACATAGTTTTCCCCGGTTTCCAATTCACCATCTATCATCAATCTTGTATGCGCAGCGAATGTATCCATAGCAGAATTGTACACAGAACAATCAACAACAATGTTATTATTGTAAATGTTTATTATTTTTGCTTCCAATGACACAGCTGGGCCTGCGATAAAGCGACCTGGCTCAACAATCATTTTTATTCCATTATCATTTAACCAGCCCTTTAGGGCTTTCACGTTTTCAAATATATGTGGAAGAACTTCCACATTATGGTTCTTGTATCTAACAGGAAACCCACCACCAATATCCAATATATCAATGCTATCCAGTGTTTCTTTATTCAAAATATCTTCTAACTCTTCTTTCAATAGCCATTCACTTATATTTTGTGTTTTTCTGTGAAAATGTATACCAAGTTTGTCAATACTTTTATTAGCGCGAAGCGCTGGTATAAGCTTATTAACTTGGTCTGAATACATTCCAAAAACAAAATGTTTTCCAGTATGAATTGTCCTTTCTTTCAATCTCATTCTCAATAATAAATTGATCTTTTTTTCTTTTTTCTCGAGTGCTTGAAGAAGTGCGTTAAGATCACGTTCATTGTCAACAATGAATGAAGTTATTCCCTTTTCTAATAAAGAAACAATCTCATTTTCTGTCCAACTTTGTGGAAGAAACCAAACTCTTTTCTTATCTTTTATAGTGTCAATAGATTCAGAAAAATGTAAACTGAACATCGCGTCTGTCTGTTCTTCTAATATAGGAGCAATATTTTTGTTTGTTTTAACACTGTAAGAGACTACGTCAGATAAATCTTTCATTATATTATACTGTTCTATTGCTTTTTTCCTGCTCAATAAAAACCTTGCACTCATTTTACCAGACCCTTTTTATTTAATTCTTCCAGCACACTGCACATAACCAGAGGAAATGTTATTGTAACATCACCTATAACAGTTACAGCATCTGAATTATCTTTTATTTTTCCCCAACTTTTGGCTTCTTTTGTTGTTGCACCACTCATACTTCCCGAGTAATGACGGGATGTAGTCATGTAAACTGCATAGTCTAATCCACCATTCAATAAACACGAAAATATTGCATGATGTTTTGACACACCACCACCAAGACATATTGCACCTTTTTTATCATCCTGTGATGTGAAGAAAAGAATATTTGAAAAATCCTTTACAACATCAACCATGAAATCAGGATTATCTTGCTGAAACATGAATAAATGAAAACCAAACGCACCATCTGTTATTGCTGGGCAAAATATAGGAACATCTTTCTTTGCTGCTTGATATAGAATAGAAGCGTTATCTTCCATCATCAAACCAATTTCTTTTAGCATTTCAGACACTGGCCAATTTTTCTTCTTTTCATATAATTTTTTCAGCATCTGTCTCATCATACCTTCAAATTTCTCATAACTTTTATTTTTAATAAACAAATTTCCAACACGATTTACACCCTCTTCATAAAGAGCAAAATCATCTGAATCAAAACTACCTACTACAAAATCCTCGCCCATCGATCTCATTATATCTTCTTCAATTGCACCAACAGTTGTAACAACCGAATCAGCCATTCCCAATTCAATAAGTTGTGCAAAAAATCCACGTAATCCTGATGTAACCATATTTGATGTAAAAGTCAAGAATATTTTTGCACCAGTCTCACGCATTTTTAATATCGTTTCTTTTGCGCGAGCAAGTTCAACACTTTGAAATCCAACAGCGCCAAGGCTATTCACAAAGTCATCGACCTTGATACCTTCTGACCATCTAAAATCCTTAACATGTGACATATTTTCACCTAAGTTTATCTAAAAGAAGTAGTTTACGGTTGTGTCATTGTTTTGCGAAACAAGATAAACATGATTAGTATTTTGATAGAAAGGTTTTTAAATGGGATAATTTTATACAATCAAATCTCTTCGCAAAAAGAGAATCCAGGATCTTCTCTTGCCACAAGTTCTTCGTACCTCTGAAGACACTTACCGGCCATTAGATTTTGTCTTAAGGTTAACAAAGCACCTCTATTATTACTTATAAACCGCATGTCCTTTTCTAATTGTTTTTTCTGCCTTCTGGAAGGCCTGCCACGAACTATAGTCGATGCAGGAACAATAGATTGTAAACACTGTGTAGAAACATATACTTCAGTATCAATCAATTTTCGTAAAGCAACAATTTCCCCCCTTCTTTGATCAGTTAGTGTCATATCCTGAAAACAAGGCATAGTTCTTGTGAATTCTGATATGCCCGAAGAATGCATACCAGCCTCTGGTGGTAATTCCAAAACCCAATCCTCTGGAAAAGCAGCACATGCAAGATATCTTGAAGTATCATAAACCGAGCACCTTGATCTTTGCCTGTCAAGACTAGGACACGGAACTTTAGCCGCAGGCGTTGCATAAAAAGTTCCTTGATTAGATGGTGCAATAGTCCAGTCCTTACATAAAGTTGCGTATGTTCTATAGAAACTGCCCCCAACACCTCTCTTTTTCCTACTAAACCATGCTCTGTATATATCCCCTAATGTAACTGGTATTACATCAATATCTGTGCAGCATTTAACACAGTTCCCTGGATCACACCTGAATTCAGACATGATCTTAGATAGACACAAAAAGGTTTTTAAATGGGATATTACTCACTAAAGAAGAAATAGATCGTCTTGCCTTTTATTTAATACTTCTGGTGCACCGCGTGTAACTAATACATCAAATTCTGTTGCTATTCTACCCTGTCTTCCCTCAGGATCAATTACACTTGGTTCTGAAGTAAGAACCATACCAGCTTCAAGTCTTCGGTGAGGTTTATCACCATACTTAGGCATTGGTGAAGCAGCAATAGGTCCTATACCATGAACACCCTCTGCTGACAATGTATGACCTAAAGCATGATTAAATTCTTCATAACCAGCTCCTGTTATTATATCTCTGCCTGCTGCATCAACATCAAGACCTCTCATTCCAGGAACCATTTTATCTATTGCAGCATCTCTTGCCCTTGCTTGTAATATAAACATGTCTCTTACTCTTTCTGTTTCTCTGTCATTATTCGGATCTGCTAGGAAGTAGGTTCGTTGTAGATCTCCAGGCATATTTGTATCTGGGTCCTTTACACCAAAATCTGTGAATAAAACATAACCAGGTGTTATTACATCATCCCCTGGTTCATGATGACCCCTTACAGAATTATTTCTAACAGCAACAATAGGACAACTGTTTCTTGCCCATGATGATTGAACACCTAAACGATCCATTTGTTCATGGAAAAATGTAGAAATTTCTCTTTCACTTACACCTGCTCTCAAAACCTCACACTCAGCTGCATCAAATATATCATCTGTCATTCTGACAGCTTTTCTAAGTCCTTCTATTTCTTCAGGAGTTCTTATTGCATATGCTGAATATAAAACATTCTCAGCGGCACTTGAAGAAATTCTTACATCAGAACCCCTTAAAGCGCGTCGTACGTTCAATAACATACCATAATTAGTTACATCTAATGCTGCAGTATCTCTTGATGTAGCTATTCCCAATTTTGTAACACCAGACTTTTGTATTTCCTGTGCTATTGCACCCGACGGATCATCCGTATATCCATATTCACTGACACGATACAACTCTTTAGGAACATTACCAGCATCGTGCACATTGGCCACAACAACAGGTTTTCTTCTTCCTGGTAAAACAAGAATAGCATGAGGTGCTGATAATCCTGCACCCATTAATTGATATCTTAAATCGCCCGGATTCTCAATTTCTCTTCCCAAAAAAGCCAATCCATCTAATCCATAACGTTCAAGGTTTCTAGAAATCATGTTAAGCCGATATGCAACTCGTTGCTCATCCATCTTTATTATTAGATTATCAACCTTTTTAAAAATAAGCAGCACCATTGCATCAATAGTTTAGCGTTACGTATGTAATTTATATACATCACAACGAAATCAGGAATTTTATTCAGAAGAAGTGGTTTCTTCGGTTCTTCCATAAAGATATCGGAATTCTAGCTACTTATCCTTCATTTTTTGCTTTAGTTTTTGATATTCCTTTTCCTCAGATATTACCTTGTTAGTATGGTATGTATTCACGTAATGGAATGCTAATCCAACGCCCCAGAATACGGTTACCCAATAGAACCACAGGGCACCACGTGTTAATATGATATTAATGAAAAAAAGCATAACGTTGATGATGATATATGCACCTAGATGGCTTTTGAAGTCAACCCTTTCCTTCGCCATTCTTCTCAATTCCCTTTCATTTACCATATCATCACAATAAATTGATTTATCCTGTATGTATATAAATTAATTCTTCTCTCTATAATCCCTATCGAGGATTATTCCACCAAGAGCACTCAAAAAGTTTATTTTTCCATTATTGATTTTAATTTATCAAGTGTCTCCTGTGAAAAGGGATCAATGAGTTCTCCGTTTTCAACCCATTCAAAATAGATTAATTCAGTTGAATTGTCATCCAGAGGTATGTATGTATACTGTACTCTATAATCACTGTCTTTCTGACGAAGAGTGAAAATATCATTTGTTTTGAATTCAATAACCTCATACTCAGTCCATACACCATCTTTGTTTTTGTTCGAATAGATAGTTCCTACTTTAACAGGAAATTTATTTGCCTTTTCTTCCGATATACTTTCAACCCATTTTGGAGTATTTGTGGGGTTAGTAGTAAAACGAAATACGTCAGAAACAGGACGTTTTATTTCTACACTGACTTTATTTTTTTTCATAATCTGAATTTAGAAGAAGCTTATTTAAGAGTTAAGCAGGTCCAGCTATTCCTTCGTCACCTATACCAGAATATTCATTACCATTAACAGTGAAAGTATCACCGTCAGAAATAACTACTATACTAACGATTTGCTGCTTCAATACAAAAACTCTTAGCTTCCTCGTCCGATATGATCTTATCACATATTGTAGGATCATTTAATGTGTTAGCAATATTATGATAACAGTTTGTAGATTCAGGACTTATTTTATCACACACATCAACATCTAATTTAGTGACAGCATAGCTAAAATAGCAGGGGGTTATTATATCGATATCTGATGTTTGTTCACATATGGTAGCATCTGAATTTAAAATGGCTAACTTTGTAAAACAAAAACTCTCTATACAACTAGATGCATCATTCTCAAAGACAGCAATACAATCTATTTTGTAATTAGCATCTTCAAATAATTCACACATCGAAACATCTAGTGTACTGTTCGGTTCTCTGATCTGGTAAAATATATCTTTATAGCAATTGTGTTCATTTGTAGTTGAGAATCCGAATGCAATATTAGAACAGAATTGGGGTTGACCAGAAGCTATAGCAGTTTCAAATATACATTCGTTGTATGCACGGCTATTGCGATCAGCATTCTCTGTATCAGAACTTACAACACCTTCACATAATGTAGGATCTTTTAACTCTAAAGCAAGGGTAACAAAACATTCATCCTTCAACACATTATTTTCTATATCATTACAATTGTTTTCAAGGGTATTTTTTGAAATTTCGTTTAAGCAGAAGTCCTTGTAGTGAACAGTTTCTGTCGAAGATCCACTACCTATATTCATCATGTTAGCCATCCATGATTTTATATTAACAACTGTTGTGGCCCCAACCAGACCACGACAAGTATCTATATCATTCAGATTGATGGCAACATACACTTTACAAGAATCCATATTATATTTATATTTTTCTCCAATATATTCACAAATCGAATAATCTGTACTATCTTTTATGAAATAATTATAACAATCTAGCTCTGTTCTGTCATTAGTACTACCAGCACCTGAATCATATCCATCACACATCTCTATATCTGTTGGTGGCCATGTTGTAACAGTACACCCACTCACCGTTAGTACACTAATTATCAACAAGAGTGGAAGATATTTCATAATAAGAATTGGTGTGCTTCTGGTTTAAAGTTTTAAGAAGATTTCTGAGATTCCATCAATAGGTGTGATTAGATGAAAAAGAACAATCAATATGTATTGCTCGCCGTATTATTCATAGTAGCTATTGCTACTATTTCTGGTATGATATCATCTACTGGACAAATAACTGGAAGAGCTACTCAGTCCAGCTCTCAGCCTGACCAAACATGTAGAGAGGTGACTGAAACTTATACGGAAACAGTACCTTATACGGTTCAAGAGCCTTATGAAGCAGTAGAAGATTATGATTATTATCCAACATATTCTATTGTTCAAAACAAAAAGAGTGGAGAGTGGAATTTTGACAGAGGTTATTTCGCAAGAAATACAGTAAAAATAAAAAATACAGGAGATTCGGGTACATGGTATACAGTAACATCAACTTTTGAAACGTTACAAGACGGAGAGAAAGATGTCAATTCTAGACACTTTATAGAACCAGATGAAACAATAACATTTGTAAATGAATATGACGTAAACACGGGCGAGAATTGGCAGGTAAATAACGTTAATGTTGATATCGAATCTGTAATAAAGCAAAGAACCGTAACAAAACATCGTACAGTAACAAAATACAGGGATGAAGAGAAAACAAGAATCAAGACCGTTTGTGAGTAAATTATTTTTTTTCTTTATAACTAATTCTAGTTTAGAGAAAGAGACCACGTCTTATCTGGAAGGTTCACACGACCAGAAATTTGCGGGAGGAAAATTTTCATTTAAATACTTTTCTGCGTCTAAAAACGCAAGGTGAGTAATAATGTTCAGAAAAATATTCGAGAAGTTCTCAGGATTTGTAGAAGAAACTAGAAGAATTAATAGAGCGTATAGAGAAGCTTTTGCTAATTGTTACGTAGGAACTCCACAAGAAGTTGCACGGAAAACAGAAGCTTGGGATTACGTTCATAGAATAACAAGATATTAATCTCTACTACTCTTTTGAAACATCCTTACCGATTCTATATTATTCAATTATCTTCTCATATGCCTTTGCATAAAATTTGAATCCAGCCTTTTCATAGAAACCATGAGCCCTTTTTAGTTCATTACTCGATTCCAACCGAACACATTTTATGCTATTTTCTTTTGCCCATTTTATTACAGCGTCAACCAGTTTTTCTGCCACGTTTTTGCCTTGAAATTCATCAACAACATACATTTCTTCAATTTCAGCACAACACCGGCCTTTTCTAATCTGTGGAATTTTATAAACCGTTACAATTCCAACATAATTATTTTCATCCTTTGCTAAAAATATTGCTCCATCAGTAGAATCTACTACCTCATCAAAAACAGGACTTCCTGATTCCTTGGCAGCTGTTGAAATAAACCCCTTTTCCGGATCAATTACTTGTATACATGCTGTTACAAAATCATCAAGTAGTTTCAAAACGACTTCCTTATGCGTTTTGTCAGCTTTCAATATTTCTATCATAATACTATTTAGAATATGTAATTATAAATTCGCTTACAACGAAGTCAGAAGTTATTGAACAGGTTCAGCAACTGGCGCTTCATCAGCACCATACAATGTAGCACATTTAAGAGGTAAATATTCACCAGCTTCATTCCAGCCACGTCTTGCAGGATGAGAAGGTGTTCTTACATTCATTCTTACTCCTGTAACTGCACCTGAATCATCAGTAACAACAGTACAAGGATAGAATCTTGTATCACCCCAAGTTCTCTCAAAAAACGAGAAGTCGTGTCTTCTAACATAAACAGTATCTCCACTACTAAGACCGTCATAACTAGGTAACCGAGTTGCTTGACCTAATTCCAATATTCCTGTTGCTGTTGTCCCTGTCATAATATCACTCATAGATAGAGATCGGAAGGTTTTTATAGCTTTCATATTTTAGGATGTTTATGAGCCACAAAAAAGCAAAACTATTCTTCAAAAAAGACAAACATTTTAAAAATATAGACGTACCAAAGATACCAGAAAGAAACAAAAGAAATCATTTTGATACTTTGGTAACATCTATAGTATATCAACAAATATCTGGAAAAGCAGCGTCATCCATCTACAGTAGGCTGAAAGCCTACTGCAAAGGAAGAATAACACCCGAGAAAATATCTAAAACAAGACCAGCACAACTGAAGAAACTGGGTCTTTCTCCTCAAAAAACTTCATACATAAAAGACCTGTCCAAAAAATTCCTAAACAAGGAAGTGAACACACGAAAGTTTCCGTCATTGACAAATGACGAAGTCATAGAAGAGCTCACAAAAATAAAAGGTATCGGAGTTTGGACAGCTCAGATGTTTCTCATATTTCATTTAGGAAGAGAAGACGTTTTTCCCGTGGCTGATTTAGGAGTCCAGAAAGCCTTCACAAAACTTTTTTCCGTCTCCGACGTAAGTCAAATGGAATCCATTTCAAAGAAGTGGGAACCTTACAGAACTTACGCATCACTAATGCTTTGGAAAACTATAGACACAGTAAATCCTGACGGTGAGAGTGATTGGTGAAGAAAACTCGGGGCAGAATTTACGTATTTTAAAAAGGCTTTTGTGTCATTTCTATCATGAGCGCTTATAGAATTGATTTTTCACCGAAACCAACCTTCACATTGGGTATATTATCAGCTGCAGCCCTTCTTTCTTGCTTATCATTAGGTGTAGTAACCTATGTTTTTATCGGTGGATCTAGTAGAGATGAAAGACCACCCGCATATGAAGTTCAAAAAGCTAATGTCACAGGTAATCCAGAACCAGATGAATTTTTTATTCAGGACGGAGACACAACTTATGTGTCAATTGATGGAAGACCCACCGGAAACAGACTACCCGATTAACTCTTAAAAAGGCTTTTGGAGTCAGATTATAATGGGTGTGGATTACGAAATCTGTAACTGTAATATTCATAATCACAATGAGTTTATTTCTATTTAGTCAAGTTGCTAGCGCTGAAACCATAATTTATGATGATTTCTCTACAGGTCCGTTGAACGAGACTAAATGGGAAATAGAATGTTTTGAAGAAGAAGCAGGATGCCATAGCGAAGTCTGGGTTGATGAGGAAAACGAAACCTTTCATATAGCTGAACCAGAACCACACGGATTAGCTCTTTCAAAAGGCACGACCGTGTATCTTACTGAATATAGTTTTAGTGTAGGAAATGAGTTGGATTGGGATTTTTATTATAGGGAAAATATAGGAAATCAGGTTGTATGTTTTACATTTGGCGGAGAACAGACGCTATCTTGTGTAGGATATTGGAATGGTGAACAATACGATGGAAACATTGCAGGAGATTATCATTATAAAATAAAAATTTTGGATGAAAATACATTATTTGTTAATTTCACCAAGCCCGATAACACAACAGTTACACGAACTGTTAATATAGAGAACATATTAAACGGTTTTAAATTTGGGGCTAATGCTGGCCATGATGGAGTAATTCATGTGGATTATGATAATTTTGTTATAACAGCACCACCACTCTCATACGAATACCAAGTTGATGAATATACACTTGGTTTATGGCATCTTGATGAAGGCGAAGGTACAATAGCTTATGATGAAACCGGAATATTTCATGGAACAATAAATGGAGCAACCTGGACAGACAATACCGCTCCTATAGGAGGTAGTGATTATTCGCTTAGTTTTGACGGTAATGATTGTGTCACTATTACAACAGGAACGAATGGTGTTAATGGAGAACCTTTTGAAGAATTTACTTTAGAAGCCTGGGTATATCCCACAAGCCATCAAGGTATACAAACTTTTTTATCTGATGTGTCTGTCGATGGTCTAATAGAATTGAAATCTACTCACGTGGGAAGTGGAAAATTTAGGATAGAGAGGTACGCGGATAGTTATCAGATTGCAGAGGATCCAAACATACACGACCTTTTTAATTGGTATCATGTCGCAGGTACATGGAACGGATTAATATTAAAACTATACGTTAACGGAGAACCCGTTGATTCTGTCGATTCTGTTGGTGAATATGAATCTAGTGGTGGTGTTAGTATAGGTTGCTATCCTGGTGGTAACAATCCTTATGTTGGTATTGTAGATGAAGTGAGAATAAGTAACACCGCCCGAGAAGATTTTAACAATACTAACATGTATTTGATTCCAATAGGGAATAAAGAAATAAATGAAAACGAAACATTAATAATTGATTTGAATGCAACCAACCCCAATAATAGTACATTAACCTATTACACAAATGCAGCAGAAGTTTTACCAAGTCCTTTTGAATTTGATTCTGAAGAAGGATTTTTCGTTTGGATACCCACATTCAATGATGCTGGAATATATGAAGTCATGTTTAGTGTAACTGATGGAGAACATTGGGATTCTGAAACAATTAACATAACGGTTATTAATGTGAATAGAGCACCTATTCTTGACCCAATAGGTGATAGAGAAATAAATGAAAATGAAACATTAATAATAGATACCAATGCGACAGATCCAGACAACGACACTTTGATATATTTTGTAATGCCATGGATTTACAGCACATATATTTTCGATAATGATACAGGAATCTTTGAATGGACGCCAACATTTGATGATGCTGGAGAATACGAAATTTTATTTGGTGTCACAGATGGCTATATCGGAGACTCTGAACTAATTGATGTCACTGTTCATAATGTAAATAGACTACCAATATTGGATCAAATTGGTAATAAAGAAGTTGATGAAAATAATATTTTGTCAATATTAGTAAATGCAAGCGACCCCGACAATGATGATTTGTTATACTATACAAATGCAGCAGAAATTTTACCAAGTACATTTTATTTCAATACGTATACTGGTGAATTTAATTGGATACCAACCTATTATGATGCTGGAGAGTATGAAGTTACATTTAATGTAACAGATGGAGAATATTGGGCTTCTGAAACAATAACAATAACTGTTAATAATGTTCCTTTCACCGATTTTGTCATATATCCTGATGAAATCATATTCAGTAATGATAACCCAATGAAATATGAAATTGTTACAATGACAGCATTTTTCCATAACTTACTAGAAATAGATCCCGATGAAGTTCTTGTCAGATTTTATTCAGGAGAACCATCTAATGAAACATTTATTGGTGAAGATCTGATTGAAATACGAGGTCGAAGTAGTTTTTTTGCACAAATAGAATGGTCACCACAAATGCAGGGTGATTATGATATTCATATTTGGATTGATCCTTTGGATGAAATACCAGAGGCGTACGAAGACAACAACATAGCATCAAAAGAAATTCATGTACATACAAAACCAGATATACGCATACGTGATAGTGATATGGCATTCAGTGATAATTATCCAGATCATGGAGAAGAAATAATGATAATGGCTATGTTAAGAAATGTTGAGTCAATACCTATCGGGCAATTTACTGTAAGAGTTTATGATGATCACTGGCAAAATATAATTGGCCAGACTGAAATGTCATTAGATCCATTTGAAACAGACATTGTAATAATGTATT
This sequence comes from Candidatus Aenigmatarchaeota archaeon, assembly GCA_042584825.1. Classification (GTDB taxonomy): domain Archaea; phylum Aenigmatarchaeota; class Aenigmatarchaeia; order GW2011-AR5; family GW2011-AR5; genus JBHOSK01. Next base: position 140,029 of record JBHOSK010000001.1, read on the forward strand.
GGAATACAACATTTGGCCACCATGATATACACGTTTATGCTGACAGCAGATTTATCATAGATGAACTTAACGAAACTAACAATCACGCTATAAAAAACATCTACGTTAACAGAGTACCTACATTAAGCGCAATTGAAGACAGACAAATTTTTGAAACACAAACTCTTGTAATAGACGCTGACGCATTTGATCCAGATTTTGATCCATTATTATATTATACAGACGCTGATCAAGTTTTACCATCATCATTTGATTTTGATTCTGAAACTGGAATTTTTGAATGGACACCAACATACAGCGATGCTGGTTCTTATTTTGTTACATTCAATGTCACAGATAGTTATGCTTGGGATGAAGAAACAATAGAAATAACGGTTAACAACGCACACCATGGTGGTAAATTCTTATATGAAATGATGGATCAAGGCGGCGGGATATAATGAAACAAAATGCTAAGAGTGATAAACCGTTTAAGGTGTACAAGCATGTTAAGGAGAGGTTATTGTAAATTTTTTATTTCATCTATAGAAATAAATTTAACGTCTTTATAATCCTTCATCAGTGGATTCAAAGACGTGATTACAAGACCTTCAATTCTTTGATCTTTACATTTTATTTCGTGTTTTTTCATATTGTTTTTAATATACTCTATTTTCTTTAATAAGCTAGGTCTTTTCTTTGCAATAAGTACACCGTCTTTTGTTGTATATTCCTTACCTTCGACAACGCCCTTTAGATCTCTCAATATGTGATTATGAACTCTTAATTGTTCAAAAAAAGGTTTTATTTTCCAATTTTTAACTTCGCATACATAAACAACATCATCATTATAAGCAACACCGTCTATCTCTAAACTAGGTTTTTTCGGATTATCTTGGATATTTGGTATATATTCAAATCCGTTTTCTTCGAATTCTTTTTTTACAGCATGATTTTCAAATAATTTTCCTTTTTTACTTCTTATATTATTTAGAATATCTTTATGAATAATAGCATGCAGAAAAATGAATAATATTCTATAAAAATTGGGTGTAATAATAACCATTTCTTTATCATCTACACAAACCTTTACAAAATAAGGAAATATATTATGGTTTTCATCGCCCATTAATAAATTATTTTTTACTTTTTCTAAATCAATTCCCGACATTGATACCCTTTTATAGAAATCATCAATTTCGCTAACAATTGCTAGCTTGGAATTTCCTGTTAAAGGAAAAAAACCAAGTATATCCATAATATGATCTAATGCTAATCCAGATTTTTTAAGATAGTCGAAATTAAAAATTTTAGAAAAAATCACATTTTTTTGAAATGATGCATTAAGAGTATTAATGGCAGGAAATGCCATCTCAATAAAATTTTCTTTAGAGTATTTTATAACAGTGGGTTTTGTTTTCAGTGCTTTATCGTATTCGGCTTTATGTTTTCTTAGATACTTTTTTGCAGATCCTTTATTCATTATTAATTCGGTTTCATAGCTTTTAACAATGTATTTCCATTCTTCTCTATATATTATTTTATAATTCTTTGAAATATCGCTTGAAGCTAAATTTACAAATGGAACATGTCTATCAAATTTATATGTGGCAATACCTTCAGAAATGTATACGTTTTCTTCAGCAATCTTTATTAAATTACTAAAAGTTTCTACAAATTTCTCAACAGGTATTCCTAAGTCCTGAGATCCTTCAGGGTTTCCATCTTTCATTACCCTTTTAATTAAAATATTAGATGCTAACATGTTGTATATATCAATTTTTGGAATAACTTGAAAAAAATCAGAAGCGATCTTTTCTCTATAACCCATTAGGTGTACTATGAGTTTGTATTTATTGATTCTTGATATATACCTACTAAAGAGAAGGTTTATTTTACGCACCTTAAAATCGGATATTAGTTCAGCTTCTTCTTTCGGAAGAAAATTGATATTTTCACACTTAACACATACTTCTTGATCATCTAAAATGTATAATGGTAATTTGCACTTTTTACATGGCATATTATAAGAAGTTATCCAATATTTTTAAATAAATTCAGAGGTCTTGGAAAGTGCTTATACTTTCACATTATTCTATAAAACTATAAAGATCCACAGCCCATTCACAATATTTTTTTGAATTAAGTGGATCAGAATCAGATAAATATAGACAAGGTACTTTACTCAATGTTTGTTTAGCGACATCGGTATAACAATCTCCCTTTTCTTTTTCAGATATGATATTTTCACATATAAAATAATCAGGTTCTACTGTATGTACATACCAAGAATAACACTCATCTCCGAGCTCTCTATTGACTATTGAACCACAATAATATGAGTCCGATTTCGCTCCAGCCAAGCACCAATTCAAAAAGTCTTGGTCACCACTTAATTTATTGTAACATATCGAAGCATCATGTTTGTTCCAAGCTATTTTGATTACACATTCTCCCCACCAATCACCAGAGTTACTACATATAGAGATGTTTTCTTTCAAAACTGCCATACGAGAATAACATTGATCATCGTTTTTACAGAATGAAAAATCACCCGAGATAGCATCATAGCATTCTGATCTAATATCATCATCATTTATTTTGATACATAATCCAGAACTCGATGTCAAAATAGCTACATTAGAATAGCATCGGTCTTTCAATCCTATGTCTGAAATCTTGTCACAGTGAAAACTTTTTTCAGTATCGTATGCTTTATTTAGATAAAAACTATCTCTAATCATTTGTTCTGTTTCAGCCATAATTTCATTTGAATAGCCAAGAAACACCAGAGCTTGAGTATACATTATCGTTTGATATATGACAAATAGAATAGCTATCACTATTATAACATAATGCCACCATTTCATCCCTTTCATGTTATCAACCTTTCCGTTTATTAGCCCTTAGAAGTAGTCTATTTAAGCATTACGAAAGCGTTCAATTTTTTTGAGTTAGCGGGAATGTTCAATTTTTTGCTTATCCCACTACCCCCACACATATGTGCGCCCAGTAGAATTCGAACCGCCGTTAAAATTTAATATCCTTGATCTCATTTTCTTTCCATTCACCATCAACAAGAAGGAAAAACTTAACTTCATCTGGTCTTTCATAAATGTAAGTTAATCGGTATTTTGGACTTAATGATTTTTCACCAACTTTAACCAATTCAACAACCATCTCTAATTCTTTTTTGTCTGTGTGGTACCACAAACTGGTGTTATTTATTACCTGGAACTTATCTCCATTTATTTCCACAATGTCTGGATTCTTCAATTCTTTTATTGATTTCATTACCGTCCACCAAGCGTCATTCAACCAAATTTATTGGTTTTCCTTTTAACCAAGCTTCCACATTATCTATCATCATATCATTACCAGTTCTATTGGTAACGTCCGTGTTGAAAGAAACGTGAGGGGTCACTAATATTTTTGGATGTGCTAATAATTTTTTATAAAATGGATCTTGAACATCTCCTATCTGAATTCCTCCTGAATCATGTGCAACGCCTGCAAGAATATCTTTATCTAAAGCATCAATCATCACATCTATATCACATATTGATGAACCAGTTACTGTTATGAAATATGAACCTTTTTTTAAAGAACTGAAAAACTTTTTATCCAATAATCCTTGTGTTGTTGGATTTGAACTCAAAACATTGACAATAACATCAGCATCTTTTACAGAATCAATTAAATTGTCCCCTCTTCTGAAAAAAGATACATTCATTTCAAGAGATTCACATATTTTTCCAACTCTTGAACCGATGTTCCCTTTACCTAAAATTGTAATTTTCTTATCTTTCAATCCCTTTTCAGAATCAGGAAACTTACCTTTTGGCAAATTAGTGTTTCTAATATACTTTGGGAGATTTCTAGATAAATTCAAAATCATTGCAATAATCCATTCTGAAACTGCTACTTTGTTACAC
>JBHOSK010000002.1:0-60757 GCA_042584825.1 Candidatus Aenigmatarchaeota archaeon
TTGGTCTTTTTGGGTTTTTTGTTCTTCTTGATTCCCACCTATATAATTCTTTATTTAATATAACTGTGAATCTAATACGTCTTTGATGACCCTGATTAGATGAAAAACTTTGGCGATAACTACGAAAGTCATCTAAGTCTACTTCTTCTTCAATAGGAGGCAAATAATCTGCGTCTCCCCAATTGTTTAGGTGTGAAACAATTTTGTTGTAAACTGGGCAATTACCACCTTCTAAGTAATTACCAAAACCCACATTTCTAGCTACATCTAAACATGTTCCCCTATAAGGGCATTCCGTAATTATCATGAATGTTTTCTGTTGATGATTACCTTGTGGCATGGCGATTTAATGAGTCAGAAAAGCTTATAAAATAATTATTTTAACTGGTGAGACCCAATTATAATATAATGAAAAGTTATATGATTTTTTCAGTGATAGTCCTTCTTTTACTTAGTGGATGTACTCAACAGCAAAATTTCCTTTCTGATTATTCTGCAGATTCTGATCCTGATTATGCTTTTGAACGATTACAACAGGATTTGGATAGTTTGCTTGCAAATAACATGAAAATTGGTGCTGATCACTATCAGGCATTGGAGGAAGTCTACACATCATTAAAAGAACATGGATTGGATGTGACGGGGCTAAGAGAAAAAATGGATCAGTTGAGTGTGGCTGTTGATACAAGTACAGGTGATAATGACCAGAATGATCAAACAGGAGATGATGATACGGGAGACGACGATACAGGAGATGATGACACAGATGACAACTATGTTGAATCGTGTACAGATGAACCAATAATGTTTGATAATACCCCAGCTGATATGGATGGTGTTTCTTTTATCATACCAATGGGAAGTGTTCACGGTGATCATGTTTCACCAACTGATCATCAGTACTATACTTCTCAAGAAAATGCAGTTGTTGATGTATATTCTCCTGGAGATGGTACGGTCATTAAAATTTCCCATATGGGAGCATTTCGAGCAGATCGTTTTATGATGGATGATTATCATGTAATCATTCAACACACTTGTGGCATGTCAAGTGTGTTCATTCATGTAGATGACCTTTCTGAAAAACTTGCAGCAGTTGGTCCGACAGAAACTGGAGGACATGTATATGTTGATGTGCCAGTAGAAGCTGGTGAGATTATAGGAACTTATAGTGGTGGGCTTGATTATAATGTTGTTGACGAGTCAGTTTCAATTAATTTGATTAATCCAGATAGTTATGGATATACGTATAATCATCGATTGCATATAACAGATCCATTTAATTATTTTAATGAACCAGTAAAAAGCGAACTTATTGAAAAATCACTCAGGAGTGAAGAACCATTGGGTGGTACAATCGATTATGACGTTGATGGTACATTAGCTGGTGTGTGGTTTTTGAAGGATAGTGGTGGTTGGGAAAGTTTTGCTGATCCAAATTCAAAATATTGGAGTGGCCACCTAGCAATTGTATATCATCATGTTGATACAGAACACATAGCAATTTCATTTGGAACTTACGATGACCCTGAAAACGAAGGAAAACAATTTGGAGTAAAAGGAAATAGTCCTGATCCAGTCGAGATAAATACAGAAACTGGAATCGTGAAATATGAATTAGTTGAGTATAATTATTATGTTAATGATCAATTGTGGGATGGAAACACTTTTGTAAAAAATCCTGATGTCAGAAATAGCGATATTGTAACTGATGTTGTATTGTTTCAATTAATTGATGATACAACACTTAAAGTAGAATTGTTCATTGGTAAAACAGGTTCTCAGGTTGATGAATTTACTGACAATGCAGACATTTATGTGAGATAAATGAAAAAAATATTAATTATTTTATTGGCTGTTGTTTTGATTAGTGGATGCACACAACAACAAGATAACTCAGGATCAATAAGTCAAAATGATGGCACTATACTAAATTGTGAAGAGGGATTTATCCTTACAGATGACTTATTATGCTGTCCGGATGCTGATGTTGATGGTATGTGTGATACCCCCCCAGAGAACCAGCCGGAAAATTCACCACGACCACGAGATCATAATCTCGGTTTATGGCCACCTTCAAATTGTCAGGATATTGATGTTACATTTACTTATTCCCCGATTCCAATAGAAGAAATCACACGTATTGGTCCTGCCGGGGTTTTAACAGTGCCGATTGCTGGTCATATAATTCCAAATGATCACAATGCAATTGGATACTCTGGTGAAGAAGTTGATGTAATAATGCCTGCTGATGGTTTCCTTGTAATGGTGGAACGCCATCGATACGCCCCACCTCCGGGCGAGCCTCAGGTGAATCACTATCATCTATATTTCGAACATTCTTGTTCGCTCTTCACAGCCCTCCTCCACATATCAGAGCTGGATTCTGCCCTCTTAGATGTGAGCGAGGAACTTAGAAATCTGGATACCAAAGAGCTGGAAAGAGACAGTGAAAACATTTGGCCAAGAATTCCCTTAACTGCTGGGCAGAAGATAGGAACATCCAGCCAGTGGCAATTCCTGGGATCATTATCGGCAGACATACGAGTGGATAAACACCATTCAAATCCAGAGAGCTATTCAGGTGCGTCATGGAGACTGCATGCAACAACAATATTTGAATATTATGAAGGAACCCTGAAAGAACAGCTTTATGATAAAATACTACGTACAGCCGAACCCAGAGCTGGGAAGGCTAATTACGATATAGATGGAAAACTTGTAGGAGGTTGGTTCCTTGAAGGTACTAATGGCATGGCCGGCCCTGATCCTTATTCTGAACCCAGACAATGCGGAAACATCCCGTGTTCATACTGGGCTGGACATTTAGCATTCGTTTATGATTACATGGAGCCAGATTGGATACGGGTGCAGTTCGGATACGAACTGGGATCATCATTGCTCGGTCCATACGGTATTAAAGGGAACACACCTGATCCGGCAGATGTCTCTCCTGAAACAGGTCTGGTAAAATATGAACTTGTAAATCTCAAGGACGTGACAATAGAGCGCGGTGTACAGGATTATATTGTCGGAAGTCCTATTTTTACTGAGAATGAGAATGAGGTTGTCGCAACAGTCCTCCTAGAAATGATAGATGATATGACTGTCAAACTTGAGGTCTTTGTTGGTAAAACAACTTCTCAAGTTAGTGAGTTTACCGACAATGTAAATATCTATGTGAGATAAATGAAAATAACAATATTAATTATTTTACTATGTTCGGTTCTTTTAATTAGTGGTTGTACTGAAAATTATGTCGATTCTAATGGTTCTAATCATAGTGTTGATCGTGGTGTTGATTATGATCCTGAAGATGTGAATCAGGATCTAACACTTGAAACAGTTGAGGCTGAGATAGGTGCGGCAATAGATAGTGGTCAATTGATAGGTTATGAACATTATGAACGATTAAAACAGGTTTTGGATAAATACAAACAACAAGGGATAGATGTAACAGAACTTAGGGAAAAATTATTGTCGGTCTATCAAGATACAGATAGTCATGAACAAGAAGAGCAGAAAGAAAAAAAAGAGGACCAAAAAGGTGTGAGTGTTAAGGGTAAAGGTTATGCCGAACTTGTTGGTGTGAATGATGGTGTTGCTGCCTGGTTAGCAAAAGATATAGTTATTCAAGTAATAGATGTTTCTGATCCAACCAACCCGTCTCATATTGACATGATAGAAACCATGGGCTTTGCAAGTACGGTTTATCAGGATGATGAATATATCTATGCAGTTGGATCAGATGGAATGATTATACTCCGAAAAAATGATATGTTTGGTGCTCATGTTTCAACATTTACGTCTTCTGATGGCGGTTTCTGGCCTTCAGATATAACGATAGATGGTAATTATATTTATTTTCTTTCTAATGAATTGATTATAGTAGATATAAGTGACATTAGCAACCCTTCTCAAATTTCTCGCACAGCATTCACAGGTACTGCACCAACAAAAATAATTATAAAAGATAACTATGCGTTCATTGGGGTACCTTTAGGTGGATTTGTTGTGATGGATATAACAGATAAAAAAAACCCTAAAGAAATTGCAGTTCATCCATTTGAATCACACGAAATGGGTCTTGAAATAAAAGGAGATTATGCTTACATAGCCCACGTTTCATCTCTTGAACATGTTGATGATTGGTATGAATTCGGATCTGTTCTAGAGGTGATTGATATTTCAGATCCTGGTTCCTTGGAGGTTGTAGGAACTCTTACAGTCTCAACTAATTTTAAAGGCCTTGACATTGAAGGTAATTATGCTTTTATTACTGGATCCTATCCACACAGGCTTACAGTGGTTGATATAACTGATCCGAGTAATCCAAGAGAAATAACTTTTCAGAACCCAATTCAAACAGAGGGTGCGCTTAAAGATATTTCTATACAAAATGGATATGCTTATATAATGGATTCGGGTTATGGTCTTAGGATACTTGATATAACAGATCCAACAAAACCGATTCAAGTGGCTGATGTAAATCTTCAGCAAATGTTGTCTGACATCTATGTGGAAGATGATAAAGTTTATTTGGTTGCTGAACAAAGATACTTCAATGTTGCAGATGTAAGCGATCCAGAAAATCCGATTCTTGCTTACACAGAGGCAACCTCATCTAGTGCATATCCTTATACAAGTATTGTTATAGAAGACGATATAGCATTTTCTAATTTATATTATTCCAGTTTCTATGATGTAAAGGATCCTTATAATCCTAAACAATTTAATATGGATATTGGTGTGGATGGAATCGCTGTCGGAGATAATTATCTATACACGGTTATTGGTGAGGTTGGACTTTTCATATATGATATAAATAATCTAGATAACCCAATATTACTTTCAACCACGAGTTTTGCACAAGGTATGTGCAGAGATTTTAGTCTAGATGGAAATTGGGTAGTATGTGTTGCCAACAAACCTTATTCAATTAATGTAATGGATGTCTCGGTTTTGGAAAATCCTATTGCAAAAGGAACATATGTTTTTGATGAATATGTTATGTCAGTAACCGTAAAAGATGGTTATGTCTATGCACCACGAGGAGAGAAAGGTCTTGATATATTTAAAATAGATTCTGATGGTGAACTCACTTTCCTTACTAATTATGACACAAATGCTTACAGAGTTGTTGTGGAAGGAAACAGAGCATACGTGTTGGGTGGGCTTGAGGTTCTTGATATTTCTGATCCAGCTAACCCAGTTAAGATAGATAAAATCAATATCGAAGGAGGCTCAGGTCATGCTAAAATTCAAAATGGTTATATGTATACTGTGGGCGGAGATAGAGGATTAACTGTGATAAATTTAGAGGACGTTTAACATGAAAATAATAATAATTATTTTATTGGTCGTTGTTTTGATTAGTGGTTGTGCTGAACAAGAAAATCAGGTTGTTCAAACTGGAGAATGTCGTCAAGAAGGAAACTCGTGTTGTAGAGGAGATTATTGCGTTGAAATGACTGATCAATGTGATGAAGAAGGGCTTGTTACTAAAATTTTAGGTTGCGATTTTGAAGGATGTGTTCCGGTTGTTTATTGTGATTATGAAAATACAGGAGACCCATTTGATCAAGAGGATAACAATTATCTGATTGAACTTGATCCTTGTGGAGATTCCGTAGGAAACGGTGATATAATAATTTCAGGTCCAAGTGAACCTAGTGAAAATGATCCTGATAATCCATTCAGATCCCTGACAGTTCACCATACAAATCCAGACATTGTTTTTGTTGGTACTGAAAGAAACGGTTTTTTGAAATCAACTGATGGCGGTGAAACATGGGAAAGAAAAAGAAAAGGACTTTGGCACGATGATACAGATTTGGTAATAGGGCATGATGCATTTTATCCTGAAATATATGATATTGCAATATCAGAAAGTAATCCTGACATCATGTATGCGGCAACAGTAGCTGGTCCTGGTCCCTTGGTAAATAAAGAACGTGGTTCATCTGGTGTCTACAAAAGTATCGATGGAGGAAATACCTGGGAGAGAAAAAGTTGCGGTTTAACAAGCGGATCGGTAACAAGTATTTGGATTTCACCTAGTAATCCTGATATTGCCTTTACATCAGTTTCAGGGGGTTATAGTACCGAAGATGGAATACAAGAAGACTATTATGACGGTGGAATATTCAAAACAATAGACGGTGGTGAGAACTGGGTAAGAATTAATGTTGCAGAAAACGATAATAAGAATTTTTATATTTCAATAAAATCTGTAAAATCAAATCCTGATACATTATATATAGCAGGAATGGATCATGAAGATGAAATCGATCATATGGGTCTTGTAAAAAGTACTGATGGCGGATCCACCTGGAATTTAATAGGTTCTGAAATTATTTCTCATTTTGATATTTCTTCAGATGGTAATGTAATATATGGAGCACGAAACGATTGCATGGGAATGATAAAATCCGTTGACGGTGGAAATTCGTGGTCTGAGCACGAAGGCTCATGTTATGCTGTTGCGGTTTCTCCGACTGATTCTGACAGGGTTTTGTACGGAACTACTGAAGGCGTATACCTTTCAACAAACGGTCTTGGTTCAATAGCAAAGGTAATTGATACTAATAATAACATTGGTGATATTGTGTTTGCCCCATCTGATAATAATATTGTATATGTAATTACATATGGTTATAACCTTTTCAAAAGTACGGATGGCGGAGAAAACTTTGAAAAAATAAAAAACCTTCGCAGCGAAGTGTTAGATGTTATTCCATAAATAGATATTTTATCACAAATGTAAAAATGAGTCAGATGTATGTGTTTTGTTTTTTTTCATCTTAGAGACAATTGCATTGTAATCATCTTCGAAAAAGAATTTGTCTTTGAATACTGGTTTCAAATCACTCATCCATTCAGCTTCTGGATCGAACTTTGCAAAAAATGGTCGATCAACCCAATCGGGATTTCTACCCTGAAGAAAACGCAATACAAAAACTTTTTGTTTTTTTATGTTCTGTACACCCACGACTTGCACTTTTCCTGATTCGCAGGACATTGATGGTCCTCTTACAGTACGGGCAAGCCCACTCACATGTTCATATGCGTTTTTGAATATTTTCCATGCTTTATATAACGGAACACCAAAATAATGCTGGGCACCAGTATCTCTTGCAACGAACATGTAATATGGTATACAGCCCAACGATATTTGTTTTTTCCACATTTCTACCCATAGTTTAGAATCATCGTTAATATGTTTCACCAAGGGTGATTGTGTTCTGATTATTGCTCCTGTTTCACGTACTTTTTCTATTGCAGCTTGTACAGCAGGCGTATCGAGTTCTCGTGGATGATTGAAATGAGCCATTATAGCAAGATGTTTTCCTGAATCTATAATATCGGTGAATAATTTCAGAACTTTTTTTGAATCCTTGTCAGTAAGATATCTATAAGGCCAGTAACTTATTGATCTTGTTCCAATACGAATTGATTTCAGGTTAGGTAATTTAGATTCTAATAACGGACGTATATATGTTTCAAGAAATTCTACGTTCATAATCATTGGATCGCCACCAGTAAACAGTATATCTGTTATTTTTGGATGTTTTGATATGTACTTAACAAGTTTTTCTGTTTCTTGTGCCGCGAATTTCAATTTTTCTATACCTACGAATTGTGCCCAACGAAAACAGAACAAACAATATGCATGGCATGTTTGTCCTTGACTTGGAAAGAACAATGCAGTTTCCTCGTACTTATGTTGCATTCCTTCAAGTGGTTTGCCATCAACTTTAGGTACATTGTATTCCATCTGACCTGCAGGATGAGGATTAAGCTGAAGACGTATCTTGTCAGCAGTTTCTTTTATTTTTTTAGGATCTGCATTATCTTTTATTAGTTTTTCCATTTGTGTGAAGTGTCTTTTATGAAGCAGATCCTTTTGAGGAAAATTAAGTGTAAACAAAGGATCATTAGGAACTTTATCCCAGTTTATTAATTGATTTATTACATAATTGTTTGTCTTAAACGGAAGTACGTTTGCAACCACTTCCAGTTCTTTTAATCTTTTTTCAGGTAGTGATTTTAATTGTTTTATTTTTCTAAAATTTGCTAGAGAATATTGTTGATATTTTAGTGGTTTCACTAGTGCCATATGTTCATTATCGATTAAGTGATATAAATAAGTTCTATTGTATTCGGAGAGATTTGAGATTTTCTGTTTCATTTAAAAGAATATCCTTTTGTAGAATATAGTATGAAGAATCGTAATACAGGGTTTTTGATAATAATAATTGCCATTTTGATAGGCTTTATAATATTCTCATTTAACATGGCCTTAACAGATATTGCAGTTAGTGCATGTTCGCATGGGCCCGAATGTCCAATGTGGGGAACAATAGATTTCCAAACAAACGTCAGTATGGGTGTAATGGTTTTTGTGATTATGATTGGTCTGTATTTAATCTTCTTTGGAAAAGAGGAAAAAATAATAAGAGAAGTTAGAACAATAAAACAGCAAGTTGAGCCAAAGAGAATGACAAAAGGAAATTATAAAAAAATTATGAACAAACTAAATGCTGATGAAAAGGTTACGCTTGATAAAGTCATCGAGTCAGATGGAACAATTTTCCAAAGCGAGCTTGTTGACAAGACAAAATTAAATAAAGTTAAAATGACACGTATTCTGGATAGACTAGAAGGCATGGGTATAATAGAAAGAAGACGCCGTGGCATGACAAATGTGATTGTTTTAAAACACGAAAAACAGTGAAACTAGTTTCAAACAATTGTTAATATACTGTTTCAGTCTTAGAATGATGCATGAGTAAGCGTCATGATATTGATATAAAAGGCATGTCATGCAAAAACTGTTCAGATAAAATTGAGGCAAAGATAAATGAGTTAGGTGGCGTTGATAATATAAAAGTAGACCTGATAAAAAACAATGCCTCTGTATCTTATGATCCAAAGAAGATTAGTCTGAGCAAAATTAAATCAGAGATAATGTCCTTGGGGTATTCATGTGATGGAACAAGTGATAGTAGAAACACGACCATTTTACAGGGAGTGGGATATGCACTGGTTCCGCATATAGGTTGTATAGCTTTTATAGTCGGTTCCGTACTTGGTGTTACTGTACTCATGGAATTTTTTAAGCCAATATTAATGAACAGATATTTTTTCCATGCTCTTATAGCGTTGTCATTGGGATTTGCAACACTATCGTCTGTTATTTACTTACGAAAAAACGGATTATTATCATTAGCTGGAACAAAGAGAAAATGGCAATATCTATCCACTATGTATGGTTCAACAATAGGGATAAACCTTGTATTATTCATGTTGATATTCCCTCTTCTTGCTAATGTATCTGCAGCAGGAATAACTGGAGCAGTTGTGGGAATCGGTGACTTAGCTGATAGTAGTTTAATTAAATTGTCTGTAGACATACCATGCCCTGGTCATGCACCTCTTATATCAGAGGAGCTGAAAAGTATAGAAGGCGTGCAAAACATACAATTCTCTTTTCCAAACGTGTTCGATGTTATATACGATTCTACAGAGACGTCGAAGGGTGAGATGTTGTCTTTGGATGTGTTTGATGAATATCCAGCAACTGTTCTGGAGGAGAAATCTAATGAGGAAGATTTATTAAAAGTTAATGAGCAACCAACCACCTCTGGTGGAAGTTGTTGTGGAGGTCCTGATTGTTCAGGACCTAGCGGTGGCTGTGGTTGTGGAGGATAGTAGGTGATGAAAATGACAAGAAAAATAATAATCGGGATAGTCGTTATTCTGATTTTAGTGGTTGGTCTAGCAATCGGACTTCCCGGCATTACTGGGAATGTCGTAAACGAAAACAATAACGAAGAATTCACGGTTCCATTATCAGAAGTATCAGAAAATGCAAAATTTTATGAATATGATTCTGATGGGAAGACAATAAGATTCTTTGCAGTAAAGGCGAGCGACGGTACAATAAAAACAGCCTTTGATCAATGTGATGTCTGTTATAGAAGTGGAAAAGGATACAGACAGGAAGGCGATAACATGGTTTGTAACAACTGTGGTAATAAATATCCTATTATTGGGTTAGGTACAGAAAACAAAAACCCTGGTGGATGTTGGCCAAGTTATTTACCAAGTAAAATTGAAGGAGATAACGTAATCATTAAAAAGTCCGATCTTGATAAAGGGAAGAGCTAGATTATGAAAAAGAAAAAAGAAATTTCAATAACAGGTATGCACTGTGCAAGCTGTGCTGCCAATATTGAAAAAAATCTAAAAAATGAAAAGGGTGTAGATAATGTTAGTGTTAACTTTGCAACATCTAAAGCAAATGTCGAATTTAATGAAAAAATAATAACCGAAGACCAAATTAATAAAAGAATAACAAGATTGGGTTTTGGGGTTATTACAGAAGAGAAAAAAGACAAAGAAAAGGAATATAGAGAGAAAGAAATGCGAACATTGAAAATATTATTTTTGTTTTCACTTTTACTTTCAATACCGATCTTTATTATTTCGATGATACTTCCTATGATTGGTGTTTCTGTTCCGAATCAAAATATAATTTTATTTATTCTGGCAACACCGGTTCAGTTCATTGTCGGATATAGATTCTATAAAGGAGCATATAATGCATTAAAAGCAAAGACATCGTCCATGGATACACTTGTGGCACTGGGTACTTCTGCTGCTTATATTTACAGTTTATCTGTTTTGACGATCCCTGGTAGTGAGGTTTATTTTGAAACGTCTGCTGTACTTATAACATTCATAATGCTTGGTAGGTGGATGGAAGCTATTACAAAAGGAAAAACATCCGAAGCAATAAAAAAACTCATAGGGTTACAACCCAAGACAGCTATAGTTGTTAGAAAAGGTAAGGAAGTTTCTGTGCCTATAGAAAACGTTGTGGTTGGAGATATAATCATAGTGAAACCAGGGCAAAAAATTCCTGTTGATGGTGTTGTTGTAAGAGGAGTATCTAGCGTAGATGAATCAATGGTGACTGGTGAATCGATTCCTATTGAAAAGAAAAAAGGAGATACAGTTATAGGAGCAACGATGAATAAACACGGTTCTTTTGAATTCAGAGCTACCAAAATAGGAAAGGACATGGCACTTAACCAGATAATTAAATTGGTAGAAGATGCGCAAGGCAGTAAAGCACCCATACAACGTATGGCTGATAGAATCAGCGGTTACTTTGTTCCAGTGGTTATTATTATAGCACTTCTATCATTCTTACTATGGTTCTTTGTTTTGGGACAGGTTTTTATTTTCTCACTTACAATTTTTGTGGCGGTTTTAATAATAGCATGCCCGTGTTCTCTTGGATTAGCAACACCAACAGCGATTATGGTAGGGACAGGAAAGGGAGCAGAAAACGGAATACTAATCAAAGGAGCAGAAGCTCTTGAGAATGTCCATAAAATAACGACAGTTGTTTTCGATAAAACAGGAACACTAACACAGGGCGAACCGTCTGTGACAAATATTGTACAATTATCTAATATTAATGAAAAAGAAATTTTGAAATATGCAGCAATAGCTGAAAAAAGATCAGAACACCCATTGGCAGATGCTATACTTAATAAAGCAAAAAACATGGAGATACCAAATCCCACACAATTCAAATCCATTACTGGGTTTGGTATTATTGCTAATTATAAAACAAAATCCATATTTTTTGGCAACAGGAATCTTATGAAGAAGTATAATATAACCACCCATAATGTAGAAGATAGAATCACAACGCTTGAAAATGAAGGAAAAACCGTGATGATACTTTCGATAAATAGGAAAGTTGTTGGTTTGATAGCAGTTGCAGATACTCTTAAGAAATCATCTAAAGAAGCTGTTAAAAAATTGCATGCTATGAAAAAAGAAGTTATTATGATTACAGGTGACAACGAAAGAACAGCTTACGCAATAGCTAAAGAGGCTGGAATAGACAGTGTACTTGCAGGCGTTTTACCAGAAGACAAAAAAAATGAAATAGAAAAACTTCAGAAACAAGGAAAGGTGGTTGCTATGGTGGGGGATGGTATTAATGATGCTCCAGCTTTGGCTACATCTGATATTGGTATTGCTATTGGCGCAGGTACAGATGTTGCGTTAGAGACTGGTCAGATTATTTTAATAAAGAATGATATTGGAGATGTGGTAAAAGCAATTGATTTGAGTAACCATACAATCAAGAAGATTAAACAGAATTTGTTCTGGGCATTCTTTTATAACAGTATTGGTATACCAATTGCAGCAGGTATGTTATATCCAGGCTTTGGTTTTCTTTTAAACCCAATGGTAGCAGGTGCTGCGATGGCATTTTCTAGTGTGAGCGTGGTCTCTAATTCGTTGTTAATGAAGAGATATAAAATGGATAAATAAATGTAATTGGGCCCGACGCGATTCGAACGCGCGACCTTCTGGT
The DNA here is from genome assembly GCA_042584825.1 of Candidatus Aenigmatarchaeota archaeon. Taxonomy (GTDB): domain Archaea; phylum Aenigmatarchaeota; class Aenigmatarchaeia; order GW2011-AR5; family GW2011-AR5; genus JBHOSK01. Next base: position 12,407 of record JBHOSK010000002.1, read on the forward strand.
CCGAAGCATCGCCGATCAGATGATCTCAGACGCTCTATCCAAGCTGAGCTACGAGCCCATAATAAAACATTTTTGGGTTTAGCTGTTTTTCTAATATTTGTTTGCGATCTTTATATGTTGTATGTGGTGGACAAAATCCCCATTTTTTCCATATTTCATATCTACTGTATTTTGTATGATTTTTACATCCAATGAGTTTCATCCAATTCTCTACATTATTACCTCTTACCCAAATTCTAAATCTCTTATGCTCTTTAATGTTTTTTGGTGTATGATAATCTGTCCAATATACTATTTGTAAATCATTAAGAACTCTTTTCATGTTAAAAAACAATGCTTTAGATATGCTTGTTAAAATCAATCGTGGATAATAATGATATCTCCTTTTGAATTTTGTGTAATTTTTATCATATCTTCTGTCGAATGTCAAACACCCATCTGTATCTAAAACTCCTCTGAGAAAAAGAGCTTTCGTCTTAATATTTTTAGATTTCAAAACAAATTTCGGAACACTGACGGTTAATGACTTTTTACCATAAGGAAACCCAAAGCCGTGCATTTTTCTTATAACTTTTTCATCTCTTATTACAAACCCGTATGTGTTTCTAGATTTAAACAACTTTCCTTTAATTTTTATGTCAAATACTTTTGAAAACAGAGGAATAACATAATTATCATAATAATCTTTCTCTTCTATAGATCCGCTTATATCTAGTTCAATTCGTTTTCCATCATTTCTTAAATATCCATCACCAGCATGTATTCCACATATCTCGGCTAGTTTTTCTTCGAATTTCATTCAATATAAATTTTTATTATATTTATTAACAATTTTACCAAGATCATGGAAAGTGAAAAGTAATTAAAATAAAAAAAATTAAAAGAAAACATCTTCTTTACTGAAGCGTGTTTTTGGTCTTGGTTCGTCGGCTGCATAGCCAATTGGACAGATAACTGTTGGTATAAGGTTGTCTGGTAGATTCAATATTTTTGAATATTCTTTTGCAGTGAATCCTTCCATTGGGCATGAATCAAGACCCAAAGATTTAGCACCATTTAGAGCATTTCCTAAGGCTATGTAAAGCTGATGTTGTAACCAAGCAGTTCTTTGTTCACCTGTTACATATTGCACGGCACCTTTCACCATATCGATGTATGCTTTTATTTTGTCATCTGACATTCCTGATTCTTTTGATAGTTTTTCCAATCTTTCTAACAAGCCGTCTACATCAGTATCAACGCAAAATACAAGCAGATGGGAACACGTTGTTATTTGTTCTTGATTCCATGACACTGGAAATAATTTTAGTTTTGTTTCATCATCGCTTATGATCTTTATTTTCCATGGTTGTATATTGAGTGATGATGCAGAATATCTTATCATCTCTAGTAGTTGGTTTAATTTATCTTCGGGTACTTTCTCTTCAGTAAATTTTTTTGTTGCATACCTACTCATTACGATATCTTTGAATTCCATGTTAATCACAGTTCTTAGTTTTTATAATTCATCCTCTTCTGGATTTGAGAAAAGAGTCGTTTTCATTAATTGGTGGTTAACCTTTATAAGCGTTTTGTTTATATTGAATAGGTTATGATATTTACAATTATTCCGTATAAAGCTGGACCCGAAGAAGAACGCAGAATTAATGTTTATAGAGGTCCTAACGTAGATCCTTTTAAAAGTAAGTATAGTTTTATTGGTTTAGATCAGGATGAACCCATTGAAAAACTTTCAGGGGCTTTGCGTCTTGTTTTAAGATCATATAGTCTTCCAGGAAGACCTGATACATGTAGAATTCTGTATAATTTTCCTGGACTTAGATATATGAGTGACGGACAAGTTCTTCCATTTGATGATGATGAGTTAGATAAAGTTGTTGAAGCTACCCAGGATGCTTTACGCAATTAGATTAAGGATAAGATCTATTGATAACACGAGGGAAAGGTTGTGTATCGCGTATGTGTTCTAGATTGCATAACCACTTTACCAAACGTTCAATACCCATACCAAAACCCGAGTGTGGGACAGAACCAAATTTTCTGAGATCTAGGTACCATTCATATGATTTTAGGTCTTCATTACCCTTCTTAAGACGTTCTACAAGTTTGTCGAAATCAGTTTCACGTTCACTACCACCAATGATTTCTCCAAATCCTTCTGGTCCAAGCAGGTCGTTGCATAAAAATGTTCTTGGATCTTCTGGATTTTCTTTCATGTAAAATGCTTTGGCTTCAATTGGATATTTTTCTATAAACATCGGTTTTTTCTCTTTTTCTGTTAAGAAAACTTCTTCTTTTGCTCCAAGATCCTTACCCCATTCGATATCAAAACCATTATCCTGTAAGAAATGAATTGCTTCTTCGTAACTCATTATTTTGAAAGGAGGTTTTATTTTTTTCAAATCTTTTGGATCACGACCAAGAAATTCCAATTCAGTTTTCATTCGCTTCGCGACGGACTGACAAATATGTGAAACCATTTGTTCCTGAATTTCCATGTTTTCCCTGTGTTCAACCCATGCTGCTTCTGGTTCTAAGTGCCAATATTCAGTTAAATGACGGGTTGTTCGAGATTTTTCTGCTCTGAATGACGGTGTTATTGCATAAACCTTTTCTAAACCAAAAATCAATGCTTCCTGATAAAGTTGTGCAGATTGACTAAGATACGCCTTTGAATCAAAGTAATCAAATTCAAACAACGTTGATCCACCCTCTGTTTGACCTGAAACTATTATAGGAGGGGTTGTTTCAATAAATCCTTTTCCATCTAACCATTCACGCGCAGCAGATAGTGCAGCAGCTTTTACCTTAAAGATCATTGTTTGCTTACGTGAGCGTAACCACAAATGGCGTTTGTCGAGTAAAAATTCTGTGCTTTGGTCTTTTGTTATTGGAAATACATCGGCTTTGTGTGAAACACTCATATTTTTTATATCAATTTCATAACCACCTGGAGCACGATCGTCTTTTTTTAATTTTCCAGTTATGTTTAAACTTGATTCAATGAAAATATCTTTTGCTTCTTCAAAATGGGGTGACCCTTCTTTAGCTGTACATTGTATTATACCGGTTGAATCTCTGAGTATGATAAAAACAAGATTTTTACTGGCTCTTTGTCTATAGACCCAGCCTCTAACAGAGACGTCTTTACCGGTTAGTTTGTCATTTATTTCATTTATTTTCATTGTTGCTCACTTATTGAATTAATGTTCTTTAGTAATAAAACTAACTCATCAGTTGAATCTACAATATTATCAAGAAAGTTCCTTACCATTCTTCCTATTGTCTGTGTTTCATCTACCTTAAGTCCTACTATTTTTTTATCAAGAGCTCTTGCAAACCCAGCTTCCATGTATATACCTCTTGAATCTGAAAGTACAATTATCAAACCTTCACTCTTTTGTATTGCTTTTATGTTCTGGAGGAATATTTGTTTTGGTGGCATTGTCTGATCTGTATCGCGTTGTGGTAGATATATAACAATACCATCATCCTCTAGTTTTTTTGCAATTCTTTCATTTCTTCTTAGATAATATTCCTTGTTCAGGTCTTTTATGGCATTTGGATCAGTTACAGGAGATGATAAATAAAACATTGTTATCAATAATTAATTGACTATAAACATATAAAAAATCTTTTTATTGGGTAAAGTGAAAACATACTTATGAGAAAACCTAAGCCTCTTGCAAGTCCGAAATATGTCGGTTTGTTCATAATAATACTCTTAATAATGCTTTTTCTTTTAGGTGGTGTTGTGTCGGATAAATGTATTGAAATAGGATCTCATACAGGTTGCTGGAAAACAACACCAATTAGAATTTCATCTGAATATTGTCCTACTGAAGAAGAATGTATAGCTTCACCAGAAGCACAACAGAATAATGCTGTTGTTTCATTGCTTTTAGATGCTTGTAATGATGCAAAATTAGATGATTATGTCGATGCTTCACTAAATATGAGAATAAATGATGTCTTGAAAGATTTCACAGGATATGATATAACTGCTCAAGAATTGTGTGAGTCACCAGGTACTCTTTTGGTTTATAGAAGTTATGAATAAAGTTATAAAGATACAGCCTATTTTTATTTATGAAAGATCGGTTTAAGCTTATTCCAACTGCACATTTAATTTTAATTAAAGATGATAAAATATTGCTTCTCAGAAGATATAATACAGGCTATGAAGATGGAAATTATAGTGTTGTTGCCGGGCATTTAGATGGTGATGAGACTGTTATGAAAGCCATGAAAAGAGAGGCTAAAGAGGAAGCTGGTATTGATATAGAAAATTTAGAAATTGTACATGTTATGCATAGGAAATCCGATGATGTGAGTAATGAGAGGATTGATTTCTTTATCAGAGCTGATGAATGGATCGGTGAAATTAAGAATATGGAACCGAATAGGTGTGATGATTTGAAATGGTTCGATATTAATGAACTACCAAAAAATACAATATCATACGTTAAACAAGCTATTGAAAATATTCAGAAAGGTGTTTTTTACAGTGAACATGGCTGGTAATTTATGCCTTTTTCTTCATGAATTCATCTAATTTATCAAAAGCTTCTGACATTACATCAACTGGTGGGAGTATTACAGAACGGAAATGCCAATTACCAGCAGAACCGAAACCAGAACCGTATGGGAAAACACATCCAGTTTCTTTCATAACGTCTAATACAAATTCAATATCATTTTTCCAGCTACCGTTTATTTCAACTTTTGGAAATATGTAGAAAGCACCGTTTGGTTTGTTTGTTATTATTCCATGTATGTCGTTTAATCGTTTGTAAGCAAATTCTGCACGTTCTTTTAGTTTTTTGTTTATTTCCTTTATGTGGTTATTATCATCGAAAGCACGTGCACATGCTTTCATTAATGGTGTCGATGCGCTTAGTCGTTGACGTAATATAGCATCAAATCCTGTTTTTAGTTCGTCAAGTCTGTTTTGGGAATCATAAAAATATGTATAACCAACACGCCAGCCTGGCATTAAATGTGCTTTTGAAAACCCGTTGAAAATTATTACAGGTACATCTTTTGCAAGTGAAGCAACACCGTGGTATTCTGTGTCACCGAAAACAAGTTCGTCATAAATTTCATCAGAAAGTATTGGTAAATTATGCTCTCCTGCTATGTTGATTATTGATTGTAACGTTTTCTTGGAAAACATGCTGCCGCACGGATTATTAGGACTTATTATAACTATGAGCTTTGTTTTATCTGTTATTTGATGACGTAAATGATCAAGATCAGCTTGCCAATCGTTTTCCTCATCCATCTTATATTCAACAGGTACACCACCAGCAAATTTTGTATACTCAATATAAGGTGGATATGATGGACAAGGTAGTAAGATTTCATCTCCAGTACCATGTTCAATAACTGTATGAAGCAACTCATGTTGTGCTTCGCTTATGCCGTGTGTTATGTTTATATTATCTAGTTCTAAAGAGATGCCATTGAACTTTCTTTCTCTTTGTATGATACTTTGTTTTAATTCGTTATCTCCTTCTGACGCAGAATAATGGCCTACTTTACCTTTTACAGCCTCGGTAAGCGCGTTTTTTATGTGATCTGGTGTATCAAAATCAAACTTATTTGGGTCACCTATGTTGAAATAATACATCTTTTTTCCAGCCGCTTCAATTTTTTTTGCATGAGCAACTATGTCTCTTAGTGGAGAACGTAAATTTCGTGTACGTGAACTCATTTTCATAGGTTGATCTGTATTTGATTACTTAAATAACTTTGCGCCTAATAAAAAATTTCAAATAAAACAAAAATTTTTTTAGTAAAGCAATAAATACTAGCTAGTTCTAATAATGTTAATTCACGATGATGAGGTGAGTGAAAATGGCTCTGTTTTTATGTAGGGTGTGTGGAGAAATAACTGATGATAAGAAACCATGTGCAAATGGTTACAAATTCTGTAGAAAATGGATGTAACAAAGGAGATTTTCATAGTTATTGTATGGATTTTTCATAAAGTTTGTAAAGTTTATCCACATTTTTTGAACAAACATAGTCATGATAACGAAATCCACCACCCATTGATTTTGGTATGTGCAGTAATTCGTGTATAATTGTTTTTATTTTCTCTTCTTCGCTTAAGCGGTCAAAACGTTCTGAAATAACTTCAACGACATAATGTCCCTTTGTTTCTAATGCTATTTGCATGACTTTGGGAAGGCCATGACATCTTGCGATTGTTCTGCGTGATGTTGAACCACGGCTGCGTAAGAATGTTATACGAGAAAAATCATGGTTTAATCCAAGTACACTTGCTACACTTAATGCAGTTTCTTTTAATTCAAGAGCAGATTCATATTTTATTGGCATGATAATAATTATAGGAGAAGATATTAATTTATGGTCCTTTATGATACGTTACATTAAGAGCAGGACGCATTGATATGTTAGTGTTATCTTCTGAACCCGGTCTTGCACCTCCGGTATAAGTTTCATCACAGTTGAATCCAATACTAAACCAGGCAGTATCTAATTGATTTTCAAGATCTTGAGTTGCTGTTAAACCCAAATCTATATAATAATATTCAATACTATCTGGGAATGGAATTTCACTTACATAAAGTGTTCCATTACCTGTGAGATTGAAAAGCATTTCCAACTCCTCTGGTGTGCTTGTGAGTGTGCTTCCCATTGTCGTAAGATGTCTTATGTCAATTTCATTTTCACCATATAGCGACCCTTCTCCTTTATTAAGAATTAGATAAACATTATCAATTTTTGCATCCAATGGTATTGTGTCTGTATTAAAATCTATATAAGACCTTCTATAATCATATCCACCTGAAATAGCATATCTTGATATATAAAGGATATTATAATTTCCGTGAGAAAATGTAAACTCTCCAAAACTCTCGACCTTTCTTGCAGTACCGTCTGCTATTATTTCATCGGTTACATCATTGTTTGTCAAAGTTTTTGTCGCATAAACAGTTACATATTGCGGACTTGTGGGTGTTCCGGCTCCAAGAGCACTGTTGTAAAATTCATCTGTTGCGTTTATGTAGTATTCGAGTCCGACATATGTTATGCTTCCTCCAGGTATTGTTACTCTAAATTCATCCCCACTTGAAAATACCATATTTTCTACAGTATAACTTGGTTGTCCGGGGATTCTGTAATAAAGATCTACAACAAAATTATTTTCATCTGTTGTGTTTACAGCGATTATGAGAGGTTCTCCTTCATATCCTTCTGTGACAAAATCACCTGTTATGGATGGTGGTGATGAATCTCCGCTACCACCAGATACAGTGAACACGTAATTGCTCGGATACCAACCATCTTCGGTTATGGCATCATTATCAATACCTTTACAATTCCATTCCCACAACCCGTCTGATATACCTAAAACAGTGTGTTCAAGTATTTCTACTTGATTGGTGTTTGGTGCATCGTATATAAATTCTAAATGCCATCCTCCAACGGTTGTCCACAATTCAATGAAATCTATTGTATTTTCTCCATCGGCCGTTGCTGTACATTGAAAATATACGTCTTCTGATGGGGGGCTGGTACCGTCACCGGGTTGATCTAGACTTATAATTGGTGCTGTTGCTGGTGGTGGTGAAGGTATACCACCACTAATATCAACATACATTTTTAGTGTATCCTTTGCATAGCTAGATGTTGTTACTCTAAAAGTATGTTCACCGCTTTCAAAAGCAGAAAGATCGACATATATAGGGTTTACAGTTCCTTCTGGAATAGGGTCTCCAGTAATATCAACAGATATATCATCAACATATACCTTAAAATCAGTAAGTTCACCCAAACCACAATTTCTTATGTATATTGTTTCGTCGGCTACTGATTCTATTCTCATGCATCCCGATGCTTTTGTAGTTTCTCTCTCTACAGCACTTGTCGCAGCTTCACCCGACGTTTCGACCACATCTTGAAATATAGTAAACGAGAAGCCGACAACTGTTATGACTATGACCAATAGTAAAATAATGGCTATTATCGGTGTTATACCTTTCATAATAATAAGATTTGTTTTAATTAATATAAAATATTAAAGAACCCCTAGGATTCTATATGTTATCTTTTAAAAATTTTCTAATACCTTCAACGTCTTTGGTATTTTTGTTGTAATGAAATACAGACATTCCAATTGATTCAGCAGCTTTTACAGCATCTTCATTATGCTCGAAATAAACCACGTCATCAATAGTTAAAGAAAAATGCTCGAATAGCCTTTTGAAATATTCTGGATCAGTCTTATCGGGATTGTGTGATAGACTAAAAACCTCATAAGGCATGTCTATAATACCAAGTTTGATTTTTTCCTCTTCGTTAGCATTTGTAACAATTATTTTTCTGTTCTCAAATTCATCTAGCATTTCTTTCATTTCTTTGTTAATACCTTCTTCAATAACGAAAGTATTCCAAGCATCAACCAAGATTGTTTTTGTCATATTTTAATGTTAACATGAAGACTTATAAAATTTATTTATGATAGATCCAATTAGGTTATAATCATGAGTAAATTAAATATTTGTATATTATCGGCAGGCGAAGGAAAAAGATTAATGGAAGTAACAGATGGAAAAATCCCAAAAATATTGGTTCCGTTGAAAAATCAAACGGTTCTTGGAAGATTGATTGAGGATCTAGTAAGTTATAATCATAAACCAGTTGTTTCTATATACATGCAACACAGACATAGCGACATGATAAAGCGAGTGGAAAAATATATGGAGACTCACTTTCCAGAAATAGAATTTCATATATGTAAAATTTCTACTGAAAATCCGGGTGAGGCGTTTAAAATTATAGCTTCTGATAATGAAAATAAACACGGTATATTCTATGTAAATTCAGATATAGTATTATCTTTCGGAGTATTCGGTCATATAGTTAATTATATAATTGAAAAAGATTATGGTTTGGATTTGCTGATCGGGACTTCAAAAGAGGCTCTTAATTCATCAAACGTGAAAGTTATAGTGAATAAGGAGCACAAAATTACTAGATTATTAAAAAATGAAAACAATCCACAATTAGATGACGATGAAGAAATACATGGATATGCTGGCGTGTCTTACTTATCTTCAATCTCTCTTAAAAAAATTAAGCAAATTCCAAATAATTATACATCACCTTCTCTTATCTTATCAAAATTGGCATCGCTCGTAAAAAACTCAGATATTTTTGAGCACAACTGGTCTGTTAACATTAACACAAAAAAGGATTATGTACGTGTACTTGAACTAATTGATAAAGAATAGACCTAGATATGAACTTATTGATTTGTTTTATAAAATTATAGAAACCAAACATATAGTGATCATATATTGATATATACGATTTAAAAAACCACTATCTGAAAGGCTTCTTGAAATTATTGATGGTGGATTCACTGGATTAAGTAAAAACTCGTTTGGGGTTCTTGCTTTATTAGAAAACCTAACTTCATCTATAGTCCCATTAAAAGCATAACCAGTTAATCCAGCCCCGGTGTTAGAATTTGCGCCTATCCAACCTATAGTACTTATTAATCCTATACCACCACCATAGATAACTGATGCGTTTAATTCACCATCAATATACAAATTCATGATTCCGGTTTCATTATTATATGTTCCTGCAACATGATACCATTGATTTGGTTGCATTGGTGAAGTTGATTCAAGATTATAGTATTGTGATGAAAAATCATTTATAATAGTCCACTGAATTAATCCTTTATGAGTAATAGACATTTCTATGTGTCTATCCCACGATGATGACCTGCCAACTATATATCTATACCACGATGATCCATCAGCTTTTGTATATCTATATTGTGTTGGTGCTCCGCTAAATGCTATACTAAATATTTGACTCTTAACTTCACCCACTGTTTTGTTTGGATAAATCCAAGCTTCAAACGAGAAATTGACTGGGGCAAATGCGATATGATTTGGTAATGATACGTTGCCCATGTTCTCTGTTCCTACACCAGATAATTGTAGTGCATGTGTTCCTACTTTTACGTTATCTGTAACATATCCATAACTTCCCACGGCAGTTCCATGGAATCCATTACTACTTGAGTCTGTTGCATCACCATCAAAGTGATATAGTGCTATTGTCCATTCATCATCTATTAGTTGTGTTGCTACATATGATGTATGAACTGGTACAGATAAAATTACAACTAATATATATACAAATATTCCCACTAGCAGTAACTTTCTATAACCCAACCTTATCACCAAATGCTTTATTATTGATATAAATTAAGTCGATGTTCTTATTAAAGATTCTTAGTTATCCCAGAGGTTAGTGAGCCCCGGTAGGATAACTGGCAAGATTTCAAGTCCCTAAATTTTTCCAGACCATTCTGATTTTAATCTTTCTAAAAATTCAACCATGAAATCATGTCTTTCTTGAGCTAAATTTCTGGCAAATTCTGTATTCATCGTATCTTTAAGATTGAGTAGTTTTGTGTAGAAATGTCTGATAGCAGATGTGAGTTGACCTACATGATAATCTTCTGGTAGTTTCTTCATATCATCTGGAGTGCCGAATGGTTCGTTAAGCTTTGCAGATACATAGAAGCATCTACCAATTCCTATTGCCCCTAACCCATCCAATCTATCAGCATCTTGAAGAATTTGACATTCTTTTGAAAGTTTTGTTTTTTTCTTTACAAAATCGTAATCTTCATGATGGTGTATTATCTCAATAACTTTCTCAACCTTATCTTTTGGAAAATTCAATGCTTCTAAATCTTTTCTTATTTCTTCCATTGCTTCCTCACTAACATGATATTCTCTTCCCTTGAATGCACACCAGTCATGCATATAACAAGAAGCAGTGATAATTAATTTATCTCCTCCTTCGTGTTCATGAATTTCTCCTGCTAAATTAGCAACCCTTACTGCATGTTCATATCCATGTGCATCATCATTTTGAGCTAATCTTGTTTTCGCTAATTCTTGAATTTTGTTAATCATATAATAGAAAATTTCACTGTAACGCTTAAAAAAATAAAATTTAGCCCCGGGAGGGCAGAATGTAACTACTTCGTAATCCCACGTCCTTGAATATATTGGGATGATAAGTAGTATTAACTAATTGGTGATGAAAATTTTATATCTTTAAGTAATACGGGATGTATAATTATATTATAAGGCTGGTAATACGGAATCACGGTTTCTAAAAGTGATGATTTCATAAACAGATACAATGCAACGATTTTGCTGGAAAAGACATTTCAAATTTGGTGTGTACGATATTTTAGAGATTTATAGATAATTTGTAAAAGTTTTTAAATTTCCGAAATTCAGATGTCGGAATTGTGTTATCCTTATTAAAAAATATAGATGTGATAAATATGAGAAAATGTATAGCGTGCGATGAATCTTTTGGATTTCATAGAAACTACAGTGGCAAATGCATTAGTTGCTTGGATACTGAAATGAAAGATAGAATAGAATTATAGATGTAGAAAAATAAATGAATAGAAAAAAAGATAAAGGGGTGTGAAACTTTTTTACATAGCCCCGGGAGGGCAGAATGTAACTACTTCGTAATCCCACGTCCTTGTGATATATATGTCTAAGATTCCATTTAAGAATAAAATAACTAAAGGCAATAACTTTTAATTAAGCTCTATTGCAACTTCAGTTTTATCTAAACTTGATTCTATTTCCTCAAAATACCCAGTTGATAGCTCAAATGTTTTAGTGAGTCGGTTATTTTGGGTTTGAAAACTATAATACCCCAACTTGTAGTTATTCCTCCAGTAATTATACCACCTAAAGCCAAATCCGTAAGCCAATTTGCATTGATAAGGAATAACTCACCATACCAGAGATGGTCTATTGCTCCGAAAAGTGCACCACCGAGAAGCATTATATTCAGCCAAAATCCATGGAGATTTTTCTTATGAGATACTTTTCTTCCGATAAAACCAACCATTGTTGCTATCAAAGGAATAATCCAGCAAACCATATATAATTGTATATCACAACTGTATAAAATATTAAATTTTAATAGGCTTAAAATATGAAAAAATAAATAATGGTACCTTTAAATAGATTATGAATATATATTCATTATTAATAATTAGAGGTGGAAAATATGCCAAGAAGAGATAGAACAGGACCAGAAGGTAAAGGACCAAAAACTGGACGACAGTTGGGAAAATGTGAAGGAACAGAACCAATTGGAAGAGGCTTTGGTAGAAGATTTAATCGACAAAAAGAGGATTAAAAATGCCAAGACCAAGACAGTTTCGTAGAGTGAAAGCAATACCAGGCGTTACATATTTCAAACCTGCTGGAGTTAGGATGATTGACTTAGAAGAATCTATCGTAACAGTAGATGAATTTGAGGCTTTACGTTTGAAAGATATGATGGGTCTTGAACAGGAAGAAGCAGCAAAGAAAATGAACATATCACAACCCACATTTCATCGTTTGGTTTTGTCTGCCAGAAAAAAGATAGCTGATGCAATTGTGAATGGTAAAGCAATAAGGATAGAAGGTGGCAATTACATGTTACGAGGACGTTTTGGAAAAGGTAAATGAATCGAGTATAGCCCCGGGAGGGTTGGAGAACATTGGTTTGAATTGTACTATAGATATATTGGTCAGAGGAATATAAGAGGGTTGTTATTATCTAAATTCTTTCAGCCTCTCGAAAAAAACCTTTTCCAGGGTTTTGTAACTTATTTTGACATTTAACCATCATATAACTATAATGAGCCAAAAATTAATCCGGCAATTGTAGAGTAGATTACAACCAAAATTATATAAACTAAAGTTTTCTTTGTTCCCATTATACCCTTTACTACCAGCATATTAGGCAAACTAAGACTTGGTCCTGCCAAAAGTAATGCAAGAGCAGGACCGTTTGACATACCTTTGGCCATTAGTGCCTGTAGTATTGGTACTTCTGTCAGGGTGGAAAAGTACATGAACGCTCCAAACACAGAAGCCACAAGGTTCCCAAAAAGTGTGTTTTGTCCAACAACACTTTCTATTATTTCTTGTGGTAGTATGGGTATTATAAAACCTGCAATGAAAACTCCTATGAACAAATACGGGATCAATAGTTTTGAGAATTTCCACGTCTCACTTAACCATTCTTTTGTATCATTTTTCTGGAATTTGAATATGACGATTAAAATTGCTGATATAATAAAAATAGTTATAATTACATATTTCGTAATTGTATTTATCTGCAAACCATTCACAACAATGACCATAACCATTGAGAAAAAGAAAATAAGAAGTGTTGTTTTGTTTATTGACGGTTTTTTATTATTTTGAAAAAATAATTTTTTTGTTCCGATTTTTTCTCTGAATATCAATTCCATTGATAAACCGACAATTATTGATAATATGATAGCAAATATTATTCTCGCAAATCCAATATCGAATCCCAGTACACTAAATGTAAGGAAAATCGCGGCAATGTTGATAGCAGGACCCGAAAACAGAAATGTTACAGCAGGCCCCAAACCCGCACCACCTTTTCTTATTCCCGCGAACAATGGTAGTATTGTGCATGAACATACTGCAAGAACAGCTCCAGAAACAGAAGCTATTGAATATGAAATATATTTTTTGCTTTCTGGTCCGAGATACTTTAAAACAGTTTCTTTTCTTATAAAAACTATTATTGCTCCTGCAATGAAAAAGGCTGGCAATAAACATGTAAGAAAATGTTCTGTTGCATATTCATGAAGTAAAGAAACCCCGTTTAATATGGCACCATTAAATATGCTATTATCTATTGGCATGAAAAAGAAAATTAGAAAAATTAACACAATTAATAGTAATGAGTTTCTTTCTTTCATGATTATTTCTCCTTTTCTTTTATGATCTTCAACAATTCTTCATCACTCGGCATGCCGACATAGACAGGCTTTCCGTCTATTAATATGGCGGGGCTTCCCATTATTCCTCTCTTCACGAGTTCAGCTACGTCTTTTTTGTATTCGATCTTCGCATCTATTTTTCCCTCTTCTTTGAGTTTCTTTACTTTATTGTAAAGTGCCTCGCATTTTGGGCATCCAGAGCCGATAATTGTTATTTGCATTTATATGTCACCTCATATGATCAATACGCTTAAACAATATATTCCCACGATTATGAACACAAGTGATACAATCCTTCTTGTCCACTTGTCTATTACATTAACCTTATTCATAGTAGATCCGAGTCTTGAAACACCAAAACCAAGTATTAGTGAAAATATAATTACGGGTATTCCAGTTGCAAAAGCAAATATTGATGGAAGTATCAATGCGTCACTCATAATAACTGCAAGTGGGATAAGCATCCCAAAAAAAAGGACCGCACTAAATGGACAGAAAGCAAGGGCGAATAAAGCCCCAAGAACAAATGATCCAACGACCCCTTTATTTACCAACGATTCCTTCAACCTGCTTACTCCTTTGATGTTGAACGACGGGAACCTTATTTTTCCACTGAGTAAAACTCCTATGATTATCAACAAAGGCCCCAGGAAAAATTCACCACCACCCCGAAGAACTATTGAAATTGATTGTGTGCTTATTCCTATCCACACAATGGCAGCTGCTATCCCGACATATGTAAACATTCTTCCTAATGTATATGCAAGACCGAAAAACAACGTCTTTCTGTTATCACCCGCTTTTCTTGAGACAGCAGCAATTGCCGTGATGTTTGTTGCCATGGGACATGGGCTCATCGCCATCATAATACCAATGAAAAATGCCGCTAATGGTACAATCTCACTTGTTCCCATTACCTCCACGAATGCCATTATGTCCATTTAATCAACCTTTTAGCTTCTTCTCTATTACACCTTTGATATATTCCTTGCACTTTTTCATATCGCTTGTCTTGTACCAAACATTGATATTATGCTCTTTTGAAAAACTACCATCCTTAAGGTAAACCCCAATCCATAGAGAAGATCCTATTGTGCCGTACTGTTGAACAATATCTACGTTCTCAGGCAAGTCACTGTTAATATGATCGAACATTACGAGACCAGATTTCTGCTCATCTTGGAAATATTCGTTTACAGCACTTTCTGCGCATTTACCTACATTGATGCAGCCTTGGCATTGATTGTTCCCGTGAAAATGGAATACTTCAATTTTTTCAACATTTTTTGAATACGGAATATCTTTTCTAATGATCAAAGTATTATCAGCTGAATTAATGTTTGTATTACTTTCTTCCTGATTCACACACCCCAAAGAAATAAGAATTGTCATTAAAAGGAAAATGATAATTATTCTTTTCATTTTCTTCCCTCCATACAACAACTCTTTTTCAAAATCTTCCCTTTTGAGATACCCAGCGCTTTAAAAATATCATAAACTTTATGATTATTTATTCTGTAGAACACTTTTTTTCCTTCTCTCCTAGAAGTAAGAATTTCTGAGCTGACGAGCTTACTTAACTGAATAGATACAGTTGATTGTGTCCTTTTCACATGAGGGAATATCTCGCATACACATTTTTCTCCACCAAGAAGAAAATACACTATTTTATATCTTGTATCGTCTGATAAAGCTTTCAATAAAATCAGATCTTTTTTTCTATACATAAAAACCTATTTACATATTGATACATGTCAATGTATAAAGTTATCGCTTACCCGTTTTATGAAAAAAATAATTGTTTATCAGAATTTTTAGAAATAATTACAAAAGAAATTTTTGAATATTTTGTTCTTGAGCCCCGGGAGGGTAGTTGACAAGATTTCAAGTCCCTAATATCTAATAGATTTTAATACTTTTTCAAGTTAAATGAGAAAAGGTAATACAATGGATGACATCAAGAAATACACTGTTGGACTAATAAACACAATGGGTATAAATGAATTTAGCCCTGCATGGAAAGACGATGAAGAGTTTTTAGAGTTATGTAAAAAAATGTATGATAAAACACTTGTGAGCCATCATAGACTGTTTTTCTTGTATCAATTTGCCAAATATGCAAATGCTTTGTCAGGCAACTTTGCACAGATAGGTATTTTTAAAGGAGGTTCGGCAAAGATGGTTTCACTTGTCAAGGACAAATCAAAAAAGTTCTATTTGTTCGATACTTTTGAGGGTTTGCCAGAACCAGATCCAGTAACAGATAAACATGATGAAGCTCATGTAAAAGGAGAGTTTGCAGAGCCAATCGAGAATGTTAAAAAACTTTTCGAGGATGATGACAGTATTGAACTTGTAAAAGGCGTGTTTCCTGAAACTGGAAAAATAATAGAAAATGAAAAGTTTTCTTTTGTCTACATTGATGTTGATGTTTACAAGTCTAATTATGAAACTCTGGAGTTCTTTTATGACAGGATGGTTCCAGGAGGAGTAATAATTTTCGATGATTATGAATGGAAGAAAACACCAGGAATTAAAAAATCAATATGCGATTTTCTTGAAAAAAGAGGGGCTAAAGAGAGGCCGATAATAACAACAAAATATCAATGCATTATTATAAAATTGTAAAAATTAAGCCCCGGGAGGGATTGAGCAAATGGTTCAAAGCCCTACTATATCCTTAAAAAGATTATTTCTATATTTTTAATATGACAATAAAAATATTAGGTGCTCATAAATCATCTACAAGAAATGCATTTACATTTGAGAAAACACAGGAATTTATCAAAGGATTTGTCGGATTCCTACATGATTTGGATTTCTCAGAATTTGACATAATGACGTGCCACTTTGCTCATAAAATAGACAAAAAGACAAATGAACCTATCATGACAAGTGAGGTTGATATAAATGAATATATAGATACGACCTTCAATTTTGAGAATGGAAAATATAACATAGAACTCATATTTGGCAAATCGAAAATATTTGTTTACATATATACTAAAGAAGATAAACAACAGGAAATTTTGGACAAAATACAAAAATTTAGTTCTTTTGATTTATGATATCGCGGAAAAACAAAAAGAAAGAAAAATCAGCCCCGGGAGGGATTCGAACCCCCAACCTTCTGATATCATTAAGTCACAGACCCGTCGGGCCTCTTAATATCAGACCATACAAGTCAGATGCTCTACCAGCTGAGCTACCGAGGCATGAATGATCAAAGCATGCGAAGCATACTTCAATATCTTTAACTTTTGTATATCATACTTTTAAAATTTACTTATATACGGATCTTCACCATATTTTTATCAGGGTTCCGTACATGGTAGAAATAAACATATTAGGTATATTGGCCATTTTTGGTTTTACGATTATGATAGGTTATATAGGCTCATTGATATTCAATAAAACACGTATACCCGACGTTTTTTGGCTATTGCTTTTTGGATTCTTTTTAGGACCAATACTTGGGTTTGCAGACCGTCAGATGTTCCTATTGGTTACCCCCTTTTTGTCTTCAATTGCACTGTTAATTATATTATTTGATGCTGGATTACATCTTAATTTTTATCAATTAATTCGTGGTGCACCCAGAAGTACGTTGTTGGCTATAGTAAACATAGTACTTGGTACCTTTGTTATTGGAGGTATTTCAATATACATTTTTAATACAGACATGCTTACAGGCTTGCTTATTGGTGTAATGTTGGGTGGCACAAGTTCGCCAATAGTTTTATCCATAGTTAATAAGCTGAGTATAAGAAGTCAAATAAAGACACTACTCAGTCTTGAATCTATATTTACAGATGCGTTGGTTATTGTTATTGCGATAGCACTCATGAATATTATTGCATTTACTGAGATAGCAGTATCTCCTGTTCAAGCTGTTGTTAGTAGTTTTTCCATAGGTGCGGTGTTTGGCTTATTTTTTGGTATACTTTGGTTATTTGTTTTAGAAAAACTAAAGGGAAAATCTTTCGATTATATGCTTACACTGGCAGCGCTATTCCTGATATATGTAAGTGTTGAAGTTTTAGCAGGGTCTGGTGCCATAGCATCTCTTCTTTTTGGTATGGTTTTGGGTAATGGAAAAATATTTTCAAATATAATGAAAACAAGAATGATGGTAGGAGCAGACCACCTATTGAAAACATTCCAATCAGAAGTTTCGTTCTTTATTAGATCTTTCTTTTTTGTGTTATTAGGTATAATATTTGTTTTTACATCTGATTTTGTTGTTATTCTGTTTTATGGTGTTTTCATATCATTAATACTCATAGTCTTGAGATTTGTTGCAGTTCAATTTTCTGTAATAAAAATGAAAGTTGATAAACATGATATGAACATGATGAGAATAATGACACCAAGAGGTCTTGCTCCAGCCGTGCTTGCTCAAATAGCATTTACATACGCTATACCAGGAGCAGAGTTAATATCAAATATAATTCTTGTTGTCATATTGATTACTGTATTGTATACTTCATTTTCAGTTAGGTTCTTATCTAAAAAGATGACTTATGGTGGAAAGCCAAAACTTCAAAGAGAGTATAAACTTGCAAATAGAGAATTGAAATCTATAGAGAAAAAAGAACTAAAGAAGGAATATTCATTAGCAAAGAGAGAATTGAAAACCATAGAGAAAAAAGAGAAAGAACTTGGCGGGAGTAAAAAATCACTTCACCATAAAATTAAACATAAATTAAAAAAGAAAAAAGTAAGGCACCTTTATTTCACTCCTAAGTAAACTAAACACAAACAGATATTTCATTGCTCTCAGTAATAATGCAATTCGTAACTGCTCTGACATATGAGAAATCTTCACAATTTTGCATTATATTTGTTATATTGAATTCTACTGTTTTTATTTCACCTTTTGGTAAGAAGAATGGGAAAGATGATAAGTTATATGCAAGATCATTTGTTGTGTTAAAAAACTCCATAGCCAATATTTCCTCTTCATTAAGTCCTGAATTTTTTAAAAAAATCCTGGCTACGTTTGTGTTAAGATTTAGATAAATATCGTTTATTTCCACGTTTGATACGCTACAATCTATTGCTTGTTCTGTCCTTATATCTATTTCTTCTGTTTCTTGATTAGTCATTGTTAAAGAAAAATCACTTACAAGCGAGGCTATTACAATTGCTAATGCAATTAAAATAACACCACCTACCAGTACAGATACCATTCTTTCACGCTATATACAATTTATAAACTCGAACTCATTTACAGGTATTGAATCAAATCCTGTTCCAGGACAGTTAATACTTATTATGTTAGCTTTATCGATTATTGATGTATCAATACAATTTTCTAAACAATTCGATTCTGGACTACATGGGTACCATTTTTCTATTATCTTATCAGATTCAACAACAACCCTATAGTTTGTTATTTCTATGTCTTCTAGAACTACATTGAAATTATTGGCGCCGCCAACATCATATTCTGTTATCAAATTTTCACTTTCGTCATAAAGCCTTACAAAATTTATGTTAGGATAAGACACGTCTATTATAAGGTCTATGCTATCTATGGCGCCTGGTGATGTAAATGATTTTGATATATTGGATATTTTTACTTCGTCAATACCACCTTCAAATCCAACAGACGGACCGCCTAAAGCGGATTCTATGTTTCCAATTAAAATATCATTTGTTAGTAGTCTTACATTGCGGGTATTAGAATCACCAATTGTGATTTCACCATTTACATATATTTCCATTCTATTGTCTTGTGAATTGTAAACGCCTGCAACATGGCTCCAATCTCCTATTCCAACTTCTGTGTTGCTCGGTACTTCATATTTATTTCCAAAATTATCTCTTACAAAAAATATTACGGTTTGTCTTGAAATATGTAAACAAAATTGCTCGTTATTAAATACACCCCGACACACGATTCCAATGTTGTCCATTGTAGCTGTTTCGGGATTTATCCAAGCCTCAACTGTCAATTCGTTGGTTATAGAATTAAACAAAGTTGAGCTTGGAACAATTATTCTATGATCAGAATCTTGGAAATTTAATGCGTTTCCGAATAGTCCAGATATCCATGTGGGTCCTATAATAGTACCATTGTTTCCATGTGGAGATGTATCGTATACAACATCACCAGAACCCTCATTGAAATGTAATAACATTAGAGTATCTGTATCAAGCATTGGTGGTGTCTGTGCAAGTGCTCCTGGTATAGGAGGATCAGATGTAATCATTATGCTGTTGAATCCAAAGGTGTCAACTTCTCCTGCAGATATGTCGTGTGTTGGACTGTCGAGTCTTATTATATTTCCATTATTGAAAATTAAATTAAGTTTTGAAAATTGTAATAAAAGTGATCCACTATTTCTCATGTTTGCATCGATTTTATAAGGAATCCCGGTGAAACAATTCATGTTACAATCATAATATAATTTATTTATAAATAGGTCAGCATTCTGACATCTTAGCTTTTCTTGGGTGGTGTTTTGTAATTCACTTGATCTTTCATTAGAAACCGTTGTAAGCCATCCAGCAACGAGTGTTGCTATTATTACAGTAATTAAAATAAACATAGTTCCACTTACGAGTGGACTAACTCCTTTTTTCATGAATAACTATTGGAAAAGGTGATATTTAATAATTCATTTAGCTATACTGACAATTATAATAACTTGTAAAAATAGAAAAACCATGATTTTCTGATACATGTCTTATCGGAATGACATTGATGCTGGTGCTCTAGGACAGTTTCCTGCAACAACTTCTAAGCTTTTTGGATCTGAGGTCTTATCAGACACGTCTACATTTACAAACAGGGTTTCACTTGGGTCTATGTTTCCATCAACGAATCCAGTAACACTTGCATTGTCCCATGGATATACCGAGTTTTCGCTTGGATCATCAAATTCTATTATTATTGATAAATCTTCAAGTACCAGATCAGATCTAATTACAGTGTTTCTTAATCTAAAGCTTACAATATCTGAAGCTGAATCAAAACTTAATGTGTTTAAATCGAGTGCTCCTATACACTTTGCCTCATCACCTGTTGTGGCTATTTGTTCTCTTGTTAATGATGTTGCAAATGTTGCGAGTATTCCTGCAATCAACACAGTGAAAACTATCAAAAATACGGCTGCTATGAGCGGAGATATACCTTTCATAGCTTTATTATGTCTATCTGTAGTATAAATATTTTGTCTTTAAAAAATAAAATGGAGGCTAGGTTGGGTCATTGGCGGCGACCTGTAACCAGAAGTCCGCCTCATGCTGGAACTGAAATCCATGGAAGGTGTAATGAGTTATAAGGGCCCATTGTCAAAGCTGAGAAGCTCAGCCATTTGGGATCTCTTATATAATGAATTGGGTCAGGTGGGGAACCAAGCAGCCCTAAGTTGTATGAAAGATGCTTAGATGTTACTGAGTGGAGCGATGATGGTGGATAAACTTTTATGATTTATTATATCGACTATGGGATGCCTCCTTTTTTTTAGGTGTTTGAAATGCAACAAGAAGAAATAAAAGCAATTATGATATCTGCAGTTGTTTTAGCAGCAGCTTTTGCCATCGCAAGAGGGGGCGGTATATTTGGAGGATTCCGATTTAATTTCGTTTCATTGCTTGTTTCGTCTTTAATCGCCGTATCACTTGGTTTTATTTTACACGAGATGGGTCATCGTTATTTGGCAAAAAAATACGGATACTATGCTGAATTTAAGATGTGGTCACGCGGACTCATTATGGCTGTGATGTTCTCGTTTTTTGGTTTTGTTTTTGCAGCACCGGGTGCGGTTGTAATACATCCAAGAGCTGATTTATATGGCCGATTTAGTCCGATAACAAAAAAGAAATATGGTCTTGTTTCATTAATGGGTCCTGTTATGAATCTCGTGCTTGTTGGTATATTTTTTGGACTGTTATTTATATTTCCAACAGGGTTTTTAGCAGATGTTTTTGTTACAGGAATGTTTGTTAATATTTGGTTAGCTCTTTTCAACATGTTGCCAGTGTTTGTGCTTGATGGTGCAAAGATTTTTGCATGGGATAGAAAAATATGGGGAGCAGTTTTTGCATTGATAATCGTACTTTTTGGTTTGTCAACTTTATTCGCTTTCTAAAAGCATTAATTTCTATAACACAAATAATAGTGTATGCCTGTAATCGTGGTCGGCAGAGACGAAGAAGATTTGAAGAAATATGGTGAAACAGGTACCATATACCTGGGTAAACATCTGGTTGGTACTGGTGAGGATGCTCATACAACTACTCCTGTTAGGATGGATATCTTACGACCCCATATTGTTTGCATAACTGGGAAGAGGGGATCAGGAAAATCATTTTCTTTGGGAATTTTTGTAGAGGAAATAATGGAACTTCCCGATAATATAAGAAGTAATTTATGTAGTTTGATAATTGATACACAGGGCATTTTTTGGACAATGAAATCTGCAAATGAGAAAGATCTTTTATTACTTAATAAGTGGGATATAAAACCAAAGGCTTATGCGAATATACATGTTTCTGTTCCCGTTGGCCAGGAAAATATATTCTTCAAATCAGGTGTTGAATATGATTCAACGTTTTCTATATCACCAAATGAACTTACACCAGAAGACTGGTTAACTGTGTTTGAGCTAAAGCAGACGGAACCCCTGGGTATTTTGTTTTACCAGATTATCAAAAAAATGAGGGGAAATTACTCTCTTGATGATATTATAAATACAATTCATGTTCAGGAGGGCTTTGCGAATGAAAAATTGGCATTAAAAAATTATTTAGAAGCTGCAAAGGGCTGGGGTATTTTTGGCGATAGTGAGATGCCTACTATACTTGAGGGTGGAAAAACAACAGTTCTTGATGTCAGTTTAACACCATCAAATGTTAGAGCCTTACTCGTTTCTCTTATCGGTCGAAGTGTATTTACTGAACGAGTTAAGGCAAGACGTAAAGAAGAATTAGCAGATGTTGAAGGAATTAAAATAGCACGGGTGCCGATGTGCTGGATTCTGATAGACGAAGCTCATAACTTTTTACCTGGTATAGGAAGAACACCTGCTACAGATACACTGAATAGAATCGTTAAAGAAGGCCGGCAACCGGGGATAACACTTGTTCTTGCTACTCAGAGACCTGAGAAATTGCATCCAGATGCGCTTGCACAGTGTGATTTGATATTATCACACAGATTAACTGCAAAAGGAGATATTGATGCTTTGAAAGCAATAATGCAGACCTACATGTTATTTGATATTACAAGATACATCAATGAATTGCCAAAATGGAAAGGAACGGCAATAATATTGGACGATAATAGTGAAAGACTGTATAAAGTTCGTGTTCGTCCACGTAAGAGCTGGCATGCTGGTTCGAGTCCTGTTGCAATTTAGCTTTTAATAATTAACTACTTTTATGTTATTGTATCTAAAAGAGGTGTTAATTATATGCATTGGGGAATGAAGAATAGATTATCGCGATTTTTAAAGCCTAAAACAGGCAAAACAGTCATGTTAGCTGTTGATCATGGATATTTCCAAGGTCCCACAACAGGATTGAGAAAGTTCTCAGAATCAATAAATCCTTTACTACCTTACGCCGATTGTTTGTTTATAACAAGAGGTATGTTACGAAACTGTATTCCTGCAGAAAACGATGTGCCAATTTTCTTGAGAATATCAGGAGGACCAAGCATTTTAGGTGACTTATCAAACGAAGATATAACAACATCAATGGATGAGGCAATACGACTGAATGCAGTTGGTGTTGGCATGTCTATTTTTGTCGGCGCAAAAAACGAAGACAGGACAATATCAAATCTGGGAAGACTTGTAAATGAAGCCGAAAACCATGGAATGCCTGTTCTAGCAATAACAGCTGTTGGTCGTGATATGGCCAGAGACGCAAGATATCTTGGGCTTGCAACAAGAATGGCAGTTGAATTAGGAGCACATGTTGTAAAAACATACTATTGTGACAATTTTGAGAAGGTTGTTGAAGGATGTCCAGTGCCAATTGTGATTGCAGGTGGTAAAAAGCTGCCTGAAGAAGAAGCATTAAAAATGGCAAGAGATGCTATTGATGCTGGTGCAAGTGGTGTTGACATGGGCAGAAACATATTCCAAAGCGAAAGTCCGGTTGCAATGATTCAAGCTGTAAGAGCAGTTGTCCAAGAAAACAGAAGCGCAGAAGAAGCTTATGAAATATTCAAGAACAAAAAGTGATAGAAATGCGTGTTGCGATGTATTATAACAATAGAGATGTGAGAATCGAAGAAAAGGAAACACCTATTCCTAAGAATAAAGAAATTCTTGTTAAAGTTCATTCTAGTGGAATTTGTGGAAGCGATCTTGCTGAGTGGTATAGAATGCCTAGAGCCCCGTTAGTACAAGGTCATGAAATGAGTGGGGAAATTGTTGAAGTTGGACCAGGTATAGAAAAGTTCAAGATAGGTGATAGGGTATTTGTTGCACCAAAGGTTGGATGTCAGAACTGCAAGACTTGTAGTGATGGTCATGAATCAATATGTCCTAATGTAAAGGCTAGAATGCCAGGAGCATTTGCAGAATTTGTTTGTATTCCTGAGGAGCTGCAAAAGGCTGTTTTTAGTCTCCCACATGATATTAGTTATGAAACTGCAACATTTATTGAACCACTTGCTTGTGCTATAAGAGCGCAGAAGCTTGCTGGTGTTAACGAAAAAGACGAAATTCTTGTAATAGGTAGTGGGATATCTGGATTGTTACACACCAAACTTGCCAAAAATAAAGGAGCAGATGTCACAGCTATTGATATAAACGAAAAAAAATTGGAATACGCAAGGAAGTTTGGCGCAAATACAATCCAACCGACGCTTCAAGAAAGCGTCAATTCGTCAGACAAGAAATTTAGTGTTGTTATTCTTTGTACTGCGGCTCTAAAAGCCTTTGAGACTGCATGGAAAAGTGTTGGTTTGGGAGGAAGAATTATTTTGTTTACGGTTCCCGCACCCGATAAAGAAGTAGTGGTTCCTGTAAATGATTTCTGGAGAAAAGAAGTGAAGATAATCACATCTTATTATTGCGGTCCTGATGATTTGCAAAAATCAATGGAATACATATTTTTAAAAAAGCTAAAAGTGGATGATATGATTACACACAGACTGCCTTTGAGTGATATCCAGAAGGGTTTCCAATTAATGGCAGATGGCTCTGAATCGTTAAAAATAATAATTGAACCACAGAGGTGATTGTATGAATGTCGATGGTAAACATTATAGAACAATATGGGTTAAGGATGAAAAGACAATTCAGATAATTGATCAAAGAAATTTACCCCATGAATTTATTATTGAAGATTTGAAAACTGTTGAAGATGCTGCACGAGCTATAACGGATATGCATGTTCGTGGTGCACCACTAATTGGTGCAACAGCTGCTTATGGTATGTATTTGGCGGCAGTAAATGGCGAAGACATTGAAAAAGCTGCTGAAACTTTAAGAAAAACAAGACCAACAGCCATTGATTTGAATTGGGCTGTCGATAATCAGTTAGAAATTATAAAAAATAAAGATGATAAAACTAAAATTCTGCTTGAAAATGCAAAGAAAATTGAAGATGAATCAGCTGAAATGTGTAGGATGATAGGAGAACACGGTGTTAAGATAATTGAAGAGATTGCTAAAAGAAAAAAAGAAGAAGGAAAAGACGAAACTGTTAATATATTGACACACTGTAATGCTGGTTGGCTTGCTTGTGTTGATTATGGAACTGCTACTTCGCCAATGTACGCAGCTCATGATAAAGGAATAAAGGTTCACATATGGGTTGATGAAACAAGACCAAGAAACCAAGGTGCAAGATTAACTGCTTGGGAACTTGGAAAACATGGTGTTCCACACACAGTTATAGCCGACAATGTTGGTGGACATTTAATGCAACATGGACTTGTTGACATGGTTATTACAGGTACTGATAGAACAACATATACAGGAGATGTTGCAAATAAGATCGGAACTTATCTTAAAGCATTAGCTGCTTATGATAATTTAATTCCTTTTTATGTTGCTTTGCCTTCTTCAACATTTGATTGGTCAATTCGTGACGGTGTAAAGGAAATACCAATTGAACAAAGAGGAAACGAAGAAGTAAAATACGCAAGAGGCTTTTGTGAGGATAAGGTAAAGGAAGTTTTATTGACTCCGAAAGATAGTAATGCAGCAAATTACGCATTTGATGTGACTCCATCAAGGCTTGTGACAGCACTTATAACAGAACGTGGTGTGTGTGTTCCACATGAAGATTGCGTAAAGAAGCTTTATCCTGAGAAATTTAAGTGATTTCTATGGCCGGGGAATACATCAAATTTAATTACGAGCTGGTAAAGTCGGATAAAATAAAATTAGATTCTATAAAAGAACTGAATGATTTAAGAAATAAGCTCTATGAGATGGGATTTATAGGAATGTTTAAATCCGGAGAGTTTGCTGGAGCTGGTTTTGGAAACGTCAGTATAAGAAGTGAAAGTGGATTTATTATTACTGGTTCTGGAACAGGTACAAAACCAAAAATAACAGAGAAAGACTATGTTGAAGTTATTGATTACGATTTTGAGAAAAATTGGTTAAAATGTTTTGGTCTTACACCACCTTCTTTTGAATCTTTAACGCATGCAGCAGTGTACGAATCCAACAAAAAAATAAATGCTGTTATTCATGCTCATAACTTGGAATTATGGAAAAAGTTACTCAAAAACAACACACCCAAAACACCAGAACACATTGGTAGCGGAACATCTGAAATTGTTGACGAAATAAAACGATTGATAAAGGAAGAAAAAGGAATAATCGTCATGGGTGGTCATGAAGAAGGTATGTTAATATTTGGATCAACGCTTGATGAAGCTTGGAGAATTCTTTTACAGTATTTCGAGAAATAATTATTCTATTGTGTAGTATGTCAAAACTAAACGTGGTGTGTAACCAATATTTTCTGCATCTTCTGACCAAGGAGTATAATGGTTACCATCAGCTTCCCCCGTGGTTTTAAATCCAAGACTAAACCAACCTTTTGAAATGCTTTGTGTTATGTTGTTGTTGGCACCATTTCCTAAAGTTATGTTAATATGAGCATTTATCGGAAACTCGCTTATTGGCTTTTCTGAGTAAAATTCACCAAGAGCTATAGTATCATATAATTCTTCGTTGGTGACAAAATCATCTGATTTAGCTGGTAGGTTTCTGACTTCTACAACATCAATGCCAGAGAAACTGTGTCGTCTTAAACTAATGTTTGCTTCTGTTATTACTGCGTTAAAAGGTAATTGAGAAATATCAAAATCAATAAAACCTCTATTTATGTTACCGTCACGATGTCCAATGTAAAAGAAGGTGTTAAACCAATCTAAAATAAATAAATTGTTTACAAATCCATCCTCAATAATAAAATCATTTTCTGGAACATCACTCCAACTTAGAGTTATTGTTTGCAAATCAGAAATTGTAACAGTTCTTGGGAAGGCTGTTGCACTTGATGATGCTACTCTCAATTGATTTGTGCCTTCGCCTGGATGTGGGCCGAATGAAACATTTATTTTGGCAATTCCATCTTCTGTTATGTTCATGTTGTCAGATGGTATTTCCTCATTGCCTAAATAGACCTTAATATCAGTTACTATTCCTTGACCACAGTTTCTAACATATATTCCGTCAGCAGTTACAGTTTCAATTCTCAGACATTTACTGAGACGCTCTGATTGGTGTTCTACCTGAGTTTGTGCTGTTTCACCAGAACTCGTTATAACACCTTGGAATATGGTGAAAGCTGAGGCTGTTACTACGATTACAATAACAAGTAATAATATAATCGCTATGATTGGGGTTATTCCACGCATAGAAATAGTTTGTTTTCTGACAATTTAAAAATTATGATATTCTATAATACGTAACAACAAGACGTGGTGCATCATCTTCTGGGTTTGTGGTTTCTTCTGTATGAAAACTAATACGATCATTTAAACCCACTGGCGGGTCATCGTCAAAGAATTTTATTCCTAAACTAAACCAGCCCTGTGAAATGGCCTTTGTCATTTCAGTTGTGGCGGTGTTTCCTAAAGTAATATTTATACGGTCACCTATTACCCAAGCAGCATTCCATGGTTCTGATGTATATAGATCACCTGCAGATATATTATTATAAAGATAAAGATTTTCAGCATCCATTCCGTCACCCCAATTACTTCCCTTTGGTGTGAGTTTTCTGAATTCTATATCACGATCTTCTGATTCTACAACTGATGTTATTTCAAGACTAATATTAGCTTGAGTTATAACGGCATTTGATGGTAAAGATGATGTATGAAAATCAATATAGCTTCGTGCTACGGTTGCACCAATTGATTGAAGTTTCATAGTTCCAGGACCTATACCGGCTTTAAATCCTGAGTTAATTACGTCACCATCTTCAAGAATATCGTTATAGTCTAATTCTATTGTCTGTAAACCAGAAATTGTAACAGTTCTTGGGAAGGCTGTTGCACTTGATGATGCTACTCTCAATTGATTTGTGCCTTCGCCTGGATGTGGGCCGAATGAAACATTTATTTTGGCAATTCCATCTTCTGTTATGTTCATGTTGTCAGATGGTATTTCCTCATTGCCTAAATAGACCTTAATATCAGTTACTATTCCTTGACCACAGTTTCTAACATATATTCCGTCAGAAGATACAGATTCAATTCTCAGGCATTTACTGAGACGCTCTGATTGTTGTTCTACCTGAGTTTGTGCTGTTTCACCAGAACTCGTTATAACACCTTGGAATATGGTGAAAGCTGAGGCTGTTACTACGATTACAATAACAAGTAATAATATAATCGCTATGATTGGGGTTATTCCCTTCATAAATAAATATTTTAATACTCTTCCTTATAAAGACTTTATGAAGATATAGATAATGATTTAAGCGTTATGTACAAGATTTTATGAAATGTGATTTATATGGTAGTTGGATATGGTAAAAAGGTCAGGGAAAAGGTGCGAAAGGTTGAAATAACCAAGAAAAGAAAGTATAAATGCCCAACATGCTCAAGAAGAACCATAAAGAGGAAATCAATGGGTGTTTGGGAATGTAGGAAATGCAAAGCAAAGTTTGCATCAGGTTCGTATGAATTTAAACGGTGAGAAAATGTCAGGATATATTTGTGTAAAATGTAAGAAAGATTTTGATTTGGAAGAAAAAGTAAGATGTCCATTTTGTGGTTTTAGGATACTTTCAAAGACAAGACCTGTTTTTAGGAAAAAAGTACAAGCACGATAAAAGCAGCTTTAGATTAGTAGATGGTGATTATATGAAAGAAGAAGCAAAAGAAATTCTAAGTAAGGTTCAAATTCAAAACCAGCAATTACAAGCGATTTTGATTCAAAAACAAACTCTTGAAATGCAGGAGAGGGAAATATCTAATGCATTAGAAGAAATAGACAAAAGTAGCAGTGATGTGTATAAGAACGTTGGTCCTATACTAGTAAAGTCAACAAAACAACAGATAAAAAAAGAGCTCGATGAAAAAAAAGAGGAAATTGAGCTTAAATTGAAGACAATTGAGTCACAAGAGAAAAAAATAACAGAAAAGCTTAAAGAAAACCAAGAAAAACTACAAGATATGGTTTCCCCTGGAAAGGGCGGATAATCTAGAAAGGTGGGGTTATGAATTTCAGTGAAATAAGTAGATTACTAGAGGAAATAAATGAAGATAGAAGTGTACCTAGGAATATACGAACACTAATACAACAGGCAAGAGACAACCTAAATAATGAAAAAAATGACGTTCCTGTTAGAATAAATTCAGCTGTTTCTATTCTAGACGATGTTTCAAATGATCCAAATATACCAACCTATACAAGAACACAGGTATGGAATATAGTATCCATGCTTGAGATATCAAATAAGTAATAATGTAATTTTACAGTAATGTAAAGGCGATTTCTCTCAAAACGAATAAAGATTTAAATATTAGTAAGAATTAATTAGTATAAAGTGATCATATGGGTTTAAAAAATATATTTAACAGAGAAAATGAAGGACTATCTCCTGATGAAGATTATATAGAACTTGATTTTGAAGAAGAACAAACATCCAAACGTGTCATGATTCATGTTGAAAAAATGGAAGACTTTGGCGACGCAGACCGTGTTTTAAAAAAAGTCAGAGAAGGTGCAATACTTCTAGTGAAAATTAAAGAACTAAGAAACAAGGATATCGCAGAGCTAAAGAGATCAATTGAAAAGTTAAGAAAAACATGTATGGCAATAAATGGAGATATCGCAGGAATAGGAGAAGATTGGCTTGTTCTGACTCCAAACTATGCACGTGTGCACAGAGAAAGTGAATAAAATTAATGGAGAATCAAGAGCTGTAGAGAGCTAACAAGTAAAATTTAGGTTTTTTTATTTCAACTTTATATTAATTTCTTAAAATATTTTTCTCTTATTGCTACGGACAGATTTTTATCTTTTTTGAATAATGAGAATGAATTTTCTAATATTTTTGATTTTTTCATATGTGTTGCAATGTTCTTTGGTATTCCTTTTTCTTCTAATTTCTTAGAAGAAACAAATGATTTTATTAAATCAAAGGCTGTTTTATGTTCTCTTGGTTTTTCGACAACCCACCGACCGTTTTCTATGAACGGACCGAAAATATTTTTAGTGGATCCATATTTTGTTAGGAATTCTTTTGTGTGTTTTTTTGAATAAATTGTTGGTCCTGTCATTTTTTCAACTGCAGGCATTTTTTCATTTTCAACTTCTAAAATAATCACCATTTTTTTATTATCTGAAAAGACAAACGAACGAATTGTGAAGAATTCGTGTTGATGTAGTAGACTATTTATTCTTCTTAATGATCTGCGCAGTTGTGGATAAACTATATCATCGAGTATGTCTGGTCTTTTCATTACAATAGTAATGAAGTGTGTTCCCCGTTTTTTTAATATGTTTAACTCGGTTGTTGATAAAGTTTTTTTGTTTGGTGGAAAGAAGAACGATAAAGTTGGTTTTTTAGTATATTGTTTAGCTGCAGAGATGAATTTAATGAAATTTTCATCACTTATAACTGCAGCTACATTTCTGTTGCTGTCTATAGGATCAATTACTATTAATGAATCAGAGAATTTCTTCTCTTTTTTTACAAGCTCTAAAAGAACCGGCGGTTGCCAGTTTGAAGCTTCCTTTATTAATTTTTTAAATGATCCAAATGCAATTATAAAAAGTTCGCATATGTAACCTGAAAATCCTTCTGTTTTGGTGTCACTACCATATACACCAATTCCTTTGCAAAACTGTTTTAGTAATCTTGCTTCATCTGGACGGGATAACTTTTCTTTAACAAACTCTAAATGAAGAGGTGAACGATCAACCGCAGATATGATTTTTTCATGTCTTTTTATTTTATAACAAGGTACGACGTCGATTGTAAATCCTGATGCAGTTATTTGTGTATAGGGGTGCTCAGCGTATTTTATTATATGTTTTCCTTTTAGGTTTTTTGCAATCTTTTTACCAAATGCAAGTCCGTGTTTCTCGAGCGTTGCTCTTGAAGTATTTCTTGGAAATATCATGAACAAGTCTATGTCGTGATCTCCAGATAGCCATGTTCCTTTTCCAATAGATCCGCATGGTAAACAATTAAGATTGGATACAGATTCTGCTGTTTTCACAAGTTTTTTAACGAATTTTTTGACTCTTTCTTCTCCATTTTTTGACGGTTTTATCTTTCTAAGAGCGTTTTGTTCAACCATACAAAGAAATTGTGTTTCTAGATATTTATATTATTTTTTCTCGTTTTTCTCAGATTTTTTAGGTATTCTCCTTGCTCTACGAACTCTTATTCTTTTATGAGGTCCTGTTTTTGTTAAAGCAACTCTAAGAGATTTCGCACCGAATTTGTCACCATTACCTCTTTTTCTAATGGCTGATGCTAACTCAGTGTAAGTGGTACTTGGTATTCTGTATTGTCGTAGTGTTGATCCAGCCATTACTAATACACCATAACCAACTGAACTCCAGAGCAACTCATATGTACCGTCTTCTACCTGATCTGGATGTGTATAATTTCTGAAGGATAATGGTGCTCCTGATCCTGAAGGATAACTATCAGAACCCGATGGCAGTCTTCCTGCTTTTATTGAGCCTATTGGTTTTCCGGGTCTGCCGGGGCTAAAGCCAACAATATCAGCAGCTTCTCCTGCTTCAAACCCACTATCTAAATATGAATCTGACATAATAAATCACAACTCAATTACTGTAACAGAAATCTTTAAAAAGCCTTTGATGGGTGCTGAATAAGGATAAATCTCTTTTGGGTAAGTTAACTTAATGGAATATATCAATCACCCCTGGTTGCATGAGAATAAAATACAAAGAAGAATGTATCAGGAAAATATTGCTAAAACCGCTGCGCGGGGCAATACACTATGTGTTATACCTACAGGGATGGGTAAGACAAATATAGCGGCTCTTGTTGTTGCAGATCGTTTAAACAAGGATATGGACAAAAAGATCTTGTTTATGGCACCTACAAAGCCATTGGTTGAACAACATAAGAGAAGTTTTGGCAAGTTTTTGAAAATCGGTGAAAGTGAATTGAAGGTTGTTACAGGTTCTAATGATCCAGATGATCGTAGAGAGCTTTATAAAAAATCATGGATTGTTTTTTCCACACCGCAGACAATAAGAAATGACCTTAAAGTTGCTCGTTTATCACTAAAAGATTTTTCTCTTGTAATTTTTGATGAAGCCCATAGAGCTGTTGGTGATTATGCCTATTCTTACATAGCTAAAGTGTATATGAGCCAAGCAGAGGATCCATTAATATTGGGATTAACTGCTTCTCCCGGTAGTCATCAGTACAAAATAAACGAAGTTAGAGATACTCTTTTTGTTGAACACGTTGAAGTTCGTTCAAGGGATGATGATGATGTTAAGCCATATATCCAAAAAGTAGACTACGATTTGGAAAATGTTGAACTTACAGATGATCAGAAAAAAATAAAGAAATATTTGGAAAGTATAAAAGAAGAAAAAATGGGAAAGCTTAGAAAGTGGGGTATTATACGAAAACCGTTTGTAACGAAAACAGAGATGATAAGAATTCAACAAGAACTTGCAAGAAAGAAGACTGGTATGGGTTATGCTGCTATGTCTCGTCTTGCAGAAATAATAAAGGTTGATCATGCATTACTTCTTTTAGAAACACAGTGTTTGTATTCATTGAATGAATATATGCAAAACATGAAAGAACAAGAAACAAAGGCAGTTGAAAGGTTAATGAAAAATGAGAAATTTATTATTGCGGAAAAACTTGTTAAACAACTTATTGAAAGAGGAGAAGAACATCCTAAGTTGAAGAAATTAAATGAAATAGTTTCAAAAGAGCTCGAAGAAGATAAATATGCGGGTATTATAATATTTGCTCAATTTAGAGATACAATAACCCAAATTATGCATTCACTTCGTGATGTAAAAAATGCTGCTCCTGTTGAATTTATTGGTCAAGCAAAAAAACGTGGTAAAGGACTAACTCAAAAAGAGCAAATTGCAATATTGAATGATTTTAAAGCAGGTTTCTATAATATACTTATAGCTTCACAAGTTGGTGAAGAGGGACTGGATATAGAAGAAACGAATAGTGTTATATTTTATGAGGCAGTGCCTTCGGCTATAAGACGTGTTCAACGAACAGGTAGGACAGCAAGAACAAAACCTGGTAAGGTTTTTGTTTTAGTTGCTAAGGATACAAGGGACGAAGCATATTATTGGTCGGGTCATCATAAAGAGAGGAAAATGAAGAATATACTTAATACTATGAAAAAACAAACAGAACTTAAGGAGTTTACTAAGAGGGATAAAAAATGATTAGTGAAAGATCTGCTGGTGCGGTTGTATATCGAGAATGCGAAGACGATAAAAAATATCTCTTATTGCTTTATCTTGGTGGTCATTGGGATTTTCCAAAAGGTAACATCGAGAAAGATGAAAATGAAATAGATACGGTTGTTAGAGAGGTGGAGGAAGAAACAGGTATAAGTGATATCGATTTTATTGAAGGATTTCGGCATTCAATAAAATATTTCTACAAAAGAGACGGCAATTTAGTTAACAAAGAGGTTGTGTTTTTCGTTACAAAGACATCAACAGAAAAAGTCAAGATATCGCATGAACATAAAGATTTTATTTGGCTTGATTTTGACGAAGCCATGAAAAAATTAACATTTAGCAATTCAAAAGAAATACTAAAAAGAGCCAACAGTTATCTTGGAAAGAAAAGAAGTTTGAAAGATTTTAGTGGGTAAAATATATGCAGAAAACATTTGATTCAAAAAAGATAATTATATATTCTGATACTGGTGAGAAAAATAAAGTTATTGATATACTGAAAAAGAAGTGTAGTCTTAGAAAGAAAAGACTTGAGGTTTCTGATTATATCCTAAGTAAGGACGTTGCTGTTGAGAGAAAAACAACATCGGATTTTATTAGCAGCATTATTGACGGTCGTTTATTCAAACAAATAAACGAATTAAAAAATAATTTCCCAAAACCGATTCTTATAATAGAGGGGGAATCCTTGTTTAATAATGGAAGAAAAATACACCCAAATGCGATAAGAGGTGCTATAGCGTCTATAGCAACAGAATATTCATTACCAATAATATGGACTGTCTCACAGATGGAAACAGCGGAAATACTTTTTTCTATTGCTAAGCGAGAACAAGCACATATAAAAAATACAATTGCAATTAGGGGAAAAAAGAAAACAAAGTCATCTAATGAAGAACAATTATTTTTAATAGCGGGTTTACCTAAAGTTAATAATAAGATAGCAAAAAATTTGCTAAAATATTTTGGATCGCCTGAAGCTGTTTTTACAGCAAGTGAAACCGAATTACAAAAAGTGGGCGGTGTTGGTAAAGAGATGTCAAAAAGAATAAAGAAACTGTTGGAAAAGGAGTATGAAAAATCTATTTTAGAGGGTTGAGTATGGCAGCAAGCTCAGTTAGAAATCTTATAGTCGGTTTGATTGTGCTACTTATTGGAATACGGGTTGTTTTCTATTTTGTTCAGAATATTCTATCACAATATGAACAGCCAGAACTACCTTTGCAAATTTTTGATCTAAATATGATAGAACCTTTTGTTAATCTATTTACCTGGGCTTTTATTGTAATAATAATTTTGCTAATTCCTATTTACCTATATAGAAGACACAAAGACAAAGAAGCAGCGTAAAGCATACGTTTTTATCCCTTTCTGCCTTATTTGCGATATGTTATTGCATACATCAAATACATTTACATCGTATAATTATCCACTAAAAGAGGCAGAGATTGTCTTTTTAGGTATACCTTTTTCATCTACAGGTCTTACAAAATCATCATATTCTGGGCCTACTGTGATAAGGCAAGCTCTGAAAATGATACAAGAATTACCGGAGAGAAAATATGCAGATGTGGGTGATTTGAGTGTTGTTCCAGGTTCTTACGAATTAACGTCACAAAGAATAAGAGATACAATATTTGAGATAAAATCAGAAAACAAAGACGCATTTTTAGTAATAACTGGTGGTGAACATCTCATTACTTTACCTGTTTGTGAAGCTTTGGCTGCAAAAACGATAATACATCTAGATGCTCATTCTGATACGCTTAGCAATTATCTTGGTAATAAACACACACATCAAACATGGGCTTATCATGCTAGTAAATTTTCAAATATCATGCAAGTTGGTGTTAATGTTTGGGCTAAAGGTGAAAATGATTTTGTCAAAAATAGTGAAAAAGTCCATGCGTTTGATATAGACAGATTTTTAGAAACAGATTTTGATTTTGTAGAACCAGTTCATCTTACAATTGATATGGATGTTATAGAAGGCATGGAAACACAATATCCAGAGGGTGTTTTAACAAAAGAAGATGTTATGAATGTTATTGATAAAATAAAAAGAAGTTGCACTTTATCGTCTATGGACATAGTCGAAATAACAGATGATAAATTAGGAAATAATACATCTTTTACTGCAGCTCAATTGGTAAAAAAAGTGTTGGAGTGATAATATGCTTTATCTTATTGGTTTGGGTATAAACGATGAAAATGATTTGTCAATGAAAGGTTTAGAAATGGCAAGGAAATGTGATAAAATTTTCATGGAGACGTATACTAACAAATGGCATGGTGATTTGGATAAGCTAAAAGAAATGATAGGAAAAGATGTTCTTATTCTTAATAGGGAAAACGTTGAAGATAATCATCTCGTGGATGAAGCAAAAGAAAACAATATTGCTTTATTTGTTTGTGGTGACCCGCTTTCAGCTACGACGCATACGGAGTTAATATCAGAAGCAATTAAGAAGAAAGTTGATTATAGGGTTATACATTCTTCATCGGTTCTTACGGCTGTGGGTGAAACTGGTTTACATTTGTATAAATTTGGAAGGACGACAACACTTTGCTATCCTGAAGGTAATTATAAACCAACAAGCCCGTTGGATATGATAAAGAAAAACAAGGAAAATGGTTTACATACATTGGTGCTGCTTGATGTCAAGGATGATGAAAAAAGATATATGACAGTAAAAGAAGGTGTCAAGATATTGCTTGACACTTTAAAAAAGGATGAAAAAATTATAGCTGCATCATGTCTGGGATCTGATAAAAGAAAAATGAAATATAGTACAGCAGAAAATATAATGAAAGAAGATTTTGAAACACCCGCTGTTATAATAATACCAGGTGAGTTAAACTTTAAGGAAGAGGAGTTTTTGAGGTTGTTAGAATGAATACAGAACAACAATTGATAGATGAAATAAAAAAGTGGACTGAAAAGATAGCTGAAGAAAGGAAAGCTGTGAGCGCTAAAGATGAAAAAGGGAAAGATTTTTTGAAGAATATAGACGCATATATTTCTGACTCAAAACACTTTTTTGATAAGAATGATCTTGTTAGAAGTTTTGAGGCAATTATCTGGGCATGGTCATGGCTAGAGATTGGCAGGAATGAAGGAATAATAAATTAGTTTTTCGGTTGTGATGATGAATGCCAAAAGTTGCAATAATTACACCAACGTATAATAGAGATAGACTTTTACCTAAAACCATGGTGGGTGTTGCAAGACAAAATTATGATGATTATGTACATATTATTGTTGATGATGCGTCTACTGACGATACACCACAAGTTGTTGGTAATTTTACTGAATTTTATCCAACATCAGGACATGTTAAATATGTAAGGAGGGAGAGAACGTCAGAACAAGTTCTTGGAGCATCTGCTGCTAGAAATCGTGGAATTAAAACACTTAGTGAATTTCCTGATGTTAAGTATGTTACCTTTTTTGATGATGATGATATACTAGCTCAAGGATCATTGCGCTGTCGTGTTGAGGCACTCGATGCAAATTCGGAAATACGTTTAGTGTACGGTTATCTTGCAGTTTGTACAGAAGACATGCGCGTTTATGATATTTGTAAAGGTCCTAATACAAACGACCCACGAGAAATACCACAATATATAATACAATATCATGATAGAGGCTTTCCTAGTCTTGCAATTATGTTTAGAAGAGAATTTTTAGATGACCTGGGGGGCTATGATGTTGCATTAGGGCACGGTGAAGATCTGGATTTTAGCATAAGAGCCTTTAACGCATTGAAAAGAGGACAGTTTTTAAGACTACCAAGAAAAATTTTTTATTATAGAAAACATGAAGGAGGGATGTGCCAACACAACTCGCAAGATGACGATATTATTACACGACAACGGGCAATATTTAACAATAGGCATGGTATAACACCGATAGAAGAAGGGTTATCCGGTTTACGAAGATTTGCTACAAGACCGCATACATTTTTACCAGAACCGATAAAAGCAGCGTTGAGGCCATTAAGGAATAGATTCAGTAGAAATATTGGCCATATTGATCCATTTGTAGCGGAAATTGAAAGAGACGTTGATAAGATGCTTTCCAGAACTTAGAATGGCCATGGTACTATACTTCTAAGGAAGTAGTACCAAAAAAACCCAACTATAATGAACATAATTATTGCAGTACTGATTCTAAGTAACTTATGATCCATTTCCGACCAGTCTTCTTTTGTTATTCCTAGGAAGACTTTCAAAATACCTTTTATAGTTTTTAACAACATCAAAAATCACTTGAATTAAATAATATTTATAATTATAATCGTTTTATTTTACCTGGTCGTGGCTCAAAACATTCACCATCTGTCAATAAATCATTTATGACAGCATCGAGTATATCTTCCTGTATTCCTGCTATAGCTATTAATTCTGAATATTCACAACCATCTCCTTTGTCGAGCTTTTCTATTAGTTCTAATATTTTTTGTTTTGTTTCATCTTCCTTTTCTTCTGTTTCATCTGGTGCCGAAGAAAGCATAGCTTCTGTTTCGTCAGCTGTTATGTTAAACCGTTCTGAGAGAATCATCTTTAATTCGTCCATGTCTGCTACTTGTTTTTGGTATTCAACAACGATCTTTTTCTTTTCTTTTTGTCTTTCATCTTCTTTTTTTAATTCTAATTCACGTAGCAGTTCTTCATTGGGATCTTCTATTTTTCTTACTATTTCAGGTATGACGTAAACTTCGTCTTTGAACTGCTTAATTTTTCCTATCACGTCTACAATATCCCCCTTTTCTACATCATTGAATAATTTTACTCCTTTGAATATGCGTGCGCGGATAGTATTGCTTGCATCGTCTATTGTTATTGATGCGAATTTATTATCCTCTGATATAAACTTGTGTACAACCGTTCCCATAATCCACACACGTGACAGTCTTCTACCCATCTTTGTTATGGCAAAGTTTGGAGTGAACCCGTCTTGTTTCACAAAACTACCACTAATGATGTCATCTATTCTTGTTTTTGCTGCTGTCATTCTTTTTTGTTCCATTCTATAACCTCTTAGATAAAATATACCAATTAATTTTGAACTTATCGTTTTTTAGTTCAGCTTCAATTTCATATCCAAGTTTTTTATAAAATTCAAGAGCGATGATATGTTTTTCAGATGTTTTTATTCTTAATTTATGACATCCTCTATTCACAGCCAATTTTTCTGATTCTTTTATCAATATTTTTCCTATTCCTTTTTTCCTATGTTCTTTTTTAACTAAAAATTCATTAAGATCACAAACCCCTCCCTGAAATTTAAGGATCATATAGGCTACTGGGTTTTCATTATCATACAAAAAATATACTTCTTTTTCTTCATTTTCCCATGGCAGATCGTGTTCTGAATCAGCATGTTTCCAATCTTGTTCAAAGAACTTTACATTTTTAAACTCAACTTTTTTTATTTCCATTTTAGCACCCTATATCTTCTTCAAAAATCCTGCGCGAGGTTCAAATATGGTTCCCTCACGTTTTAATCGTTCTATTGTATCTTCTATATTTTCTATACCTCTTGATTCAGCTTCTGCCATCACATCTTCAACAGAAACCTCACCACCTTTCTGATCTTTACCTAATTCATCAATTATTTCTATAATGATTCCTATCTTTCTTCTTTTACTTGCTGTAACGCCGCTTTCTAGTCGGTCTATGTCTATTCTACCTGTTTCGTAATCAACACCCAATTGCGACAAGGAAAATTTCATAAGCTTCATTGCTCTTTCTGCATCAGCTGCCCTGACTTTTGTGTCAAGTCTAATCTTTGCAGATGCTTCAGCCAATCTTATTAGAGCTTCATACTGTCTTAATGTTATTGCAATTGTTGGCACTTCTTCTCCACTATAGCGGTTACGCATATCTACATAGAAGTTTTTTAATGATTCAGACGCTTCTTTTGTTAATTCTATTTGCTTTATCTGTCTTGCGTATGCGATATATTTTCTTAAAAAACGCGTTTCTATTACTGGTTCTATTAATCTAGGTTTTGTTCTTGATGTTATTATGTGTTCTGCTAGTTGTTCATCTTTTGTTTTGTCGGGAACATCTCTAAGTGCGAACTTCAGATCGAACCTACTTAGTAGTGTCTCTGGTATTTTTATTTGCTCTGCTACAGAAAGTATGGGTTCAAACCTACCCAGTTTAGGATTAGCACCGGCCAAGACGGCAGTTTCTGCGGGTAGCGTTGCTACAATACTCGCTTTTGCAATACTGACGGTTTCCATTGACATTGCTTCGTGCATTGCGATCTGATCGTCTCTATTCATTTTATCGAATTCGTCAATAGAAATCATTCCTTTATTTGCAAGAATTAATGCACCGGCTTCAAGTAACCAAGTACCAAGTGCTTCGTCTTTTCTTACTGTTGCTGTTAATCCAGCACCGGTTACACCCTTCCCTGAAACATATTTTCCTCTTGGAACAAGGTTGGAAACAACCTTTAGTATTTGTGATTTACCAACACCGGGATCACCGGTTATAAGAATATGAATATTACCACGGATTCTTGTACCATCTGGTTGTTGGTGCTTTATTCCACCAAATATTTGCATTAAAATAGATTCTTTTATTTCACTAAAACCGAATATACCTGGAGCCAATGAAGCAACTAATTTTTCATAGACGTTTGGATCAGACGCAAGCTCTACTATTTTTTTCTTATCTTCTTCTGTTATGACAAGTTCTTCATATTCTGTTTCAGATGGCTCTACATGATTTGCTTCTATATACATGTCCAATCTTGTACTTAATCGACCTTTGATTCTCTTAGGAATTTCTTTTAGGATCCCCACTATTTTTAGCCTAGTTCCAGGATCTGTTTTTTTTTGCATTTTTGGAGTTGTAAGATCTTCTTTCAAGAACGTAGTTATTTCACCTGGCTGCTCTCCGGTTGTTATTTCAAATGGTTCAATAGTATTCAACCATCTTATATCAAATAATTTTTTTTCTAGTTGTTTGAAATCACCACGACGTCCGCATTCACAAACCTCGGGTTTTTGTAATAAATTTGAATCTTGTTTCATTCTTAGTTGTGTTCCACACGAAGGACATTCAAAAATAACCTCATATATTTGGGGTTTGATTTCAGATGCAGACTTTACTGTAGCATCTATTGACCAAAGTCTGTTAAGATGTTCAGCTCTCAAATTTCTTATTCGAATTTCTCTTCTTTCGGGCAAATCATGGACTCTTATGTTAATTTTTTCATTTACTATGTTTGTTGCAGCTTCATTGAAACTTTCTAATACTTCTGATGGTCGCTCTAATAGCTGATCTGCTATTACTATATCATATCTATCAAGATCACTAAAATCTACTGCTAGAAACCCGTTATTTTCTTTAACAGCCTTTAGTAGCTGCGTTTCATATTTTTCTCTTAAAAATTCTTCTAGTGTTTCTACAAAGTCCATTCTCACGACACCAACAATAGAAATAATGCACAAATCTTTTTAATCCCAGATGTATTTCTTATGGAAATTGTAGAAATAAAAAGAAAAAATTATACTCCAAGTTGTTTTAATCGTTGATCAAGCTTCTTTACAGCAGCTTTTACGTTGTCTAAACTCTTTGCTCCTGCGCATACAAGTCTTCCTGAAGAGAATAACAGAAAAGCGACTTTTGGGTCAGTTATTCTGTATACAAGCCCTGGAAATTGTTCTGGTTCATATTCACTATCTTCCAACTGGAAGGCTAACTGATCTAGATTCAATTCCTTACCCAAGTTTATTGAGACGACAATATTTTCTATTTTTACTCTTATTTTATTCTCATTTACTCGAATGCCTATTCTCTTTATGTTTTTTACTGTCTTTCTTAGAGCAACTTTTGCTGCTGAGATGCTTCTTGCACCTACACAGATTATTTTTCCTGATCTGAATATCAGTGTAGCTACTCTTGGTTCATCTAAACGATATACAAGCCCTGGAAATTGTTCTGGTTCATATTCACTGGCTTCGAGAACATTTAGCAATTTATCAAGTGATATTGTTTTTTTGATATCTGTAGAAGCAACTACATTCTCAATTTTTATTTTCTTTATTTTCTTTTCTTTATTTATTTTCCCGACCATTTACACACCTTATTCTTTTCCTTTTTAAAGTATACGGAAATTATTTAAATACCATTTAAATAGTCTCATTATCAATGGATACTTATTAAAAGGTTTGTTTCACAAAACAAACGCTGTGTATCCTAATTGTGATAAATATGATGTTTAGGGACTATTTTGAGATTAGTACAACACCGGGAGATATGTTAGATATAACAGAAAATGTGCTAAAATCACTCCAAAACTGTGTAATGCAGGAAGGTACATGTAATATATTTATACCAGGATCAACCGCAGGATTAATTCTTAATGAATATGATCAATTATTACTTGGAGATTTGAAGAAATTTTTCAATTATTTGGCTGATAAGGACAAGTTATATGCACACCCAGATAATGCGCATTCTCATTTGCGTTCAAGTATTGTTGGATCGAGTAAAAATGTACCTTTTTCTCAAGGTAATCTTATCTTAGGAACATGGCAACAAGTTATTTTTTGTGAGTTTGACACATCGCCAAGAAAAAGGAAAGTTATCGTAACAGTTAATGGAGATTAATTACATAGGTAATTTTCATACATTACAAAATAATACTTAAAAAACAAACTAAAAAACGTTGTTACTAGTCGAGAGATAAATATATATACTTTCTAAATAACTTTTGTATAAACGGGGGAACAAGATGGTAATAAATGCTAAAATTTCTGATGCCTTAAAAACAATCGGGCTGAATAAATATGAGAGAAATTTGTGGGTAGCTTTACTTGCAAGAAGTTCTGCGACAGCCGGTGAATTAGCAGACATTTCAAAAGTGCCTAGGTCAAGATGTTACGATGTTCTTGAATCATTAGCTGATAAAGGATTTGTAATTGTTCAACCAGGAAAGCCAATGAAGTATGTGGCAATTAAACCACGTGAAGCTTTAGAAAGAGCAAAGAAAAAAGTACAATTAGACTCAACAGAAACTTGTTCAAAAATAGACAGACTTTGCAAAACTGACATAATGAAGGAACTTGAAAGAGTTTACAAAGACAGTTTTCAGACAGTTTCTCCTGAGGAATTGTCAGGTTCATTAAGAGGAAGATATTCCTTGGTTCAGCAAACCGAGACAATGATGAAGAAGGCAAGGAAATATGCAAAGATTATAACAACAGAAGATTCTTTTATTGAACTTGTTAAAAACTATTCATCAGTGATTCAGAAAATGTCAAAGAGTGGTGTTAAGGTTAACATATTAGCTCCATTAAATAAAAACACAAAGGAGTATGCAAGTACCATATCAAAATATGCAAAAATAAGGAACTATGCAGACACCGAACATGTAGGTAAAATGTTTGCAAGATTTTTCATCG
This sequence comes from Candidatus Aenigmatarchaeota archaeon, assembly GCA_042584825.1. Classification (GTDB taxonomy): domain Archaea; phylum Aenigmatarchaeota; class Aenigmatarchaeia; order GW2011-AR5; family GW2011-AR5; genus JBHOSK01. Next base: position 55,576 of record JBHOSK010000002.1, read on the forward strand.
TTGATGGCGAAGAATCTTGTGTAGGTCTTACCGATGACAAGAAAACACACGAATCACAAGATGTTGCATTCTGGACTCAAAGCAGACACGTTACATCAAATACGTTTGAACCGATGTTTAATCTAGTATGGCACAATTCAAAGGAATTCAAGTAAAATCACTGCAAGTATAGGTCAAATGTCTAGGCAGTATGCTAAAGATTTCTTTTTTTTGTTTATATTTAATTTAAAAAAAATCATCTTTTAGTATTTGGAACATTTAACAATTGTTCTGGCGACAACAAAGAAATACCTGCTTTATTTTTAATTATTTCGATTCTTATAACTTGTTGTGGCTTTTTTAGATCAACAATTGGTTTGTTTATTGGATCTGTGAATTTTTTTATCATTTCTGATACGCTTTTATTATATAAGCGTTTGTTTATTTCCAATTTCCAGCTTTTTTTTGGATCAATTTTTTTATCAATAGCCTTCATTGTTTTTACTACTGTAGTCAATTTAGAATCGACCCATTTCTCAATAGGTACCCAATTGAATGTGTATTGAAATAATGAAGGATCGTTTTCACATGTTTTTTTCACTTTTTCTACTACCTTTTTTGCGTCCTTTTTTGTTTTTAATAAGAAAACTCCTTCTACAGGACTTTTTAGAAAACGAGTATCACTTATTAATGCCCTTACCTCACGTTCTGCGCTGCTTATATGAGCTGGCTCATAAGTAACTACTAAATTAGCATCTACCATATATCCCACCCTAGTAAAAATATGACTGCAAGGTTTATTAGGCTTTTTGGGACGAAAATTGAAGCAAAACTAAGCTTTTTAAATTTTATTCACCAATCTTTAACACTATGGCAACCGATAAAACAGATCTCATAAGAGATATAATGAAAACACCAGAATATATTAGAAACATAGGAATTGCTGCCCATATCGATCACGGCAAGACAACACTGACAGATAATATACTTGCTGGTGCGGGCATGATTTCTGACGAATTAGCTGGTAAACAGTTATTTACTGATTTCGATAAGCAAGAGCAAGAAAGAGGAATTACTATCTTTTCTGCTAATGTTAGTATGGTCCATGAATATGATGGAAAGAATTATTTGATTAATCTTATTGATACACCAGGTCATGTTGACTTTGGTGGAGATGTTACAAGAGCAATGCGCGCTGTTGATGGTGCAATAATAGTTGTTGATGCAGTTGAAGCAATAATGCCGCAGACGGAGACAGTTGTTCGTCAGGCTTTGAGAGAACGAGTAAAGCCTATACTGTTTATTAATAAAGTCGATCGTTTGATTAAAGAATTACAGCTTACACCTGAAAAAATGCAAGAGAGATTTTTGAATGTAATTATGCAAGTAAATAAGCTAATACAGAAATATGCAGAAAAAGAATATCAAGAAAAATGGTTGGTAAAGGTTGAAGATGGTTCAGTTGCGTTTGGTTCTGCATATAGAAATTGGGCAATATCATTTCCATTCATGAAAAAAATGAACATAAGCTTTAAGGATATTATTGACCTTTGTTCTGGTGGTAATGATAAAGAACTTGCAGAAAAGTCACCACTACATAAAATTGTTCTTGATATGGTTATAAGACATATGCCAAATCCGCTAGATTCACAGAATTATAGAATAGAAAAAATATGGCAAGGTGAAATTGATTCCGACATTGGAAAATCTATGAAAGTAATGGATTCAACAGGACCTTTGGCTGCAATTATAACGAAGGTTAATCCCGATCCACACGCGGGTTTAGTTGCAACAGCACGAATATTTTCAGGTACACTTAAACGAGGAAGCGAAGTTACTCTTGTATCACAGCATCAGCAAAAGAGAGTGCAACAAATAGCTATTTACAAAGGACCTCAACGAATACAAATGGAGGAAATACCTGCTGGCAATATTATAGCACTAGTTGGATTACCTGATGCATTTTCTGGTGAGACAATATGCGGAGGTGATCGTGAGATTCATCCATTTGAGGCAATAAAACACATATTTGATCCTGTAGTAACAAAAAGTATAGATTGTAAAGATCCTCAGAATCTTCCAAAGCTGATTATTTTTTTGAAACAGGTCAGTAGAGAAGACCCGACACTTGTGGTAAAGATAGATGAAGATACTGGTGAGTACTTGGTTTCAGGTTTGGGTGAACTACACATAGACGCAAAAATAGAAAGACCACTGAAGGAAAAGGGTATTGATGTAACAACATCACCACCTATTGTTATTTATCATGAAACTGCAAGGCAAGTAAGTCCTGAAGTAGAAGGTAAATCATCAAACAAACACAACAAATTTTATATTACTCTTGAGCCGTTATATCAAGAAGTTTATGATGCTCTTGTAAGCGGAGATATTGAAGAAACCAATATAAGAAAAAATCTGAAAAACCTTATTCCAAAATTTGTTGAACTCGGTATGGGAAGAAACGAAGCAAAAAAGATATATGATGTTTATAATAGGAATATGCTTATCGATGCTACAAAGGGTATTCAGCATTTAAGCGAGACAATGGAACTTGTTATTGAAGCTTTTAGACGAGTAATGAATCAAGGTCCTCTTGCTGGAGAACCATGTACGGGTATTTTAATGAAGGTGCATGATGCAAAACTTCATGAAGATGCAATTCATAGAGGACCAGCACAAGTTGTTCCTGCAGTTAGTGATGCAATGAAAGAAGCATTATTGAAAACAAAACCAACATTCCTTGAACCCATTCAAACCATAAGAATTGACCTTCCAGAAGATGTTATGGGTTCTGCTATGACGCAGGTACAAAACAGAAGAGGACAAATACTTGATACAACCGTTGAATACGGAACAGCTATAATAAAATCAAAGCTTCCTGTTTCTGAGATGTTCGGATTTGAAGCTGTGTTAAAAAGTGCAACACAGGGTAAAGGATTCTATTCATTAATAGATGTTACGTTTGAAAGAATACCCGAAGAACTGAAAATGCCAGCTATATTAAAGGTAAGAGATAGAAAAGGCATGAATAAGGAATTCAAAGTTTAGAAAAATCTTTTTAAAAAGTCATTTTTACTGGGGTTTCATCGATACTTGTAAAATACCAATAACCACGATGTCTTTTTGTTCCAGCATATTCCCAGATAGCATTATCCCAATCAATTTCATTATCAGGAACTATTGTAGGAACACCAGGAACTATTGTAGGAGAATCCACGCGTGATAATACAGGGGCCAAACCACCGGTTTCGTTTATTCTTGCACCAACAATTTCATAAACTCTACCAGGTCCTTTTCCGTCTAACTTTTCTCCGCTGTAATCAACATGATGTCTAAAATGAGCAACCCGTATAAGATCTCCAGGTGCGAGTTTACTTGTATCTTGTGGGTCAGAGCCAGGATCGTAACAACTTCGGAAACGATCTAGTCCGCCTTTCATTATAGTTTTTTCTATCTCAACAATTACCATAAATATCATCATCCGTGTATTCATAAGGAGAATTAAATGTTTTTAAATCTTTATCTTGCACCGGTTGCTTCCCTTTCTATTCGTTCTTTTTCTTGGATAGCAGATGACTGATTTGAGCCTTTTGATGCGTTTATTAGTTCCTCAGCAAGACTAGCTGCTAAACTGCGCTTGGAGCGGAATGATTTTCTATATGAACCTTGAGCAATATATCTAAGGGTTTTATCAATTCTACGTTGTGGTGAAGTTACAACAGCTTCACGTGCTACTATAGAACCCAATTGAAAAGAAACAATTTCTTCTCGTGCTGCGGCGTTCTCGATAGCCGTTACAAGTATTTGTATAGGATTTTTTTTCTCCTTTTTTTCAATAATATCTAATGATTTTTCGACGTGTTTTAACACTGTGTCAAGAGATCCACCAAAACGACCACTTGATAGTCTATGGTTCTTACCTCTATGACCAGAAATTAGAAAATGTAATGCTAAACGTTCTACGATATGCATTTTTGATTTATGAAAACGTTCTCTTTTTGTTCCAGCGCTTCTTGGTAGTAATCTAGGATATAGATTGATATATTTTTTTAATCCAGGATCTTTTACTTCAGCATTTGTGTCCCATTTATTGAAAAGTTTTATTGGAATTGGAGGTAAAACTTCCTTTTTTTCTTCCTTTATCTTTACTTCTTTATCTTCCCTTTTTCTTATTGGTCTTTTACCTTTCATTTTATTTCTCATCATCAATATACACCACATTATCTTGTAGGTTTTTGCTTTCTACCTGTTCTTATCATTTCTAATGAAACATTATTTACTTTTACAACACGCCATTTTACTCCTGACATACTACCAACAGCACCACCCTGTGAGCCACCCATACCTTCTACGACAACTTGATCGTGTTCAGATACATGGCCAATTGCACCGGTTCTTGGTACAAAGGCTGTTATTTGTTTACCATTTTTCAATAAACGTACTCTTACACATTTAATTAACCCCGATGATGGTTGTTTTTGTTCTATTATTCTTTTTTCTAAAACAATACCCTTTGCTTGTGGAGCGCCCTCTAATGGATCCTTTTTCTTTTTTGTTTTAAGCATTCTAGCGCGATAGTTTGCACTTCTCCATCTAGCTGTTTTCCTATCTTTGATCAACTTTCTAGCACCAAATTCTCCTGCCATTTATAATCACCGAGACTATGGGGATATATGAAACAAACGTACTTCGTACGTCAAATATGTTATCTCATTCGTCTCCATAGAATTTAAGTACAAAACTATTAAAATGCTTTTATTTTATCTTCAGGCTCTCTACATCGAAAAGACGATGAAGGATTTCGTTTATGACCTTTATATTTTTCCCTCCTTTTCCTATTACCTTTGCCTTGAGATTCTGCTTAACTTTTATAAAAATGACCTTTCCACTTTCCTCATCATTTATGTTTATTTCGTTGGTTTCTGGAATAACATTTTTTATGAACGTTTCCAAGTCAGTAGAGTATTCAAACACCTTTATATTTTTTTTCAAAACCTTTTCAGCGTTTTTTATTTTCATACCGCTTTTACCTACAGCAAGCCCATATTGACCTTCTGCTACTACAAAGTATATATCTTCATCCTCGTCTACACAATCAATTATATTAGAACCAGTTAAATTCCTAAAAATATTTATCAATTGTATTGTCTTTTGGTCTAGTGTTACTTTCATTATTCATAACCTACTGCTGCTATTGGAAAAG
>JBHOSK010000003.1:0-48526 GCA_042584825.1 Candidatus Aenigmatarchaeota archaeon
TGAATGAGATGTAGTCAATCAGCAGTGATTCTGCACCAATATTTTCTATTTTCACGCTACAGTTTCCTGATTCATTGGATGCGATTTGATTTTGTAAGACAGGTATTCGTGAACTTGTTACAACGTCTTCTATAACTTGACTGTGTAATATGTCCTGATAACCGGTTGAATTGTATGTATAAACCCTTGCCTTTGTGAAATTGCTGTTATAACCTTCCCAGTAAATCGTTAGCTCTGCTAAACGATAATCGGCAGCAGGACAATCAAAGTGCGCTGTGAAGTTATGACCTGCTGGAATCAATGCCTCGTCTGCTAATGTGTCGTAATCAGATCCAATTGATGAGTCTATTGTGCATATCTGTGTGGTAACATCTGTATCATTGTATGCTACCTCCGGGCATGTTATATTAAACATTTCGTATACAACAGATCCTGTTGAATTTAATTCACCATATGATGCTGTCCCGCCTGAGGTACCATTTATGTCCACTGTTACTGTAAAATTTCCTGTGCTTGTGGCATTAACATACCACATTACACTCCTTATTGTATTTGCATCGACCGTTCCTAAACTTTGCAAACGGTTATCAATGGTCCAATCATCTGGAGCTGTAAGATTAACATAAACATCGTCTGAATCATCAATAAGGCTTGTTACTGTTGCATTTATTGTGAAATTTCTGTGTTGGAATGTTTCTTCGGGTAGGTTAACTCCTAATATAGTTACTTCAGCATCGCATCCAGTTAAACCAATTGATATATTAAGGACGATAGATGTGTTTTGTTTATAGTTTGATTCTGTGTCATTTATTTCTGCTAGCCAGTTTTGATCACCAGCTGTCAATCCCTGACCACATGTTGGGGTGAAGTCAAAAATAGCATGTCCTGTTGCATTTGTTATGTTTGACCCTATGATTTTGTTATATAGCCCACTATAAGTTACATTGAAATTCACTGTGGCATTTGTTAATAGATTACTTGTGGCTGCATCATGGTCATACACCTGAACAATTAATCTGGTTGAATTTGTTAGATTTGCTGCGGTTTCATTACCCAATAAGTATGTTATGTTTGCGTCGTCTTCTTCCACAGTAACAAAAAGAAAGCCTGATGTTTGTGTATTGTCTGTATCATTCATTTTGAACTGATAATACCATTGTCCCTGATCGTTAGAAGTGAAATTCCTGTACCACGACATCAGCATCTCTGTACAGTTTGTACAAACTGTTTCTGTCTGATTAAAACATGTGTCTTTATCACATATTGTAATTGGGTTCGGTGAATCCTTTTCCATGTAAGGCGAAACATTTATTTCTACACCATTATCTCCTGATGATGCAATCACAGAGAAGTTCCAATTTGGATATCCCCACCCTTCTGTTTCATTTGGGATTGCTGATGCGTTTTGTAGTTTCTTTATCGGAGACAGATAAAATATTCCGGGATCTGCTTCATTGATATCAGAATTGTTATAATGGAAAGATAGATTAGCATCCATTGTTGTGTTGTACCAGCCTTTTGGTGTTGTTATATTTGTTGTGAAATCGCATGTAAATGCATTTGAACCTACTTTCACTATATTTACGCAGCCAAATGGTCCTGTTGTGTGGTTCAAATAATATTTGACGTCTGGTGTAATTGGATCACCACAATCATCAAATGCTGAACCTATGAATTGTATTATGTCCTCTTGTGTATAATTAGATGATGTATCGGGTTTTGTCATTGTTAAGTTAATATCCCCCCACACGGATATTTTCTGTCCGGTAAATGTTACTTCGCTGTAGAGTGGGTCTGATGAATTTATAGCAACCTTCCATGTTTGGTTTCCTATCTGGTATTTCGATGGTGTACATACTGGGTCAAAATAATAATTTATGTGCCCGGTTGAGTTTGTTTCATTAACAAATCCTGAATCGAATGTTGAACCGTCTAATGTTATGAAAAATGTCAGGTTAATTAGATCCACTATTGAACCGTTTGTATCGTTTATTCTTACTGATAAGAACCTGTATTGTTCGTCAGAACGATTAACTATTGTTTCATTACCAACAACTTCATAGAATATAATACTGTCTTTTGTCAGAGTAAACGTGGTTGTGTTCGATCCACCATCGTAAGAGTTGTTAAATTTTATAGTATTATATCCGTTTAATAAATGAGAAGCTAATGCATCCCAGCTGTAATTTAACACTACTCCGTCGTCACCATCACTAAAGGCGGCTGTGCTTATTTTTTCCCAGTCAGTGCCATTACCTACCCACGCTTCTACATTGAAACCTGTTCCGGCATTTGAGCTAACTGTAACATTGAATGTCCAGTTAAAGCCATAAGCACCTGTGCTAGTGTTTGTTTGTAATGAATATGCAGTAGGGTTTGCCAGATTTATACTAACAGAGGGCGGGTCGATTGTAACATCTGTACAACTCTGGGCATTTGTACCGTTTTCAAATGCACTTGTATTTATACAAAATTGGTAAGTTCCAGAAGAAACGTCTGTTGAGTTTACCTCCCATTGCACATTCTGTGAATCACCCAGAATCATTGTTCCTATAAATGTGTTGTTGCTTTGGTGTCCTGTGCTGTTTGTTATATTGAATACACCAGAGGTTCCATTTATGCTTGATGTAACGTTTGTTGCGTTTCCTGGTCCGTAATTTGTTATTGTTGTACTTATGTTGAACCATTCTCCTTCTGACAATGATGATGGTGAAACTGTTAGTGTGTCTAAAATAAGTGAAGCTCCACATGCAACAAATATGGTGTATGTTTGATCTAGATAATTATATGAAATATTAACGGGTATTCCTTGAAATTGGAATGTGCCGTTTACCTGGTGTGTTGCGTTTATTGTATAGTTATAATAATTTGAACCTTCGTAATAACCAAGTGTTGTTAAATCTATATTCTCACTTCCCCATGTGACACTTACACCGTCACTCATTGTTGCTGTGCTGCCATCGCTTGATCCAGCGTCTGAGAAATTAAGATCTATTGGGTGTGTTACTGTTCGGTTTGTCTTAATATCGGTTATGTTAAAATCTATTGCTGGTACGTTTCCTTTATTGTACACTTTCAGGGATGTTGAAAAATTACCACACATCCAATTTTCTGGAAAATCATCCTGCCATCCGTTACCATCGTGTGTATTATATGATCTTTCTGTTTTTAGATGTGAACCATTTATCTGGAATATTCTTCTATTCGTGAAATACCATTGTGATCTTAATGTGTCACCGTTTCCAAAAATGGTTTCTTTCCAAACTTTTCCTCCTGGTGTGAACTGATCTTCTGTTCCTATCTCTATATCAGTTATTGTTACAAACGTTTTGTTATCGTCCCTTCCTTGATCGTGTAAAAAATAATCGTCTGTTTCATCGTCAAATCCACTGAATGCTGTCCATTTAACTATATAACCTTCGTGTATTGATCCCATAGGATATCCAATGTCTGGTGCGTCACTGAAATCTCCTCTACTGATATTGAAACCTGGTGGTATGTTTATTACAGTAGCAAAATTCCAGCCATCATCAACACCGGATCCTTCATGGTAACTATATGTAAATTCTGTCGTTGTACCCATGACAGCTGAATCTGTTGAGAATATTGGTGTTATTGTATCGAATGCTCCTGAACCCGATGCGCCAAGTACATCTATGTTTAATGAATTTGATTGTGTTAAACCTGTTTCAGGATCTACCCAATATACTATTGTATACCATGATCCCTGAATTGCACCATCTTCTGCTCCCATGTAATCCAATAATGTCTGGAAACATTCTGATGTTGTCAGATTCCAGTTATACCAATCCACCTGGCTTGTAGTTGCACTGGCAAAGGGTGCTCCTTCTTGTAGTGTTGGTGGGGTTGTTGAGTGTTGGCCTGACGGAAATTCTGTAACATTTATTGTTACGTTATAATCACCGTAGTTACATATACTTGTTCTGTGGTAATTTCGATCTGCTTGGTCTGTGTTTTGTTTATTTGGTGCTGTAAAGAAGATCAGTATTGGTGTCAGTGATTCTGAATCTGACACTCTTGGCTCAAAATCTTTTTCATATGTTATTGGTGCTGCAAGAGTTGACTGATTTATTGATACATTGACGGTGTAGGTAACTTTATCAATAGCATCGGGCACATGGAAATGCCATACAAGAATACTTTCATTAAAATTGAAAGGCAGCCCTGATTTTGTTATGTTTGTTACCTGGTCGTTGCCTTCTTCTATGTACCAGTCCATTTCTTCTATTCCTTTCATTATTTTAATGGAGACGTTTGTGTTGTTCATATCATCTGTAATGTTATAGCTTGCAAGAGGAACAACTATTGTGGCTTCTGATCCTGCTATTATATAACCGTCTTCACCGCTTGGCCCAAAGATCTTTATATCTCTTACAATATTCACATGGCTGCAATCTATCACTCTCATTTCATGGACATTTGTATTATCCTTAAATGCACCTGGATTATTTGCTGGAAACATCCTAAGCTTATATATTCCTAATGCTGCATTGGATGTTACATTAACAAATCTGTGGTCCCTGAAACAAAAGTCATTAGAATCTTCATTACACTGATTTCCTGTTCCAAGCTCTTGTGTGTTTTTTGTGTCTGTCTGACCATTCCACATTGTCAAATAATTACTATCATCGACCTCTACATAGGTCCCTGCGCCTGGTTCCAAAACCTGCAAAATCCAGTCTTGTGTAGGAGAGTTAGAATCGTCTGCCAGGTCCATTGACAGTATAGCTACAGTAAGATTGTTTCCTCTACAGACTGATTGTGAATCTGTCGCTTTTTGATATGTACTTGAGTTGTCATAGTATATTGACCATGTTGCGTAGTAATAATAAGTAACATCTGCTGCTATTGCCCATTCTCGGGCCTCGGTGAATTTTTCATCATTACCATAGTTTATAACAGCTGGTCCTGTAAGATATAACATCGGTGATATGTGTGGTGGTTCATAAGTATAATTAATTGTTATTGTTTCGCCTATAGTCAGATCACCCAGGTCCCATGTAATTTCTTGTGTTTCGTTTGTTCCAGAAATTGTTCCGTCTGTAACTATGTTGAATTCTGTAGGTACGTATTCTTTGAAAATTGTGTTTTGGGAATTGGTGTTCGGTGTTATGTTTATTATTACTGTATTATTCTCAAGATAGATTACAGTTTCCTCGTCTCTTATTATTTCAAAATCGATAGCCTCTCTTACTTCAAATGTTGTTTCATAGGTTTCGTTAACAAATTCTGTTTCAGCATGAGCATGTACATAATAAACACCGACTTCCTGCGTTACGTAATCTAAGATATATGTTCCATCACCGTTGTTAATGATTGTTCCTTCTATTGTTGAAAATTCTGTTATAACGTCGTTGGGAGATGTTACTGATGTTGTTACGTTTGCATTTTCAACCCTTTGTCCGACAGGATCTAAAACACCTATAATCACATTTGCTGTTTCGCCTGTCAGGTACATGCTTTTGTGGGTGTTTATTACGACAAGCCCCCATTCAAATTGCTGCTCATATCGTTCACCATCTACTTCAACAACAAGAATATATTTACCTGGCATCATCTTGGTGTGTTTTGGTGTTTTTATTTTATAGCCGGATCCAGCCTTTTTGATATTTAAGTCGACATCGATACGTGGTCTAAGGCTACCGTTGATATATTCGATATATGTATTGATTTCGTTTTTTGCATGATTCCATACAAGCGTGTCTTGTTTATTATTTTTGTTGAAATCTTTGTATTCTTTTTTAATTTCTGTTTCTTCTAAAAGCGATTCGTCATCGATTATAATATCGAACTCTGGCCTTTCGCGTGCTCCGAATGATTTTTTCTTTGGGATAATCGTGACGTCTATCTTACTTTTTTTAAGTATTATTTCTACTTCATTTGATTGTTCTGTGTATAATCCATCAGAAGCTGTGAAGATTATTGCGCTGTTTTCTGTATATTCTATATCTAGTCTTAGCGTCACCAACGGACCGTCGATATCGACAGTTATGTTGTCTGGTATTGTTGATTTGTATGCTAGTGTGTCGTTATCTGGATCAGTAAAGTAATAATCAAGGTTAATTGTTTTCTGGCTGTTCTTTTCTATTTTGATTGGTGGTATTTTTTCAATTAGATATGGTGGTTTGTTCTGCTGCTCAGAATCAACAACGTATATGCTGAATGTGTTTGATTCTGTACTTGTTTGAAGATCTGATGCTATGAAATTCATTTCTCTGCGGCCGGTGAAGTTTATATTTGGTATAAGTGTAGCATAAGGGCCATCGATTATTATTGTTATATTTCTAGGTCTTGAAGATCTGTAAGTAAGTGGGTCGTCATCAGGATCATAAAAGTATTCATCCAGGTTGAGTGTGCGTTCTGTGTTTTTCAACATTACCATATCCATAAATTGTCTTATCAGAATTGGCTTCCTGTTTGCTGTTGCCAATAAGACTGCAAAAACATTTGATTTTGTGGTGTATTCTGGATCAGATGCATAGAACATTGCAGTACCGACTAAATTGGCCATTATTTCGGCCACGTCCTTGTCTATCAATATTCGTACTCCTTCTGAAGCATTGTGCGTGAATACTAATGGACCTTCATCATAGAAGTATTTGGATAGGTTTATGTTGAATCTCTCGTTTTTGTGTATCTTTATGTCATCTATGTCCCGAATAAGCTGGGGTGGTTCGTTTGTCGAGTCTTTTTCAAAAATATCGACAGATTGTACACAATTGGCATAATAAGGAGAGATGTTGTTTGTTCCGTTAACATCCTGACCATATCGGTAGCAAGAATCAGTTATCAGGCTGTTGTTTGATATGTTTATTGTGTTTTCTATGCCGAAAATCGTGTTTGCGGACATCAAAAGTATGGTTGCTATGATGAATAATCGTGTAAAGCTACTGATACCAATCATGGATTTTTTATTTCTTTTTTCGACACGTTTTCCGACACTTGATATGAATGGGAGAGATAATAGTGGAGAGATCATTAATGGAGCGTTGTTGCTAACTAAAAGCATAAATGCAGAAAAAGATATGAGAAGTGTAATAGAGAAGATTTTAGATTTTAGTTTTTCAAGTTCTTTAGAATATAGATAACACAGTGTGGCTGGTCCCACTTTGCGCTGGATAATTTTCTTTTCTCCTGTAAGTTCGTATATGTATTTGACTATACTGTGTCTATGCATGCCGGCCAATTTAGCAACTTGCGATATTGTAAGACCTTCATGATACTGCTTTAAAACAGCTAGTATCTTCTCTTTTACGTTTTTTGCCATGACTTCAAATCTCTCCACTATGTGTACACTATAGCACTCCACTAATGTACACTATAGTGGAGTTCTATAGTGTAGTGAATATGTGTCGATCCATATAAACCTTTAAATATTCTGTCGACCGACAAATAATTAGTATGAGGGAGAATGTCGTCAGGGAACTTCTAAAGATAAGAGAGGAAATAGAGTCCCGTAAGGTCAAACCAATAGAGAATGAGGAAGATTTATCAGCCAAGATAGTTAAACTGTCTAAGAAGATCGACACATTACATGAAATGATAAAGGGGAATAAAGTAAATAAAAATGTTGATCAAAGTCCTGTAAAAACCAGAAAAAGAAATCAGGTAATGGAACTTGTTGAGAAAAACATTAAATTAAGTTCTTATGACCTATCTTTTTTGATGAATATTTCGCGTACTCGTGCGAATGAATATCTAAAGGAATTAGAAAGGGATGGTCTTCTGAAGAATGAGTTAATTGATAAAAAAATGTACTATAGGGTTGTAAAATGATAATTGGTATAGTGTCTGGGAAGGGTGGTGTAGGAAAAACAACGCTTTCTATAAACATTGGTATGGCCCTTTCAAAATTAGGTAAGAATGTTTCTGTAATAGATGGTGATATAAAAAATCCAAATCTTGGACTTTATCTTGGATTGTATGGACTAAAATATACAATAAACGATTTTATTAGGGGAGAAGAACAGGACGGGTATGATTATCATGGTATGAAGATATTCCCGTCTTCTTTATCGCTGGATGAATCGACAAGTGTTTCTAAAATAAGGAAAGTTGTAGAAAGTTTAGAAGGTTATATTATAATAGATTTTCCTCCTGGACTCAACCGAGATATAGCACACCTCATGGATGTTTGTCATAAGTATATTGTAATTACAAACCCGAATATGGTTTGTCTAGCTTCTACAATGAGACTTTCTCATATATTGAAAGGTACTGACAAGGATGTAATGGGTATAATAGTCAACAGGACAGGTAAAAAACATGATGTCGAACGTGACGAAATAGAAGCTGCTATAACAGATAACATCATGGGTCATATTCCTGAAGATGATAATATTACAATGTCTATGAATTCTCATAAACCTGTATTAGAGTATAATCCTTATGCACCATCATCAATAGAAATCATGGACATTACCAGTAAAATGATAGGGTTAGAATACAAAAGACCTAGTGGATTCATAAAAATAAGAAATTTTTTGAGTCAATTGAGGGTGAAAAAGTAATATATATGGGATGTGTTAAATTATAATTGGGGTAGTCGTGGGAATATTTGGCAACTTTATGTATAAATCTAAGAAGAGTGATAAGAAATATTGGCTGCACTCAACAGAAAGAGGTAAGGTAACCTTGTATTTTTTTTCACAAAATCCTATAGATGCCCTCCCTAGCTTACCTGGTGGGTATGAAGTCATAGAGAATAAAATAACTGGAATGCCTTTACTAAAGAAAAAAGGTGGAAAAAAGGGAGAGAAAAAGAAATAGTTGATGTTTATGAAATCCATTGGTATTGTATCTGGAAAGGGTGGTGTAGGAAAAACTACTGTTGCGATTAATCTAGGTGTTGCACTTTCTCACTACTTTAGAAGATACGTTACATTGATTGATTGTAATGTTACAACCTCTCATATTGGTCTTTTCCTTGGTAGTTATCATTATGATAAAACGCTGAATGATGTTTTAAGAGGAAATTATAGTATAGAAGATGCTGAAATACATCATTCAAGTGGTATGAAAATCGTTCCAGCATCGCTTTCTCTTAGAGATATGGCTGGTATAGATATACTCAAATTAAGAGATGTAATACAACCAATGATAGAAAGGAATGAAATTGTTATACTTGATGGTGGCCCGGGTCTTGGAAGAGAAGCTATAGCTACTTTCAAAGCAAGTGATGAATTAATTTTCGTTGCACAACCAAACATACCTTCTATTATAGATATTGTAAGATGTCAGGAAATTGCTAATGAGGTTGGTATCAAGCCGCTTGGAATAGTTGTAAATATGGTTAAGAAAGACAAGTATGAAATGTCCAAAGACGAGATAGAACATCTCACAGATTTGCCTGTAATTTCTGCAATACCTTTTGATAATAATGTTAGAAAAAGTATCCATAACAAAACCCCTTTAGTTACGTATAAACCAAGATCTGGTGCAAGCAAAGAATTGTTCAGACTTGCATCAACAGTTATAGGAGAAGACTATAAAGAAAGTAGAGATTTCGGTAGTGTTTTCAGAAAAATGAAATTTTGGTAATTTATTCTTCACTTTTTCCTCTTAGTAGCTTAGGCTTTAGATTCTTCTTTTTCTTCTTTTTCTTTCTCCAGAAGAATAAAATAAGAAATATTGCAATCACTATTATAATTATGAGTAATACGTAAAACGTGGGGAATGCCTCTGCTTCAAAAATAATTATCATTGAATTGGCAAGTGCAAAAACCGCCTCTTTTATGTTCTCTTTTGTATCATATAATTTGTCTTTAGTTTCGTCATATTTTTCTTGTTCGAAAAGGTTTTTTGCGCTATTCAGATCTAAGTCTGCTTGTTCTATATAATATTCAGCTACTGATATATCATATCCATCCATTTTTGCGTCTGCAATTTCATTTTTAATTTGAAGTATCAAAAGTTTGTAATTTAGTATTATATTGTAAAGATAGTCCCTCAATGAAAATGGTTCATCAATAATTTCTATTTCTGCTCTTCCGTCTTTTTTTAATCTGTCTGTAATTATGCTGAAGAACAATGTATAGCTACCCAATTCTATATCGTTATCAGGATCAATTGATATTAAAAACGATGTTGATTTTCCTTTTTTTACTCGTTGTATTATTTTTGGTGTTATTTCGGTATTTAATTTATTTGTAGTTGATATGAAAGGTCTTAACCCAAATAAGTCGACGTTTCCTGTGTTGTCAATGTCTATTCTGTATAGATATGATTCTCCTCTTATTATCTGGACTGTACTCTCGTAAGTTAGTTTCATATCAGGTTCTGCTTCTAATATACTGAAAGACGGGGTAACTGTTGTTGTTCCGGCCCCTCCGCCGGCGCCTCCTTCACCAGTACCGTTTCCTTGTGTTTGGTTTTGCTCACCATCACTTACAACAAATACGGCCCATGTTTCTGCGTTCTTTGTATCATACGGAACTTTAACTTGTATGTAATATAGTCCTGTTTCGTTTGGAATAAACGTAGATGAATAGTGTCTCATCATACCTGGATACAACTGTACAGACGAGTCAGCATATTCAGCTAGTTGTAAAAGAGAGTTATTGTTAAACTTGAATATGTATATGTATATTTTTGCTGTGAAAAGTTCGCTCCCAACATTTGTAAATTCGGTAGATATGTTTTCTCTTGCTCCTATTGTTATGTAGGGGTCGTATATTAACGATGTTATTTCTCCTTTCATTATTCCTTCCACAGATACTCCGATGGGTGCAGTAGCAAGTCCTGTAGAATGAAAAGGTATTATGTAAAATAATGATATAAAGGAGAAAATAATAATTATAATTATCAAAAACTCTTTTTTGTACATAAATTATAATTGATTGTATAATATAAAAATGATTTTTTTTATTTATTTATCAGAACACAAAAATTGAAATCTTTATATACTAGTTATGTATATTATTAATTATTACGGGGATTAATAAGTTACAAAAATAGTTGTGTTACGTGATATCATATCATAATTATGAATGAATCATTTAAACGTGGAAAAATCGGGTCAGCATTATTGAATAAGAATGTTATATTCTTAGGTGTTTTGGTCTTGGGATTGGTTCTATTATCTGTATCTATATCCGCAAACCCTGATACAGCAACTATTCATGTTGGTATTAATCAATTGAACCAGATAACACTACAACCAGATAGTTTAAACTGGAGTAATGTGACACTGGGAGGTCGTGGTGGATTTAAATATATTGATATTAGAAACACAGGTTCCATAAACATAACAAATACCTACGCTTATGTTGATACAATTACTGGTGAAGCAACAAGACCATATGAATCTGATCAAGCTATTGATTATTCTGCTGGTGGAGTATTATTATTAAGAAATGAAACCGAAACCGGTATAAATTGGGTAGGCAGAATTGAATGGAACTGGACAAGCAACATAACTAATACGAATTTAACTGATATAACAAATGGTACTGATGCTATAACTCAAGGATTTTTCAGAAATGCGAGCAATCAATATCATTGGGCTGTTAGAAATGGAACGAACACCAGTGATACAGATGGTCTTGTTAATGGAACTTGCAATACAAGTAATACTCGTATTGCAATAGAAGATGACCCTGATAATGGTACTTTGGCTACACGAACACCAACAGCAAATGGATTTACTTATGATGGTGGCGCTGCTGCATATGGTTGGGGTATTTGGTCATTTGATAGAAATGGTCATCCTCTTGATGATCATTGCTTTGCAATAAATTACACCTGTGATAAAATATATATATATAAATATGATCAGCGGTCTGCTGATGGTTTTGATGATTGTAGTCAGGTCGAATTCGTATTAGCTCCTGATCTTTCACCTGGTAAAGAAGAAACCATGACATTGGATGTTCATATTCCGTTGGGTATGCCTGATGGTACAATGACTTCAACTACATTAACGATTACTGGAACTGGTACACAATAAGCTATTTACTATTATATTTATCATATTTGTTGTAAGTGATTTGGGGTACATTTATTCATTTACAATAGTATAGATGTCGTCTTTGGGGGTCGTTGGGAATATATAGAAGTTATAAAGTAAGTACTTTATTAGTTTTATTTCTAATTTTATTAGGTTTATCTATATCTGTTGATGCAAATCCTGATACAGCAATAATTCATGTTAATATTAATACTATAAATCAATTGACCCTATTGCCCGAAGAACTCACATGGACGGCTGTAGATGTAGGAGACCGTGGTGGCTTCCATTATATGGATATAAAAAATACTGGTTCTATCAACATTACTAACATATATGGGTATGTTGATACATTGAGTGGGGAACCATCACGTCCCTATGCATCTGACCAAGCTACTGATTATTCTGCAGGTGGTGTGGTATTGATTAGAAATGAAAGTGGGAGTAGGATGTTCTTTGCAGGAAGAATTGAATGGAACTGGACAAGCAATGTTAGTAATACAAATCTGAGCAATATGACAGACGGGTTGACAACACCAATGGCACAGGGCTTTCTGAGGAATTCTAGTAATCAATATTATTGGGCTCTTATCAATGGTACTGGTGGTGAATGTAATGCAACAGGGACATTGCTCGCAATAGAAGATGAGCCTGACAACGGTACTGTTCAAACCAGGTTTCCTGGAGTAGAGAACGTTACATTTGATGGCGCTGCTGCTGGGGGATGGGGAATATTCTCAATTACAAGAGATGATAGCATATTCGATGGTTATTGTATTGCAGTTAATTATACGTGTGAAAAATTATACGTGTACAAGCATGACTATAGATCTAATCCTGGTTTTGATCAATGTAGTAATGTCAATTACATTAGAGAACCTGGTCTGATACCGGGTCAAGAAGAAAGTTTGACATTAGATGTCCACATTCCATTAGGTATTCCTGATGGTGCAGCAAATCCTTCTGTATTTACTGTAACAGGAACCGGTGTTAGTTAAATTATGCTAGTTTGTATATTATTGCAGTCACTGCTATAATTATGAAAATGAAATATAGCAGAGTATAGTCTGGTTCTGCTTCTGGTTCATTTTGTTGTGTATTGTTGTATTCGGGTTCTGTTGTTTCATCTGGTTCTTCTGTTTCCTCTGGTTCTTCTGTTTCCTCTGGTTCTTCGCCTATTCCCATATCTACTACTAACGTAAATGGTATTTTTTGAGAAATTGTTATTTGATTTTCTGGTTGTTCTGTAATAGGTATGGCTTCTAAAATAATTTCATGCATTCCACTACCAATGTTGTTTGGTGGTTTTGCAAAGACTTCAATTTTTTTTGCTTTTACATAGTCCTGAATTGTTGGATTAAATATATACTCGTCGCCTATAGTTCGTGAAATTTCAAATGTTTTTGGTGTTATCAATATTGTCCAGTCTTGGTGTGTTTGTTGTATTATTTCTATTCTAAAGGGTTCTTCTTCGGTTGTCCAAAAAAGTAATGAAAATTTTGCAGATTCTTGATTGTTGTTTAAAAAAACGTGGTCATTTTTTGCAAAAGTCCCTATGTTTAGAGCAAAGAGTGGTTGAGATAGGACACAAAGTGTCATAAACAATAAAATAATATTAAGGACTTTGACCATATTCAACACCTGTAATATAGATGGTTCCGTTATATTCTCCTAAATAAACTGCTGGTGCATCAAACCAAAACCACGTTGTTACGTTGGTTCCTGGTGGTGATGTTGTTTTCAAGGCTACGTTTGTGCCATTTAACTGCCGAGATTCTGAATAATCATTGGTTGTGTTGCTCCAGGTTATGTTACCAACATTCATCACTGTTGGCATGGTTTCGTTTGTCATGTTTGTACCTCTTATATAAAAATCTAATATACAGCTTCCAGGATTTGCCGAAACATTATATTGATCGTTATCATTACCTGGTGCTGCGTTCCCTGTTGAGCTAGGATTCATGTATCCAAAATCAATTGATGACCAATGTGTTGTAAAATCTACAACACACCCTATTATAGTGGCATTAGAGTTTATTGTGTTGTTGTTTGATACCTCTGGTTCTTCAGATTGGAATAAAACGTCTATTGCCCAAGTAGAATCCACTACTCCGGTTGCGTTTATGATCCATGTAAGATTGCAGTAATCATCTTTACCCAGTGGATTATTAGAACATGATTTTGTAGCTAGTGGTGTGGGTTCATTAACAAAAAATGGTACATCGCCTTCTGTTATATTTACCGGTGTGTTGGGTTCAGACGAAGTATAATTATATCTTACTGTGGCATTCACATTCCCACACCCAGCTTTTCTACAATAAACTGTGGCGTTAACAAAGAATGTAAAATTTTGAATAAGGTTTGTTGGTGCGTCTATTGGTGGTGTTGTCATATTAACTTCTAAAATTGCTTTTGGGACAACAAGTTCTGTCCATGTAATTCGTAATCTACTTCCTTGACCTCCTCCGATCGTATTTGGAATTATACGAAGTATCAAATTAGAATAATCATCTATACTGGATACCTCTGCGGTCTCTAAAAGATGAGAAATTGTTTGGTATGATGTTGTTAGATTTATTGGTTCTGTATTGGATATAAGGGTGCCTCCTTGGTATAAATCAACTGTTATTGCATGATCTCTTGTGCCTTCTTCTTTTTTAGCAGTGAAATTTATAACGTGTCCTGTATCAACATCTGGATCTGATACGTCTGTGAGATTTATTTCAAAATACTCTGTTGGTGTTGGGTTGTTTATCGAATATACATAAGAAGTATCTCCATCTGAATTAATCTCATCTATTGAATTATATAGTAATCCATCAACTTCTACTGTACCTCCATCATCCCATGCACCTGGATTTGAAACATCTAAATTGGGTCTTGCGATTTGTTCTGCAAGGATCGGAATCACAAGTATTGATAAAAACAGTGTAAATGATAAAATAGTGATAAATCTAATCTTTTCTTTCATTTATTCACCTTTGTCTCTTACTATGACTGTAATTTTATCATACCACGTTTTGTTGATTTTGGGGTGCAATAATGTGCACTACTTTTTTTCTACGGAATAGAGAAGGTATACTCGATAAAAATGATTTTTCTTTGTAATCTATTCCTGCTATTTTGTGCCCAAGTTTCTTGAAAGCCTTTGATGATTTTGCTTTTGGTCTGTTATGAACAACTAGTTTCTTCTCATTTACACTTTTCAATACACTTTCATCTTCGGGTATTGTGTTCAACAAAGGCAATTCTGTGAAATAAAGCACGTCTTCTGGTTTTATTTCATATTTCTTGTTCTTTACTCTGTTAAGTACGACGCCGATTGGATTATGACCAATTTTTTCAGCGAAGTGTGTATACTTTGCAATATCCACCAAAGAGGGAACATGGGGAGTTGCAACGAATAATAATTCATCGCTGGCATTCATTGCGATCAATGCTTCTTTTCCAAGACCTGGTGCAGAGTCTAAAATAACATAATCGTAATCAGCAAAAACTCTCTTTATATCGTCTTTCATTCTTGATGAATCTATATCTATTAAATCCCTTACTTCAAGAGAAGCAGGAACTACTTTTATGTTAGTTACATGATCGTATAGTGTGTCTTCAAGTTTCACTTCATTCCTTAGATAATTATTCAATGTGTTGGTGTTTTTATGCATACCTAAGTGAAGTCCCATGTGTGCTGTTGTTAGATTACAATCTATTACAGCAACTCTTTTTCCGATACCTTGCAGTGTTGCTGCAAGGTTTGTGGCAACTACTGTTTTGCCCACTCCGCCCTTTCCAGAGCATACATCAATTACTCTTACCATCTTCATCACCCTCTTTTTTTAAGAAATCATTAAAATACTTTACGTCTATAAAGTATCCGTTTCTTTCTTTTTTCTCATTTGAAGTACTATTAATGTGCTTCAAATGATTTTTAATATCAATTAGTGTATTTTTCGTCTCAATAGACGACTTTGTTTTTGGTTTGTTTTTTCTTTTTAATTTGAATGTAAAATAAAATAAAATAATTGCAAATACTACTATTAACAATAACTCAACATTCAGCTGTGAAGTATCAAAAGAAAATAAACCAGTTATATCAAATGCTGGTTCTGTTATAACAGTGTCTTTTACTTCTTCGTTTATTACTTGTCTTTCCTCAATAGTAAATCCAAATGTTTCTTCTCGTTCTATGTAATCATTATATATTTTTATGCTGGCTGCTGTCGTGGTTGGCACAGAATCTTCTGGGATGCTAAAATAAATTAGTGCCTCTTCTTCTTCGCCAACTTTTAATTCTTCTATGTTTGTTATTAGTTCATAATATTCGTTGCTTATTCCCTGAAGTTCTACCTTTATATCAAACATGTCTGTTTGTCCTGTGTTTTTTACTGTAATTTTTTGTAGTAGGTTCTCTCCTCGTTTTATTTTTATTGTTTCTGGAACTACTATGGTTATATCTTTACTTTTTGTTACAGTTATGTTGTATGTGTTTCTGTATTCAATAAAATCTTCTTTTTCAACTTTTAGATAAACGTTAAAGAACCCTTCACTGTCTGGTGAAATAAAATCAATTGTGAATAATCCATTATTATCTGATTCTGCTTCAAAGTCTTCATTATTTATTGTTATGATAACTGTTGCATTTGGTACATACACATCTGATTCATCCCTAACTATTCCAAATGCCTTTCCTGTTTCACCTAGATAATAGTTTTGGTGCTCGAAGTTTAGATCTGCTTTCACACCTTTTCTAATTCCTATTGTAAATGCTGATAGGGTTTCCTGACTTGTTGTCGCTTTGTTTCTAAATGTATCTATTTCGTTTGTTGTTATTTTCCATTCAGATCTACATGTCATTGTTGCTGGGTTCCAGCTTTTGCATTTAAAGAGTTTTATTTCTGACTCGTCTAGTATGTTGTTTGGATATTCTATTTCAATGTAAGCTTCTTCAAAAGTTATGTTTACTTCGAATACGTGTATTTTTCCTGTACCGGCTATGCCCTGTGGTTGTTTGTTTATGTAGTAGTATATGATGTCGTCATCATACTCGTCTACTTCTGCTTCAACCAATATCAATTTAGACTCGGGAAATGTTATCTCAATATCGTACTCGTCTGGAGGCAATTTTCCGGAATACTCACCTTCATCGTTTGTAGACATAGATAACTTTGTTTCATCGTCCTGCTTGAACAGGATTTCTGCTTCGAGTCCTTCATCATATAAATCGATAAAGGTGCCTTCAATGGGGACAACATAATATATTTTTATTGTATCACGATAGTACGTGTTGTTATAGAATAACAATACTTCTAAGTTGTACTCACCTGGAGCTAATTCTGGTGTAACAAACATTACATTGTATTTGTTGTCAGAACCAAGTGTTATTGACTCTATTCCCATTTCATCTGAATCTAAAAACAAATCAAAGTTGTTTTCATTTACGTTTATTAAATTATCTCCTTGAAATGCGTTTATGAATATTCCAATGTTTTCATTTGGTTCTACCCAACTATTGTCAATATTAGATATTTTGAACACAACGCTGTCAGTAACTTGTATTTGTTGTTGCACATAAATTGACGTGTCTTGATAGTGTGCAGTAATTTCTAATGAATAATATCCTTCATCTTCTATTGCAGGTATTCTCAGTATCCAACCTTCTTCTGTATCGTATAATGGAAATAAAAGGAGTTCTTGGGACTCACCGCTGACCACAACCTCGAAAGATACTCCCGACGTTATCGGGTCATCGTCCTTTTCAAGAACAAAATGTATTTCTATTACGTCATCTGTTCTTATGGGGTTTGGGATTATATTGTTTATGTGTCCTGTAAGTTGTGACACAACAAATTCTGTAATATCGCCGACCTGTTCTGATTCATTATTTAAACAAGTTACAGTAGCTGTAAATGTGCCAACTCTGTCAAAGTAAGCACTGTCTATTGTTAATTCATAACTACCAATAAAGTCAAATTCTGGTAATATAACGTTTGGTCCTACAATGTTTGTGTAAACTCTTTCTATTTCTTTACCAGCTGTGTCATAACAGCTTAGTGTTAGTGTAATATCATCATCCAACCATGGGTTAGATGGGTTAACAGTTAGGTTTTCTATAACTGGTGTTGCATTAACAACCGTAGTTAACAGTAGTATTGTAAATATCATCAAAACGAAGGTGTATCTCATTTTTTCACCTTCCTCCCTATAGTTGTGTAGACGTTTGATCTACCAACCTTGTAGAAATCAAGCTTCCCCTGGTTTTTTAGTGCTTCTAAATAACCGGTTGCGACATCGCGCCGAATGTTTAGCTCTTTAGCTATCTGAGAAACTGACATTAATCGAGCTGATAATAGCTCAAGTACCTTTTTTTCAAAGTCATTTGGAGTTAACTCCTTAGCTGATGTCATGGTTAACCTCGTCAATATTGCTGCTATTTATACTTTATATAATGTTTTTATGGTATATAAATAGTTTTTTAATTCATACTATATTGTGGCAATATTGTACAGAAATTGAAATAATGTGTAATTACTGTAAAGTCACAAAATCTTTATATACTATGTTAGGTGATTGTTTTTATGATTATCAAACCTTTTTGGGAGTTGTCTGTGGGATTGCAGGATGAGACATACCGTTTAGCGCATGCTGTTTATCCCCACGAATCAGAAGGTTCTGCGTGCGCAGCAGCTTTTCGTGCTAGTCTTGATCCTGATGAACATCGTGATTTTTTTGATGAACATCATATAGTTGATATAAGATATTGGGATGCTTTGGGAAGCGATCGTGGTCCTGTGTTGGGTACTGTTGGACTATATCATACAAAGGGTGGCTATATTTTTCGTAAAGGGTTGGGGCAAATAGAAGAGCCATCGATATGGCTTGGTTATTGGATGACTCATCCTGAGCACAGAAGACGTGGTGTTGGTGGACAAACGATTGACTTTGCTCAAACAACCGCAAGAGACGAAAGACAAAAAACAATGCTTCTATATACTGGTAGTGCTCCAGATGAGGCAGCGGCCCAAGTAATGTATGATGAGCGTGGATTTCCAATTGTAAAGACTTGGCCGAACTTTGAAGATGCTGGCTATGATATTCATATTCGGAAAAAGTCACTTCGATAATTTGTAACACACTGTTTTCTAGGGTATATAAATGGAATTTGGCAATTGTTACACATATTTGTAAAGGGGGTGAAAAAATGCTTACAACCATCTTATAATATAGTGTTTTGGGTGTTTTTGAAAAATGGCTTAGTATTTAAATGGGGTGCGTTGTTACACGTTCTATATATTATGAACGTGATTGTGTCACGTTTTTTGGGGTCTTTTTGGTGTTACACGTTTTGCCTCCAAGCGGGGGTCTTGTATAAGATGGTCTAAAACGGAAGAATATGACGTATTTTTGGAATTTACACGTTTCGTGTTGCAAAAGTATATAATAAAAGCCGTTTTTGCCAAAAACCAAAAAACCACCGAACAAAAACATTTTTCTCCGTATTCTGAGGGGTATAAAGGATACCAGAAAGCACCAATAGTCTATTTTTTGGCTTCGTTTGCTATATCTTAGGGTTGTTTATATTATTAGGTTGAGGTGTAACGTTTTTTTCTATGGGTTTATTTGCACTTTTTTTGGCCTTTTCTTTGGTTTCTTCAATTTCGGGTTTTGTGGTGATTTTTTGCGCTGGTTGTGTCGCGACTGGTGCTGGTTCCCGTGGCTTCATCTCGTTAACAAATCTTCTCCATGAATTTGTTTTTGCATCCAACCAAACCCACTCGTTGGGTTTCAACAGCCGACAAGCATTTGATATTGGTGTTGGAAGGTTTGTATTTTTCAATAAGTCTGACCAGAACTGACCAATAATTGGGGTTGTGTTATTCAAAATTTTATTATTGAGTGGGAATTGTGACACAACTATAACCTGTATATTCTTTTTTTGTCCTGCTGAAATTATTGGAAGAATGTGTTCTTCATATTCTGATGCATTTTCAATAACTAAAAGTTCGGGTTTCTTTTCTACACGATCCATTAGACTAGAAAAATATTCTATCAGGAACTGTTTTTCTGTTTCCTTTTCTTTGAACTCTGGTTGTATTACAATACTACCCTTTTCTGTGTCACATAAGTCTCGTATTCTCCTTGCCTCTTGTTTTGCCCAAAATCGTTCTAGCACTGCTTCTTTTTCTGTTTCTTGCTCTTGTTTTTCTCGTTTTACAGCATAAACAGTACCTAAATTTGAGTATTCTTTGTTAGGATCTATGATAATTTTTCTTCTGGTTAGCATAGGTAGTATAGTTTTCATTAATCGTGTTTTACCACTACCTAATTTACCAAGAACTATGTAATTTTGGTCTTCCTTGAAAAGTATCCTTTTTTCATCCATTTTAAAATAGTCTAACCATACGGCTACCGCTTCCCTTACTATCTTACTTGCTTTTGTCTTGTCTTCATGGAGTCGTTTATAAAGCGGACCAGGGAATCTAACATTAACAAAAAACGTCTTTGATGCCATATAGAAATAAAATAGTTGTCTTTTGACTTAAAGTTAATTAAACCAACATAAACAAGAAGTAAGTTAATAAAAGTTCTCTGAATAGTGCTAACCTGCTTTTCTGTTTTCTCATTTTGAGTGTTTTTTCTGAGTAATATTTGCCATCGTCAGACACTATCTCTATAATAATGTCTCTGCTTGACCACACGGTTGGTTCATAATATAATGATATCTTCTTCATTTCGTTTGGTTCTAATGAGATTAGTGTTTCTTGTTCAATTATCCAACCTGGAACAAATTTTTTCGGTATTATTTTTATGTCTCTTGCTGATTGGTTGCTGGTTAGTGTAAATGTTATTGTGTTATCATAAACTTTTACTTGTTTTATATCAAATATGTTTTCGGTTTCTGTTGTGGTCTGTTTTTCTGTGTTTATTTCATCAAGTTCTACTATTTCATTTGCAAAATAAACTCTGGGTATGATTGTAAAATTCCCTTTTTCATTAATGTACCAATATATCTTGTTTGTGTGTGTATTTCCTGGGAAAAAATTGTGTTTTTTTGACCATCCTGTAAAGATTTTTTCATCATTATTGAAAATGTCTAGTCTTATTCGTGTATTATAAGCAAATGATCCTGAATTAAAAAATTCTATGTCAAACAAAACCGGAGTGTCTGATATATTATAATTGAAATAGTTTATCTCTCCTTTTAGTAATGGGTTTATTTTAACATCTATGCTGGTTGCGTTAACTAAAGAAATAATAAAACAAAATGATATTATTGTTGCTGCTAAAAATTTCATATTCATAACATCACTTATTTACCATATAGTAATTTTTGGTCTTTTTGCTGTAACATCTATTTTACCGCTATAGTTTCCTGGTGTGGCATTTTTTGCGTTCATGATGATCTTTACAGATTTCTTTTCGTTGCCATTTAATTTAAAATTGTTTTGTTCGAACTCCATAAAAGGACTTATTGTACCTTTTACACTAAAAATAATTTCAACTCCGTAATCTTCTGGGTTTTCCAAGTCAATAAACCTGTGGGAGCCGCCTGCTTTTGCAGGTATAATACCAAAATTAAGATCTGTTGTGTCTACGTTCATACCTATTGTTAATCTTTCCATTGAATCGGGCAAATCTACAACTTCAACTGATGTAGCATATGTTACGGTTTCGTATACAAAAAAAAGATCTGTTCTTAGATTGTTATCAATCACGACATTTCCTGTTGTGCTTGTTCCTAAAAAAAGTATTGAAATTGCAATTACTATAACTATAATTACAATGTAGTGTTTTTTTTCCATACAATCCCCTTAATCTGATTTTTTATATTTGTATATTACAATTATTACTAGTATTATTATAATTATCAATAAAATTAATGTAAATGGAATTTGTTCTTTTTCCACAATAAGTCTTCCTGTAATATGCAACAAATCTTCTGATACTGTTACATTTGCGTATTTTTCTGTTTGATTCGTTATGTAATCAACCGTTGTTAAAACAGAATAATTGCCTTCTGCTAATGCTAATCGCACCGGAGCACTCATTACTGTTGTACTTCCTGGTGCTACTTTGTGTTTTGATGATTTGAATTCTCCTAAATATGTTCCATTAATATCGTACAGGTGTTGTATTGCTCTTGCTGTCATTGTAACTGTACCTGTATTTTTAAAAAATGTGCTTAAATCAAATTCTGTAGATCTGTAGTTTTTCAATACCGTATCTAAAATCTTTCCTTTTCTTGTTGCTTCACCAGGAACCTTAAAAAGAACATTAAATGAAACAACCGCAACGAGTCTTGTTCCTCCTGCTTGCATATCGTCGCTTGATACTGCTGGGGCTGGCATTACGTTTATTAAGTGATATCCTGGTTCTATTTCTTGTGGGACATCCAATAATAATGAGACGGTTTTCCATCCCCTTATGTTTGGTGTGGTTGCGTCTGGGTTGGGAATTATTTCAATCGGGCTCTCTGTCGGAGTTAACCACTCATGCACAGCTTGCTCAGAATAATTATGAATTTTATCCTTATACCGGGAGCCAGGAAAGAAGTTTATACTTCCTGGAGATGTTTTCAAATCAACGAAAATTGTCTCGGTTGATTGTGTTACAATAGAAAACGCGATCATTTTTTGTTCGCCTGGATTAATATCAACTTCTGCCATATTTGGTGATATTCCTATTGAATATTTTGATTGTGCAGTAACAACTGACGAAAAAATAAACAAAATTAGTAAGAAAAAAGTTATATGTTTAATAATCATAATCTTTTTATATCGCAAAAAGTCTTTATAATTATCGTAAAAGGGTGTCTGTGGTCAAGTATTAATCGTGGGGATGATTAATACATAAAACACATCCTACGTGGTTAGAAGCCTTGTTATTTTTTCTTAGTTTCGAGAATAAAAAACTTTATATATCACTTAAAATCAAGATTTATGTATGAAGAACGCGATAACCATATCAGTAGTCATATTCATAATCGTTGCTATCTCTGTACTTGTAACAGCAAATCCGGATACAGCGATAATTCATGTTGGTATCGATCAACTGAATCAACTAACATTACAACCAGATAACCTAAACTGGAGTAATGTGACATTAGGAGATCGTGGTGGCTTCAAATACATTGATATTCGAAATACGGGTTCCATAAATCTTACAAACATATATGGATATGTGTCCACACTTGACAATGAAACTACAAGACCATACGAATCTGACCAAGCTATTGATTATTCTGCCGGTGGAGTACTAGTATTAAGAAACGAAAGTGAAAACAGAATTTATTTTGCAGGGAGACTTGAATGGAACTGGACAAGTAATGTTAGTAATACAAATCTGAGCAATATGTCGGTTGATTGGACAACTCCAATGGCACAAGGCTTTCTGAGAAATTCTAGTAGTCAATATTACTGGGCTGTTAGAAATGGTACTGGTGGTGAATGTAATGCAACGGATACATTACTCGCAATAGAGGATCAACCTGACAATGGTACTATTCAAACCAGGTTTCCTGGAGTAGAGAATGTTACATTTGATTCTGCTGAAGATGGTTGGGGAATATTCTCAGTTACCAGAGATGACAGCATATATAATGGATATTGTATTGCCGTTAACGCCACTTGTGATAATATATACCTATACAAATACGATTATAGAACAAGTCCTGGATTTGATCAATGTAGTAATGTCAGATACATAAGAGCTCTTGATCTGGCACCTGGTAAAGAAGAAACCATGACACTAGATGTTCATATCCCACTAGGTATGCCTGACGGTGTAATGTCACCAGTAACATTAACAATATCAGGAACAGGTACTCAATAAACTATTTTTTTATCTACTATTTAGATTCTCTTATCTCTTTTTTAAATTTCTCAAGTGTTCTGGGTATGTCTTCTTCTTTTACACCAAGCATTTTACTAAGCTTTCGTAATACTTTTGTCTCTTTCATTTTGTCACCATTTCGCGCCATAGGATTTTGATAACGTCATCCAACTTGGCTTTATCAAAACCAATGCCTTGTCCTAGCTGAGATGATCCACCACCACGGCCACCAAGGTCTTCACATGCTCTCTTGATTATATCTCCAATATTAACTCCTGTTTTTTGGCCTGCTGATCCTATTACGTATATTTTATCGGATATTCCAAACAAAATAACTAATCTGTCGTTGTCTGACAAAATTTTTGACACTTTTTGTATTAATTTATGGTCACCGTCTTGTATTTTACCTATAATTGTTTTCTTTACCATTCTTTTACTCAAAAAAGATGCAACATCTTCTGCTTTGTGTTCTTTTTGTTTTTCTATTGATTTTTTTGATGATTTCCATTCATTGAAAAGTTTTTCGGTTGATTTTAGTATGTTTTTTTCATCTGTACCCAGAATACGCTTGATTTGTATTAACAGTAATGTTTTTTCTTCTAAATAATCGTTAGCTGCTTCCCCGGATACGAGTGTCAATCTAACTATACCGTCCTGTATGCGTTCTGCTGAAGTTATTATTATCTTTCCTGCATCTTTTGTGTTATCTAAGTGTGTACCACCACAGGCTTCTGTGTCAACGCCTGTAATGCTTATTATTCTTAGTTCTTTTTCAGGAACAGCACCTCCTTGATATATTTTTATACCGTAAAGTTTCTCTGCTTTTGTTCTAGGCATAACGGTTTTCTTTATTCTTAATTTCTTTTTTACTATGTCATTGGCTTTTTTCTCTATTTTCTCTAGTTCTTCTAGTGTTAATGGTTTGTAATGTGTCAAATCTATGTGAGCCTTCTTTATTGTTTTGTGTGCACCTGCTTGCCATACATGGTTTCCAAGAACTTTGCGTGCTGCACCATTTATAATATGTATTGCTGTATGGTGTCGTGCAAGTTGCTTTCTTCTGTTAATATCGATTTTACCGTGAACTGTATTGCCTTTCTTGATTGTTGGTGATTCTATTACATGAACTATGATATTTCCTATCTTTTCCACGTCATATACTGTATTTTCATCTAGAAAACCAGAATCTGGTTCTTGTCCACCAGAACGTCCATAGAATAATGTTTTATCAAGTACTACATACTTGTTATCTATTATTTTCAAAACTTTTGCATCGAACTCTGATCCTTTTGTATTTTTGTAGAATAATGTTTCTGTTGCTGGTAGTCCTGATAAATCAATGTCTAATCCCTCTTTAGAATTGTCTTTCATGTGCTTTTCTGATATTTCTCTATAGAAGTTTGGTGGTATTTTTACATCTATATTTAATTTTTTCCCTACTTCTTTAATAAGTTCTGGTGTTATTCCGTGTGATTCATAAAGTTCTGATAATTTATCGTTATCTAACGCAATATCTTTTTTAATTAAATTTTCAATTGTTGACGCGCTTCGTTTTTTCATCGTTTTAAACCGGTCTTTTTCTGTGTTTATTATGTCTGATACGTTATCTAAATCTTTTGTTATCCGTGGAGAGAATTTTTTCAGGTACAGTGCGTGGGCGTTGCATACATCAAGGATATCAATGTCGATATCATATTCGTCTATGAAGCTAAGTGCTCTTCTTAAAATAACACGCAGATTATATCCACCACCAACATTACTTGGTAAGAGTCCGTCTGTTATTGAATAGAGCAATGTTTTTGCATGATCAGCGATGGCATAAACTGCTTCTGCTGGTCCTGTTTTTTCAATAAGTTTCTCATAACTTATTCCTAACTGTTCAGCAACCCTTTTCTTTGCAAGTTTGTAATCTTTCACATCTTCTATATCAAGAGTAGCAGATATTTTTGAATACTCTTTGAAGAATTTTTTGTCAAAGTTTATTTTTCTTTTTAATTTGTTCATTAAAGGTCCGAATATTGCATCATAACATGTTGGTGTTCCTTGGGATAACCATGTGAAACGTTCAAGCCCCGCGCCCATGTCGATTACTTTGAAATCCATTTTTGTGTGATTTTCTGGTGTACCAACAAATTCTGTAAAAACTGCGTTACCTAGTTCTAATCCACGTACAAAATATTCCAGAGAACTACCAAATGCATTAGGTCCTAGCCAAACTTCTTCTAAGAATGATATTTCATCGGGTGATATGCCAAAAACTTTTGTTAGTAATTCGTAATCAAGTTCAATACATCTGTCTTTCCAATATCCAGCCCTAGGGCGGTCATCAGAATATTTAGCATGTTGCCCAATCATAACAAAATTTGTTAAGTGTCGTCCTGTTACTCCTACATTTGGGATATCATTAAAACGAAGACATTGTTGTGGTACTATTAGGGGATTTGCAGGAAATTCAAAAGTAGTTCTGTCGGCGACGGATCGTTGGAAGGCTACTATACTAGCAACTGTATAATATAGCCCTGGAAACCATCTACAAACAACCGGATAACTCTCTACTGACGTGTGTTTATTCTTTACAAAAAAGCGTTCAATCGCTTTCCATGTTTGTATGTAATCAAATTTTTTCTTTGTTAGTTTCTTACCAATAAACTCGTATTGCGTGCATGGTGGATTGGGACAGAGCTTACGCTCACTAATGGACCAAAAAAAAGATCCACACTTTTGGCATTTTTGACGTGTAAATCCGTGTTCTTCGAAAAGAGATACTTTATAAAATTTTTCGTGGTCTTTTGAGAACCTTTGTGTTAGTTGTTCTTTTTTATTCAAATTGCTACTCATATACTCTAATAATATTTAGAAGATTTTTATAGGTTTAATGGTAATGTTATATCGATGTCAAAATTAGAGGTAATATGTGGACCCATGTTTTGTGGCAAATCAGAGGAGCTAATAAGGCGGTTAAAACGCATACAAATTGCCAAGAAAAAAATAATTGCATTTAAACCAAGTATTGATGATAGATACGATAAAACTCGAATTGCTTCTCATTCTGGAGCATTCATAGATGCTGTAGCAATTGATACGACCAAAGAAAGTATTGAAAGTATTGTAGAAAAATCAAAAGATGCTGATGTCGTTGGTATAGATGAAATACAGTTTTTTGATGATCATATAATAAATATTGTTGATTTTCTAATAGACGGTGGTAAAGAAGTGGTTGTGGCTGGTCTTGATAAAGATTTTAGAAAAGAACCGTTTGGTCCAATGCCAATGCTTCTTGCAAAAGCTGATTATGTAATAAAATTAGATGCTATTTGTGTAAAGTGTGGTGAGCTAGCTACAACTACACAGCGCATAATTGAAGGTAAGCCTGCAAAGTACAGCGACCCTATAAAACTCGTTGGGCAAAAAGATAAGTATGAGGCGCGCTGCAGAAAGTGTCATGAAATTTTAAAATAAAAAATTAACCAAATAATGCGCCTAATCCTTCAGCTGCACTTTCTGCTTTTTTCTCTTTGTCTTCCTCACTTTCTTCTGGTTCAGCGCTTGCTTCTGCACCACCTGCTGCTGGAGCTGCTACTGGAGCTGCTGCTACAGGCATAGCTGCTTTTTCAATCACTTCGTCGATGTTTACACCGTCTAGTGCTGCTATAACTGCTTTTACTTGTGCATCTTCTATTTTATCACCAGTTGCTTCTGCTACTTTCTTTAGTGTTTCTTCTTTCACTTCCTTCTTAGCAGAGTGAAGTAACAATGCCGCGTATATAAGATTCATTTTTTCACCTCCTTTATTTTGATTTTTGATTATCATTTTCTGACGATTTTTCATCGTTCTTATTATCTGAATTTACGGACGCGTCTTTTTCATCAGCGGGTGCGTCACTCGGTTTTTCTTCGTTCTTATCTGAAACTTCGTTCTTAGTGTCTTTTACCTCATTTACTTCATTTGGTGTTTCTTCTTTTTTCTTTTCGTCTGGTTTTTCTTCGTTCTTTTCCTCAACTTTAATATTCAATTTACTTTCTAACTCTTTTTCTTCTCTTACTGCTTTCATTATTAGCTCGTCAACAATATCTTTTGTTACAATATTTGCATCGATTGCAATGGCTTTAGCTTCTCTAAATGCTTTTTGTATTGCTAATGGTGCAACATCTTTTGTTATATATCCTATACCAATTGATAATTCAATTCCTTGTTGTACAGCTAATTGTAGATTTCTTAAATATTCGTCTTGATCAATATCTAAAACGTCTTTTCCATAAATTACATCATTTTCCCAAATGGATGTTATATCAAGTCCAACTTCCATTGGTTCAATTTTCAATAAAGAGAAAACTGCTATCATATCTTCTGTTATTGTATCGCCTTCTTTTGCAATAACCTTTTCTCTCATAACTGAAATTTTTCCTTGTTCTACTCCTGTTTTCAAACCAACTTTTTGGAATGTTGATATTGCAGGACCTGGTGCAACTGGGGTTGGTCCTTTTTTAATTGGAATATCTGCTATTGCGATTTGACCCGCTTTTGCTGATGCGGGTGCCCGATTTTCTTTTATTATCTTAAACAGTTTGAATGGATTATCTTTGGATAAAATTAATGCTACTTCTCCTGTTACACTATCCAATAAATTATCTAATTTTTTATCACTTCCTTTTAGAGCACGTAAAATTAGGTTTTTATTACTCATTCGAATTACTGTTGTTCCTCTTAAATTATCTCTAATTTCTTGTAGTTGCTTTGCTGGCATACCAAACATGTTAAGTGTTCCTATTACTGGATATTCGTCTATCAGTTTTTTCAGCTTCTCGGTTTCTTTTATTTTTTCGTTTTTGAACATGTTTACACCTTTATTTTAACTGCACTTGACATTGTGAGTTTTATGAAAATTGTTTTTATTTGATTCTTTCCTTTTGGAAGTATTTTTTCTAATTCATTGATAACGCTGTTTGCATTTTTTTCAATTTCTTCATCACTCATTTTTTCTATACCGATTGGTACATGCATTGTTGGCAATGTTGTTAATCTTAA
The DNA here is from genome assembly GCA_042584825.1 of Candidatus Aenigmatarchaeota archaeon. Classification (GTDB taxonomy): domain Archaea; phylum Aenigmatarchaeota; class Aenigmatarchaeia; order GW2011-AR5; family GW2011-AR5; genus JBHOSK01. The sequence continues at coordinate 28,821 of JBHOSK010000003.1, forward strand.
ACGTACCGCTTTTTTCTTTGCTTCGACTATTTTATCGGTTGGGCCTCTTGGTGGGAATGGTGAAGGCATTTTACCTAAAGGACCTAAATATTTTCCTAAAACTTTACCGACAAAAGGCATTAATGGGGCTTCACAAATGAAAAAATCATTTTCTCTTATCATTTTTCTCATTGCTTTTTTATCTAACCCTTCTAAAAATGGTTTTGTATATGCTCCTTCAATATTATCAGAAATTATACCAACTGTAACATCTTTTCCACGACCGTGTGGTAGTATGACTTCTTTTGAAAATTTGTTTTCTGGTTTACGTAGGTCTATGTTTTTGAAATTTACAATAATATCAATTGTTTGTGTAAAGTTTCTTTTTTTAGAACTTGACTTAGCTAACTTTATTGCTTCTATCATAGAAAATTCTTTGTTTTCTTGTGCTTTTTCTTGTGCTTTTTCTTGTGCTTTTTCTTGTGCTTTTTCTTGTGCTTTTTCTTCACTCATATCAATAACCTCCTACAATTAAAATGAATTGTAGTATAACGGATATTATTCAAATAAGTAGGTGCTAACCTTTAAATCTCTTCTTTTTCCTCTATTCCGCGCAATCTCTCGTCTAAACTGCCATAGGCGATGCCTAGGTTCTTTTTAACCTCATTTATCTTGTTTTCGGATTCTAGTATTTTTCGGGCTAGGTCGCGATATTGCTTTTCTGATTCTGTCTGTATTTCGTTGGTAAACTCATTTACGCGATCATTAAAATTACTAGCTAGTACTGATGATGTGCTATTGAAATCATTACCAACTCGTTCAATTGTATGTGATATTGAGTCTATTTTCTCAGATAACAAAAATATGAATCGTTTTCTCTTTTGTTTCTGTTTGTCAAAACTGTCTTCCATATGCATTTTCTGGATAAATGTTATGATAATTATTATAATGAGCGTTATACCTAGTAAGAAAACGTCAGAGAACGTAATAACTATTATTGCAAGTACTGCAATATACAGTATTATTAGTGCTATGTTGTATTTTCCAAAGTTTTCTTCGCTCATTAATTACTATGAATCTGTAAAGAATAAAAAACAAGTTAAGAATTACTATTAAATTACGTAGAGATTACAGTTATTCAACTTTAATTTTGCCTTCTTTTATATCTTTTATTACTTCTCTCGGAGAACGTCCGTCAACAGTAACTCCACCAGAAAGGCATGTACCAAGAACTTGATTTGTTCGTGCTTTTAGGTCACCAGACATTGTTTTGCTTTTTGCAATTTTTATTATCTTCTCTAAAGAAATATCACCAGGTAGGGTTTTCTCTCCTTCTTTAACAATGGCTAGTTTTTGAACATTCATCTCTTTTTTTATCATAGCTGAAACCGGAGGAGTACCAACCTCTATTGTGAATTTTTTCGTGGCTGTGTCTACTATTACTTTAACAGGAACGTCCATCCCTTTGAATGCTGCTGTTTTTTCATTTATCTCTTTAATTACAAGCCCTACATTAACACCTAATGGTGACAATGATGGACCCAATGGCGGTGCTGGTGTAGCTGCGCCACCCTTAATTAATGCTTCAACAATTTCTGGCATGTATAATCACTCAATTACCTATAGAGAATAAGTTTTAAAAGCTAACTTTTCTCAACGGTTCTTACACGCAATTCAAGATCATTAGTAAGTTGATTCATTTTTGTAGATCCGAATATCTTGAATTTTTTTGTCAATATGTCTAATGACATAACATAATCATTTATTGGGGTTTCGCTAAGCTTTGATTCTATTTCGTCTGTTTTTTTACCTAATAGTTTTTCAGCTGTTTCTCCAAAAAATGCTGCATTTATTGTTGAAGTACCGTCATCTAAGAGACCAGAAACAATTAGTGTTTTTCGTGGTTCTACTTTCCCATGAACCATGCATTCACCGTTTTGTAGTTTCTGTCTACATTGTGGACAGAAGTAGTATATGAGTGGTCTTTCGAATATATGCAATAATGTTGCTTCTATGTTAACATCGTCGTTTTCTTCTAACCCAGATAAGCTGCTTTTAGGTTCTTTTACATTTACTACTGCGTCTGTTTTTGCTATGTTTCCGCTGTAGCCTATGGATGCTTGTGTCATTCCTAGGTTATCTTTTCTTGTACGAACATTTTCAACTTTGACAACATCATTTATTGAAAACTTATATTTATCTACTTCATCATTCCATAAAGAAAGCCGTATTTTTCCTGTTTCATCTTCTATTACTAGGTTTTGTACTTTGCCTGGATTTCCATCACGATTAAATTCTCGTACAGGGCTGACGTCTGTTATTTTACCTATAAATGTTATGTTTCGCATGTTGGGAACTATATTCGTAATTTTCAGTTCTTGTGGTTTTGATGCATACAAATTAATGGTAAGGTCTCTTGCAACAAGATTTATAATACCTTCTTCAGAAACACCTGTAAAATCTTTTTGTTTTTCTGAAATGAGTTTTTGAACTTCTTCAAGAGATTTTCCTGCTTCTTGTACTAGTTTCGATATTAGTTCTTCCTTAGAAACCATGCAACTAATTATGATGTAAAATTTAAATTGTTAAGATTTACTCATCATTCTTGGCTTTTTGATGTAATCTTAAAGAATTTTTAGAAATTGTAACTGGTATTGGTACTGCTGCTTCCATGAATTCTACAGTAACTTCATTCTTTGTTTCGTCTACACGAGTTATTTTTGCTTTTTCACCTTTGAATGGGGATGAGATTATTTCTACAATATCACCAACCTCTATTTTTATATCACTTTTTTCAGGTATGATGAATTTTTCAATATCTTTTGATTCAACAGGTCGGTTGATAAGGCCTCTTACGTGGGGTATACCTTTTATTGATGCCTCAATATCGTTTATTTCACCTTCTATGAAAACATAGCCTTTCAGTTCTTCTGGTCTGAAAATAGCTTTTATGGGTATTTTTTGTGAATTTACCTTATAAATAATACTATCTACAACTACATTTTCTCTTCCTGTTGTTGTTCGTACTGTTGCTATCATTTTTCATAACCTTTTCTTCCGGCTTCACGCTGTACTCTAATTGTTGTAATTATTGCGGGATCTCCTGCTTCATTCCCTGCTGGGTAATTGGAAGGTTTTCGTCTTAGGGTGTCTCCGTGCACTATATATCCCGGTGGTGTACCATGCTCTGGTAGCGTTCTTGTTCTTCTTAAAGTACTTTTCAAAGTTCTCCAGAGTTCGTATGCAAGCATAATTATAATACACCTATAAGCTGGGCAGCTATAAATATAATAAATCCAATTACTCCTATTATAATTATTCCCATTCCTGTTATTTTGGTCGTTGTCTTAAATTCTTGAATATCGGGCTTATTTGCGATGAGTAATACTCTTCTTATATTAAATAACATGTTTTTTAGTCTACCCATGGATATCACAATAGTCTAATATACAAACATAATATTTAAAAAGGGTTATTTTAGGCGATATACTTATAGTTTCATGCTTCTATTATATGCTGGTGAGTTTTATGTCTGGTAATATGGTATTTAGAAAATCATTTAGTCCTCATCTCATAGGTACTCTGAGTGGCGCTTCAGACGGAAGAGCTTTTGAATTAGGAAGATACGAGGGGCAAACTGCTGTTACTGGTCCTGTTGAATTTGATCGTAGAGGAAGGCCAAAAAATACTAGAAAAGAAGTCTATTTGTTAGCTAATCCTCAAGAATGTGATGCTAGTTATACTGAATGGAACGCAACACAAGTAGCATGAATAATTAAATATTTTGTCGGTTTATATAAACTATGATAGATCCACATGTGCATTGTAGAGATGGTAATCAATCGTATAAAGAAACCATAATGCATGTTTTTTCTGTTGCTGATAAGCAGGGTGTGAAAAAAATATTTGATATGCCAAATACAGATCCACCTATTACAACAAAAGCAGATGTTATTAAACGCCTTGGTCTGGTTCCTATCAATAGAAAAAATGATTATTTTTTGTATATTGGAGCTACGTCGGATGAAAAACAACTAGAAGACGCTGTCAAATGTCATGATGAGTACAACGAGATAATTGGTATAAAATTATTTGCGGGTAGGTCTGTTGGTAATTTGACTGTTACAGAAAAAGAAGACCAATTTAATATTTACAAAACGCTTTCTGAAATTGGATATAAGGGTGTGTTGGCTGTTCATTGTGAAAAAGAAGAATTTATCAATGATACAAAATGGGATCCAATAAATCCTTCTACTCATTGTGTTGCTAGACCAAAATTAGCTGAAATAGAATCAATAAAAGATCAGATTGAATTGGTAAAAAGAACTGGCTTTTCTGGTAACCTACATGTTTGTCATGTATCGTGTCCGGAAACAATAGAAATAATAGATAAAGCAAGAGAGGAAATGAAAATAACCTGTGGCGTTACTCCACACCACATTTTGTGGAATAATAACTTACTTGAGGGGTAGATGGGTTACTTTACAAGATGAATCCACCACTTAGAGATGAAACTGATAAGGAAAAACTAAAGTTGCTGCTTAAGATTGGTAAAATAGACTGGATAGAAAGTGATCATGCGCCGCATGCCATAGGTGAAAAATTACACTATCCTTTTCTTTCCGGATATCCATCACTCTATCTTTACAAAAATTTTGTGAAAAATTTCTTACCTGGTCTTGGTATTGGTGAAAAGGAAATTGAGAAAATGACATTTACTAATATTAAAAATACTTTTAAGAAAAAATTGGGATCTGGCCTAGAATAAATGGAAAACTAAATGATTATGTATAAAATTTATAATTATAAATGTGGGGAAAGTAATTGAAGAATAGGATTAGGTGATTTATAATGGGTAAAGCTAGAGTGTATGCAAGAGCAAGACAAAAGGAAACTACAACTAAGGCTAAAAAGGGTGTTTCAAAAAAAGGAAAAAAAGAGTTTGAAGAGAAACCAGATTCTTTACCAATAAACACCGAATTTTCTGTTTGTAAAAACTGTGGTTTTAGAGCAGCCTATAAATTTCATAGGTGTCCTTCTTGTGATGCGGTACAAGAATAGTTAATTACACTTTTTCTACAGAACTTACTTCTGCAACAACCCCTCGTCCCACGGCTTTGTTGCTAAAAGGGGTTAATTAGACAACATTTGCAACAGAATCGGGACTTTTGCAACAAAACGACATTTAAATAATTTTCAAAAATACTCTTTCTTATGGATGTTCTTAGTAAAGAACAACGAAGCTATAATATGTCCAGAATCCGAGGAAAGTGGACTGTACCAGAAAAGGCAATTCATAACCACCTGAAAGGCTTGAAAATAAAACATAAAATGCATCCAAAAATAGAAGGAAATCCTGATATATTACTGAAGAACTCAAAAACCCTGATTTTTATTGACGGGTGTTTCTGGCATAAATGTCCAAAATGTTATAAAGAACCGCAGTCCAGAAGGAACTTCTGGATACCGAAAATTGAAGGTAATGTAAAAAAGGGCAGAACCGTCACGAGAAAGTTGCGCAGAGAAGGATGGAACGTTATTCGTATATGGGAACATGAAATAAATAATAATCCAAGAAAAATAGTGGGGAATTTAATATGCCGAATAAAATAAAACAAATTGTAGATGGTTTAAAAAATGATGAATTATGGGATATGTATTCAAGCATAATGCAGCAGTTAAAACAGAGGGGGCTTGTAAGAACAAAAAATATAATTGGTGAAAGAGGAGAGTCGCTTGTGGTAGAAATTTATAACAATACACCAAATGAGCCAAACCTTCAAGCAGCACCAGAAGGGACCCAAAACGTAGACGCTCTTAGCCGAAAAGGTGAAAGATACAGCATAAAAACTGTTACCCTTCCGAATAAAATAACTGGCGTCTTCTATGGCCTGAATCAACCCGAATCAAGTGAAGTTGAAGAAAAAAAGTTTGAATATCTTATAATTGTCCTACTCGACAGTAATTTACAACCTATTAAAATTTTAGAAGCTGGATGGGAAACATTTCTTAAATTTAAAAAATGGCACAAGACGATGCGCGCTTGGAACATTTCCATAACAAAAAAATTTGAAGGTGAATGTCGTATAATTATATGAAGGTAATAAAAATGATTAGTGATATAAAATACGAATCATTTATTGAAATAGATGATATGCCTATTCAGTGGGCATCTAGAATAGAATTATTCTATCCCGACCTACCGCAATTTCCAATAATTTATGTTCACAAAGTAGTCGGTAGGGAGAGAATATATGGATTTCCTGTATCTTTCAGCATAACCTGTAAAAAAAATAAAACATGCAGTGTTAAACTGAAATTTTTGTCTAATAAAAATCTGGAAAAAAATAAAAATTTAAAAAATACAATAAAAGAAGAATTAGAACACAGAATCGGTACAAAAAACAAGATAGGGCTTGATGATATAATAGCCGCATGCAAAGGTGAAAAAAAATACGAAAAATTTTTTGCCTATTTGTGGAAATACGTTTCAAAAATTTATGGCAATGTAATACCATATGGAAAATTATATGAAGAAATATTTTCTATCGTTAGATTTGTATCGGCTTGGCAGCCAAAAACAGGAAGACAAAGTGAAATGAGAATGCTCTACAATTTTCTCAGTATTTTTGGGGAGAAAATAGTCGTGAAGGGTGACTGGGATTATCTCGAATTTTTCCTTTTGCCTACATATTCCGACATGCTTGGAAAAAATTTTAAACCTTTCCCTACATTTAACAAACTTTTTGTTGCAATGGAAAAGATATGGAAATCCCAGTTCACGCAGTCTGTAACCATAGGCGACAAATCCATGTCTTTTATGAAAAAGGGCTGGCCAAGTAATAAAGAAGAATTCATAAACACTGTATGCTCCGAGCTAATAAATGCAGGAAAAATTACCAAAGAAGACGGACACAATATAGAAAGGTTGATTGATGCATTCAACAGACATCCTTGGAGAGCGTCGTTTTTTATTTCCAGCATAATGAATGCATATGTTTTTGATTATAACATCTGGGACAAAAAGTTTTTCATCAAATTTTATTCAAATAAAAAAGGCAGGGGTGTCTCACCCAAAGCCATAGCATGTTTTCTTCAGCAGGGATTCCTTAAAGATGAGTTCATACCAATAGATACATGGGTAGAATCGTTTCATGTATATGCGCTTGGTATAGCAACTAAAGACGAGTTTTTCAAAAAATTCAGCAAAATGGGTAAACTTGAAAGGGTCATATGGCTTTCAAGCCAGGCAAACAAAACCAACATTACCACGTTTTTTAATACATTATGGTGTACGCGTTTTGGTGTCAGGGGAATCAAAAAATTAAGGGAAGCTAATCCTATTTCATGTTACGAATGTGAACTTAAAGATACGTGTCCTGGATATCTTGAAATAAAGGATAAGCTGGTTCTTGTCAAAGAAAGTGACCACGTCAGATTAAGAGAAGAAACCACACCAAAAGGTAAATTTAAAGGTCAGGTTTTGGATTCGCCAGAAGTTATTGAGGAAGCCTCTTCAGGTGACTGTGAATTTGTATGTATAACCAAGAATTCCGTTCCGAAAAAAATAATAATAAACAGTAACGGCAAGTGGCCGCTTATAGACGAACATTCTGGATACGTTCTTGACAGTACCAAGAAAACGAATAAGATAAACGAAATTGTCACGGTTGATGATTTTATAAAAAGTCTCCCTAAATTCAATTAAATGCCTTTTTTATCTCTTCGGCAATTGCTTTTGCAAGAAGTGGTGGAACCGCATTTCCTATCTGGCTGTAGATGTCTCTCTTACTTCCAGTAAATTTGAAACCTTTTGGAAAACTCTGTATTGCCGCACACTCATCTGGTGTAAGCATACGTATTTCATTTTCCGAATATTTTACAAGTGCATCGGCACCATCCTTCCAGTAACGGGCCGAAATTGTAAATGAAGGTTCATCCATTCTCAGAATCTGCCATCCAAAACCGTTTTTCAGTTTCCTGTTTATCTTTTCCCTCTTTCTGAATCCAGCCAGCATTTTTGGTGAGTGGAAAAATGCCTTGTCTACACGTTCCTTTTCTTTAAGAACCTTTCCCACACCAACCCATTTTTTTAGAATACTGTTACCAACTGTCTTACTGGATATTTTGGAATGTGTGGGCCTTGGAAAAGTCTGAACGTCTTTTTTTGTACCGATAAAAATAACCCTCTGTCTTTTCTGCGGAACGCCGTAATCAGCCGCCATGAGCGTCCTGAATTTTATTTCATACCCTATCTTTCTGAACTCTTTTTCTATCATTTTTATTACAGGTTCCTGAAAGTTTCTTAACCCCATTCTAAGTTTCGAAAGTTCCTTGGAGATATATGTCCTTCTTCTTATTATCTGATCATCAGTAAGTTCGGTATTCTTGAGAAGTCCAAGTCTTTCCGATGTAAGAGAATCAATTTTTTTTAGAATATTATCACTTATTTTTTTCTCTTTTTCGGAAAGATCGTCCCTGAAATGATACATTGCCAGAATCCCTTTAACATTTTCAATGACAAAAAACTTGGGCCCGATATGTTTCACAATCTCAACATAGTCATAAAAGAGTTTTCCGCGGGGATCATTTGGATCCCTTCTGCCCGCCAAAGAAAAGGCCTGACACGGCGGCCCGCCGATAATTACATCAACTTTCCTGTCAACTGTTTTTATTATTTCCTTACGGACTTTTTCATTTCTGATGTCACCGCGTATGGCTTTTGCATCTGGGTGATTGATTTCAAAAGTATTTAATGCGGGATCCCAGTTGTCATTCCCAGCAAGAATCCTGAATCCTGCCATCTCAAATCCCTTACTCATTCCACCACAACCGCAGAAAAGATCTAGGACAGTCGGTTTTTTCATTGGTCACACCTCTTCTTTTTTCCAGCCCACTCACAAAACTTACACGTCTCAGAAGATTCGGGCATCTCTCCCCGTAAAACCTGTATAGCTTTCTTAAACAACTCCTCAGCATGTTCCAGGTTTATATCCATCTTGACAAGATGTGTATCAAAAACAAAGTCACCATTATCATTAATCTCTTTTGAGATTAGGAATAACAGATATGCATAATCTTCTGTTTCGTATCCATTCTTTCTTAACAGAAAATTGTATAGATTTACCTGGTCTTGATAATGATGGTGTGTATCTTCTTTCAGGGGATATCCTCTTGTTTTGTAATCAAGAACAATAAGCTTTTTGTCTTTTACGAGCATATCATCAACAGCACCTCGTAATAAAATATCACTTTCTTCATCCAGGAACTGAATACCCTTGAAGTTGTTCCTCCAGATATTAAGTTGTTCTATATCATCAAACAGTTTGATTCCATCTAGTTCTTCCAGTTCTGGAGGTATTGTTTTTTGTTTTCTGTGCTTGTCGAAATGAACTTTCATTATCTTGTCAATACCAGAGGGCAATGTTGGAAATCCCATACTAGGTCTACGTATCTTTTTTACAACATATAACCAGAAACATTTAGGACAGTTCTCCAATAAATTCAAACTTGATGGTGATAGTTTATATTTTGTCATTATTATCCCTCTTTGATTCAAAATTTAAATTCTTGTCAAACTCGGTCTTTATACCCAATTCCTCCATTTCTTGCACTACTACACAAATATTATGGCAGAGTATTTTCAGTAAAATTTCATTCTGAATTGCCGTCTCTGTTCTGCTTCGTACGTGTGAGCCAAATTTAGATTTAATCATGTGGAATGTTGTTTCAACGTTGCTCCGTTTATGATAGTGTTCTCTAAATTCTTCCTGATTATACATGAATTGATGCCACATCTTTTTCCACAAACGAGATTTATACGCTCTTGGTGCACTGTTGCTTTTGAATGGAATATATGCGGTACCACCCAACCCCTGTACGAGCGTGAGACTGTTTTTTGATAAGTACGCTTTGTCGGCACTAACTTCATCAATCTTGAAATTTTCAGATGTTTTTTCTACAAGACCTGAAAATTGTTTTATGTCGCTTTCGTGTCCTGTTGTTAATTTTACTGCAGCAACAATATTTGTCTTAACACCAACACACAAATGAGCCTTAATCCATACACGTTTTGCTTGGTCCTTGCCAAACCTGTAATCAAACCAGCGACCGAAGTTAGATGTGGAAAATCCAGAAGAATCAACTGCGAAGTCGGTTTCCACATTTTTTAATACAAGACTGCTTAGTTCTATGAGTTCAATTAATATTGGTGTCAGTTCTAACTTTTCCATGTAACGTGCCACTGTTGTGTAATAAGGTATTTTATTTATGAAGTCGTCTTCTTTTGCTTTCTTTACATCGCTTGTAAATCTTCTAAGTGAAAAAGTAGTATACACTTTCAAAGCAGAAGCAAATATCATGTCCTTTAACAACATCTTTGGTCTTCCAAAGATTTGCTGCGGTTCTTCCACGGTTTTGCATAGGTCATGCAACAGCTTCATGAACAATGATTTCTCGTTAATTTTTGCTCTATCATAGGCTGGCCATTTTTGCGGATATGTCGGTTTTATTATTCTCGTGGTTATTGTGCTTCCTATTTCATCAGAAGTTTTATTTGTAATGAGTTCTACAGCCCAAATATGTTTACATTTTTCTAGTCTTTCTTGATAGTCATGACAAGAGCACGTTAATTTTCCGTCAAGTGCTCTCCTTCTTACATCATAGTAAATGTGCTTTGTTTGTGACGGGACTCGCCAGCCAGTGGATACTTTTTTGATACGGCTTCGCTGGGCTATCAAAAGGCCTCTTTGTTTTCTACTGTTGGTATTTTCTATTTGCATTTTATCACCGTGTGGTAATACACATATGTGTATATGTGTATAAACTTAATTCACTGAAGGATTTAAAGCTATGGGTTTATGTGTATATATGGGAAGGTTGGATATAGTTATCAGCGATGATATAGAAAAAAAATTTAGAGATGAGATAGTTAAAAGATTGGGATTTAAAAAAGGTAACATAAGTATTGCCATTGAAGATGCGATAAAAGATTGGTTAAATAAAAAATCTGGAAAAATGGTACTTGCAGGTAAGAAAGCGTGGATAACGAGAAGGGAGAAAGCGATTAAAAAATAAAAATATTGAGTAATTTTATATGGTTGAAATTTCAAAAAGAATTATAGACGTGATAAAAGATTTATTTGTTATAAGAAATGATTGTTTTCCTATACAGAAAGATGGGTTGAATGAATATAAAGTAATGAAAGGTTTTTTTTCTGATGAAATTATAAAAAGCCACCTTAAGGGTACACTAACTGTTGGTAGCTTCCAAATAAATCCTAATACTAACACTGTGAAATGGATATGTTTTGATTTTGATGGAGATTTAGATACTGAATTTAAAAAAACCAAGAAACTTTACATACACCTCAAAGAAAATGGTTACAATCCTTTATTAGAATTTAGTGGAAGACGGGGGTATCATGTTTGGTTATTTATAAAACCTACTGACGCAGCGATTGCAAGAAAATTTTCACATGAAGTTTCTAAGAGTATTATCATTAGCGAAATATTTCCAAAACAAAATAAAATTGGAGTTAATCAATATGGTGGTCAGGTTAAGATACCTCTTGGCATACATAGAGCGAGTAACAAACGAAGCTTTTTTTTTGACAATAATTTTAAAGAATTATCCTTGAAAAAAAGTTTTAATGAGTTACTCTCAATTAATCGTAAACGGGATGTGCTAGATATTTTCAATTTGAAAAGGTTCGAGTAAATTATTAATCTTTTGGTATACAATTTAATTTATGGCTGAAAAGAGTTCTATTGAATGGACAGATTCTACGTGGAATCCAACAACGGGGTGTACTAAGGTTAGCTCAGGTTGTGCTAATTGTTATGCTGAAAGATTAGCTTTTAGACTTCATAAGATAGGTGTAAAAAAATATAGAAATCGATTCAGATTAACTATTCACAAGGATGTTATATCAATGCCTTTGAAATGGAAGGTACCTAAAACGATATTTGTTAACAGTATGAGTGATTTATTTCATAAAGACGTTTCGTATGATTTCATTAAACGTGTTTTTGATGTTATGAAAGAGGCGCACTGGCATACTTTCCAGTTGTTAACAAAAAGACCTGAAAGAATGTTAGAATTCACAAAAAAATATTATAAAAAGCCTATATCCAATTTGTGGCTTGGAACATCTATAGAAAATTCTTCTGTGAAAAACAGAATAAATATTTTAAAGAAAACACCATCTAAAATAAGGTTTATCAGTTTTGAACCTCTGATTGGTCCTATCGGAAAATTAAACTTGAGTAAAATACATTGGGTTGTTGTTGGTGGTGAAAGTGGTTGGAATCATAGACCAATAGAAAAAGATTGGGTAAGAGAAATAAGAGACCAATGTATTAAACAAAAGGTACCTTTTTTCTTTAAACAGTGGGGGGGTAATACACCAAAATCTGGTGGTAGAAAGTTAGATAGAAAATATTGGAATGAATATCCCGCTACCGAAAAAAACTAAATCATATCAACCAAGGATTTAGACCTACCTTCTATTTGGCTTGCAATTTCTTCTAGAACTTTACCTGAAAATTTTTTTATTCTGTAATTCAAACCACCGAATATGTTTGGAAACCAAGGTGATGCCGCAAATGTTTTTCTCACCGCTGGAATGAGATGATAATGATAAGGTATTCCACCACCAGCACGTATAGCTATCTCGGTAGAAACGTCTTTTCCTATACCTGCCAAATTTTTTCTATATTGCTTTATAGCCCACGTTTCAACGTGTGACGATGGGACTTTTTCAGAACCAGGACCTAAAAAAGATTTTATTGCGTCTGGATAATGTAAATTTCTTGAAATTGCTGTGGATGGAAAATTTATTATAAAGTCGCACATAATATTATCCGCCATTGATGTTACAGAGTCCCATTTCATTTCCATACCTTCTGGGTCTATGAATATTAAAGAATGGTCTATACCGAAAGATTTTAGAATTTCAGGTATTTCGTTAATCAACTTATTAGCATCTTTTTTTTCAATGGAAAATTTATCTGATTTGAGTAATTTATATGCATCTATCCTGGCTTCAAGTGCATCGACATTTTTCTTTTTATTATCACAAAATATGTGATAATCAAATCCTGGTTTTTCTCTATCTATAACCAGCGGGATTAGTGGTGAACCTAAAACTGGTATTTTCGCATCTCCCAATATATTAATACCGGGTCCTGAGAAAAGGTCTATGAATGCTGTCTTTTTCCCCCTTTTTCTGAATATATTTACAAATGGAGGTATGTAATATTTTATACAAATGAGTTTTAATGCAGTCCAATAACCTTTGTCGTATGTGGGAACTTTAGATTCTATTTCACCATCAAGAGTATTTATTTCCTTTCCTTTATCCATAAGTGGCTTTAGGTGTGATATAATCCATTCTCTATCTGTCATTTTTCTAGGACTCATGGAATATATTGGAATTTAAATTTTTTAATATGTTGTTTTTACAACAAAAAACACTCTTTTGCAACAGGAATCACTTCTGCAACAAAGCCTCGTCCCACAAAAACTTTAAATACCGGTTTAATGTATGATGTGTTGTCTAGAGGTGTCGAAAATGAATAAAATAAAAACAAACGTTGGTGGCCGGGTTCACATCAGTGAACAAAACAAATAGACTTATTTCTGCTCAATTTACAGCGAAGCTGGATGAAAAAGGACGTATAGTAATACCTTCTGATGTTAGGCGATCCTTTGGTTTGGGAAAAGGTAGATGTTTAGATGTTGCTCTTTCTTGTAGTTTTGATGGTCGTGATAGTGTAATGGTAGCATATGGGCTTGTGGAGCCTCTGGTTCGGGTTCAAATCCCGGTCACGACCCTATCAAAAATTAATGGAACTGGTGAGAAATATGGATAATGGGGTTCCTACATATGTTATAGCGGGTATAGAATTTTTCCGAGATGAAATGCTCGGCTATATTCAAACCGCATTTAGTATGCCACCAGAAGAGGGGGAAGAATATCTTATCAGAAGACTGAAGGAAGGAACAAAAGAGCTAGAGCGGGCTGATTTTTATTTTGGACCTAATCAACCCAGAGGTGTGTAAACATTAATAAATTGTAAGAGGAAGTGATTATTATGAAATTTCAAGTTCCGCGCGGTACAAGGGATTTTTTGCCTGAAGAAATGGCAAAAAGAAGAATAGTATTTGATAGGATAAGAAGTATCTTTGATAGATATGGGTATGGAGAAGTATGTACTCCTGCTTTTGAAGATTTTGAACTTCTTTCAAAAAAATCTGGACCAGATATAGAGAATGAGCTTTATGTATTCAAAGATAAGTCTGGTAGAAAATTAGGATTGCGTTTTGATCCTACTGTACCAATATGTAGAATTGTTTCTAATGATCCAAGCATGATAAATCCGATAAAATTTAGTTATATTACTAACATGTGGAGGTACGATAGACCTGGTGCTGGTAGATGGCGAGAGTTCTGGCAAGCAGGAGTTGAACTAATAGGTTCATCTAAACCAGAAGCTGATGTAGAAATAATACAAGTTGTTTATGATATACTTACATCTCTTGGAATAAAGGACTTTTATTTCAAAATAAATTCACGGGTTGTTATAGAAGATTTTATCAAAGAGTCTGGTATCAGTGAAAAAAAGAAATTTGATGTATTCAGAGCAATAGACAAACTTGGCAAAATAGGTGAGAAAGGTGTTAGAAAGGAAATGGAAAGATATGAGATAGACAAGAAAAAAATAGATAAATTTATTTCTCTTGTAAGAGAAAAAGGAAATACAAAAGAACTTCTTGATATAATTGGTCTTTGTAAGTTAACCGGGATTGAAAATATAGAAATTGATTTTAGCATTGTGCGTGGTATTGATTATTATACTGGTTTTGTTTTTGAAACGTTTGTAAAAGGTAAGGAAAGTGTTGGATCCGTAGCCTCTGGTGGTAGATATGATTCACTAATTGGATTGTATAGTGGAAAAGAAACACCAGCAACCGGGTTTGGTTTAGGTATTGATAGGTTGTTGGATGCTGTTAAAATAAAAGTAGACGACAATAAAAAATCTGTTTTTATTGCTTACATTAAAGAAAAACAAGCGGCAATGGAATTAGCTGGCGAGTTAAGAAAACTTGGCATTAATGTGGAAACAGATGTGATGGATAGAAACTTGAAAAAGCAGCTTAATTATGCAAATAACAAAAAAATATCATATGTTATTGTTTTGGGTGAAAAGGAAATATCATCTAAAAAAGGTAAATTAAAGGATATGGCAACTGGAAAAGAATATTCTATAGACTTAGAAAACCTAGAAAAAATAAAAGAATTGATATAACTTACCAACAGCGTTGATAACCATTATTACATCTAGCACAACACATTTGTCCTTCGCCCCAGCAAGCTGAAACTCCTCCTCTCATGTGGCATACCCAGTCACATCCCCAGGCACAATAACTGCTATCTACCATCCATGCTGGAGGATGTCTAAGACCACCATCACTTTCATCAGTAGCTGGTAATGGGAAAAGTCCTCTTGGTAAAGTAGCTGATATTGCTCCTAGAATAAGGAGGAAAAGTATTACGATTGCCACTACAACAAAAATCATTGTGTTATTTTGTTTTTTCATGCTCTTAATATGGAATTTTTTATATAAATATCTTTAACTCGATAAAACAAGTTTTTTAAACATGTATACAAAAAGGAATATTCATGCCTCGGTAGCTTAGTGGTAGAGCGTCTGGCTGTTAACCAGGAGGTCGCAGGTTCGAATCCTGCCCGAGGCGCTATGGACGATTACGAGGATGTAATGGAAAAACTAAGAAGTCTTTCGTTAGATCAATTTAATATACAAAATCTTAGTTCGTGTTGTAACATTAAAGGATGCTCAAAGAAACCTGAGAAAGAAATATTTATCTATGAATATACAATAAAAAGAAGGAAGGGTATAGTAACGGTATATTTATGTAAAGATCACACTAAAGATCTAAGAACGTTTATGAGAAAATTGCGTGATAATGCACCCAAAATGCTGATAGAAAAGAGTGTTTATCCGATTGAGAAAAAGGGGAGGTAGCTCAGCCTGGGAGAGCGCACGGCTGAAGACCGTGTTGTCGTGGGTTCAAATCCCACTCTCCCCATTTATTATTCTAATTCCTGAAAAACAAAGATTTATATTGAAAGAGTATAATATAATAAATATGGGTTTTAATTATAGCTACAAACCTGGTAGAAAAAACGATACAAAAAGCAAAATTGGAGAGCTCTACGATAAGACTGTTGGAAAGGTTTTTGAAAAAGGAATTGGTCAAAGAAGTCCTATTCAAAGCAACTCTGATCAAGAAATACTGAAAGGTGTGGTTGTAGTTGTTTCTATATTTGTTCTGCTCGGGTTAGTAGGTATGCTTGGAAGTTCATATACCGGATTAGCAACCAACAAGTTGGACGTAGAACAGCAGTTAGCATATAAGAATAGTGAGTTGTCAGATGTTGGATTAGAAAAGAAATCGTGCGAGACCAATCTATTCAACACTATAAAACGGGTTGATGATTGTGAAGCAAAAGCTGAAAATAAAGCAGACGATTTGGTAGCATGTATGAAACAAAACAATGATTTGGAGACATATTCTAATGAACTGAACTCTTTCTATACTGAATGTGAAAAAGAAAAGACTGTAGCAGAAGAAGATTATGAAAATGCTTTAGAAGAAATAGAAAATGTGCAAGAAAACTATGACATATTCGTGAGAAATTCTGTTAGATCAACCTGCTGTAGTATAAATGACATATTGAATGAATTTACCAAAAACTTCGGTGTTACTGATAATCAAGTAATTTGCAATACGGATGGTCAATTTACAATAAATTGTGGTACAGGAGATACAAACTATTGATGTTTTCTCCAATGCCATTCTTCTGTTTTTTTACTATCTAATGATGGGATTATAGGAGAAACTCCCATAGCAATGTCTCTGCTACTCGTGATGGAAGAGAATCTATGTGGAACTACCTCAAACTCCTCTCCATTGGTGTATTTTTCGGGTGATACAGGATCAACTGACATGAACCCCTCTAATAATCCGTCGTCAATATAAATGCGATGACAACCACCTACCTGAAATATTGCATACACGTCTCCTGGCCTTAACTTGGTTGTGAATGACATTCTCTTGTATGACTCAAAAAAGCTTTTAAGTCTGTGGTGAAATTGATAGCATAGGGATTTTATATGGCAAAGAAAAACCTGAAAAAGAAGATGAAAAAGAAAAAGAGCGATACGTATGACTCAAAAGAATGGAAGGAAAAGCCAGATTACGTTAAGGAAGAAGAAATAAAGAAAATCGTAGATGCCGCCTTAGAAGAAAATAAAGCTATTGTTACTAAGGATAAAGAACATGTTTATGAACCTGGATATTTTGGAAAAGACTTGGGTGATCGCTTAGAGCTTGCTCTTATTGAAGCGTTACTGCTACTAAAAAGAGGTAGAATACGTGTTTTGAATAAAGGTAAGCAAATGAAGTTTCAGGACTTATATGATCATGCCACATCGCTTGACAAGCGTTTTCCTGAAAGATATAGAGTATACGAAGATCTTCGTGAGCGTGGTCTATTAGTTAGAACTGGATACAAGTTTGGTTGTGATTTTCGCGTTTATGAGCGTGGTGTACAATTAAAGAAAGGTCCTAAAAGTGCTAAAGAACATACAAAATGGATTGTTTTCGCGGTACCTGAAGATTATACGTGTTCTTTTCAAGAACTCTCAAGAGCCGTAAGGCTTGCACACAACATAAGAGCTAGAATGCTCTGGGCTATTGTAGATAATGAGGGAGATTGTACATATCTACAAATAACAAGACATAAACCATGATAAAAAATAGAAAAGAATTAAAATTAATTATCATGAAAGTCAAAAATGTTATGAATAAGAATATTGTTTCTGTTGATGTTGATGAAAATATTTCAACGGCATTAGGAAAAATGAAGAGATATGGTATACACCAATTACCTGTAATTAGTGGTGGTTTTTTTCAAGGTATGTTAGAACTAAAGAATATAGTAACAAAAAAAATAGATCCCAGGGTGACTAAGGCGGCATCCCTTATGCAAAATACGCCATCAATAGAACCTAATGAAAGTTTGGTTATGGGTGTGAAAAAACTTATTCAAAGTGGTTTTAGAGCTATTCCTGTAATGAAAGAGGAAAGACTTTACGGTGTTTTATCAGAAACTGATGTACTGAAGGTATCTGACTTGATTAAAAAAGGTAAGGTTTCGGACATAATGTCTCTTTGTGTTTGTTTAACAGTTAATGATAACATAGGAAAAGTTGCAAAGACGATGTTATACGAAAATGTTTCTAGAATACCAATAACAGAAAATAGCAAGCTTGTTGGAACAATAGGTACGCTTGATATGATTAATGTATTCATGGGTGAGACGAAAATGAATGCACGGGGTGGATCACCTGAATTAAAACAACGTGGTGCTAAAGATAAGGTTGGTCCAGAAGAAACTCTTGTAAGATCTATAATGAATACTCCTAAAACAGTAACAAAAAATTCTACAATAAAAAGAGTTTCTGAATTACTAATAAAACATGATCAAGTTTATGTTGAGAACGAAGGATTTATCTGTATTGTAACACCAAAAGACGTTTTACAAAATATAACAGAAGGTAGGGGCGTTTTTGTTGAAGTTACAAATATAGAAGACGAGGATGAATTTACAATTGGAAAAATTCATCAAGCTGCAGCTGAAACTGTAAAGAAAATTGGTAGAATAATACCGGACATCAGATCAATAATTATACACATAAACCGGCATCAAAAAGGTGGCGGACGAATGCGTTATTCTGTTAGATCTAGAATGATGACTGGTGAGGGACTCTTTGTCTCACATTCTTGGGGATGGGATCTTGTTTCTATTTCCCAACAGACATTAAATAAAATGGAAAGAGAAGCAAAGAAAAAACACGGTAAAAAACAAAGTATGAGGAGAAGATTACAAGAATAAATGATATAACTCACGGGGTTGATGATTTTTCAGGTGTTTCTTGATAACATTTGTCTCTATATTCACAATGTTCACATGTCCATTTGTTTTTTTCATCAGCTCTTGACTCTGGTTTTGGTATGGTACTGTCTTTTATGTGTTTATGCAAAAGACGAAAACGTTCTATTACTTTTAGTGCATCATCGACACTGTACTTAAAATCAAATGTTTTTGTTTTCATGTTTCGTTTATCTATGTATAACAGAATACCATCATCAATTCTGGTGAAGTGCATATACAATTGCAATTGCATTATGTTATAATCTGGTGGTGTTTCGATATATTTGATATTGCTAGAAGACTTCACTTCGATTAATACTTTTTTGTTATCTTCTTTAACAAGAATTAGGTTATCAATCCTACCACTTATCATAAAGTCGTCTATTTCTTCTCTAAAAGGAAATTCTGCTTGTAATAATTCTATGTGCGGATTTTTATCACTTTCTAAAATTTCTACAACCAAATCGTGCATTATGTTTCCAATATGAAATATTTTTTGTAAATCAACTTGCGTTTCTCTAGGAAATTTGTAGGAGTACCAAACCTTTCTCATGCACGTTCCTATTTGGCTAGGATAGTATCTTCCTTCTGGTTTTTGATATGGTTTCCGTTTAAGGTGGTTTTCCACCATCTTATCAAAATCAATCATAAGGATAAGAATTGGATATAATATATTAAAACCCATATTTATTATATTATAC
>JBHOSK010000004.1:0-47922 GCA_042584825.1 Candidatus Aenigmatarchaeota archaeon
CAATGATTCAAATATATACATTATAGACGGTGAAATAATAATTGATACTGGTACTGGCTTGTTTTTTAGTGAAATTAAAGAGAGAATTAGAAAAAAATATGATACAACAAAAATAAAGAAAATAATCAACACACACTGCCATTTTGATCATACAGGAGGAAATAAGAAATTTAGAGATTGGTTACGAGCAGATATACACATACATATTGCAGATAAACAATCACTTGAGACCGGTGTAGATACATTATCTGAGATGTTCGGGAAGAGAGCAAGAACCACAACAACAGATAAAGTACTAAAAGGAGGAAACGTGTTTGAAACTCAAAACTTTAAATTTGTTGTAATATCAACACCTGGACACACCCCGGGATCTATTTGCTTATATGATAAAAAATCTAAGGTCATGTTAACAGGAGACACGGTTTTTGATAATGCTATAGGAAGAACAGATTTACCTGGTGGAAATGAAGAAGACATTACCTATTAATTTTATATCATCTTTTATAGTCAATAATGATGGGTGTTTAGTTATATTTTGAAGATTATAATACCTTCTTAGATCAAATATCTCAGGTTCAATAAGATCAAAACCAGCTTTCATTAGTTTGTCAATGGAATCTAGTATATTAACTATAGATTTATTAGGATCGCCAAATATATTTTTACTTTCTCCCCTTACTCTGTCAGTTATATTTAAATATTTCTTAATCCTTTGTTCAATTTGTCTGGCTTCTTTACCGTCTTTAACAACTGCTATTTTAGCTGCCATGTCTGCGCCTTGTTCTACAAATCGCTCCAATAATCTGAATTCATAAGATATACCAACTTTCAATATAGAATCAAAAGAAGCTAGATAAATAAAATATTTATTTTTTTTACAAGATTTGCGCTGTTTTTCATTAATACATCCACTTCCATCACACTTTACGCACATAAAAAAATCGTCTTTTTTTACACAATCGTTGCAACTCCACCCAGATTCTATTTCAACATTGTCCGGACATGGTCTGTATTTACCTGATTTATAATAACCGATGCATCTTTTCTTTCCAAGTTTAAAAGAAATGTCATTGTTTAATAAATCAAGTTTAGTTAATTTACCATCATCTCTTATTATAAAAAGGGGTCGCCATTTTTCCCATCTATACTTTATAATTTGCATACATAACATAATGGATTTATCATTTTATAAACTGGTATTGATGGATTTGATTAAATAATCGTATTTAAAAATTTAATTTCATTAAAATATGTATGGCTGATATACTTGCTATATACCCAAAAACAGGATATGACGTCAAAAACTCTTCTGTTGAACTGCCTCTGGGGCTTTTATCAACAGTTTCTGTTATAAATAATGACTATGAGGTTAAGTTATTGGACCAGCGTATAGACAATAACTTTGAAAAAAACCTTTTCCACATGATTTCTAAAGAGCCAAAGGCTGTTCTAATCCCTTCAATGACCGGCACACAGATAAAATATGCATTGAACATATCAAAAATAGTAAAAGAAAACACAAAATCAACAGTAATATGGGGAGGTGTCCACGCTACATTAATGCCAACTCAAACAATAAAAAACGAGTTGATAGACGTGGTGGTAATTGGTGAAGGTGAGTTTGTTCTTAAAGATCTGATGAACGCTGTTGATAACGGGACGGAATTGGATAAAATAAACGGAATTGCTTATAAGGAAAATGGCAAAATAAAAATTAATAAATCCGCAGATCTCCCAGATCCCAATTTAATACCAGAAGTGCCATATAATTTAGTTGATGTTGAACAATATGTAAAAAGTGGTGGAGTTACTTTTAATAAAAACGAAAGATCGCTTCCTTTTATATCAAGCAGGGGATGCCCATACACATGTACATTCTGCAGCACAGCCGGAATAAATAAAGGGAAATGGCGTGCCATGACAGCAGAAACAACACACGAAAGGACTAACAAAATGGTTAAGAAATTCAATATAGATGTGGTAAAATTCTATGATGAAAATTTTACATCAAACCCACAACGTGCTGAAAGAATAGCAGAACTTATAGATAACGATTTTGGCTGGAATATTCAAGCACGTATGGATAACATGCTAATTACCGATATGAAAAAACTCGAAAGGGGGGGACTTCGTATTGTTGAACCTGGTATAGAATCTGGAAGTAACAGGATCTTGGAACTTATAAACAAACGCGAAACAACAGAAACCATGATTGCCGCAAACAGAAAGCTAGCTGATACAGGGATAAAGGCATTTTATAATTTCATGATGGGATTCCCAGGAGAAACTGAAAAAGAAATATTAGAAACCGTTGATCTTGCATTACAATTACTAAAAGAAAATCCAAATGCTCATATAACACAATTTTATATCTTTGTACCGTATCTTGGTGCAGCTCTATTTGATTATGCAGTAGAACAAGGATTTCAGGTACCAAAAACGCTTGAAGAATGGGTTGGTTTCAGTAGGCAGCAAACCCACACACCGTGGATACAAGACAAAAAAGAAATGCTTGAAACTATCATGTATACCTCTAAATTTGTAGATGGAAAAAGACTTTGTCAGATCCTAAAAAACACAAAGATACCGGCATTTTTAATAAAATATTTATCATCAAGATACAGAAAAAGCTGGGAAAAACATAAGTTCGATAAAACAGTCAGTGTGAAAATACTAGAATCGATGATAAAATGGAAATTTAACTGGTAATTGCTTCTATTTTTTTGCAAATTCATCAAAATGTTTTATTGTATTATTTAGATTCTTATCTATCCATAAATCTTTTTTTGCAGAATTAAATAGTTTTTTTGTTTTTTCTTTCATTGAATCACTAAACTCGAATTTTTTAATGTTTTTCTTAAAAAACGAGTGTCCATGCTCATCAACTGGATAAAAAATAATCCAAGGTAAATTTATGAAAAGAAAATCGTTTTTGTTTGTTATTTTCCTTTCGGTATTAGATAAATACATAAAAAAATGATAAGACACTTCATCAGAGAACCCGTACTTTATAATCTCCCTATTTGTCAAAATATCTCTTATGGTCTTGGGTACATCTCTACCGAGTTTTTTCTGTATCAGTAACGAAAATAACCTTTTCAAAATAAAATATCTAACCATCTTTTCGTCTTTATTTCTTATAAAAATATTATTATAATCCAATTTTATTTTAGCATTTCTGCCTTTTATTTCTGAAACAAAGTCGGTACTTATTTCTATTTCCAATAAATCAAAAAACTCTAAGAAAGACAATTTTTTAACTAATTTACTAAATATATAGAACGCGTTATCTGTAATATCATTTTGAAGAGAATATTTTTTAACTAATCTCATATAATGATATATAACTCAAATCATTTTATAGATTTCCAGTTCTTTATGGCCCTTTCATAACCTTCTGATGTACCCACATCAAAGATTTGACCATCATGAAGAAACCCAGATAATTTATGTACAGAAGAAAGTCTATTGAAAAGTTCTTCTATCATATATTTTCTCTTTGGGATATATTTGAAAACATCCGACTCCATTATACAAAATCCAGCATTTATCAAATTAGAAGGTGCTTTCCCTTTCGGTGGTTTCTCAACAAACTCAAGTATATCATTACCTCTCATTCTAGCTACACCAAATTTACTTGGATTTCCTTCTGTTACTAAAAAAACGGTAACTACGCTATTTTGTTTTTTATGAAAGGTTATTGATTCCTGCACATCGGGATTCATCAATGTGTCTACATTAAGAAATAGGAAACTACCTTTTATTCTGTTTTTTAACAACCGGAGTGCTCCAACCGTTCCTAGTGGCTTATTCTCTACCAAATATTCAATATTTACACCAAATTTACTACCGTCTCCAAAGTATTCTTTTGTTTTTTCATACCCGTCACCTATTGTGATAATTATGTTATCTATATTGTATTTTTTCAAAAATTTTATTTGATGTAAAAGTATAGGTTTACCTTGTATAGGAATAAGGGATTTCGGTATTTCATATGTAAATGGTCTTAGACCAGAAGCGTCGCCACCAGCCATTATAACCGCTGTATCTATATCAGTTTTGTGTATAGATTTTAGCACAAGGTTTTCTATTGCATGGGATCTATTACGTATGTGCCCTTTATCCACCATATTATCTATTTTTTTCAAAATATCATGTTTTACTGTAATTGTAACTCTTTTCAAAGTCATTGTTTCACCGATAAAAACATTTCATACGATAAATACTTAAAAGTATGAAAAAGTATGAAGATCAAAAATATTTAAATATTGGAATAGTATGAAATTGTATGATAATAAGAAGCAGGGCACCTGTTCGGGTTTCTTTTGGTGGAGGAGGAACAGATATACCTCCTGTATGTGATGAAAGAGGTGGTTGTGTAATATCTGCAGCCATTAACAAGTATGCATACGCAACGATGATAAAAAGAGAAGATCGGGAAATTCATATAGAATCTGCAGACTTTCTTAAGAACTTAAGATTTGGTAGACTTGATGAAATTTCATACAACAATGAACTAGACTTATTGAAAGCTGTAATTAAAAAAATGAATTTAGATGGTATGGGTTGTAGTGTTTTTATGAGAAGTGATGTACCTCCAAAATCTGGATTGGGGTCTTCTGCGTCTGCTTTTGCGGCTGTTATTGGACTTTTCAATCATATGAGAAAAGAAAAGAAAATGACTGATTATGAGGTCTCAGAACTTGCGTATAAACTCGAGAGAGAGGAGCTAAAGATAGGTGGCGGCAAACAAGACCAATATGCTACTGTTTTCGGTGGAATGAACTATATTGAATTTGGAAATGGTTGGGTAAGAGTAAATCCATTAAGAATGAAAAAAGACCATGTTTTTGAACTAGAAAAACAGCTCGTGTTAGTTTATACAAAACCAAGAGAAACAGAATCAAGTGGGGACATAATATCTGATCAAACAAGAGCGTACAAAGAAAAAAATACGAGTGTTATCGACGCTTTTGATAAAATAAAAGAAATTGCACAAGAAATGAGATACGCTTTATTAAGAGGCGATCTAAATAGATTTGGTTTACTTCTAGACGATGCCTGGAAAACAAAGAAAAAATTCTCACCAATGATATCAAATAACTACATAAATGATATGTATGATGCCGCAATAAAGGCCGGTGCATTGGGTGGTAAAATAACCGGTGCTGGTGGTGGTGGTTTCATGTTATTCTATTGTGAACCCAATAAAGAACACTTAGTACGTGAAAAATTACAGAGTTTAGGTGCAAAAGCATATCCTTTCACAATTGATTGGAATGGTCTTCAAACGTGGGAAGTTGATTAGATGTTTGATAAAAACATATTGATTGAAAAAGCGAAAGTTATCCGACAGGAAATAATAAAAATGATATACACCGCCGGCTCAGGACATCCTGGAGGATCATTATCACTAGCAGATATAATGACATGTCTTTTTTTCTATAAAATGAAGTTTAAATCAAATGATCCAAATTGGCCTGATAGAGATAGGTTAATTTTATCAAAAGGTCATGCAGCACCAGTTTTATACGCTTGTCTAGCAGAAACTGGTTATTTTTCAAAATCAGAACTTAATGAATTAAGAAAAACAAATGGTATGTTACAAGGACATCCATCGAATAAAACACCTGGAATTGAAATATCTTCGGGTTCACTAGGACAAGGATTATCCATCGCAAACGGAATGGCTCTAGCAGCAAAACTCGACAAAAAAGATTATGGTGTTTATGTTGTAATAGGCGATGGTGAACTACAAGAAGGTCAGATATGGGAAGCTGCTATGTCATCTTCTCATTATAAATTGGACAATATAACAGCAATAATAGACTACAATTCCATCCAGCTTGGTGGGTTTGTTAAAGATATGATGAACGTAGAATCAATAGAAAATAAATTTCGATCATTTGGTTGGGATGTTATAACTATAGCTGGTCACAACATTGAAGAGATCAAAAATGCTTTGGATAAAGAACACGAAAAAGGAACTCCCAGGGTTATAGTAGCAGAAACAATAAAAGGTAAGGGTGTTTCATTTATGGAGAACAAAATTGAATGGCATGGAACTGCTCCAAATAAAGAACAATATGAAAAAGCCATGGGGGAATTAAAATGAAAATATCTATTGGGTCAGATCATGGTGGATATGAATTAAAAGAACAGATAAAATCATACCTAGAAAAAAATCACGATGTAAAAGACCATGGAACATTTAGTAAAGAATCCGTTGATTTTCCGAGTTTTGCAAAGGCTGTGTCTATATCAGTTTCAAGAGGAGATTGTGATCGTGGTGTTCTTATTTGCAGGAATGGTATAGGAATGAGTATTGCAGCGAATCGTCTGCGTGGAGTAAGGGCTGTAACTTGTTATAATTCAGATACAGCAAAATCAAGCAGGTTTCATGATGAAACAAATGTACTTTGTTTAGGAGCAGACTTTACAGATGAAGAAAAATCTTTAGAAATAATCGAAGCTTGGTTAAAACAAGATTTTGATGATAATGAACACCGTATAAGGAGATTAAAAAAAATGGATGAGTGGTAAAAATGAAAGTTGCAGTATCAATGTTAAGAAGCGATAAAGATGAAATGACATCATCTTGGATAAAAGAAAGACTACCAGATCTTGAGCGTGCTGGTGTAGACAGAATCCATTGGGATCTTATGGATGGTCAATACAATCCAAACAGAACCATAGATCAACTCACACCAGATTTAATGAAGGAAGTAATGTCTCACACAAAATTGGATGCAGATGCACACATGATGGTTAATGATCCTTTAAGTTTTTTTGAAGGAATACGCGATTGCGCATCTCAATTTACATTTCATTTAGAAACATGCAAAGATTCTGAATATTTAATGAAGACTATAGAAAAAATAAAATCTTCTGAAAAACTTGTTGGAATTTCAATAGAACCTGAAACGCCTGTTGCAGAATTAGAACAGTATCTTCATCTGTTGGACGCTGTTCTCATAATGACTGTTAGAACAAGATATTCTGGACAAAGTTTCATGAATATGCAACAAAAGATAGATAGATTAAAAGAAATACGTGAAAAAAGAGGATTAAATTTTAACATAGAAGTTGATGGTGGAATAAATGATAAAACAATTAATCAAATCAGGAATGCTGACTTTGTAATCTCAGCATCCTATATATTGAATAATAATTACAGAGAATCTGTAAAAAAATTGAAAGGTGTTTAATATGCTAGCAACTAGAGATGGATATGGAATAGGATTGGAAAATATCGGTTCAGACGAAAAAATAGTTGCACTCGATGCTGATTTATCTGACTCTACAAAATCAAATAAATTTGCAAAAAAATATCCAGAACGTTTTTTTGAAATGGGGATAAGTGAAGCTGATATGATATGTACAGCTGCCGGACTTGCCTCCTGTGATAAAATACCATTTGCATCCAGTTTTGCATCTTTTCTAATGAGATCATTAGATCAAATTTTTGTATCAGTTGCATATTCTAAAATGAATGTAAAAATTATAGGAAGTCATGGTGGTATTGCTACTGGGGAAGATGGTCCTACAGCCCAGTGTCTCATAGATATTGGTTGTATGAGAACTATACCAAATATGATAGTAATTAATCCTGCTGATGGAAAAGAAGCAGAAAGGGCAACAGAAACCATTTCAAAATATATAGGACCGGTATACATGAGAACCGCAAGATCAAAAACACCTGTCATATTCGATGATGATTATGAATTCAAAATCGGGAAAGCTTCAGTAATAAAAGATGGTTCTGATTTATCAATACTGTCAACAGGAATAATGTTAAATGAAGTATTAACAGCGAGAGACATGCTAGAAAAAAATGGAATAAGTGTTGAAATACTGAATGTACCTACAGTAAAACCGATTGATAAAGATACGATAATAAAAACAGCTAAAAAAACAGGTAATGTTATAACGTGTGAAGACCACAACATAATAAACGGTCTCGGTTCTGCTGTTTCAGATGTTTTATGTAATTATAATGTAAACATAAAGAAAGTGGGTCTTAATGATAGGTTCGCTGAATCTGGTAATCCAAAAGAACTATATGAAAAATATGGATTAAGTAGTGAATCAATAGCAAAAAATGCTATTGATATGTTAAAGAGGTGATTAAATGAAAATGTTCATAGATACTGCTAATATAGAAGAAATCAGAAAAATGTCTCATATGGTATGTGGAGTAACTACAAACCCAAGTTTGATATCAAAAGAAACATCAAATTTCAAAGATATTATTTTAGAAATTATAAAAATAGTTGATGGTCCAATTAGTGTAGAAGTAACTGCAAAAGATCCAGAAGGAATGTTAGAACAAGGTAAGGAATATGCATCGTGGGATAAAAATGTTGTTATAAAATCTCCACTAACGGGAGATGGGCTTAAAGCAACAAAATTATTAAGTGATGCTGGGATTAAAGTAAACCAAACATTAATTTTTTCGTCAAACCAGGCACTAATAGCTGCGAATTGTGGTGCAACTTACGTAAGTCCATTCATAGGAAGATTAGATGACATCAGTCAGGATGGAATAGAACTTATAAAGGATATTGTAGATACCTTTAAAATCCAAAATATCAAAACACAAGTAATTGCAGCGAGCATTCGTCATCCACTACATGCAAAGCAATCAGCAATTTCCGGTGCGCACATCGCAACAATACCTTACAAAGTATTGGAACAAATGATTAAACACCCATTAACAGACATAGGAGTAGAAAAATTCGACAAAGATTGGGAAAAAACGAAAAGTGGGGGAAGAGTATGAAAGATCTAATAAGAACTCAATTGGAAGAAAGTTCAGAAACGATGAAGAACTGTATACATGTAATTGAAAAAATAGAACATGCTGCAAAACTCGTTATCGAAAGCCTGGAAATGGGTGGTAAAGTTATATTGTTCGGTAATGGTGGGTCAGCCGCCCAAGCACAACACATAGCAGCTGAATTTACAAACAAATTCAATCTTGACAGAAAGGCTATGCCTGCTATATCATTAACAGTCGATACATCATCATTAACATGTATAGCAAACGATAGCTCATATGGTAATGTTTTCAAGAGGCAACTAGAAGCCTTGGGTAAAAAAGAAGATGTTGCTGTTGCTATTACCACAAGTGATGTGTCTCTTGAAGATCACGGTCACTCTATAAATATTGCTCGTGGGATAGAAACTGCAAAGAATATGAATATAAAAGTAATTGGTATTTTTAGTGAAAAAAGTGAAAAAGCAAGTGAAATGGTTGATGTTGCAATAAAAATACCATCAAAAGAAACGCCAAGAATACAAGAAGCACATATAACTGTTATGCATATTATATGCGACATTGTAGAAAAACATTTTTTTGGTTAACTTGTGGTGATAAGATGAATAAAGCGGTTTTCTTGGACAGGGATGGTGTGATTAATGAAGATCGGGGATTTATCAACACGATAGACGATATCATCCTATATGAAAATTCAGGGAAAGCAATAAAAATGTTGAATGACTCTGGGTTTCTAGTAATAATAATTACAAACCAACCAGTTATTGCACGTGGTGAAATTACTGAAAAAGGTCTCAATGAAATACATGAAAAAATGAAAAATATGTTGGCAAAAGACGGTGCAAAAATAGACAAAATTTATTATTGCCCACATCATCCTGATAAAGGATTCCCAGGAGAAAGACCTGAATATAAGATAGAATGTAACTGTAGAAAACCAAAAACAGGTATGGTAGAACAAGCAGTAAAAGACTTCGATATTGATGTAGCGTCTTCTTTTTTTGTAGGTGATAAAACTACGGATATTAAAGCAGGGAAAGACGCTGGTTGCAAAACAATACTTGTAAAGACCGGCATTGGTGGAAAGGATAATGTTTTTGATATAACACCCGATTACGTATGTAATGATATATTAGATGCTGTAAAGACTGTGGTGAGTAAATGAAAGCTGTAATTTTATGTGGTGGAATGGGAAAAAGAATGCGAGACGTATCAGAAGATATACCAAAACCAATGATAGAAATAGAAGGAAAACCTATTCTAGAACATCAAATAGATTATTTCAAAAAACATGGTATTACTGAATTTGTATTCTGTACAGGACACCAAGGAGATATAATTAAAAAACATTTCAAAGATGGCAAAAAATTTGGTGTTGATATAAAATATTCGCATGAAAAGGAAGCTCTTGGAACTGGTGGAGCTATAAAAAATGCAGAAGATCTAATAAATGACAATTTTATTCTTCTTTACGGAGACACAATGATTAACATTGATATAGAAAAAATTATGACATTCCACACACAACACTACGTATGTAAAGGGTGTATTTTAACAATAACTATACATGAAACTGATCATCCACAAGATAGCGATCTAATAAAAATAAATGAAGATGAGCGGGTAGTAGAACTCTTCCCAAAACCCAATAAAGAGCCATTTCCTTCTAGATTATCTAAATCATCATTATTTATCTCATCAAAAGAAATATTCGAATATTTACCAATGATAAAACACGATTTCGAAAAAACAATACTACCAAAACTAGTAAAAGAAGGTAAGGTTGCTGGATACTTAACAAATGAATTAATAAGAGATGTGGGTACACCAGAACGCTATGAAAAGTTTAAAAAAGATATGTGGGTTAAGAAAAACCTGAAAGTATTCGAATAAGGTGTAAAAATGAAATGTTTAGTAACTGGCGGGGCAGGATTTATTGGAAGCAATTTAACAATAGAATTAGTCAAAAAAGGCCATGAAGTTATAGTAATAGACAATCTAGCAACCGGTGTAATGGAAAATTTAGAATCAGTAAAAAACGATATTACATTTGTTAAATCAGATTTACAGGATAATTCCAATTTTTTAAAAGCATCAAAAGGAGTTGATTACATATTCCACCAAGGGGGTTCTTCTTCATCTATCTTTTGTGATGCAGATAGAAAATTAGCAGTAGAAGCTAATATCTATGGATTCGTTTCTATGCTTAATGCCGCTATTGAGAATAACGTAAAAAGAGTCATATACGCATCAACATCTTCTATATACGGAAACCTACCACCACCACTAAAAGAAGATATGAACGTAACACCACCAAACTTCTATGCAATAACAAAACATACTATGGAGCATATTGCAAAAATGTTTGGGACGGAAAGTGGTGTAGAAACCGTCGGTTTCAGATACATGAGCGTGTATGGACCAAAAGAAGATCATAAAAAAGATATAGCTAACATGGCTTCTCAATTTCTATGGTCAATGCAGAAAAACGAACAGCCCATAGTATTTGGTGATGGTAAACAGACAAGAGATTTTACATACGTACGTGACGTTGTTAACGCCAATATTCTTGCAATGGAATCAAAAGAAAAATTAGTTGGCGAGGTTTTCAATGTCGGCTCTGGTGAAACAAAATCATTAAACGAGTTAGTAGATATTCTGAATAAACTGATGGAAAAAGATATACCACCAAAATACATTGAAAATCCAATAAAAAATTACATTTTCACACAACTGGGAGACATAAGTAAAATAAAATCTATTTTAAATTATCAACCAAAATTCTCGTTAGAAGAAGGTCTAAAAGGTACAATAAATAAGAAATAATTATTTTTTCTTAATGATATTTTTTGCTATGATATTCATTTTATTTGAGAAAATGTCTATGTCATATTTTTTTGCACTTCTTTGAATGTGTTTTGAACTCCATTTAATTTTTTCACATTTTTTTATTGCAGTCAAAAGTGATTTTACATCGGGTTTAAAAAATATGCCGTTTTTACTGTCTTTAATTGTTTCAATAAATCCTCCTTCTTTTACAGCTATACATGGTTTTCCAGATGCGTGACTTTCTAATGGAACCAGACCAAGATCTTCATCAACAGCAGCAATTATTGTGGCTTTACATCTTGAGTATAGGTTCAATAGTTTATTCTCACTGACATTGCCTGTGAAAGATATATTAAGATAACCTTTTGCTAACTTTCTTAATCTATTCTCATCAGAACCCGACCCAACTATAACTAGTTTTTTTCCATTTTTTTTGAATGCGGCAATAATTAAATCTGTTCTTTTCAATGGGTCTAAACGAGAAGCAGATAGATAAAACCCTTCATCACTTTTATTATAAAATTTACTAGTATCAAATCCTGTGTAAACGACTCTAGATTTTTTATATAGGTCTTTTCCCATATACTTCAAAACCCTATTCTTAACGTTTTTTGAATTAGTACATATAATATCGAAATAGTTCATATTTTCTCTAAAAACAGGTTCCCATTGTTTAATAAAATTCCTCAATATTTTTCGTTGTAAAAAATTCAAATTTTTCATAAAGTGTTCTTTT
The DNA here is from genome assembly GCA_042584825.1 of Candidatus Aenigmatarchaeota archaeon. Taxonomy (GTDB): domain Archaea; phylum Aenigmatarchaeota; class Aenigmatarchaeia; order GW2011-AR5; family GW2011-AR5; genus JBHOSK01. The sequence goes on from JBHOSK010000004.1 coordinate 12,345, forward strand.
AGATCGTACACAAATCTGGGTGGTGTGTGTAAATAAATCATGTTAGGCTTGTGGTTTTTTGCGGCGCTTATACACCAAACACCAGAAAAAATGTAAATATCATACCCGTCTACTTTTAGTTTTGAAAAGGTTTTTTCTATAGCTTTATTTCTATGCAATTGTGTCATCTTTTTTGAAACGTGTAAATTTATTATTTTTACTCCGGTTGTATCAAAGGTCTTTTTTCTATCAATAAATCCGGTATATACGTGCGCATTCAGTGATCTAGCTAGATTTAAAACTAGTTTTTCACCACCACCGCACTTATCAAAATAATCATGAAATATAGCTACTTTCATACAACCACACTGAAATAAGAAGCATGTATATTTTTAATAGCTTTCGTATTATCAATTCATATATAGTTTTATATGGGGTCTGTATACCATGAAAAACATAGGTATTGATATTGTAAGTGTAAAAGAATTCAAGAAATTTAGAAAAAATAAGACTTTTTTTGAAAAAATATTCACAGAAAATGAAATAAAGTACTGTCTTTCTAAAAAAAATAGTTGTTGCCATTTCGCTGGAAAATTCGCACTTAAAGAAGCATTTATAAAGTGTATGAAAAAAAGCCCAAAAATAAAGGAAATAGAAATTCTTAACGACAAAAAAATGAAACCGTATATCCTATGGAAAGGTAAACGGATCAAAGCACTTACAAGCATTTCTCATGATGAAAATAATGCTATTGCTGTATGTCTACTAATCTAAATTCTCTATATTTTTTTTAATCGAAGTCAAAAAATTAGCAGCTGTCATACCATTAGCAACACGGTGATCAAAAACATTTATTAAATTCATATAGCTTTTTTCTCCCACAGAATATTCTGAACTTATTCCTATTATACATGACTGATTTTTATTTATTAGTGGGCTGAAATCTATAACATCACTGGATGACATGTCTGTTAATGTAATAGTACAATCCTTTATGTCGTCTATTCCAAGGGTTTTCTTTATTGATTTCATCACAAGCTGTTTAACCTCCTTAGATATTTCTTCTATGGATTTTTTATCAGATTCTCTAATGACTGGCACAAATATAGTGTCATCTATTCCAACAACAAGTCCTATATTAACTTTATCATATTTTTTTATTTTATTATCAGAGTAGAATGAATTAAAAATACTATGGTCTTTTATGGTTCTTGACATAGAATAAAGAACAACTTCACCTATTGTTGTTCTTACTCCCTTATTTTTTTCTATATTTTTTATTTTTTCTTTAAGCGTGGTTGTGTTAACTCTAATAGAAACCGAAGAGGGTATTATGTTAACGAAGTTATCTTTAATCGCCTCAATTTCCATGTCTTTATACGATGTTGGCTTTGTGTTCAAAAAAGCCATAACATCTTTTTCTCGTATTATGCCTGATTTTTTTTGTTTTGCTATAGCTTCTATGTCTAGCCCCTTTTCTTCTATTATTTTTTTTGCCGCTGGTGTAGTTAAAATTTTATTTTTTTGTATTTTTTCTTCATATGTATATTTTTTTAGATCAATTTTCGAAACATCTTCATCTTTGTCTGCTATCAAACCTACACATTTAGCCACATAAACAGTAGAATTCTCTTTATACAGTGCTTTATGTAAGATACCATCAAATTCTGATTCAACCAATACCGTAGCTTTTTCTGTTAAAATTTCAAATATGGGGTCACCCTTAGCTACACGATCACCTTCTTTCTTAAGCCATTTGGTAATAACCGCTGCGTCTGTATTCGAGCTAATCCTTGGAACTATTATTTCATGAACCATGCTACAATTAAATATAACAATGTTTTTAAATTCTTATTTATGATTCTTCAGAATTTTCTATACACATAAGAGCTGTTTCAAGAAGAAGTTCTGATATAGATGGATGGAAAAACCAAAAATTAATTAGTTCTCTTACGTTTTTTCCAATAAATCCCGATACCAACATTATAAGATATTCAGCATCTTTTCCAGCAATATGCGCACCCAATAAAATATCGTTTTTTGTTATAAATTTAACAAAGCCTTCTGAAGAAGAAATTTTAGCTCTTGTGTTAAAATTATACAATAATTTAGTAATTTTTTCCCCATTTTTTATATCCTGTTCTCTCATACCAACAGAAGAGAGTGGACAAAATGAAAATGCACATGCGGGTACTCCTGTTTGCCTATTTACATTCAAACCATTAGAAATAAAATCCGTGACTTGGATCGCTTGTCTTTGAGCCTCTGATGCAGTCATAGATATGCCATTTGCATCGCCTATACAGAAAATATTATCAAAATTTGTCTGATAATTTTTATCAACTTTGATAAATCCTCTTTCTGTATGTATATCTATAATAGAATCTGGAAAATTACATTTTCTGCCTGCACAAATAACAATCTTTTCTATTTGAACTCTTGTTTCTGTATCGGAATTAATTATTATTTCACCGCCATCAGGTTTAAAATCACGTACACCTGTTATAATATCAACCCCCAATAAGGATAATTTTTCTGCGCAATATTTTGAAATCTCAATATCCATATTATTCAGTATGTTGATTTCTGATTCAGCAAGATAAACTTTTTTTCCTAAACTTGAATATATAAAAGCCAATTCTGTACCAACACTACCTCCACCCACAATTAGCATACTTTCTGGATAACAATCTTCCATAAAAAGTGTCTTTGGTGTGATAATTTTTTTGTTATCAATTTCAAATCCTTTTATTTCCTTTTCTACTGATCCAGTAGATATAATAATATAATCTGATTCTATATCTTTCCCATCTACAGCAATCAAATTTTTACTCTTTATTTTTGCATTTCCTCTATGAATATTTATGTTACATGACTGCATGTGATTTTCGATTGCCTGTCGCAAAGATGATATTTCTAAATTCTTCTTCTCTTTCATTAGTTTATACAAATCGTCATTATCAAGTATTTTTTCTTTTAACAATTCATTTGTCCTTCTAAATGTGTCCAATATTTCAAAATATAATTTAGAAGGTATGCATCCATAATTCAAGCAAACTCCACCCAAATCGTTTTTTTCTATTACATTAACTCCGAATCCTCTTTTAGCTAATTGTATTGCAGTTGTGTATCCGGCTGGACCACATCCTATTATTGTAACACTTTTCAAAAAAATCACCTATCTATAAGATTAAGTATCTCTTCTAGTATCCTTTCTTTTGAAGGTATTGCTGACATCTCCAAATTTCTACAATATGGTATTGGTATATCCTCAAAAGCAACTCTTCTTATAGGAGCTTTGAGCAACTCAAAGTCATTTTCACATATGCTTGCTGATATTTCTGCCCCAACACCTGCTGTCTTTGTGTCTTCCTCAACAATAATAACTTTTCCTGTATTTTTCACTGACTTATGTATAAGATCACGATCAAACGGTAGGATAGATCTTAAATCCAACACTTCTATACTTATTCCCTCTTTTTCCAGTTCATGCGCCAATTCCAATGATATATCAACCATTCTTCCATAAGTTATAATGGTTATATCCGAACCTTTTTTCTTTATATCAGCTTTGCCTATAGGAATTTCATAATAATCATCAGGGACATCGCCTTTCTTCGTATACAGAAGCTTACTTTCTATGAAAAGTGAAGGTGAGTTTGATTTAAGACAGGATCTCATGAGACCTTTAGCATCGTATGGTGTAGATGGCATAACAATTTTCATGCCAGGAATATGCATAAACCAGCTTTCAAGAGATTGTGAGTGACTAGCACCATATCCCCTTCCTGCACCTGCTGGTGTTCGTACAACTAAAGGAACTTTAACAGTTCCGCCATATATATAAGAAAATTTTGAAGCATGATTCATGATCTGATCCAATATGAGGGTCGTAAAATCCATGAACATTATTTCAACTATAGGCCGCATGCCCGTTATTGCCATACCAATCGCACAACCAGTTATTGCGGCTTCTGACATGGGAGTATTAATTATTCGTTGTGGCCCAAATTCATCTAACATACCTTTTGACAGCTTAAACACACCACCATATTCAGCAATGTCTTCACCCATCATTATTACTTTGCCATCCTTTCTCATTTCTTCTGATATTGCTTCCTTTATAGCTTCCATATATGTTTTTTCTTTCATAAAATCACAACTCTATAAATCATCGAACATCCGGGCTTTGTCAAGTTCCTTACTTTTTTCTGAAAATTCAACAGCCTCATCCATTTGCTTTTCTATATCATTATGAACAACGTCAAATGCATCTTGCGTAAGTTCATTATTTTCAATCATATTGCTCTTTAACCGTTCAATAGGACAACGTTTTATCCAAAGTTCTTCTTCTTCCCTTGTCCTATACTCCCTCATATCTGACTTTGAATGACCTAAAAATCTGTACGTTTTTGCTTCTATGTAGATTGGACCTTTTCCCTCTTTTATTAATTCCATCGACTTCTCTATTTTATCCATAATATCAAAAACGTCATTACCGTCAACAATGAATGTTTTAATTCCAAATCCTTTAGCAATATCTACAAGGTTTTCAGACGCTATTCCATCTGATACGTGAGTTGACATAGCATAAAGATTATTCTCACAATAAATGATAATAGGAAGTTTCCAAAGAGACGCCATATTAAGACTTTCTAAAACCACTCCTTCACCCATTGCGCCATCTCCAATAAATGAAACGACAATATTTTTTTTACTTTGCAGTTTTGAAGAAAACGTCGCACCCACAGCTATAGGAACCAATCCACCAGTAATTCCATTTGTTCCTATAAATCCATCTGACATAGAACTAATGTGTTGGGTTCCTCCTTTTCCTTTACAGTAACCGGTTTCTTTACCTATTATTTCTGCCATAAGACGTTTTATATCAAGACCCTTTGCAATTGCATGACCATGCCCTCTATGAGTACTTGTAATAAGATCGTCTTTATTTAACAATTCACACACACCAACGGCATTGGCTTCTTGTCCCACGTAAAGGTGTGTCGTACCATATATTTTACCCCTTGAAAATAGGTATTCTATTTTTTTTTCAAATGCTCGTATAAGTATCATTTTCTTAAGAATATTGAGTTTTTGAGTCCTTGATAATTGTACCATTAAAATCAAATTCTAAAATATACTTAAATATACTTAAATCTCTAAGAAAAGATCACATATTTTTAAAGGTTTATAATTTAATATCAAAATGAATTAAAGGTGTATAAAATGGAAATAAGATGTTTAAAATGTAAAATAGGTCTTGAAACTCTCAAGAAAAAAGGCATGGGAGATTATATGATAAAAATTGCAGATGAAAATGGTGAATATTTTGTCTGTAAATCATGTTTCCAAGGGTGGACTGATTGAATACAGAAAAGTTAAAGGAAGCTATTTCAGAATTTTGGAATTTAGACAAAAAAAACATAGAAGATTCTTTTGTTTTTAATAACGAAACAATTAAAAACTTCAGCTCAATAAAATTTTATAGATTTATAGCATTTCTTGAAGATCGTTTCAATATAACTGTAAAAAATATAGAAAAAATAATAGATCTCAAAACATTAGAAGAAAATTGTACAGGTGAATGACATATGATCGGATATATTTTCAATCTCTTTGGAAAAATTAAAAAGACATTTTATTTAAGAAAAATAAGCAAAATAAAAATTGGTGAGGATTGTATTTTTAATGAAACCAATTTTGATGATTTATCACCAGAACTTATAGAGATAGGTAACAAATGTGTGATTGCGACAGGAGCAAAAATATTAACCCATGATGCAAGTCCTGTTAGAAATTCGGGTAATATAATAAAAAAGAGGGTAAAGATAGGTAATAACGTATTCATAGGATATAACTCAATTATTTTACCCGGCGTTACAATAGGGAACAATGTAATAGTAAATGCTGGTTCTGTTGTAATAAAAGATGTTCCAGATAATGTCATTGTTGCAGGAAATCCTGCTATGATAATATGTAAAATATAGTTAAGTTCTACTGTAAATAGCCACTTCTTCTCCGGTGAATGTAATATCAAGAGATTCTAGTGTTTTTTGTTCAATTTCAGTTAAAATATTTTTATTTTTAACAAAAACATAATCATAACCTGTTATTTCATTGGGGAGTATATTCTCAACATCATAATTTTCAGACCTAGCATAAACAACGATCCACTTGAATGCTCTGAAATTACCACTCTCTATATCGTTATTTACATAAAGTATTCTTGAATCACTATACCCCAACAACTCTTGTGACGCATAATATTCATCCATGGTTATTGCAGGCGTCATTTGAGAATAGAAAAATCCTAATTTTCCTACCTGTATCATAAGAATCAAAACAAGTATTATTACACCTACATTTCTTACTTGCTTATTTGATAATATTTTATAAATCAAAATACTGGTTGGTATTGATAAGAATACAAAAAATGTCGTATAAAATCTATACAAATAAAGCATAACATTTTCAGTACCATTTATAAAGAAACTGCCTGAAAGTAAAATTATCAATGACGCTAAAACCAATGAAAGAATTTTCCATTGTTTCTTAAAAAATAAGTATATTGATCCAAGGAACGCCATTAAAATGAATACTGGCCCATCTGTTATCAAAAAGAAATTCCATGCACATGGATAACCTGTACACGAACCCATAAGATCAGAAGCCCAATTAGATAACCAATCAGATCTGACAGAAGAACTTTCTGTTATGGTAAACATAGAAAAAACTACTATAAACAAAATTACGACCGGTAACAAAAAATATATAATTTTATTAAAATCAGAAAAATCGATTCTTTTTATTTTATAATTAATTTGAGGTAATTTTATATCAACTTTTTCATCTATTATTATACCAATCCACATAGCAAATTCAATAAATATCAAATATGCTCCTTGTACAGTATATGTTAATGTTGTAAGGAAATTCAATACAATCATAAAAATAAAGTTCCAATACGTGTTTCCTTTGTTTGTGAAAAATCTATACGCAAAATACAACGAAGGTATTGTAAGACAAAATGAAATAAATGATGGAAAGATACCTGTGGTAAGTGTATAGTAAGCTCTCAGATTCAAAACAAAAAACAATAATCCAAGTAATGCTATTTTTTTATTATTCGTAACATCTTTGAAGAAAAGAAAGACAAATATAGAAGCTATTAAGAAAAATATAGCTGCCAATCCTCCATTTATAAAAAATACATCATTTCCGAATATAGAAATGAGAGAACTGAATATTATAGTAGTAAGGGGTGGATAATCAGATATTCTTGTCTCGCATGATCCCAGTGTATTATATGCTGGATTTAAAGCATTCAAATCGCCTGTATCTGAATAAGTTTTAGCATATATGTAATGTGTTGCACCATCTGTCTGTGTTATTGGAATACTATAAGCAAAAGCCGGATATAGAACAAGAGCTAGCATAACGACTATCAAAATTAAAATAGTAATATTTGTTCTATCAATAAATTTCATATTTATCATCTCTATATCCATTTTGGGAGAGGTATACCTAATTTCCTTAAGCTCTTAAAGTCCTCTCTGGTTATAGCTTTCGTAATAAATATAACACCTATATACACAATAGCCCCTGGAACAACTGATATCACAACCTCAAGCCATTGGTTATCAATTATCAAAATTCCTTTAATCAAAAATATCGTAATAACTGATAACACCGCTGATAAAAATATTTTTGAAAGTCTCTTATAAGATATTCTAACAATCAAAAATTTTCTAAGGAAAATATAAGATGTAATCGCTCCTATCAAAAACGAAATTGCAGACGTTATAGCAGCACCCACAATTCCAAAACCCGGTATTAGAACAAGATTAAGAATAATATTTATAATGGACATAAAAATAATTATTTTTGTATTAATTTTTGGTTTACCTATGGCTATCAATGAATTTTGAAATAAGCAGAAAATTGTATAAAAAACAGAACCAATCGCTAGGATTCTCAAAGGTTCTGAAGCTAGAATATATTTCGATCCAAAAAGAAGATTTATTATAATCTCAGGGAATGTAAATAGAACAACCACAAAAGGAACTACAATAAAAAGCGATATGTTCGCGAAAAAAGATATGTTTTGCTCTAATATTTTTTTCTCTTTTTTAGCATACAACTCGGATATCATAGGAACCATAACTACAGCAAGTGTAGCAGCAAAAACCCATAAAAATTGTGATGTTGGCAGAGCAACCTGATATAATGCAACTTGCTTTAGGTTAGTAAACAAAGACAACATTATCGTATCTATATAACCTATTATGAAACTTGCAATCGTACCAACAAAAACCGGGAACCCGAATAAAATTAATTTTTTCCAAAGACCTCTATCAGAAATTCTACTTTCTATCTTTAGAATACTATTTCCAAAATGTTGTTTGAATATTTTAACAAAAGGTAAAAAGAAAACAATAGACGTTATTATGGCTGCAAGTAAATAAGCATATGCAACACCCAAAGCACCCAAATAAATAAGAATCGATGACAATATGAAAACCGAAATTATTCTAACCGGTTCTATTAAGGCATACGCTTTCATTCTTTGAAATCCTTGAAATGTAAATTGGAAAACAAGGTAAAATGTTCCTGCAACTAAACTCAGCATCAGAATTTTTATTATCATGGATGCTTCAATTGTTTTGAACAGTATCATGGCTAAGCTATCCGAAAAAGCAAAAACTACAGCAGTGAAAATAGAAAGAATGACTAACTGTATTATAAGCACGATAAAAACTGATGATTTTATTTTTGATGCTTCTTTTTTTAAAATAAATTCTGGTAAGAATTTTATCAAAGAAGTACTGGTTCCAAATCCTTGAAATGTTACAAAAAATGCAATAAACGCATTAACTGCATAGAACAATCCAAAATCTTCAATACTCAAACTTCTTGACAAATATATACGCAATAAATATCCCGTGAGTGTAGCTATTATAGTAAATACAAATATTATAGTACTGTTTTTTATTGCTTTTTGTGTATAAAGCATAAAATCACATCTTTTCCATCATATCGTATACTTTTTTGTATTTTTTTAACAGATTCTCCCATTTAAATTTATCAACAATCTTTTTTCCTTCTCTGTTTGATATACGATTTATTTCTTTTAGCTTATTTTTAGGATATATCTCTATTATTGCCTGTTTATTAACAATAGCATCAAGACCACATGCCCATGCTTCAAGAAGAACAAAAGGATATCCCTTTATTTTACCAAAATAAAGAATGGTTTTTGCTTTATTATAAATATCGGGCATTTTATCGTGAGGTATTTTTCCCAAGAACTTAATGTTTTTCGTGCTCTTTCCAGAAAAACCAACAACGGCAAGTGTTTTTTTGTTTTTATTTACCAGCTTTATTGATTCATCTAACCCTCTCAATTCTGGATTCGTAGCAACCCAGATATAGTCATACATCTTTTTTATTTTCTGTGGTTTGAATTTTTTTGTGTCAATACCATTATATATAACATAAGTTTCTATTCCAAAAATTTTCTTAATTTCATCATGGATCCATTCAGAAGAAGATACTACAACATCTGCATTTTTTATTATTTTTTCCTGCATATGGGTATATATTCTTGCCTGTAGTTTTTTCAATAACCCATTTGGTTTTACCGCGTCGAAATATGTCCTACAAAACCCGTGTGATGAATACAATACTTTTTTCCTAATACTTCTTGGGAGGAACATGTAACCGAACCCACCGGTGTCATGTATATGTATCATATCATAGTTAGAAAATGCCAATTTTATTGAAAGGCTAAATGATTTGATGAATAGTTTTATACCAGAGGCTCCCAAAAATTTTACATCATCGTCTTTTCTCATTATATTTCTTACGGCAGTTTCAACTCCGCCAACTGTTCTGAGATTTTGATTGAGTATATGACAAACTTTCATAAAGATCACCATTATTTTAAATGTTTCAAATAAACTTCGATCTCTTCTTCCGTCATTTTTCTAGACACGTTTGCTGGATTTCCAAATGCTAGTGTTTTTTCATCTATGTTTTTTGTAACAACAGAACCAGAGCCAATAAGACTGTGTTTACCGATTTTAACTCCTGGAAGTATAACCGAACTACCACCAATTCTTACATAATCTTCTACTATAGGCCCCTCAAGATCAAACTTTGTGTGCAAAATTATTTTTTTGTTGTCATAAAAACTTGTATTAGGTGCAACGAAAACACCATTTCCTATTCTAACTGATTGAGAAATATAACAGTTGGATTGTATTTGTGATTTATTACCTATCTTGACGTAACCATCCACAATAGTACCTGAACCTACAACTGAATTATCTCCTATCTCTGTATGCTCTCGAATAAGAACATTATGACCAGAATTAAATCTTTTACCTATCTTGACATTTGTATATACAACAGAATGTGAACGAATAACTGATTTCTCCCCTATAGTTATTTCGTTACCTAGGATAAAATTTTTTATTTTTGAATTATCAAAACTAACATCTTTCCCTAAAAAATCTCTTTTTGATTTGTGACCTATAAAAACAAAATCTTCTATTACTGTATCATTGTCTATAATTATCTTTGACTCTGGATGAGATCTTATAATACAATTATTTCCAATCTCAACATTTTCACCAATTTCAACATCTCCTTCGATGATTGTATTCTTCCCGACGTTGTTCATTATACCAACCTCGAGGTTTTCAGATAGTCTAAAACATATTTTTCCAATTCGTCTTTTGATATTAACTCAACATCTTCTGAAGAATATGAACTAAGTTTTGCTTTTGTAATTGTAGATGTTCTTGATGGTGGTAGAACTACGTACATGTCATCTCTTTCATATAGGTTGTTAAGTTCTATGTTATTAATTAAATCTTCGTGTAACTTCTCACCAAAAATAAGTCCAGTTTCTTTTATTGTTATATCTTCTGGTTGTGTACTAAATTTCAATGATATTTTGTCTCTAAAAACATCAAATAAATCACCAAGCTTGAATGCTTTCATTTTAAGAATAAAAATTTCACCACCTTGAGCAACTTCTGTAGCCTTAAAAATAAGATTTATTGTATCATTTATTCCCATTATGAATCTAGTAACGTTTGGATCTGTTAATTTCAATGTATTTCCTTTTCGTATGTTTTCAACTAGCACAGGTATAATGGATCCCCTAGTATTAGCAACATTTCCAAATCGTACACAAGAAAAAACTCTACTACTATCAGTAATTTTATTTGCATTTAATGTAATTCTTTCTGTTATAAATTTTGAAGCCCCCATAACATTTACAGGCGATGCTGCTTTGTCAGTACTTATGTTTATCATTCTCTTTACGTCATGCCTTAGTGCACTATCAACAACATTTTGTGTACCTATAACATTATTCCTAACAGATTCCATGGGTGATTGCTCACATATCACAACATGTTTCATTGCTGCAGCATGATAAACGATATCAACCTTATCAAGTGAAAAACATCTTTTTAGTGTATCAAGATTACAAACATTACCAGTTAAGAATTCAATTCTGTCATCATCCAAAACTTGTTGTGACATAAATTGTTTTATCTCGTCTATATCAAAAGCGTAGATCTTATTCACGTCGTATTTGAGAAGATTTTTTACTATTTCACTTCCTATACTTCCACAAGCTCCTGTAACAAAAATATTTTTACCTTTGAACATCTCCATATTATCAACCTCTTAAAAATCCTCTTACTTCATCTATTATCAAGTTTATTTCATCTTCTTTTAAATCCGGATATATTGGTAATGATAGTATCTCTTTTGACACGTTATCTGTAACCGGTAATTTAACATCATATTTCATACCGTCTTTATAAAATTTTGTTTCGTGGATGGGATTAAAAAATATATTTGACATGATACCTTTACTCGACAGATGTTTCAATAGATTATCTCTTTTACTATTTTCAAGCCTTATAGAAAACATTTGGTATGTATGAAAGTGTCCTTTTGATTCTATAGGAAGTTTAATTTCATCTATATCCGAAAATCCTTCACTGAATTTTTTTGCTATTTCTCGTCTTCTTTGGATAATTTTATCTAATTTTTTAATTTGAGAGATTCCCAGCGCTGCCAATATGTTTGGCATTCTAAGATTATATCCCAACTTAACATAATTAGGAGCCTGTATAGTAGAAAAATAATTCTTTGATTCATCTCTTCCATGAGATCTAAGTATTTTTAATTTTTCATAAATTTCTTCTGAGTCTGTTGCAACTGCACCACCTTCTCCTGTGCTTATCACTTTATTAGAACAAAAACTCAGTATAGATGAATCACCAAATGAGCCTATTTTTTCATTATTAACAGAAGCTCCTAAAGATTCACATGCATCTTCTATTAACAAAATATTATTTTCGTCCGCTATTTCTCTAAGCTCTTTTATATGGGACGCATTACCACCATAATGAGCTGGAATAATTGCTTTTGTTTTATCTGTTATCTTTTCTCTAACTGAATCTGGATCAAGACCAAACGTCTCCTCTTCTATATCTGCAAAAATTGGCTTTGCACCAACGAATAATGGAGCATTAGCAGTAGCTATGAACGAAAAAGACGGTACAATAACTTCATCACCCTGATTTATACCATACACTAACATGGAAGCATGTAGAGAAGATGTTCCTGAGTTGAATAACGTTACATGTTTTTTTCCTATGTGAGTCGCTATTAATTTTTCAAACTCCGCTATTTCTGGCCCTATTGCCCAAAACATACCTCTCTCTATTGCTTTCGACACCTTTTCTATGTCATTTTCATCCCAATGTATCTTAAACAGGGGTATTTTCCACTCATTCATTAAAACACCTATCCATCATATGTAGAGAATCAAATAATGATTTAAAGTTAATTTTTAGAACAATAGTTGAAATGACTTTTTTTAATTAGAAACCTGATTTCGCCAATATTCTAACATATCTGAAAGTGTTTTTTCTATTGGTATTTCAGAACCCCATCCAAGACTTGATAATCTCGTATTATCGCCCAAAAATATAGGATCGTCAATTTTTCTTCTTGGATCGGGTGATTTAATTATTTTTATCTCTTTCGTCGACATAGAAAGTAACTTATTTAGTAAATCTCCGATTTTGTAAGATTTCCCAGAGCATATGTTATACACTTCTCCATGTTCACCTTTTTCAGACAATATCTTCAATGCTCTAACAACATCCCTCACATCAGTTATGTCTCTTATTCCATCAAGGTTTCCAATTTTTAAGGCATCTCTTTTACCAACCTCAGCCTCAGCTATTCCTCTTGCAAAATCAGAACAAGCATCGAATATTTTTCTAGTACCTGTTACATTAAATAATCTTGATCTAATTATTTTCATTTTGTAAGCCTTTGAATATAAAAATGAAAACATATCTTGACCTATTTTGCTTATAGCATACGGACTTGATGGTTTCAACGGATTCGTTTCCTTTATAGGAACTTCCTCTTTGCTAACATAACCATATTCAGCAGAACTACATGCAACATTCACGATAGCTTCCGGCACACTAGCTCTTATAGCGTCTAAGAGGTACATGGTACCAAATACGTTAGTTTTCATTGTATTTTCTGGATCTTCCCAAGAAGGAATAACAAAACTTTGTGCAGCAAGATGATAAACAAAATCTGGTTTAGTTCTCTCGACTAATAACTTTATCTCATTTTTATTTTTCATATCTAGCTGTGCTATTTCTATTTTATCTCTAATATGCTCAATATTTTTGGTTCCGTCAAAGTTGAATACAGTACCAACTACATTATTTCCTTCTTTTATCATAAGTTCTGCAAGATGGGAACCTATGAATCCACCACATCCTGTTATAAGAACATTTGTCATTTTTACACCCATTAAAAGAAACTCTTTGCCATTCGAACTCCTTTTATGTTTCTTTTTATATCGTTAATTGATCTTACTTTCAAAATCTTTTTTAATATATACTTAGGTCTCATATAAAACCTCTTAAATGCTTCCTTTTGCATAGCTAAAAGTTCTTCCCTGCTATTATACCCGTGTGGCACAAAAACAGGCATCCACCCATGAAAATTTTTAAAATTCTTATCAAGAGTCCCCCATTTCTCATATTCATCCCATATGTTGGTTCCTGGATATGGTGTTGTAAGCGAGAATTGTGCATAATCAGGTTCTAGATCTATAGCAAGTTGTATTGTTTTTCTTGCTAACTCAGGTGTCTCTCCGGGTAGCCCCAGCATAAATGATCCTCTTATTTCTATACCAGCTTTTTTTACCATTTTAACCGCATCTGTCATTTGTTGAACGGTCATTCTCTTTTTTATATTCTGTAAAAGCTTGTCATCGCCAGCCTCTATACCAAAAAATATATTCCAGCAACCTGCTTTTTTCATTGCATAAAGAAGATCCTGATCAACCAAATCAAACCTCGTATAACACGACCAAATCATATTTTCCTTTTCCATTTCACTACAAAAATCGTATGTCCATTGTTTGTTTAATGTCAATATGTCATCCCAAAAGGCTATTTCTTTTATTTTGTAAACATCTTTCAGTGTTCTTATTTCATTCATAACACTTCCTACACTACGTTGTCTAAATTTACCATGTGAATCAAAACAAAACGTGCATGTAAATGGACATCCTCTACTTGTTACCATTTGAAATGTTTTTGGATCATCTTTATACGTATTCGGTAACGAAGAATATTTTTCCATTTCAAGTAAATGCCTTGCTGGTATTGGAAGATCATCTAAATTATCAACTAGGCCAGCGTCAACTATTTTCATCTGCTTATATTTTTCCAAATCATTGACTATGTCATTAATTATACCGTCGGCTTCCTTTCTAACTATAATGTCGGCTTTGGTGTTTTTTGCGAGCTCATCTGCCATTATAGTGGCATGAGGACCCCCCAACATTATCGTGGTACCGGGAAATTTTTCTTTTATCATATCACATAATTTAGCTGTTATACTCGACAGCGATGTTAATGCAGCAATCCCAATCATCTCAGGATTAAATTTTGATATTTCATTAACAACATCTTCTGATCCATAATTATTAACAGGACAATCAAGTAATCTGACTTCGTGTCCGCCTTTCTCTAAAACAGCTGCCATATAACAGAGCCCCAGTGGTGGTAAAAACCCCCCAACATTTCCTACATCATGGGCGTATCTTTCCTTCAATGATTGTGAAGGGAAAATGAGCATAATTTTCATATTAGATCACTTTTAGATAATACTGAAACATATAAAAAATAAACTTTATTTCAGTTTTTCATTAATTTAAAAGGTTTTAATATATTTAATCCACTGTCTGTTCTATCAGATAGGGGATTGCTAATGTTCAAAAATAAAACAATATTTATACTGTTTTTAATTGTATTATTTTGCGGTATATTTATCAGATCGTATGATTTGGGTTGGGAACCCCTAGGATTTGGTGAAGTAGAAGTTTATCAATCTGCTGAGGAGTTCTTAAAAGGTAATTTCACAAAAAACTTCTATATCTTCGCTGAGACACCATTAATGAAATATATCTTTACTTTATTCATGTTTTTGTTCAGTCCACCGGTTGAAATAGCGTTAAGGCTTGTTTCTGTTTTATTTGGTGCGTTATCAATAATTTTAGTCTTCTTTTTCACAAAAAAAATATACAATGATGAATGGTTGGCATTAATAGCATCAACAATAACGGCATTTTCTATAATACATATAGAGCTTAGTCGATATATTCAAATTGAAACGGCTCTTTCATTTTTCTATTTGGCAGTATTTTACATATTTTGGAACTTTATTCATAATAGAAACAACAAAAACGCTGTTTTATTGGGAATCATTGTCGGTTTGGGTGTATTGATAAAAACAGCGTTCATTAATGCTATTATAACCGTTTTGATAATTGCACTGTTGTATAAAATTATAAGTTTTAAGATTAAACCAAATTTTTCAATATCCATCGATAATAAATTAATAAAAGCTGCGATATTAGCTGTTATTGTATTTTTTATCGTTTGGCCATTGTCGTTGTTCCCTTTATCTATGAATGCTATTATAAACATTGAAGGTACAACAAACGAAATAAATGCAGATGTACCTACATTTCTCCTTGTTTTTGGTTATAGACTTACAAACGTCGGTGGTGCTGTAACTGATAATTTTTTCCTAAACATACCCATAATAGGTCATTTTTTCTTTTTCCTAGTAAAAGAAAGTTTCTTTTTTATAGCGTTGTTTTTTATCGGAATCTATTCAATAATAAAAAGATTTGTAAGGGGGTCCGATTCTTATATCATAACAATAATATCCATATTCTTCATACTAATGTGGCTTCAGCATTTTAGATACACATATAGGTATATTGCAATTATAATTCCATTTTTATCAATAATAGCCGCTCGGTCTATTCATGGAATCAAACCATTCATAACAAATAAAATAAAATCAATTGAAAAACATTTCAATATTTTATTTTTAATTATTATCATTTTAGTTATGTTAATAACTTCTATAATAGCATCACCTAATTATGCACTATACTACAATGAAGCGCGTGGTTTGTTTGATATACCAGACTCTGAAGGAGTATTCGGAGAGGGTATGAAAAACGTTATTGAAAATATTGAAAATTGTAATTCTGTGTTGACAGAAAATTATTACGTGTTTATGATAGAACCATATTATCCCGGATTATCTTCTATTGATGATGAAAATGCAGATTGTGTAGTAAAAGGATTAACAATGGATGTGAAAAATATTATAGTTAATAATCATATAGAAGAGAATACGTGTAACTTAAAAACAACTATAACAAAAAAAGGTACTGACCTTTTCGAAATATACGAATGTTAAATCTTTTCAGCGACAACAATTATTTCATCCTTTATAGGTAATTTAAAAATAGCATTACCGAACATTCCTATAACTTTAAAAAAGAATTTTATCGATGTTCTGCTAAAAGTAGAACTATGGCTCATTGCGGAGAAATTTCTATAAGGAGAATAATTTTTAATCATCAAAACACGAAATCCTGTTTTCTCCAAAATATTTTTTATTGTGCTTTTATTAAAATAATACAAATGCTCACCTGGTTTCACTTGAGTTTTTCTTGCAATCCATCTAGAAATATCGGGTGTTGATAGTGTCAAAATACTATTTTTTTTCATCTTCTTGTTAGCCAATTTTAAAAAACCCTTTGGATCTGTAACATGTTCTATAACATCACCCATGTGTATCCAATCAAAATATTTATCATTATAATTACTTGATTCGAAGGTTGATTTTTTTACGTTTAACTTTTTTCTTTTACATTCATTAACAGAATCTTTATTTACTTCTATCCCATAAACGTCCCAATCATTATTCCTTGCCATTGACATAAAATTCCCTGTAGAACATCCTATATCAAGAAGTTTCCCACAACTTTTTGTATTTTTTATTTTATTGAAAACAAAGGTAAAATTTTTTTTATCAGATAGTTCCATTTTCTTATAGTATTCTGTGGGAGAAAAATGTCCACTATTATAAAGCGTTACTATTCTTTTTTGATCTGGTCTATTAGGAAAGAAAATTAACCCACAATTTTTACATATTACTAAATCTTTGTTTAGGTTTGTTTTTTCAAAATCCTTTGAATTACACAAATTACATTTTGACATAACTATCCCTCTAATCTTCTCTTTAACAAAGATATGAACATATTAAACGAGTTTTTTATGCTTGACTTTGAATCGAGATCGTGATACCATGATATACCAACTTCTTTTACTTCATATTTGTGTTTTTTAATTCTCCAAATAAGTTCTACATCAAATTCGAATCCAGATAACTTAAGTTCATT
Source organism: Candidatus Aenigmatarchaeota archaeon (assembly GCA_042584825.1). GTDB lineage: Archaea > Aenigmatarchaeota > Aenigmatarchaeia > GW2011-AR5 > GW2011-AR5 > JBHOSK01. The sequence continues at coordinate 30,163 of JBHOSK010000004.1, forward strand.
TCTTATATCATCATAAACAGGTCTCTTCATAATTTTAGCTCCACACTGTGTGTCTTTTATACCTATACCAAACATGACATTCACTATAACATTGTATATTCTACTTGCGGCTCTCATAGAAACTAACCAAGCTTTCTTGGCGTTTGGTATAGTCATACTTGATTCTTTTGTTCTCCTAGAAGCAATAACAGCATCCGTTTTTTCTAATGTTTGTAATAACTTATCGTATTCTTGCGGTCTTATTGCATTGTCTGCATCAACAAAACCTATTGTTCTCCCATCACATTTAGAAAATCCATAGTAAACCCCACCACCCTTACCAAGTCGCCTATCAACTTCAAATAATTTTATCTTATTATTTATCTTCGCTTTTCCTCTAACAACACCAACTGTATTATCTGTACATCCATCACAAACAACTATTATTTCATATTCAACATTTTTTTTATCAAAGAACTCTGTGTAGTCATCCAAAGTATGGCTTACCCTATTTTCTTCATTATATGCTGGAACAACAATAGAATGCATAATACTCACTATTTTGAATTTATATCAAGAGGGTCATCTTGTACATATTTAATGTTATTTTTCATAGCAAGCTCAGCCTTTTGTAATTCACTTCCTATATATGCTGCATGAGAAAGCATTGAAACTAATTTTTCTCTAACTATTGTGTTGTATATATCCTCTGCAGATTTACCCTCTATTAAACAAACAAATTTGTGCTTATCATTATAAAATCTAACTTTTATTTTACCTTGTTTTGGGAACGGTTTTATTGTAAAAAATCCGGTTGGGTCTTGTTGCCATTCTTTTCTACTTTCATAACTAGCTTTTATAATTCTTATTTTGGTTTTTGATTTCAAATCTATATCAAGAAGGCTCTTTTTGTTTTCATCTAGAATGTCTATTGCATATCTAGGACAAACTAGGGCTGATTCTTTTAATTTTTCTAACGTCTTCTCATCAGCTTCAATCTCGAAAATATTTTCAGAAATTTTGTTTCCTTTCTTGAAAAAAGCCTTATTATCCTTAATTTCCCAAAAGTCGGGGTGTAAAGTTCTACAATGTGAATCTCCCCCACACTTTAACTTATTAATTTTAATCGTCACCTTCATTCTTAACACCTAATTATTTTATTTAATCAGCAGTTCTCCAGTAATCTAAAACATCTTTAAGTGACTGCTCAAAAGTATATTCTGGTCTCCATCCTGTTTTATTTCTAAATTTAGTACTATCCCCTTTTAGTATCATTACATCAGAAGGTCTCATTCTTTTAGGATCTTGTTTTATATCTATTTTTTTATCTGTCATTTTTAATAAGCTATCCAAAACGCTTTGTATTTTAAAATCGTTCCCTGTTGCTATGTTGTAAACGTCACTATAATCACATTTTTCAACTGCAAGTGTATAAGCTCTAACAACATCTCTAACATCATTAAAATCTCTCGAAGCTTCAAGATTACCAACATACATTATGGGGTCTTTCTTACCTTTTTCTATATCTGCTATTTGTTTTGCAAAATTAGCTGTAACTATTTTCTCACCACTTCTTGGACCAATTATGTTAAAAGAACGTGTTCTTATGATTTTCATTCCATAGCTTTGTTGATACTGGTATCCAAGAAAGTCTTGTGCAACCTTTGAAACTGCATAAGGACTTATCGGTCTAAGTGGGTTTGTTTCTTTTATGGGAACCTCATCAGGAAGAACTAATCCATATTCCTCACTTGATCCTGCAATCAATATTTTAGGGTCAAATTTTGTTTTTCTAACAGACTCTAACATATTCAAAGTTCCAATAACATTCGTATTTAGTGTCTCCTGTGGCGCACGCCAAGACGTTGGAACAAAACTTTGTGCAGCAAGATGATATATTATGTCTGGCTGTGCGTCTTCTATTGTTTGAATGACTGAATTAAAATCATTGAGATCGCATTCAAGTAACGTTAATTTATCTTTTATATGATCAATAAAATCCGTTTGTCTACACCTACCTCTTATTGTTCCGAATATATTATTATCAGTATTCACCAGAAGATCGGCAAGATGACTACCACTAAATCCGGTTATACCTGTTATTAAAATATTTGCCATGATTTCCCCTTTTACTATTATAAATACGAAAAGCTTTTTAAATATCTAATTCTCGGTTATGTTTTCTTTATTTTATTAAATAATGTTCTACCTATGCCCGGAGTCAATATTATTTTTTTTGCGGCTTTTTCTGTAAAATCTGACGATGTAATCTTTGAGACAACCCAACCAGTTTTTTTACCAAGTTTATACTGGAGTATTTTTTTCCTATAAAGTGCGTGCGCCTTTTTATATGCTTTTATCCTTTCTTTCTCTGTAAATTCGGGTGTCTGGAATATAGGACGATTTTTCCAATGTGCTACATTATACAGGAATGTTTTTTTATCCATTAGGAATTCTCCATGCTTTTCTACCCATTCATACATTTCGGTACCGGGATATGGTATCATATTATAAAAACTAATGTTATCTACAGGCAACCTCTCAGCTATTTTCAAGGAATCTAAAAAATCGTCGTATCTTTCTTCCGGATTTCCTATTATAAATGTTACACCAACGTCTATTCCTGCTGCTTTTGTTCTTTCTATCGAATCTATAATCGTCTCAATCTTTTCTCCCTTTTTTATAGCATTCAATATCTTATTATTTCCACCTTCAACGCCAAATGACACATAAATACAACCAGATTTTTTCATCTCTTTTAAGAGTTCATCCGTAATTCTGTCGGCTCGTATGCCATTATCAGCCTTCCACGTTATTTTAAGTCCACGACTAACTATCATGCTACATATTTTCATTGCCCTATCGATATCTAACGTGAAGTTATCATCATTTATCTGAAAATTTTTCCATCCTTTTTTGTACCAGTGTTCTATTTCATCAACAACATTTTCAGGTGATCTTTGCCTAAATTTCATTCCCATACTCAATCTGACTGAACAAAAAATACACTGATAAGGACATCCCCTGCTTGTAACAATAGGTAATGTCTTTTCTTTGTATCCAAGATATTTTTCTAATTCAAAACTCTCATAATCAGGTAGAGGCATATTATTAAGATCTTCGATGTAACGCCTTTTTTCATTTTTTACTATCTCTCCATTATCTCTCCATATAAGTCCTGTTATATCTTTCGGGGATCTTCCTTTACAAAGGTCAAGCATAACAAACTCTCCCTCACCTATAACTGCAAAATCGGCTCTGGTTTCCATTAAAGTATCCTCCCCAGCAGCAGCAACATATGGACCGCCAACAATTACTTTGTAAGATGTGTTATGAAGTTTTATTTTATCTATCGTATCTTTTGATCGGTCAAATCCAAAACTATACACCGTAATTCCGACAAAATCAGGAGAAAAGTCATCTATCTGTTTTAGAACGTAAGATGTATCATATCCTAACCGCATATCTATTATTTTTATTTGTATGGATTCCCTCTTTAGAACAGATGTTATGTAAGCAATTCCTGTGTGTGGGACCTGCGCACTAAAATAATCCCCCACACTAGATGGTATGATAAACATTACTTTTTTCGTATTTTGTGTGTCCATAATTCCCATATAAACATAAAGGTTTTAAATATAGAAATTCCAGAACTATTGGAATTATGTAGAACAAGTTATCTAGTTCATAAATCATCATTTTTAAGTTTTTCAACTCAACCATAACCCTTTATGCCATCTAAGTATATTTCTATTTCTTCTTTTTATTGCTAAAGCAAAAGTGATCCATAAACATGGTGGTGATACAGACCAAAATATCCAAGATGCTCTGGATTTCCATTTACTAAATAACTTATCAGCAAAAATTTTATGATTCTTACCACAAAGATAATAATGATCTAAATAAAATTCAGCACCACCTGATCTTGTTTTTATATGCCATACAAAAGCCTCAGGATGATAAAGAAAATTACCACCTTTTCTAATCATTTTAACTTGTGGGAAATTCTCTTCTCTAAACCCATATCCTTCTTTGTAAAACGATACAAATCCACCAACTGCTTTTATTTTTTTTGTTAAATAAGACATATTAGCTCCTAACATTACTTGACATTTCACTGGTTTTGTTGGAATCCATTTTCTAGATTTATCTCTAACGTCTCCGGTTGATTTAAAAAAATTCTGATTTTTATCGGTGCTTATTGTTTCTTCAAGCGCTCTCAATTTCAAATCAGAATTAATAGCCGGTCCACAAACACCTACAATGTCATCCGAATAAGAATAACCTTCAACAATTTTTTCAAGCCATTTTTTCTTCAAAGAAGTATCATCATCTAAAAACGCTATTATGTCGGTTGTTGTATTTTTCAAAATAATATTTCTTGCTTCTGGTTGTTTTACTCTTTTTTTCAAATGTATATATTTTATACGAAGTTTGGATTTCTTTATAGCGTGTTTTGTTTTATCATTATCACTTGTATCAACAATAATTATTTTTTCTGGTTTCGTTGTCTGTTTTGATATAGATTTTAAACATATGCTTATCATATCATGTCTATTATGGGTAATAATTCCTATTGTTGCTTTCATCAAAATCAACTCTTTGAAAGAAGTTTTTTAACTGTCATTTTTATTGCATTTTTAGATGTGTGAGTTGTTCTCCAACCCATTTTGTTTATTTTACTAACATCCATAAAAACTTGGGAAACATCACCTGCCCATCCTTGCTTTTTTCCTGTATAAGAAAATTCAACGTTTTCTAATCCCATTTCTTCCATAATTAATTGTGCTATTTCATCAACACTCACTTTATCATCAGGTCCCAAATTAAAAGTATTTACAGAATCACTGGAATTTCTATAAGCAAATAACATCCCGTCCACACAATCATCAACATACATATATGGTTTTGATTGTTTTCCATCGCCCAATATCTCAAGTTTATTAGGATTACTTTTTAGTTTAGCTATAAAATCGTGTATAACCATCGTACCTTTCTTTCTTGTTCTCGGACCAACGATATTGGCAAATCTAAAAATCCATGAATGTATATCGAACATTCCACAAAATCCAGATATCAATGCTTCACAGCACAATTTACTTGAACCATACAATGAAATAGGATTATTGGGACCATATTCCTCAGATGTAGGTAACTTATTGGGTATTCCGTATATAGCGGAAGTAGAAGAAAATATTATTTCCTTTATACTATTCTTTCTCATCGCTTCTAAGATATTGTAAGTACCTATAACGTTTTGATTAAAATCTTTATCTGTGGGGGATCCTTCCTTATATTTTATATCAGGATTCGCTGCAAGATGAAATACAATATCGTGCCCCTTCATTGATTCTTCTATTTTCACCTTATCAAGAATATCACCCTCAATAAAAGAAAATCTATTGTTATCGTTCATTTGAGAAATGTGTTCTTCTTTACCACTACTCATGTTATCAAAAACCGTGATCATATTATTGTCATCTTCTAAAAGCTTCTCAGCAAGCTTAGATCCAATACATCCTGCTCCTCCTGTTATAAAAATTTTCATATCAATCAACTATTTACTCATAAAAGGGAAATGCTTATAAAATTATTATATTGTTTTTACTTCACAAACAAACCCAGTCGTACGACCGTTTGTTTCAATTACATGGGGGTCATTACAAAATTCGATTAATCTGTTTATTTCATCTTCATGAACATAATCATAATAAGACATATACGTAATTTCGTTTTCTATTATAAAATCTCTATTTATTTCATTCATTGCTGGAAGGGCATTTATAGTCAAACTTTCATCTGACGGTGTAATATATTGAAATACGTCTCTGGTTGCCCACACTTCGTTATACGGGTAACCAAGATCTGATATTTCGTTTGATAATTCCCCAACATTATAAGATCCTATTGAATATATCGTAACATTTGGGTAAATCGAGTATAAACTAAGTGCAATAAATCCACCAACTAAAAGATAATTTCTATATTTCTTAGGTATTATGAACACAACAGAAATGGCATAGAATAATCCAATTATCACTGGATTATAGAATCCCATCATATCATTCAATCCTAAGAAAAATGACGCTATTATCAATACTATAGCAACGATATACGTCAATTTGTTCCTAAAATCGAAATTTTCCAGTTGTTTTGCTATAAGAAGGAATAATGGTGGCAAAACTATCATGACGTATCTTTGATAGTCCAACCCACTAGTTAAAAATAGTAGAATTAACACAAACAACAACCACGAAGAAACAAAATAATGGCTTTTATCTCGTTTGTTAAACAACAATGAAATTAAAAGTAGGATTGCTAAAAATGGTGTTGCTTGCCAGGTAAAGCTCGATAAATAAAATAATTTATCATTCAAATAAGCTCCTACGTTTTGATCTCTTCCTGAAAGTTTGAATGCGGTACTAACAGGACCATCAAATATATCTGGATTATTCATTGCAATAGACGTTCCTAGCAATAAAAGAAACGGTAATAAACAAGCTAAAACTATAACAAAAAAATCTTTCTTTATCCTATCTTTACCAAATAAATAAGATAATGCTAACATAGACGGAATAATCAAAATAAAAGTTAGTTTAGTTAGAAACGATAGGACGATAAAAATTGATGATAAAATCAAATAATTATTATCTAAATTTTTCTTGTACTTAATAAAGAAATATATTGCGGCTTCAAAAATGAATATGAAAATCGTATTATCATTGTTCACTATAGAGGAAGCATACATAAAATATCTAGATATTGTCATGAGGAATGCTGCAATAAGCCCAACCTTTTCAGAATAAAGTTCTTTACCTAGCAAATATGTCAAAAATATAACAAGTACACCAAAAATTATGGGTACCAAACGCATGGTTAGGTCACTAAATCCAAAGATAAAGGACCATACAGAATATAACATTGTTCTCAGTGGTGGATGAGTTATATTGTAATATGGGGTCCCATCCGATAAATCATAAACCTTTGTTTCACCAATAAGAGCAAAGTGTCTTGCTGGTCCATAAGTATCAATTTCATCCCCATTGAAATAATAACCAAAAGACGTGAGTTTAAGTATAAGATATACCACTAAAATTATCACGAGTATTTTCTTATTGTCCAATTTTACCATTATCCCACACCAGTATTAGATTGAAACATTAATTATTAAATGCCTTTATTCTCCAGAATAATATCTTAGTAAGCAGAATTAGGTGGTTTTTTATTTCCTTTTTATTGTCCAACTTAGAAACGCCATATTTTCTTTTTGTTAATGTAACTGGAACTTCGGTAACTTTTCTTTTATTTTTTATCAATTTAACAAGAATTTCCGCACATATAATAAAATCATCACTTTCCAAGTCCAACTCCTTTACTTGCTCTGTTTTATACAACCTAAAAATAGGACTCACTGATTTAATCTTCTCTGAAAGTAAAATAGAATAAAGTGTATTCACAGCCCTTGTTAAAAATTTCCTATGAGCTTGTAACCCTTCAATGTGAGAATCCTTTCCTATATGCGATCCTATGACACAATCAACATCGCCTTTGTTGAACCGTTTCAATAATTTAGGTATCTCACTAGGATGAAAAGTAAAGTCTGCATCAAGTGGAATGTAGAGGTCTCCTTTTATGTTACTTATGGCAGTTTTCATTGCTGCACCAAGACCCATATTTCTCGGGTGCTTAATAACACGTATTGTTTTGTATTTTTTCTTTAGCTTATTAGCTTCTTTTAACGTACCATCAGTAGAACCATCGTCAACGATAACAATTTCATATTTTTTCTTTAATTTTCGCATAACTGGTAATAATTCTTTTTCTATTCGCTTTATGTTTTCTTCTTCGTTATATGCCTGTATAGAAACTGATAACATTTACTCACCCACTATTTTTATTATTTTCTCAGATGTGTCACCATCACCATATGGATTATTCCAATTTCTATTCGATGCAATAATAACTTTAGCAGCATCAGATATTTTATCCGGATCAGTACCTGTTAATATATTACTCTTTATCTCTATTGTCTCAGGTCTCTCAGTATTCTCTCGCATAGTTACACAAGGAACTTTCAATACACAAGCTTCCTCCTGTATACCACCAGAATCGGTCAATACTAGTTTAGTTGAAGACAACAACTGAAGAAAATCCATGTATCCTAACGCATCAATAACCTTTATTTTATCAGGTACTTTCATATTGAACTGTTCTAACATTTTCTTTGTTCTAGGATGCATTGGATAAATCATAGGTATTTTAAATTCATCATAAACATTTCTCAAACCATCCATTATACCCTGTAATTTTTGCTTTACATCAACGTTTTCAGGTCTGTGTGATGTAATTAGCATAAACTCATTTTTCTCTAGTTCAAGTTTTTCTAGTATATTCGATCTCTCTTTTGCAAGTTTAACATTATGATTTAATGCATCAACAATTGTATTACCTGTTACGTGTATATTTTCCACAGGTATACTTTCTTTTAACATATTTTGTTTTGCGGTTTCTGTAGGAGCAAATAGATAATCAGATATATGATCACTTATTATTCTGTTTATTTCTTCGGGCATACCTCTATCGTAACTCCTAAGCCCTGCTTCAACATGACCTAATTTAACAGGGAATCTTGATGTAACTAATTTCCTAGCACATAATGATGCAGCAAGAACTGTATTCGTATCCCCCTGAACAAGAACAACGTTTGGTTTTTCCTTAATAATAACATCTTCTATTCCAATAAGCATTCTTCCTGTATGATCACTTTGAAGAAGTGGAGATTTTGATGTTATACCAAGCTTGAATTTGGGTTCTCCAAGACCTAGATCTAAATAGAATAATTTCTCCATATTGTAAGAATAGTGCTGCCCTGTATGCATTACAAAATAATCAATATTATTCTCAACACAATATCGTATAATAGGGCTCATTTTAATGATTTCTGGCCTAGTTCCCGCAATGATTGCTATCTTAGTATCCATAAATACACCTGTTAGTAGATGGTTGTTAATCGTTTACAAATTTAAATGCTTTTGCTTCAGTAATTGTACCATATTATATAAAAGCATAGAAACTGTCACTGGACCGACTCCACCAGGAACAGGCGTCACATATTTGGCCTTTTCTTTAACAGAATCAAAATCAACATCTCCATGTAAATCTCCATCTGTATAGCTTATACCAACATCTATGACTATCGAATCATCCTTTATCATATCTGCATCTATGAGATTTTTCCTGCCTGTTGCAGATATGAGAATATCTGCTTTTCTTGTATATTCCTCCAATGGTTTGGTTTTAGAATGACAAATAGTGACAGTAGCATGTCTATTGAGCATCATACACGCAAGAGATTTGCCTATTATGCTCCTATTTATTATAACAACATGTTTCCCTGCTATCTCTGCAATGTTTTCAATAAGTTTTATCACTGCTAAAGATGTGCATGGAACTATATGCTCATCCCCGTGTAACAAAGATCCATAATTGCTGTAGGTTAAACAATCTACATCTTTTTTAGGATCAATTGAAGAAAGCACTCTTGGTTCATTCATATTTTTAGGCAATGGTAATTGAACTAGCATTGCATATACACTATCATCATTATTTAATTTTTCTATTTCATTTACTATGTCATTTTCATCTGCTATCTCAGGAAATTCTATTTTCTTAAATATTATACCAACTCTCTCACAAGCCTCTTTCTTTTTTTTAACATACAAATGAGATGCTTTATCATCACCTACTATTATCACAGCTAATTGAGGAGTAACCCCTTCTTGTATTATTTCTTCTATGTGTTTCTTTACCGTATCTTCTATTTTTTTAGCATAAAGATTACCGTCTATTTTCATAATTAACACCTAAAAGGAAATTGTCTGCATAACTCTAGAACATCTTGTTTTACCTTATGTTTAATTTGATTATCATCTGGGTTATCAAGCACCTTTGAAATCATTTGAGCAATACATTTCATCTCATCTTCCTTCATTCCTCGTGTAGTTATAACAGGTGTCCCCATTCTTATTCCACTTGGATCCCATGGTTTTTTAGTATCAAAAGGTACTGTGTTTTTGTTAGCTGTTATACCAACTTCATCCAACAATGTTTCTGCTTGTTTTCCTCCCAAGTTTTTATTCCTCAGATCTATTAACATCAGATGATTATCTGTACCACCAGTAACAAGATTAAATCCATTTTCCATAAGACCTGAAGCTAGTACTTTTGCATTCTTCAATATTTGTTTTGCATATTCTTTGAATTCTGGCTGCATTGCTTCTTTCAATGCCACACCTATTGCTGCTATAGTGTTAATGTGTGGCCCACCCTGAAGACCAGGAAAAACTGCTCTATCTATTAATGTAGGAAGATTATCTCTTGTTTTTTCACATGGTTTAAGTGGATTAGATGGATTGCCATTACACATTATCATACCCGCTCGTGGACCACGAAGCGTTTTATGAGTAGTTGTCGTAATAACGTCTGCATGACCAACAGGACTTGGTATAGTCTTTGCTGCTATAAGGCCACACTCATGGGCAATATCTGCAACAAAATATCCACCATATGAATGAGCTATTTCACCAAGTCTTTTGTAATCATATAATCGTGGATATGCAGTAGCCCCACAAAATATAATTTTTGGTTCTTCTTTTTTAGCAAGTTTTTCTAGTTCATCGTAATCTAAGATCCCGTCTTCTCCTGTTGGATATTGTACAGAATTATAAAATTTTGCAGAAAAATTAACTTTCCAACCATGAGTCAAATGTCCTCCAAAAAGAAGGCTCATACCCATTATTTTGTCTCCTGGTTCACATACAGCAAAATACACCGCTTGATTTGCAGGACTTCCAGAATATGGTTGAATATTAACGTGGTCAACTCCAAAAATTTGCTTTGCTCTGTTTATTGCTAAAGTTTCTACAACATCAGCATATCGATTTCCACCATAATATCTTTTGTTTGGATATCCCTCAGCATATTTATTATTGAAAACTGAACCAAGAGCTTCTAAAACTCCTTTACTAACAAAATTTTCAGAAGGTATTAATTCCAAAGTAGTGCTTTGTCTATTTTTTTCATTTTCTATAGCTTCGAATATTTCAGGATCGTTTTCGTTTAAACCCATAAAAATCACTTTTTACAATCAATTGTTCTTTTCTCAGTTATGATTTTAAATACATTTATATCGTGTTTTTCTGTTGTTACACGATCTTTTACTTGAAAATCAAATGCAAACGCTATTCTATTTTTATCATTAATGTTTGAAAGGAATTTGTCATAATGCCCTGCTCCTCTACCTATTCGTCTACCATTTACATCAAAGCATATACCAGGAACCACGATAAGGTCAATGTTATTTTTGTCGAAATTTTTTAGATTTTCAGGTTCTAAAAATCCGTATTTGTTTTCCTTAAGTTTGTCGAAATCATTCAATTCCGATATGAGCATACATTTTTCACTCATAAAAGGAACGATTATTTTTTTATCAGTTAATAAAATTTCTTTTATCATTTCATGTGTGTTCACTTCATTTTCTTTTGAAATATAAACCATTATGTTTTTAGCACTTCTAAAATCAGGAGAAGATAAAAACTTTTTTCGTATAAAATCACTCTTCTTAATTATTTCTTTTGCATCGTGTTCTTTCATTTTCGTTAGAGTTTCTTTTCTATTTTCGTTTTTCATATCCATAAGTCAACACCGACATCTTCACCCTTCATGTATCTATCGTATAACGAAATAGCATGCATTGCGAACATGGTACACCATGAATTTAGATGATCCATTTTTTTACCATCCCAATCATGACCATATCTAAATCCTCCTCGTTGGTCCCCATCTAATAACAGAAATTCGAATATTCTTTTTCTCAGACTTTCTGCTTTTTCCATAAATGAATCATCAACTTTATTCAATTTATGCAAAATAACTGTTAATCTTAATGTCTGAGCCAAAGTATCTAATCTCTCATTCAAATTCATTTCATCATTCGCATGAATACTAAAAATCCCGCCATTATCAAGTTGGTTACCTAATAACCATTTAACAGATTTAGCAGCACTGTCAATATACTTATCATTTTTTGATTTAACCCCAGTAAAAATAAGGCCTTCGGATGTATAACAGTGTGGATGAACATCTGTTTGTTGTGTACTTCTATTAGTAATAAATCTCCCTGTTTCATGTTGTAGAGTTATCGCATAATCACATATCTTTTCAGCGACATCAAGATATTTCTTATTGCCTGTTATTTCAAATAACTCCATAAGAGGTAATGAAATTTTAGCATGGAAACTGCCTTCCTGACTTGACCATTTATCAAGTGTGTTTATTGTCTCTTCTTTATTGATATCGAACGTTGCATGGAACTTATCTCCAGAAAACATTTTGTCTATAAGAAAATCTGCTATTCTAATAGATACATCGAGATATTTTTTTTCTTTTGTATGTTTGTAGATATTTACAAGACCAAAAAGAACCATACCAATGTCAAAGGAATATACTAATCCACTTTCAAAGGAATATTTATCCTTTTCAGGATGATCAGAAAGATAATGCCTTGTTCTAACTGATCCCGACTCGTGCATAGCCGCATTTATTATCCAATCCGCAGCAAGTTTAGCTCTTTTAACTAATCTTTCATCATTCAAAAAAGAATTCAAATAAAGTAAAGATGTTATACCATATCCTGTTATCTCTGAATAAACATAAGCATATTTTTTATCATTAGGATTATACCACGAATTAAATCCTCCTTTCATGTCGCCTTTGATATTTTGTATACCAGAATCCATCAACCATCTTTTTGTTAACAGTAACGCTGTTTCATTATCTATCCTATCAAATTTTTCACTTTTATTTACAATGTATTCTTTTGCAAAAACGGTTGCATTCATTTTATTTTCTCCTTCAAACTGCAACGTTTTAAGAATTAAACTCCCTTTACCAGTAGATACTGTTATACCATCATCTGTTATATCCAATATTTCACCAGGATTACCTACACTATCGTGTCCTGGAATAGAATCCCAGACACAAAGTTTTTTATTTCTAAAAAAAGTGAATGCTCCTGGAAATGGTTTAGTCAATGCTCTTATCCAATCATATAACTCATTTGATGTTTTGTTCCACTCTATAACACCATCTTCTGGTGCTCTTTTCTCAGTATATGTAACATCATCCTCATTTTGCTTTTTTACATTTATAGTATCATTCCGAATTGCTTCTATATTTTTAAACAATAACTCAGCCGTTGCCTTGTCAGATTTTTCATGTAGTGTTTTTATGGTATCATCAAAATTTATTGTAATCTTTTTTTGTCCAATGATATCTCCATCGTCATATCCTTCTGTCATATAAAATAACGTTACCCCTGTCTCTTTATCGCCTCGTATGATGGCCCAGTTCAATGATGCTGGTCCCCTATGTTTAGGTAAAAGTGAAGCGTGTATTCCAATACACCCTTTTTTAGGCATTTCGACTATTTCTTTACCTATTTTTTGAGACCATCCAAATTGGAATATTACATCAGGATTAGTTCCTTGTAATTGTCTGATCGTATCAGATGAATTTATATCGCGAATCTTAAACATAGCTATGTTGTTTTTTTCTGCTATATCATCCATGTTCACAAATCTACATTTATTTTTACCCATCTCGTCATCTAATGTAACTATACCTACAATTTCATCATTAGGCAGTTTTTTTATCATTTCTTCTAAACAATGCCTAGTAATCTGTGTTGGACCTATTACAAGTATTCTCATGGGTACACCTCTTTTTTCTTAACCGAATAATTTTTTAATACTTTTAAAAAACACTATTGGCATGGCTAATATAGAGGCTGAGTATAAAAAAGCGTTGAAATACCTTTATGGGATGTCAAAATTTGGCATAAAATTAGGGCTAAAATCCACAAAAAAACTACTTTATCTCGCAGGTAATCCAGAAAAGGATATGAAAATAATACATATTGGAGGGACAAATGGAAAAGGATCCGTGTGTTCATATATCACAAAAATACTGACAGAAGCTGGTTATAATGTAGGCACATTTACGTCTCCACATTTAGATTGTTTTTCCGAAAGAATAACGATAAATAATATACAAATTCCTAGGAAAAATGTAATATCCTTAGTTAAAAAAATAAAATTTCTTACAAAATCGATGGATATGCAACCAACGTTTTTTGAAATTATCACTGTCATGGCTTTACTATATTTCAAAGAACATCATGTTGATTTCGTAGTATTGGAAGTTGGTATGGGAGGACGTTTTGATGCTACCAATGCAACAAATAATATATTATCAGCAATAACAAACGTTGAAAAAGATCATACAGATTTTTTGGGAGAAAACATACGAGAAATAGCATTTGAAAAATCAGGAATAATAAAGAAGAATTCAATATGTGTTACAACCGCGTATAACGAAGCAATTGATGTAATAAAAAAACAATGTAACAAGAAAAAAACCAAATTAGTATCTGTGATCGAAGATAATATCAAAATAAAAAAATATGATGTAAGTGGTCAAATTTTCAAATTTAATGATTATTTATTAAAAACAAAAATATTAGGAAAAAAACAGTCGGTAAATGCGATTCTGGCACTAACTATTTCAGAAGAATTGAAAAAAATGGGATTCAAAATAAAAAAACAGCATATAATAAATGGGATTCAAAAAACAAAATGGCCAGGTAGATTAGATATAATTAAAAAAAATCCTTTTGTGATTTTAGATTGTGCACATAATCACAACGCAATGTGTTATTTGAAAGACGATATTAAAAAATTATTTGACTTTGATAGATTAATTTCAATTATTGGAATCATGTCAAATAAAGACAAGGTTTCGATGTTATCAGAAATCATTCCTATAACAGATATTGCAATTTTTACAAAACCAAAATTAAAAAGATCTGAAAATCCTGTTATTTTAAAAGAATTATCAAAATCTGATGTGAAAAAATATTTTATAATAAACGATGTTAAGAAAGCTGTTAAGAAAGCTCTTGATATATCAAATAAAAAAGATTTGATTTTAATAACTGGTTCTATTTTCACTGTTAGTGAAGCCAGAAGATACCTTATAAAAAATATAAAATATGATGAACTAATTGCTATGTGATTTTCCTCTCAAGAGTCGTGCCCCCAGGTAAACAAACGGTGTATCACAAAATGCAAATATTATTTTTATTATCCAATATGGTATGACTAATGTAAATATAAATCCGACTGTAAAGTTCGGTGTTATCATGTAAAATGCTATATACATGAATAACATGGAATCGATAAACTGACTTACAACCGTAGATGCATTATTTCTAAACCATAAATATTTACCTTTTGTTTTAGCTTTCCAATATTCAAAAGCGAACACGTCATGAAGTTGACTAAAAAAGAAAGCAATTATGCTGGCAATTATCATTCTTAAACTCACACTAAAAATAGATTCATAGGCGTCTTGATTATCCCATGTTTCGTTTGGTGGTGCAAAAATAGATATCGCTAATAAAATGAATAACATAATCTGAGTTGCTAAACCAATATATACAAACTTTTTTGCTTGTTTTTTTCCATGAACCTCTGCAATAATATCCGTTATTAAAAATAATATTGGAAATGCGAAAATACCTACAGATACACGTATACCAAAAAGAGTTGTAATCTTACTTCCCAATAAGTTTGCAGTAGTTAGTGCTGCAACAAAAATACCTAATAAAAGCATTGTTTTATTTTCTAAAGTGAACCAATCTTTACTAAACATTTATTTTCCCCTTTTTTTCTTACTCAATATATCTTTTATTAACATTTTAGCTGCCTTAGGAATATCTCTCTTTTTAATAAATTTCATATTAGCAAGGTAATAAGCTTTTAGTCTTTCTTCAGCAGTATATTCTGAAGTGTCATAAACCACGTTTGGTTTAGCTCCGACATGGAATCCTTCTTTCCAATCCCTTAGTATTCTAGATTTTGGATCATTTTTTATTTGTTCCCAAACCTCTGTTCCTGGATATGGGACTAAAATTCCCCAAGATGCTGAGTCTACACCAACTTTTTTTGCAAATTTCATTGAGCGCTTATCAGATTCATATGTACTTCCATATAATCCAAGAATAAAGAATCCGTGAACTTTAAGGCCCGCTTTTTTAGCTGATTTTATTCCTCTCTCAACATCTTCAAGCTTTTCGCCCTTCCTAATCTTATCAAAAACGTCTACATCACCACTTTCAATTCCAATAGACACAGAATAACATCCAGATTCTTTCATAAGTTTACAAAGTTCATCATCAAGTCTGTCTGCTCTAATACCATTCGGACATGTCCATTTCATATCAAGCTTTTCATCTACGAACAATTTGCATATATCTTTTGCTCTATTCATGAGTAATGTAAAATTGTCATCAAGCACTTTGAATTCTTCACTTTTATATTTTTCTTTTGCAAGGAGTAACTCGTCTAAAATGTTTTTTCCGCTTCTAGTTCTAAACTTTCTTCCAATTACTTTTGGTACATTACAATAAGTGCAGGTATATGGACACCCCCTGCTTGTAACAAGAGGCCAGTTATCTATCTTACCATCCACCGAATCAAAATCGTCGTATATTGGAAAGGGTAATGCATCAAGATCTTCAATCCAAGGTCTTTTGTTTGTTTGTTTTATATCATTATTATCTTTGTAAATTACTCCTGATACTCTATTTTCATCTTTTCCATCAATAATATCTTTGAAAGTAAATTCAGCTTCACCAGTAACGCCAATATCGAAAACCGGGGTTTCTTTCAATAAATTTATACCATCAACAATAACGTGTGGCCCTCCGGCTATTATCTTTGCACTTGGATTTATTTTTCTAACTTTATTTGCAATTCTTATTGATTCAAGAAGAGTAAACGATTTTACAGATATGCCAACAACATCAGCATCTTTCACTTTTTCCAATCTTATATCTTCGTCGCCTGATTTATTAACAAAATCTATAACGCTCACTTGATGATCCTCTCTCACCATAGCTGCTATATATGCAATACCATTATTCAGTCCTTCCCAGACTCCTTTAGGATCTATAAGTACCAGTCTCATAATGTCACTTTAAGTAGTTAAACCAAAACATTTAAAAAACGTCGATACAATAGCATTTTTTGGTACATTTTTGAAATTGTAAATAAGACGATATAATTTATAAACTTTTGCCTAATTAGCTTTATTGTTATTATGAAAATCGCATTGTGTACTGAGATCCTTTATCCCATATACGGGGTTGAAAAAAGAGTTTATGAGATGGCAAAACGTTTAGGGAAACATGGTTTTGATGTCACCGTATACACATCATCAGCCCAAAAAGATGTTCCAGACATTAAAATAAAACAAGTTTCAAACCCAACGATTATACACCCCCCTAAAAGAAACTATTTTAATTGCATAAACTTCACTAGAAAACTAATTCAAGTTCTCCTAAAGGACAAATATGATATAATTGATGCTAATGGTCACTTATCTTTAATCCCTTGCTATATTGCATCTAGATTAAAAGGAAAACCCATAGTAGCAACTATACACGATCTTTATCTTAATGAATGGAAAACCATGTATAGCGGCAAAGCTGCAATATTTGGTCCACCATTTGAACTTTCATTTAGCAAATTAAATTATGATGAAATTATAACGCTAAACACCACAATAAAAAATAAAATGATAGATCTTATGAAAATGAAGAAAGATAAAATAGACATAATACCAAGTGGTATAGATCTAAATTACCTAGATAAAATAACG
>JBHOSK010000005.1:0-47768 GCA_042584825.1 Candidatus Aenigmatarchaeota archaeon
AATTGCGTTAATTCTAAAAGAGATATTATAAAATGATATAAATATCATTTTCGATGAAGCAAAATATATGTTTCAGAATATATAGAGGTGATTGTGTGGAATTTGGAATACCAAATGTCGAGGAAAATTTTGATGCTCATAAAGCCAGAATATTGGTAATAGGTGCAGGGGGAGCTGGTAATAATACAATTAGCGCTCTAACTGAGAAAGGCATCAAAGGTGCATCTGCTGTTGCGATTAACACAGATGCAAAACATCTGGGAGCTACAAAAGCTCATCAGAAAATATTGATCGGTCGAAATCTTACGAAAGGTCTTGGTGCAGGTGGATTTCCTGAAATAGGAAAAAAAGCTGCAGAAGAAAGTAAAGAAGACATAAAGAAAATGTTACAGGATGTAGATCTTGTATTTCTTACATGTGGATTAGGAGGCGGAACCGGAACAGGTTGCGCACCTGTAGTTGCACGCTTTGCAAAAGAAATGAATGCAATTTGTGTAGCAACTGTTACATTACCTTTCAAATTGGAAGGTGCTAGAATGCTTAAAGCAGAAGAAGGTCTTGAAAGACTTCGAGAAGTATGCGACACAGTAATTGTGATTGAAAACCAAAGACTTCTTGAGGTTGCAGGCAACAGACCATTAAAAGAAGCATTTGCTGTTGCTGACGACCTTGTCGCTACGATGATTAAGGGAATTACTGAAACAATTTCAGAACCATCCTTAGTTAACCTAGATTACGCAGACGTACGAGCTATTATGAAATCCGGAGGCGTTGCTGCAATAGGAGTAGGAGAAAGCGATAGCCAAGATAGGGCAGAAGAAGCAGTCCTAAAAGCTCTAAACCATCCACTTATCGATGTGGATTATGCAGGAGCAAGTGGCGCACTAATACAAGTCATTGGTGGTGAGGACATCAAACTTGAAGAAATAAACCTCATCGGTGAAAAAGTCCATGACTTCCTAGACCCAGAAGCACAAATTATGTGGGGCGCTAGAGTGTTGCCAGAATACGAGAACAAGCTCCAGGTTATAACAATTATAACTGGAGTCAAATCTCCATTCATCCTAGGACCTGTAGCAAAGGAAGAGATAGCTCGATCCGAGATGTCGAGAGAACTTGGTATTGAAGTTATCAAGTAAAATTCACGGTCGGGGTACAAAGTATCTCGATCATTTCCTCCCTTTTTTTAGGGACGTGCTGACATGCATCGCATGTTGGTTATCAAAAGTTTATCATGCTGACCACACCCCAAAGACGGCAGCTAGGATTGGATTGACGGCAAAAAAAATTCATATTCATTTCAACGGCCCAAAGCCGTTGTGCCGCATGATCTGGTTCTGGCTGCCCTATTTCTCCCCCCAACTAATCAAAAAGAAAAAATAGAAAATAAATAACAATATATGCAACCAGTTCACAAGTATAACTCATGCATAGACATCTTCACATTCATAAAATTCGTACATTAAAGAACGAATTAGCAGAATTATATCTGAATGTTACAATGCAGTTGTTTGCACTTTCACTTGTCAGTGTTTTTGTACCAATTTACCTAATGAAACTTGGTTATGATTTTGATGTTGCAATCATGTTCTATATTATAAGCTTTGCATGTATTGGTTTATTTTCAATAACATCAGCAAAACTTGCAAACCGCTTTGGTTTCAAACACATAATATTACTAAGAACCCCTTTACTTATTGCATATCTGATTGGATTAAACTTTATCCCCCAAGTAAACTCCCTATTTTTCATATACTTCCTTGCAGTTTTGAGTGGAGTATCTGATTCGATTTACTGGATTTCATTTAACTCACTTTTTGTAAGAAATTCACACAAAGGTAAACGAACAAAAGAAGTTACTGAAGTAAAATCCTTGATAAGTTTTGTAAATATACTCGCACCAGCCATTGGTGGTGTTCTTGCTGTTGCATTTAGTTTCAATCTACTTTTCATAATATCTATAGCTGTCATATTTTTGTCATTAATACCACTTTTCATGACAAAAGACATTAAACCTCATGTAAAATTCTCTTTCAAAAAACTGTTTTCAAAATCACATGTTAAATTCTTTATTGGGTTCATTGCCCAAGGCATGGAAAATGTTGGATTTTATGTTTTCTGGCCGGTTTTTATCTTTGTTATGTTAAACGACATTGAAATAGTAGGTTTTGCTACAACCATCGGTTGGATTGGTGTTGTTTTGTCAAGCTACGTTTTAATGAAAGAACATGTTAAGATAAGAACAATGCTCAGATACGGTGCATTTTTTACAGCAATAGTATGGATACTCAGGATATTCGCTTTTGATACATTTTCAATGCTATTAATCAGCATATTAGGAGGATTAACCGGTATAATGATCGCTATTGGTTATGAGACCAAAGCATGGAATCGAGCAGTTATTGAAAATACAGAAGAATTCGTGGTTTTCAGAGAACTTTCTTTAGCAGCCGGGAGAGTGTTATTATTGCTTATATCGCTGTATGTAATAGACAAATTCATAACTGTATTTGCATTCTCCAGTGTAGCCTCACTAATTTTTGCGTTTGTATAGGTATTTAAGAACTTTATCCAACAAAGAATAGACATGGCTACATTCAAATTTATTATAGGATCAAAAGGAAAATCTTACAAAATAGAAAAAGACCAGAAAGAAGCACCAATTATGGGTAAAAAAATAGGTGACAACATAGAAGGCAGTTTTCTAGGCCTTGAAGGCTATGAATTACAAATAACCGGAGGCAGTGATAAAGACGGATTTCCTATGAGATCTGATATTGAAGGTTCTACAAAAAGAAGAATGCTACTTACAGAAGGTGTTGGTTTTGCAGCTATAAAGAAGATAAAAAAGAAGAAGTTTTATGTTAAAGGTTATAGAAAAGGTAAAACCGTAAGAGGTAACACAATCACGACAGATGTTTCTGAAATAAATTGTAAAGTTTTGAAAGAGGGCTCAAAACCATTAGAAGATACACTTGGTAAGAAAGAGTCGGAAAAAGCAGAGACTACAGAGGTTTCAGAGAAACCTCAATCTGCTGACAAGCAAGAAGCTCCTGCAGAAAAGAAAGAAGAGCCAAAGAAAGAAGAAGCTCCTGTAGAAAAGAAAGAAGAGCCAAAGAAAGAAGAAGCTCCTGCAGAAAAGAAAGAAGAGCCAAAGAAAGAAGAAGCTCCTGCTGAGGAAAAGCCAAAAGATAATAACGAAAAGAAATAAGGGTGATTATTTTCGAAAAATTAATTCCTGAAGTTAACATTGGTCTTGTAGGACACGTAGATCATGGCAAGACTACACTCACACAAGCACTTACTGGTAAATGGACTGACACACATAGCGAAGAGCTAAAACGTGGTATTACAATAAGATTAGGATACGCTGATGCAACATTTTATTTCTGTGAAAAATGTAAAAAATACACAAATCAAGAGAAATGTGATTGTAATAGTAAAGCTATTGTAAAACGATCAGTTTCCTTTGTTGATGCACCTGGTCACGAAACATTAATGGCTACGGTTTTATCAGGCGCAAGTTTAATGGACGGGGCTTTATTGCTTATAGCTGCTGATGAAAAATGTCCACAACCACAAACAGCAGAACATTTGAAAGCTTTGGATGTTGTTGGAATTAAAAATATAATTATTGTACAAAATAAAATTGATATAGTTTCAAAAGAACAAGCAATTAAGAATTATAAGGAGATAAAGGCTTTCACAAAAGGTACTGTTGCTGAAAATGCTCCGATTATTCCTATAAGCTCTGTTCATCAAATTAACATAGATCGTCTTATTGAGGTTATTGAAAATACAATAAAAACACCCAAAAGAGATTTGGAAGCTGATCCTCGTTTTTATATTGCAAGATCATTTGACATAAACAGCCCTGGTGCCAAAATAGACAAATTAATGGGTGGTGTTGTTGGTGGTTCTCTTACCAAGGGTAAACTAAAAAAAGGCGAGGAAATAGAAATAAGGCCCGGCGCGTTTAATAATAATAGCTGGAAGCCGCTAAAAACAAAAATAAGAGGAGTAATTCAAGCTGGTAAAAGGGAAGACGCAATACCAGGAGGACTTGTTGCAATTGAAACGTTTTTAGATCCTGCTATAACAAAAAGTGATAATTTAAGCGGAAACGTAATTGGATATCCTGATAAATTACCTGTTTCACGTGAAAAGATGAAAATGAAAGTAAATCTGTTTGATCATGTCATAGGTGTGTCAGGTAATCAAAAAGTAAAAGAAATCAAAACAGGTGACACACTAATGTTAACAGTAGCAATAGCAAAAACCGTCGGCTTCGTTAATTCATCTGCAAAAAGCGTTGTTGACATCGACCTGAAAATACCTGTTTGTGCTGATTGTGGAGATAAGGTAGCAATATCAATGCAAGTTGGTGGTAGATGGCACCTTATTGGCTGGGGAGAAGTTTTGAAAGATTAGAACGTTTTACTATAATCTCCTTTTGCATCTGCTGCTCTTCTTAAATGATCCCTTAATGCGTCTGCTTTAGGACGTGGCAATACAAGAAGGCCTCTACCATTTACAATTACATCATATATCTGTTCTATTGCACATCCACGTGTTAAATCTGCAATTACATATGTTCTTTCATCAGGTATTTCATCAGGTGTTGGTGGTAGCATTCTTGTAAGTTGACCGATATACGCATCTACACCACTAGCTGAAACAGCAGTTACATGCCCCTCTATGTCGTATATTATTATTGCATCTCTACCTTTGGGCCTAACAACTGTCATTTTGGGATCGTCTTGTCCTTTTCCAAACATGTGTAATCACAAACATCTAAGAACTAGGAAAGCTTTTATCTCTTTCTTCCGCTCATTGTACCGTATTTTTTCTCTTTTGCAATGAATTTGTATATAGCTGATTCTACTTCATCTGGCCGTCTTACCCCATGCAAACGTATCTCTTCATGACCTCTTGCTGTTGTTATTGATATTGTACCCAAGCCAAATATTCGATCAGTAAATGTTTTATCTGTTTTTACATTCACGATCATTTCGTATGAAACAGAATCTATATGTTTTCTAAAAATTCCTTTTATTACAATGATTCTAAAGGTTGTTACAGCAAAAATACCATTAATATCTTCTCTGACATATTCACCAACCCCCCATAGAATTGCCCCAACAGCAAAAAAGAATACTACAAGCCCCTCGTATGGTACAAATTGGGCTACATATCCTGTTATTGGTATTATTCCTGTTAAGAATATGACGAATACAATAAAACACAGTATACTAAGTACAAAGTACTTTATGATACCACTTGCAAGTCTTGATGCTTTAAATTTTGCATAAAGACTTTCTCCTGGAGATAGAAACGTCATATTAATATTATTATACTCGATTGATATAAAAAATTTATTTCTTAATAATTGTGCCCTTATTCATCGAATCAATAGAACCAATAATAGCTTTTCTGCCTTTTTTGGATGATACGAAATCTATAGCCGACTCGACCTTCGGTCTCATACTACCTTCTTCAAACTGGTTCATTAACTTTTTTGCCTGAGAAACAGTAAGCGTTTTTAGTGCTTTCTGTTTTTTTGTACCGAAATTTAAGTAAACATACGGAACATCTGTTAACAAATACAATATATCTGCGTCTATATTTTTTGCCAAACAAGCAGAAGCCCGATCTTTATCAATAACAGCATCTGCACCAACCAGGTGTTTGTTTTTCAAAATAACAGGAATTCCACCACCTCCGGCGGCTATAACAATAACTCCTTTTTTTGTCAAAAATTCAATAACTTCTGATTCTATAATTTTCTTCGGTTTCGGAGATGCCACAACACGGCGATAACCACCAATTACTTTTTTAATTTTGTATTTTGTTTTTAGTGAATCAAATTCATGTTTTGTATAAAAAGGTCCAATTGGTTTTGTAGGGATCTTGAATGCTTTATCTCTTTTATCAACAAGTACCTGTGTCATTATCGAAGCAACGGCTTTCTTTCCTTTCAGTTCATTAATCAAACTCTGTTGTATAATATAACCAATTTCTCCCTCAGTTTCTGCTACAGCAAGGTGAATAGGCATTGGTGAACGTAGTAAAATATTACCTACTTGTGGTCCATTACCATGTGTAATCACAATGCGATATTTATTCACAAGTTTTACTATACTTTTCGCAGCACGTTTCGCGTTAGAAAACTGTGCCATTTGAGATTCGCCTTTTTTCATCAATGCATTGCCACCAAGTGCTATAACAGCTGTTGCCATTCCCATAATACTTTTATAGATCTCCTTATAAAAAAGATTATGAGACTTGTTGGAAAGCGTATAATATTGAGATTACCTAAAATATCTGATGCTAGAAGTATTACTAAACATGCAAATAACAAAGCCATCTATAGATACACTACACGTATACCGTATCCATATCAAGTAAATCATGCAAGGGCCTTTATAAAAGATATAAAAAATAAGATGAGAAAAAATCAAAATCTTAGTTTTGTTATAGAATTTAAAGGCGATGTTATTGGTATGATCAGTTTAGATAAGATAGAAAAACAACACATGAGAGCAGAGTTGGGATTTTGGTTAGGAAAAGAATATTGGAAACATGGATTTGTGTCAGAATCACTTTTGCTTATTTTAGACCACGGATTTAATAACCTGAAATTGCATCGGATATATGCAAAGGTTTTCAAACCAAATAAAGCTTCGTCAAAACTTTTAAAGAGAGCAGGCTTTAAAAAAGAAGGTCTTATGAGAAAGAATTTCTCAAAAGACGGGAAATATCTTGACACAGTTTTATACAGTATGTTAAAAAACGAGTTTAGAAAAAAATTAATTCATTAGAACTTCCTTTGCTACTTTGAATATTTTTTCCAGATTTTTCCTTCCTATATCTAATTGCGGGTTCCACACCAAATCTGCTAAACAGTCACTTATTGTAAATATTGCTCCTACATCCACATTCTTATAGATACCAACCGAAAAAATAGCTGATGCTTCCATTTCAACAGTTAACACACCCTCTTTTTGATACTGCTTAACTTCTGCTATAGTTTCTCTATAAGGAGCATCAATTGTCCATGTTGTTCCAACATTATATTCTAAATCATTTTTTTCCAGAGATTCTTTTATTTTTTCTATCATCTTAGATGAAGCCGATACATATTTTTCTGGTTTAATGTAATGATGTGATGTGCCTTCGTCTCTTATTGCCTTGTCACAAACAACAATGCTTCCTATTTTTATGTGTTTTTGTAAGGTACCAGCAGTTCCTATGGAAATAAATTTCTTTATACCGAAAGTAATCATTTCATCCATCAATGCTGCTGCAATTGGAGAGCCTATACCAAAATTTGTTAGTATACCGATTTTTTCATCACATTCTTTTAATAAATATAATTTTCCATGAAAATAAGGATCATCATAAGGATCTTTTATTTCCCTGACATCATGGGTTTTCAATATATATTTCAACAACCTTTTATCATAACAAAAAATCATTCCTTCTACTTTCTTCATTGCTTCTTCAGCAGCTGAAAATCCTTTTCGTTTACTCATATATCTAAGAAATTCTTCTGGTGTTGTCAAAGAATCTCCATCGTGCTTGCCTTGAAGATTTGGGAATGTCATAACTATTTAATTAAGATCAATGCTTTTAAGATTTTGAAAAAAATAAAAATCAAGCCAATTATATCTAAGTTACACTTGTTTTACATATCCTATTTGATAATCAACTAGCAAAACTCTTGCATCATCTGAATGTGGTGTGCCTGAACCCATTGGCCGTGTTTCAAACAGCCCTGTTGCATCTATTCCACAACCTTGTAGAAGTGTCTCACTATCTGTTGGATGTATTGAAACATAGTCAGTGAAATCATACACTTTTCCATCTATAATCATCCAACAATCATCTTCTGATGAGTGTTCAGCAATTACGCTAAGAGAATAAGCACAGCCTTCTGGACCACAATTGTCAGGAGAGCAATCATCATATCCACAATCATCGTCGCCTGCGTCATCATTACCGATAACACCACCAGGCCCAATAACACCGTCACCTGTGTTGTCTACACCAACATTATCTGCACCAGTATTGTCTATATTATTGATAATTTGCTGCGTACAGCCGCTTATTGCTAAAACCACCATTATTCCTATTATCAATACGAAATTTAACGATTTCATAGAATACACCTGAAATCCCTTATTTTTAAACTATATTGATATCACCTGCAAGGGGTGAAAATAAGAGATCTATATACTCCAGTATATACTTTTACAAAAAATACCACTATCTTTAAATTTTTACTAGGTTATGAAAGATCATGAAAGTTACAATTCGATTACCGGCACTCATAAATATGGTCGTTTCATCTATTGAAGTATATAAGAAGGAAGCATTTGGGTTTTTGCTTGGTAGAAGACAACGAGGAAATTACATTGTTGACCATGCAGTTATATTCCAATCAGCTAAACGTGATTATGAATATATTGCATTAGATTCACACAGACAAAACAGGATTAACAAAACACTTCGTTTTTTAGTAAACCAAAAATACGTGGGTGAATTTCATTCACACGCAGATTTTCCAGAAAAATTAAGCAAAACCGATATAAGAGAAATGAAAAAAATAGGAGAAGGTATAGTTTCATTACTAGTTGTTGTTAAAAAATCTCGTCAATTCTACAAGTGGATTTACAATGCACGTGAACGAAGTATATCCGGAACTGTCGGAGATTATTTTGTAAAAGTAATGGCATTTGAATATTATGGTGAAAAAATTGAAAAATTACCTATAGCTTGTCCTCATATAAAACAGATAAATAAAATAAGAAAAATTTATGAAAAAATTCAGAAAAATCTTGACAAAGCTGACAAGCAAAAGAAGCATGCAATGCGAACAAAGAAAAGGTTAAAGAAGAAACTGATGTTATCATTCTAATTTTATTTTACGTATTATTAATATATTTATTACCAAAGAAGACTACATGGAAGTAAGCGAATTCATGAATAAAAATGTAAAAATTGTAACATCCGATACAAAAATAAAAGATGCTGCACAAATATTGCTAGAAAAAAAGATTGGTTCTGTTGTTGTAGTTGATAAAGAAGAAATAAGCGGCATTGTAACAGAAAGAGATGTTATAAAAGTCTTTACAAAAGAAATAACCAGAAACGACCCGGTTTCAAAAATAATGACAAAAAAGGTTATCGCTATTGAGCCAGCCACAGACATAATCGAAGCAATTGATATAATGGCTGAACATTCTATAAAGAAAATTATTGTTGTTGAAGAAGGCCAATTAATAGGAATTGTAACAGCAACAGATATACTAAAAAATATAGATGAATCAAACAAAGAATTACTATACAGGTTAGCTGAGGTTTATTCATCCATGGGCGACAGCGAACCAGTTGCAGGGTAATCAATACTCTTTTATACTTTCATTTTAATTTTGATATAATGACATCTAGAACAGACTTTTTGAAAGATTATATAGACAATTTGAAAAAACAAAATCTTTATACAGAATTGCCAATTTTCAGTTCTGAAGCAAAAAACAGGGTAGTTTTCAAAGGTAAAGAAGTAATTATGCTGTCTTCTAACAACTATCTTGGCTTTGCAAATCAGCCACGTCTTCGTAAAGCAGCAATAGGTGCAATAAATAAATGGGGATTTGGTACTGGTGCTGTACGTCAAATAGCAGGAACAATGGACATACACATGGAACTGGAAGAATTGTTAGCAAAATACAAACAAACAGAAGCTGCATTAATTTTTGTCGCCGGTATAGCAGCCAACCGTGGTACTATTCAGGCTCTTATGACACCAGATGATGCAATAATCAGCGACGAACTTAATCATGGAAGTATCATAGATGGTGTACGCCTAACAAAGTCAGAACGTAAGATATTTCCTCACATGGATATGGATGGTCTTGAAAAAGTGTTGAAAGAGACACAAGACAAGAAAAAAAGACTAATTGTAACTGACGGTGTATTCAGCATGGATGGTGACATTGCACCACTAAAAGAGATATGCGAATTAGCAGAAAAATATGACGCATTTGTCATGGTAGATGATGCACACGGTGACGGTGTTCTTGGAAAAGATGGTCGTGGTAGTGTTAATCATTGCGGTGCACATGGAAAAGTTGACATCGAAATGGGAACAATGTCAAAAGCATTTGGATGTCTTGGCGGTTATATAGCAGGACGCAAAGAGCTAAAAGACTACTTAATACAAGTTGCACGTTCATTCATTTTCACAACAGCACACCCACCTGCAATTATTGCAGCAATAACAGAAGCAATCAAAATGGTACAGGATGAACCACAACATCTAAAAAATCTTTGGGAGAACACAACATATTTCAAGAAAGAGTTAGGATCACTTGGATTTGATACAGGACACAGTGAGACACCAATAACACCGATTATGGTTGGTGAAAGTGCAAATGCATTGAAACTTAGTGAAGAAATGCTAAAAGAAGGTGTGTTTGCAAAACCTATTGTGTATCCATTGGTTGCAAAAGACAAGTCACGTATAAGAACAATTGTAAATGCACACCACACAAGACAAGATCTTGACGACGCACTGGCAGCTTTTGAAAAAGTTGGCAAGAAAATGAAATTGATATAAAATTTTATACGGTGTAAATTAATGGGTCTAGAACTAACTCCAGATACAAACTTTTTACTAGCGTTAGGAACATACGCTGTTTGGGAATATTGTATGAGTCGTGCTGCAACTACCCCAAATGAGAGAGCACCATATGTTGATTCAGAACCTCCACAATACCACCAACAAACAAGAATGGATGAAGTCAGAACAAGAGATCTACGAAGAGACCGTTGAATTATTGTTCTATAAAAATTACGGTAAATGATATGTCACATTTAGAATAGGACGATCTGTTATCGTTGCCCATTCTTCAGTAGCAATTCTTCCTACACCAAAATAAGTTTCATCTGTATGTAATCCCAGACTAAACCAATCCCCAACTTCTAATTGATCATCCAGTTCTTGTACAGCATTTGGACCAAGATCTACATCATAGAAATCTACACTATCAAGTAACAGTATATCATTTCTATATATTGTACCAAGAGTAAATAAAATATTGAAAAGCGCTTCGTTTCCTGCTTGAGTATTAGGATAGTTAACTAACTCTCCTGGGAAGTTCCTTATCATTATTGTTGGTTCTTGATCTCCAAAATGAGCAGCATTCCTTCTGAACATAAATTTAACAGAATCTATTATAGCATTATCAGGAACATCTACTATATTAAATTCAAGGTATCCTCTATAAGTATCACCATTGTTATTTTTACCAATGAATAAGTAATTCAACCCCTCTATTCTAGTATAACTTTCTACAGCACCATTAAAGAATATATGACCATCAGTTATTCTATCAATCGCATCATGCGTTATAAGTAATGATATCAGCGGCGCAGCTATCGTGATTATATGGTTTCCATCTGTTGCTAGATTATCAGAATCGTCTGTTGTTTCTATGTTATATTCAATACCAGCGGGTCCAGCACCACCATATATTATTCCTTGATATTGACCTGGCGTTATCTCAAACAGTTGTATTCTAGTATCTACATTACCAGGTTCACCGTAATTAATATACGCGGTTTGTATTGCACCTTCTGTATCAGTTATCATAGCATCTATTATAATATCTTCTCCTAGTATCGTTGTTGTTATTGGCGTATGTACTATCACAGGTGGTGTTACATCATCAAATGCGTCGGCCTTATGATGTTTTACATGGAGAACCGGTCGTAATCCTGGGTCAGCATTCTCACTTGTAGCAAACAAAGTTCGCTCGTCAAAAAGTTCAGACGTCATGATTCCTACAGTAAACCAATTATCACCAAGCTGACCTTCAACATCACCTGGCGCATCTTCTTGATCTAATAATATTAGATAATTATCAACCCCACCCGGTATTATATAATCAGCATATGTATTTTCATCATCAATTGCAAGGAATAGTGCATCACCATTCGGATAATCAAAAGCAGGCATTACTGTAAATTTTCTTATATGTATTTCATTGTTTCCAAGATCACTCGTTCTGTTTAAGCTCAAGTAAACTTCATCTATAAGTGAGTTATTTGGTATTGGTTGTGTAATAAAGTCTATAAATCCCCTTCTTAATATCGTTCCTCCTTGATCACCAATACGCATATTTTGTAAACCCGGTACTATACCGCCATCATCATCTACATGACCATCAAAATATATCCATTCATCAAACTCGTCATTTTCTATCTTTGTGATCCTCATAACATCTACTATCTGATTTGTAGTACTATCAGGATTTGCCTCACCATCAACTACCTCGATATAATATTCAAGACCATCGTGATATATTATACCTGCACCAGGTATTGTTCCATCAATATCATAATTACCACCACCCAGGGGAACAATGTTCATTGCTAGTTGTGAATATGATCCTGCTGGACGTGTTTTGTAATTAAGTGTAGCACTTGCGAGATCTTCATCTTCATCGTAAACAGTAGCAGTTATCAAAAGATCTTCTTGCTCCATACTTTCTGTAACAGTGGTGTGTGTTATTATTGGTGCTGTTCCAGGTGAACCAGAATCTACATTAAATGTTCTCGTTTTTGTAACTATGTTAGCATCATTATCTTCTGCTTCACAGTTCCATTGATATGGTCCATCACTTGCAGAAACAGTTAATTGACAAGATATGCTTGCGGCTGATGTTCCTTCACCAACTGGGTTACATGGTCCTTCCTGAACCACCAACCCACCACCTAAATCAACAGATAGATCCAAACGAATTACAGTATCATCGTCACTTGCATCACAACTAAAATCTACATTCGCGCTTGGTAAGAATATTTGCCCATCACCTGGCACAATTAACAAAACACTTGGTATAGTTGTTTCAATATAAAACGTTCTTTGATCAGTTGCTAGTGCTGAAGAAGTAACTCGTACAGGATAATCACCTGGTGGCAACCCTAATCCCGATAAATCATATTGTATTGCACCCACTTCACCTGGTGGTACTGTATACGCACCCAGTAAACCTACAGGAGCATCTCCAACATAAACTGAAAAATCTTCTAAATCAGCATTACCACAATTTCGTACATAAACAGTATCGCCTGCAACACTCTCTAATCGCATACACGATGCTGCCCTTCTACTTTGTTCTTCTATAGTGCTTGTTGCAGCATCACCCGATACGTCAATCACATTTTGAAATATAGCGAATGAGAAACCAACAAGTACTATGACTATGACCATGATTAATATAATCGATATAGTGGGTGTTATACCTTTCATATATTATAGTTTATTGTACCCCAATATAAACGTTTTTTTATAGTGGGATAATTAAAAAGAAAGTATATCAGGAAAGTGAACATATGATGCAACCAAGACGCCAATGACAATAGTAAGTATGATTACAATTTTAAATCTTCTTTTAGCATTTTTATCTGATTCTCCACCATGCTCTGGATTAGCTGGATATAAAAGAGTCTCTAATCCTAGTAATATGAAAAAAGGTGTTGCGAAATACGAAATAATAGAAATGCCAGCACCCGTTTGTTTTAATGATACGAGCCACGCGTATAACAAAAAACCTATACCGATAATAAAAAACACTATAGAATTTTTTATGTCATTCATTTCATCACCTAATCGACCCTCGTCTTAACCTTACTACATTTAACACACTTGTATTGCTGAGAAAACTTTCCGTTTCCGGCATTTGATGGACCCATGAACTTGATCCATGAATGTAATCCTAATATACATTTTAATGACATAAAATGAATATGTTGAAAGCATATTTAAGTATTAAGCAGGGTAGGCCTGTTCATTAACAGTGAAGTTAATCAATACTATTAAAAAAATCCCAGATCTCATCTGTTGCAGAGATTGCTTGTGAAGCATGATTTACTTCCGAACCTGGCCAAGAATGTCCACCCCCTATTGTTGTACATAATTTTACGTTGGCATCATCTGTACATCCGGTGTATAGATCACAGTAAGCTCCTTCATTTTCAAACACTCTTTCAGGATCGTTGTTACAATTATTTCGATCTACCCACCTAGAAATTGTTTCTGAAACAGGTACAAAATTTAAATCTTTAGTAAAACCAGAACCGAACCCTCCTTCATACGGAGCAATTGGATCATCTATTGCATGTGTGTGAATAATTGGTATTGGATTTTCAGGATTGCACTCTTCTGTCATATCTGGTCCTGCGACAGGGCCTATTGCGGTAATCTTATTTGATATTTCGCATGCAAGTCTGTGTGAAAGCATACCTCCATTAGAAAATCCAGTTGCAAATATCTTGCCATTAATACTTATTTTTGATTCGATATCCTTAATAACCTCTTCTACAAAACCGACATCATCACTTTGACTTTCAATTGCATAACCACAGCAATCACCTGCATTCCAAGTAGCAAGGTCTCCTGAAGCTAATCTGCTTACACCGCTTGGAGCCGCAAATATAAATCCTTCTTCATCTGATTTTTCTTTCCATCCAAAACGTTCTATGGTTTCTGCATGACCCAGTCCCCCATGAAAACCCATAACAAGAGGAACAGATTCACCACTATAGGACTCAGGAACATGTAATAAATAATATCTTTCTATACCACCGTGTGTTATCTCAAACCTGTAATCACCTGGTTCAAATGAATTTGAACAATCATCTTCAGAACAAACTATTTCACCATCAGGAAGACATCCGCATGTATTACAATCATCTCCTGCATCCCATGTGTCACCTGGATAATGAATTTCGTCTTCACACAGTTGTCTGCAATCTATTTCGGTGCAAAATATTACACCACTCTCATCGCACCCACAGGTATTACAATCATTTTTCCAACTTTCATCGTTATAGTGTATATCATCTTCACACAATACTCTTTCATCAGAACCAGTACACCCACTCACAACTAGCACACTAATTATCAACAAGAGTGGAATGTATTTCATAATTTTAACCTCGCGTCAGCGTTACGGATTCACAAGTATTATCAATACACTGACACGTATATGCTATACAGCTGATCGCTATATTTTTCGTATCATATGTTTCATCTTTATTTACACAATCACATGCAACGGATTTACAGTCATCATCTGTGGAGCAAGAATAATCACAATTTTCTGGATGGTATATTGAACATTCATTTTCTTGTTGCCATTGAAGATACGACCAAATAGAAAAAATTGCGACGATGATTATTATAACTATAATTATTATCAAGTGTTTCATAATAAGAATTGGTATGAGTGAGATATAAAGATTTAAGAAGACTTCTTGAATTTTGAATATATATGTCAATTCCTTATAGAGCAAGTGAAACACTTGTCAGTGATGGAACAGGTGAACACAGACCAGTCAGACCAGGAGATGCAGTATGTTTATTACCTCCTCCTGAAGGAGAATATGCCTGTGATAGTGAAGAGTCTCGTGCTCAGCGACATCACGCCTCTATGGTTAGATTTCTTGGTAGAGAAGGACCATATGAAATATCCTGGATAGGTCGATGGCCTTGTGGTCGACATTCATTATATCTAAAGATGGAAGGACGTGAACCAGGTGCTCATGCTACTGAATTCATGGTACCATCATCTGAATAATAATCTAGCTTAGAGAAGAGACCACGTCTTTGCTGGAAGGCGAGCAAAGCGAGCCTCCTTACCAACTACACAATTGATTGAATTAAACGTCACAATTGGGGTGGGGGTATGGTATAGGCGTGTAATGACCAGAAATTTGCGAGAGGAAAAATTGTTATTGCTTATATTCTACAACAACCTTATGTCCAAAAACTGTTCCAAGTCTGTCATAAATCGCAGCCATAGCCGCACAACCATGAGAACAAAATAACATATCACCGTCTTGTATAGCTACGGTACCTTCGGGTATAACCTCATTGTGTTCACTATATGCACATCTCTGTGGAGAATCAAACCTAGCTCTGTTTCTAGAAGACGCATCAAATATGTTTTTTCCAATTCCCAACATTGGTCTGAATCTCATAATGTTTATGATTCAACAATCCTTTTAAAATTGAATACCTTCCATACCAGACCCTCATTAACGTATATTCTGTCACACACCCCCTCCCCCTCTCTCCCATACATATAGATCGTGACAAAAACTCGGGGCAAAATTTATGTATTTTTAAATGTTTCTAACATACCGAAATTGGGGTTATAGGATGAATGAAGAAAAAAATCCATGGATTGCGGCAATATTGAATTTTCTTTTTATAGGCACGGGATATCTTTATAATGGAAAAAGAATGTTGTTAGGGTTTCTTCTTTTTATTGTGTTCATAGGAATAATGTTTTCAACAATACTTCCAGAAGTAGAATCCTCACCAGAATTTCTTGAATTTATTTTTGAATATGAAGGAGAAGTAACTGTAAACGATGCACTCTCAGAACAAATCATTAACATACAAACAGGGTTGGGATTATTAGTGATACTAATTCCGATAGGATTGGCCTACGATGCTTACAAAGAAGCGGAAGATATAAATAAAATTAAGAAAGTGAAAAAATGAATCAATATCAATGGATTGTATTTGCTATAATGTTCATTATAGGTGGGCTAATGTTTCAATATCTAGCTATGCAACAGTCAATATTAGGATTAACTCTGGGTGGCGGTGACACATCATTTTTCCTGGCTTCACAAATGAAGAGCAATATCGCTGGTATTTTATTCATGTTAGCAACCGCATTTTTCTTTGCAGCTAGTTTTGAAAAGGGGAAGTGAGAACATGAAGGGTGTTTTTGGAGTTATCAAGAATCTTTGATAAGAAATTTGATAACGTGTTTTTCGATGTAATAACAAATATATTTATTGAAATTTGGATATATCCCATCTTCGTGGGCTACACTTAACACTACCTTCTGCGGTTGTTTGATGCATACGATGATCAGATGGATCCCTAACTATTCTTATTTTTTTATTGATAGTGGTTGCCCTAATAGTAAATTTGTTGCATATCGCTTTGAGAAGTATCCACTTTTCACCATCAATTTCTTTGGTAGGTATATCAACCATTTTAATCTATCTCACGAATCCCTCTTTTTTTTATCTTTTCCATTATTCTGTTGATTTGATCAGCTGGTAGACATAAACTTTCCATGATATCTAAAATGCTTATTTTTTCTTTTCCTTTTTTCTTTTCATTTTTTATAAAACTAATAATTTCTTTTTCTGCTAAATCATCCACAATCGATCTAATGTCTTCTTTTTTCATTTCCTTTAGTTCCTTTTCTAATTTTTCTATTCTAGATTGGAGCTGGTCAAAAAAAGATGCTACATTATCAACTAGACCAATAACGGCGTTAAAAGGTATTGGAATTTTTCTACCTCCATATGTTATAGTAATTGCATCTAAACTCAAAATATCCTCTTTGTTCTCCTTAATATTTAGCTCTGGCATACTATTCACCTAGCTCATCTAATGTATCAGTAATTTTTTTTAAAACATCAGCATTCGTTGATTGTATATGAATTAATTTATCTTTTATTTCTTGGGGATTTTCGTGTCCAATAATAGTTATTGCTTTATGTTCATCACAAAAGAATACCAATGAAATTGCAGTTATCTTACCTAATTTTTCTTTCATCTTTTTTAGGAATGGTTCACTCAACAAATTTTCTAATACTAATGGTTTATAATTGATTTTCTCTTCTTTTTTTTCAGACATCTTAATTCTCCCTAACCACAAATATTTATTCTCGGAAGTAGTATATAAATTTTCAAAAACACTACCTATACCCCAAGTCATATCTAACTATATATGAAACGTTTTTAAGGGGTGTTTTATGAAAAGCTTTAATATTTTTCTATAGGTCTTGATTTACTGTTTTTCTCATCACAATCTTCTTATCGTATCCACCAACCCAGTTACTTTATTGTGACCTTTTCCATCTCCCTCACCACCATCTTCTTGATCATTTCAGACAACTTATCTTTGTCTATGAGGCCAGAGACAATATCCTTTTCCTTGTCCAATTCACACATAACTTTGTCATTCATGGGCAACCCACAGTTGAAACAATAATTACTATTGGGTGTGTTACCATGCTTACAACGATGACATATTACTGGCTTCGTGGAATCTTCTTTCTTACTTTCATGCTTCATTCCATGTGACTCAAGGAGCTTGTCATCTATAGTATCACCATTCATATGGATGTAGATCTGTGGCATATCAGATGACATGGTCCATCCAAAGAACTTGCACAGTTCAGCGTGTGTTAATATAGAAGCTAAGTGGGTTGCCCTTGCGTGTCTGAATGCATGCGGATGAACCTTCTTCTTAATATCAGCCTTGTCTCTTAGTTTAGCAAGGCGCCTTGAAAAGATTCTATAATCAAGTGGGTTCATCCTGCTACTAATCCATAGTGGTGATTCTCTATTATCTCTCAATGGATGAGAGTTTATCCATTGGGATAGCAAGGATGCACAGGCGATTACTCTTACAACTCGGGATCCGGTCTTACCTTTAGTAATATGGATCTTGGCTCCATACTTATCAAACACAATATCTCTTATCTTTAATCTAAGGAACTCACCAAGCCTAGCGCCTGATTCATATAGAGTATAGATTGCTGTCTTATCTTGTGTATTTACTGTAGCATCGACGAGCTTCAATACATCTTCTTTAGTCAGGATATCTTCAGGTAGTTTGATGTCCCGTCTCCTAATACCAGTCTTAATCCATTTTACACAATCAGGGAATTCCTTAGAATTCCACTCATGACCATGCAACCATTGGAAATATTTCTTGATAATATCTTTCATATTCTTCTTGGTTACTGGCTGATATTTCTCATTCCTTTCTATACCAGCCACCAGTTCTTTGACGTCTTCCTTTCTCATTTCACTCAGTGGTTTCTTACTCTTCTTCATTAGAAAGGAGAGTCTTACATAATAATTCTTTCGCTGAAGCAAGCCAATCTGCTGAGCAACAGCTTCATTAAGAAATAATTTGAAGTTCTTCCTATCGATCTTAGATACTTCTTCATTGTTTAGAAGTCGTTCAACAAGGGCTTCCAACCCTTTCTCAGTCACATACATAATTTCCATCTCCGTTCTGGCTCTTTTATACCAGCTCGGATATGGGTTAAAATCTAGTATGGGCAGGATGAGATTTGAACTCATGACCTCTACGTTTCAAACTTTTGGAAAAAATTCTTTTCCATGATATCAGCGTAGTGCTCTACCAAACTAAGCTACCTGCCCGACGTATTGACGATCAAAGATCGTCGGTTTATTTTGAAGTATCTTCGATACTTCAATACGTTCATGCAATAATATCTATATAATATGTTTTTATATTTCTCTTTTAAAGAGAGAAAACAGCTTATAGAAACTCATTCTTGAATTTCTGGTAAAAATTCTGATTTATTAAATGGACAACCTTTGATGGATGACTTCTTTCTATTATAAATCGACCGTCTCTTTTAATATAGTCGCCACCATGACCATCTATAACC
The DNA here is from genome assembly GCA_042584825.1 of Candidatus Aenigmatarchaeota archaeon. GTDB lineage: Archaea > Aenigmatarchaeota > Aenigmatarchaeia > GW2011-AR5 > GW2011-AR5 > JBHOSK01. Next base: position 19,534 of record JBHOSK010000005.1, read on the forward strand.
AGAGCACAATCACCCTTAACAAGGATTTCTATTCTTTTGCCTGATGGTACGATCATAGGCTTTAATTTTGAATAAAACGGATATAGCGCTGTTATACTAATCACATCCAAATCAGGATCAATAAGAGATCCTCCAGCTGATGAATTATAAGCAGTACTTCCAGCTGGTGTTGATATCATCACACCATCACCAATATAATCAAATTTTACATCATCAATAATTATCTCTACTTCCAATACTTTCGAAGGTCTTTTTCTTGCAAAAGCTATTTCATTAACAGCCAGAGGATAAGTTTCACGTTTTATTCTATGTACATACCTATCAAATCTTCTTTTATCCCCCGTTCTCGTACAACTCAGTCTCATTCTGTCAAATATATCAAACTTTCCATCAAAAATTCGTTGTAAATTATCACTAAATTCACTAAATGTACATGTACACAGAAAACCATGACCTTCTAATTTTATAGGCAATATTGGTAAATGTGTTTGATGCGCAGCCCTTAGAAAAGTACCATCTCCACCAAGCGTTATTACTAGATCACCATCAAATTTCTTTATAGATGTCCCAAGTTTTCTATATTTTCTTGCTGTGGTTGGTTCAAAGGCTATATCAACCTTACCTTGAAGCTTTTTTTCAAGCACTCTTCCCATTCTCAGGCCCGCTCTATTCTGTTTTGCTACTATGAGCACCTTTGTCGGTTTCTTGTCAAATCTCTTTAATTCGAACATATTCATCACTTTGATTGATAATATTAAAATATAAAAAGGAAGAATAATGATTAATAGAAACAATGGGCTGGTGGTCTAACGGAATGACACCACCTCGGCATGGTGGGGACTGCGAGTTCGAATCTCGCCCAGTCCAATCAATAAAAAACTTAAATATTTTACTAGTATCACTATTGACGTGATAGAATGAAAAAAACAGGAATTATAGCAATTATAATAATAATGGCTCTATTGTCAACTACAATAGCCTTTGCATTCTCATATTCAGTTACTAAAGATGATGATCCTATAATGGGACCCAAAGTAACAATAATTGAATTTGGAAATTATGCAGAAACATTCTCTCTAAGATTCTTCGATAATACCCTTCCATTAATAAAAGAGAATTACATAGAAGAAGGAAAAGTAATGTATGTATTTCGTGATTACCCATTTGAATGGATTTCAGACTATGCAGTAAAATCTGCAGAAGCATCTGAATGTGCTGATGAACAAGGAGTATTCTGGAATTATCATGACTTACTATTCAACAACCAAGAATCATGGAAAAATGCTCCTGACATGGAACAAGCAAAAAATTATTTCAGATCATACGCCCGAAGACTTAGACTAGACATGGATGAATTTAATTCATGTTTAGATTCTGGTATAATGGAAGAAGAAGTCTTGAGTGATAGACAAGACGCAGAAGATGCAGAGGTATATGGAATACCAACATTCTTTATTCAGGCTGATTGTGGTTTTGAAGAAAGAATAGATGGCGCACAACAATATCATGTATTCGAAGAAGCAATAGGAGATGCTTTAGATGCATGTGAACCAAACTTAGGTGTTCAAGCCATTTGAAATGAATCTAAATACGATAACTTTTTTTATTTTTTACTTATTTACGTTGATACTTTCAGCATATTTCATAATAATATCTTGAAGATATTAAAGATTTTTTGGATTCCATAACAATATAAATTAGTTATCACAATAAGTAATCTATGCCATCAGGTAAAAAACGAAAAAGAAAACAGATGAAAAAACACAAACTAAAAAAAAGAAGAAAAAAGATGAGACATAAAAAGAGGAAATAATGTTAATTCTCGTGTTTTTATGAGAAATATTGCAAACAAATAATCAATGTTAATATCAGATTTTTTCTATCTCTTTTATCCTTTCTTGTGCAGAAATTGAATTATCCCACAACTTATCAAAATACATTCTCATCATATCGATCTGTTTCTTGTTGTCAGACCACATTGCTATAAGCTTTTTAGGATCGCCTTCTTCACCATAAACAATTATACCTTCTTTGTTGTCTATTATATCTGCTCTAGGGGAATTTTTTAATTCAACATGTCGCACATCAGCCACGTTCATATATTGTCTAATTGCTTCTATGTTGTTAGGTTTTACTTCTGTAATTAATCTAATTTTCACTTTCTTGTCACTCAATGATTTATCATCTTTAAACCAATCATTAATCGATCTCTTGATACTACCAGATGTTATAATAATGTCTTTTGATTTCTTAACTACGCCATCCATTTCTTTTGCTTTTCTGTCAATTTCATCTCTACTAAGCATTACAAAAACCCTCTCACCAACCGAACCTTCTTTCAGCTCTTGCATTCTTAGACCCACATTCATTCCAGAATCCCAAAGTCCTTCAAAAAAGTTGACAGTAGAAGAAATAAAACTACTGTTTTGTGAAAACACAGAACCCTTTATTTTCCCATCAGCCTTTATTACAACAACAGAATTTTTTCTATCAACAATAGTAGCTCTTAAAGAAGGTTTTGGGACGTGTTTAATCTCAGCATATCGAGACAGTTTTTTAGCTATCATCATATTTTCCTTTACTATAGGAACAGCAATTTTTATTTTCACTCCTTTTTTATGTAAAACATCAAAAGGATATTTTACCAAGTTATCCAAACTTTTTGGACTAGTTGAAATAAGAACCTCCTTATTTGAATTTTTTATAAGTTCAAGGGCTTTTTGGAAACCTTTTTGTGGAGATATCGTCATTACCTCTGAAGAGACCTCACCAATTTCTAATTCACTTATTCTTTCTTCTGCAGGTTTAGCATCTTTCCAAACCTTGTCAAAATAAAAAACCATGGATTTAATCATGTCTTTTGCATTACTATATACATAAAAATTTTGATAAAGATCCATTGATTTTTCACTGGCGTGTGATAATGAACACTCTTTGCTATCCTTTAGTTTTAATCTTAATGGTATAAATTTTTCATGTCGAATATCTGCGAATTTCATAGATTCTTTTACTTTACTTAGATTAGATTTTGTTATAGGCAAAATAATTCTCACCTTAACTCCTTTTTTCACAGCCGATTTCTCTATACTAAGTGTACCGTGTTTTTCTCCTCTTTCCAATGCATTTTCGGTTGTAATTATATCAATACTTTTTTTTGCTTCTGAGGAAAGCTGACGAGAATGTTTATAAACCCTATCCGTACCTCTAATTATTTTTATTTCTTCTGGCAGCTTACCCTTTTCTAGTTGGGTTAATCGGTCCTTTAAAGAAATACTGCTATCAAACCGATCAGTAATAATACCTTTAATTAACTTTACTGTATTTTTCTGGTTTGTATAAATTATTTTATCAGACGATTGTATTTTTACTTGATCATCCTTGACCTGACCCACGACTGCATAAAAATCATCAAAACACATAAGGGACATATCAACACTGTTTATGTGTCTAAACTCAATCCACTTGGATAAATAATTTATGTCATCTAAATTGTTCTTTGTAATAGGAACAAGAAAAACAATTTTTATACCTCTTTTGTATGCTAGTTCAAAACATTTAGCTGCGAATTTTCTTATTCTTTTCACAGCGATAGGACTAATAGTATTAAATATTTCTTTTTCTGTCTTATCAATAATTTTTGGCAGCGTTTTATAGAAATAATCTCTACTACGTATGATTGTTTGTTCTGGTGGTGCACCAGTTTCAAGCTCTTTGATCCTCGATGATAAATCTGTTGCAGTGTTCCACATAGCATCACACATATTTTTAATCATACCGACCATACCACGTTGATTTGTTATGATGCTTGTATTAGTAACATTTTTTATTGAGAGTTTATCTTCTTTTAATTCTGAAAAACTAGCCCACGTGTCATCGTAATAAGTTATACCCAGATTTGTATTGTCTATGTGTCTGATCTCAGAAAATTTTGAAAACTCTTTTGCTATTCTTTTGTTTTGTCTTACAATAGGAATTAGTATTTTAATATTAACGCCTCTGTTTTTAGCTCTTTTAAAGAGTGGTGTTACATGCTTGTTCATTCTCACCAACCCCCTGGCCGTAGTAATTATGTACATATCATTCGATGATTTGTTTATCAAATCCTTGAAAATCTCGTAATAGTTTTCTTCATTTTTAATATATTTTATCTGTTCAACTGGTTTACCTGTTTTCATTGCAGTTATAACTTCCTCGGCAAACAAAGAATCTTCCCATACATGTTCAAAGAAACCCCTCATCATGGAAATAAATTTTTTGTCTTCACTATACAGTGCAGTTGGATCATCTTTTTGAAAAACAATTATTTCTTTTTCATTTAAGATGATTCTAAGTGATATGTCAGAAAAGTGTTTTATGTTAAACCCGATCCACTTATTAACAATGTTCAATGAGACCATGTTTATTGGTGTAAGTATATTTGCTGTTATTTTTTTTCTTTTCATCCTGCTTCTTAAAAAAGAAATATAGCTTAAATCCTCTGAATCAAGAATCATGGAAACATTACTATCAGAACCCTCAATTATATCCTGCATTTTTTTATTTATAGCATTTTTAGCTTTGAAAACAGTAAATTTCCCACGACCATATTCATTTTTAACAGGTTTTTTATTTGATTTTATAAAATGTTCTATTTTTTTGCTTGAATCCTTAAGATTCTTTATCTCCTTTTGTTTTTCTTCTAATATATACTTGAACACATTACCAAAAGGAACTGCTCTGAATTTTTGAACCCTGTCTGGAATTATTTCAATAAAACCTTTGTCATTCAGTGATTTCGTTATTTCATATAATTTTGTTCTAGGGACACCAGAATGCCTCGTTATATCAGAGGCCTTTGAGTCATTAAGCGCTAAAATAGCTGAATAAACCTTTGCTTCATTTTTATTCATACCAAATTTTTCAACTAGCTCATCTATTAGATGCATAAATAAATGAAAATAGAAAACTTTTTAAATGGCATATTTTGTTGTCCTGGTAGGGGGTGACAATTTTCGATTTTATGTAATGCGACATTTCATTTAAATACTTTTAAGCGTTTTTTTGATTATGACATCCGTTAATCCTGTACCAAAACGCAGACGTGGACGTTATCTTGGCAGAAGAAGGAACGCATATGAATATAGAGATGATAAAATACTACAGTGGGCACGAATCCTACAACAGGGGTTTGATGTATTCAATATGCCAGAATGTCCAATAACTTGGTATAGAGAACTTAGAGACAAGCACGTTTCTGCGTTAGAATCCCCTAGATATAAAAACCTTTGTGATATTGGTGCAGGTACAGGTAATGCAACAATTGCAGCGCTAGAGCTGGATGGTGATAAGAGAAAAGAACTAGTTTATGCTACTGACAAAAGTAGAGGTGCACTAAAAATCTTAAGAAGAAAATGTAAAAAACAAGGCATTGATTATAGAGGCAGACTGGCAACAAAACAAGTAAGCGCTCTTAAACTGGATTTTCCTGATGAGATATTTGATGGAATGATACATATGCTACTAGTAAATTTTTTGACAGCTGATGATAAATATGAAATAATATCAAAAGACGATGCAGCCAGATATAGGAGAATGCGAATAGAACAGATACGTGAACACATCGGACGATTGTATGATATGTTGACTTATGATGGTGGTAGGCTAACGATGTCTGGTCCTAAAAGATCCTGGAACGCAGGGGCAATGTTAGATCCAATGTCAAGAGAACTAGAAGACTGGATTGCTGATGACCCCGATAGGCGTGTGGTTAATACGGGTACAGTCAAGGACCCAGTATTGAAAGATTGTAGATATGGAGTATGGACACCAGCATTCGAACATTTTGGAAAACATCTTGTATCATGTGATAGTATTGAATCTATTGTGAATTTAGATCCAGGTGAAGTTAGGGAATTATTTAAACACGCCGGATTTAGAGGAATAAAAGATAGCGAAGCCGGTTATGGTGAAGATTGGTTTATACAAGGAGATAAACCACGTAAACCGCGTTCATCAGGCAGTCGTAGAAGAGTTGGTTTCGGGCGGTTTAAAGTAGCAATATAAAATAACATTATAATGTAAATTAACTATTTTTTATTTGTAACCACTGAGGGTTACAACCACCACTTTATACTTCACAAAGTTCCTATATAGTTTATAGATGGGGTGTTAGCGATGGAGGAGAATAGATTTGACGTGTTGACAGATGTCCTTAAAATAATGGATACAGATGCCACAAGGCATGCAGATCTAGATGATGGGATTAAAAACGTTCTGAGTCACTTTGACAACACATTTACAAGCGATCAGAAAAATGAAGTGGTCAAGGAGATCAGAAAATTTTCAGCAGAAAAACAAGATAAAAAAGAAAGACAGATATTAAGGAAAAGAATAGATGAAGAAAGATATAGAGAAATGCTTGAAAACTTCATCAACACTGATGTAGGAGATTAGAAATGATTATGACGAACATCCGTTCCCACGGTGATTATTATGGAAAAACGATCTTTCGAGATGTTATTAGAACTATTGAGGTTCCTGGAGAAAGAGGAACTTAAAGATGATACTCTTGATGCTGCAATTTCTAAGTTAGTCAAAAAATATAAAAAAGATTTAACACAAGAACAGCGAACCACAATAAAAAAAACATTTTTAATCGACGTTATCCATAATTACGGAAGGCCTTATTCCTTTGATTAATTTTTTTATACTACTTCGAACAAAATAGATATATGAAAGGTATTACACCAATTATAGCAATTATTTTACTCTTAGTTATAATTATAGTAGTTGTTGGTTTCTCATTTGTTGTATTTCAAGAAGTAATCGAAACGTCAGGTAGTGCTGCAACAAATACTATAGAAGAACAAAGTGGAAGAGCAGCATCGTGTATGCGATTAGAAAGTGTTGCAGGCAACATAGTTTATGTACGAAATTGTGGTAATACCGATTTAGAAGACTTTTCAGTTTATATTGGAGATGCTCCTGTAGGTTTACTGAGTGCAGATTCAGTACCACCAAACAGCGTGGGTGCAATACAAATTGATTTATCAGGATTAGGATTGCCACCAGGAAATTACCCTGTACGAATTGGTTCATCATCATTAGCAACCGATCAAGGAACGTTTTATATTGAAACAAGCATGCCTGTTGTTATACTCGATTATCCACAAGATGATCAACAATTTACAGCAGGCGAGAATGTAGAATTTCATTGTACTGCTGATGATCCAGACGGGTTACAAACATTTGAGTTATATACAAACACATCAGGCACATGGCAGGTTGATTGCTCGGATCCTGCTCCTGATACACACGGTGATATATTATGTACACTTCCAGCTCCTTCTGAAGGAGAATATAGATGGAATTGTAAAGCCGTCGACACGGGAGCGTTAGAAGGTTGGGGTGTAGAAAGAACAATTATTGTAAATCCACCCGGAGAACTTACAGTATACCTCGACTATCCAGAAGACTGGCATGACTTCGAAGGTGAACCACCAATTGATGTAACACTCGAATGTCACGCAACAGACGGTGGTAGTGTTGATAGTTTGGAACTTATTTTCGATGGTTCAGCTCACCCAACATGTTTTGATGGTGGTCCAGACGATTTGAACGCCCAAGACGACTACCTAAGGTGTATATTTAGTTATGATATCGAAAGTGAATATACCTGGAATTGTGAAGCAACTGATGATGAATTTAATACCGTTACAGGCGTTGAAAGGTGGTTTACAGTAACTATAGGCGGGCTTGGTGGAATGTTAGGTGCTGTAACAGACACAGCAGCAACTATTAATGTAATAAACCGATTTGGACAAGAAGCAGATTTTAAAATAGAATATACACCAGCAGCTATATACGATCCACGACAGACAAGTGAAATAACAAATGTAGTTGAGTTAGATGTTGCAGAATTTAGATTAACGGATTTAACAGTTGGTGAATGGAAATATAAGATAATGTATGATTTAGGATCAGGATACCAATATGGTCCTGAAAGAACTTTCCAAACCCAGCGCCCACAAGGAGAAACATTCAATTTTGCTTTGTTCACAGACACACACCTCAATGACGCTTCAAATGCAAGATTTGACAGATGTGTAAATGTAAATAACGAAATTAGAAATAAAGACGAAACAGTAGGAGTTGATTTGTCATTTGTTCTTGGAGACAATATAATGTCTAAGGGTGTAGGCACCCCCGATGCAGCCGATGGAACAGACTTTGATAAAAGATATCAAAACTTACGGCGTTGTACTGACATAGCGCACAGTTCTATTCCATTACATGCTATTATAGGAAATTGGGAAGGTGAAGATGGTTACACAAAACAAGAAATATTCGATAACGCAACAAACAACAGGACAACATACATACCAAACCCAGATGAAACCATTTACCCAGAAAGTGGTTCTGTACGAGAGGATTACTTTGCATTTACATGGGGAGATGCATTATTCGTAGTTCTTAATGTACAAGGGTATACACCAGTTTATCCAGCAGGATATATGGAAGATGGTTGGCCTGTAGATGGTACAGTGTTTGACTGGACTTTGGGACAAGATCAACTCGATTGGTTTGAACAAACATTACAAAACTCAAACGAAAAATGGAAATTTGCTTTTATACATCATGATGCTGGTGGTAATGTTCTTTCTGAACATTGGACAAAATATGGACGTGGTGGTGCAAGAGGATCTTTTGTAGGTGAACAAGAAGTTATGCATCGTCTAATGAAAGACAATGGGGTTTATGCTATGTTTTATGGTCACGATCATCTTTTCTTTGACATGACCATTGATGGAATACATTACACAATGCCAGGCACAGCCGGATACTTTCCGTTTAGTTGCGATGGTGGATATTCACAGACAGGAAATCCATGTTGGGATGATCAAAATGATGCATTTGGTTACGCATTTGTAGAAGTTGGAACAACCCAAGTTGATGTTTCATTTTTGACACAATATGATGACTTAGTATACCAATTTACAATAAATGAAAGATCAGGTGATGTTACTTTACCAGTAATAACCCATACACCAGTAACAGAAGCATTCATAAACGAAGATATTGTAATAACAGCAGATGTAACCGACGTAAATCCTTTAGGACCTGTTTATCTTTATTATAAAAATGCAGAAGATTATTTATTCCGCAATATTGTTATGATGGTGAATACTGTTGGAGATACATACGAACAAACAATACCAGGCGATTTTCTTTATCTAAATGAGACATTTGGTATTGAATATTTTATACATGCTGAAGACGAAGATGGTAATAATATTTCAACAAGTATTCAAGAAATAGTAGTGAAGTATCACCAAGCATTATTAGAAAACAATGATATAGTGGACTACATAATCAAGGATACTTGTGTAAGACATACACCACCGTTACTGTATGAAGATTGTGAACTTATAGATGAACGTCTTTCACTATTCGCTGGAGCTCAACCCCCAACCGAAGATTATATTTACAGAGCTTACATTGATTTTGATACAACAATAATACCAGATACCTCAGAGATAACTCAGGTTAATTTTAGCTTCCGTGAAATGGCTGTCCAGGAAGGTACACCAGAACTAGAAATTACTAAAATGCTATCACTAGGAAGCTCTTATGTAGACTTAATGAGACTTTACACCGATATCGGAAACGCAGATATGTACGAAACAATAGCCCTTGTCGAAACAGCTGTAAGATACGATTTAGATCTTGGAGCAACAGCATCATCAGATCTTGAAAGTCAGCTTATTACTGAAAATTGGTTTTCCATTGGTCTACGAGAAGATGAAGAAGCAGCATTATATGAAAAAGCAGCACCTGGTTCAGAAGATAGGGCTTCTGTAAGCTTCAGACCAATACTTGTTGTAGAATATTATATTCCTTAATTTTTTTTATTCCCTAACTTATCTATTGTTCTTCTATTTTGTTTTGTGGTAATAGGAATGAAAGTGTGGAAAATTAAACTGTTTACCACCTAAATTTGTCTGCTCTTTGCAGAGCACCTCGCAAATCTGTTCTCATTCTTTCTGCTTCTGCTCTTGCTGCATCGCCAAATTGTTCTGGACCAAATCTGTCATTATCTTCATAAGCGAAAATTACAGCTCTTGAAGAATTAACAATACCTCCTCGTCCTTCTTGTGTAAATCCTGTAACCGCACCATCTGAACCCCCACCTTGTTTCCCGTAACCAGGAATTAAAAATATTGTGTTTGGCATTACTCCTCTTAATTCTTCAGCTTGTTGTGGGTAGGTAGCACCAACAACTGCACCAACAGAAGAAAATCCCTCTTCACCTACTAGACCTTTTCCCCATTCATCTATTTGTCTCGCAGTATCTTTGTATACAGGTTCTCTTGAGCTTTGAAGTAATTTGTCTTGTAATTCTCCAGAAGATGGGTTAGAAGTTTTAGCTAATACGAAAATACCTTTACCATTTAATCCACATTGTTCAAGGAATGGTTTTATCCCGTCAGAACCCAAATAAGGGTTAACTGTCATGGCATCTATAGCTGTAACAGGAGATGTTCCCCATGCCAATGGAACACTACCTAGGTGTCCAGCAGCATAAGCTTCTGCTGTAGAGCCTATATCGTTTCTTTTTGCATCTTCTATAACAATAAGTCCTTGTTGTTTAGCATAATCTACAAGTCTTTCAAATGCCCTAATACCAGCAGAGCCATACATTTCAAAAAATGCTCGCTGTGGCTTCACAGCTGGTACAATATCATAAACCGCATCAATTATACCTCTACCAAACTGGTATAGAGCCTCGGCAGCTGCTTCGTAGCCATCACCACAAACAGCTTGTACTGCTTGATCTTTAATATGTCCTGGTATTTTCCCTATTCTAGGATCCAAACCAACAACAGAAGGATTTTCTTTTTCATCTATAGCTTTCAAAAGCCTATCAGCAAAATTAGACATTAACCCACCTCATAAATTTTATTATTCTGTAGTTCTTTCCATTTCTACACCTTATCTATTTCTTACTCCTTCGACTCCATATTGTCTTAGGTAAGCATCAAAACGTTCTGCATCTGTTCCATGTAAATCTCCAGAAGCAGTCATACTATCAAAAATTTCTGTTGCAGTAACAATGGCGCTTACAGGTATTTCTGTTTTAGTTTGAAAATCGGCTATTGCATCTCCACCTTCTCTGTCGGTTTCTTGCCTATTAACTGCGATAACTAAACCTGGAATTGTAATTCCTTCTCCAAAACCTTTAACAAAATCAACCGCTTCGTATTTTGTATCACCAGTAGTAAATACATCATCAACAAGAATAACACGGTCGCCGTCTGTTATTGAATGACCGACTAATAGGCCCTTTGCCCTATCACCAGCAGCATCTCCATAATCTTTGGGTTTTGTTCTTCTGTATGCCCATTTTGTTCTTGGACAATTTATGTTAGCTAATCCCATTGAGGTGGCAAGTGCAAGTGCGGTTCCTTTGTCAGGCGGTCCATATATTACATCATCCTTTTGAACAGGTCCATTTTCATTAAGACATCTGGCATAATATCGTCCCAATTCCACAAGACTAATACCGTCATTAAACATTCCCGTATTCACAAAATAAGGAGATTCTCTACCACTCTTAAGGGTAAACTTACCGATTCTCAATGCTTCATTACTCAGAAGAAATCTTATAAAATCACTTTTGTACGCTTGCATTAAAATATCCTTACTATTCAAAACTTAAAAATGTAATCAGGGTAGAAATTGTAATTCAGGTGTAATTGAATATTGAGGTGTAATTGAATATTGTATACTGATATAAAGAATTCATCAACACCCGATTCCCGAACACCGCTGATATATATTTATGAATCCCGACTTCCGAAGAGTAATAATATGTCATATATCAATATTCGTAGAAATTTACTTAAAAATTCAAGCAGCAATCGCATCATATATCATTTGTGCTGCAAAACGAGCTTCAGTTTTTTCGTCTTTTGTATTAACACCTTTCGTGTCTGCAAACATTCCGGTTCCTGGAGGACCAGGATGCATATTCGATTCTATTGCTAAAGGTGTTCCGTCACGATCATACATAAAATCGTTCCCTCTAAGCAATGCATTAGATCCAAATCTACCTATTTTTATTGCAGTTTGTTCAACTTCAGGTGGCAGCACCCTTTCTTCAATATCTATGTCGCAATATCTTGCAGTTCTTCTTACAATATCTTCCTCTCCTGGACCCAAGGCATCCAATACTCTTGTATCTGTTCTAGGGTTTTGTCCAGATAAAGCCAAATCAAAAGCAAGCGCACCCTGATGCGAATTTGAACAATAAGGATGCTCTTTATTTATCAATAAAATACCGCCCAATATCTTATCAGCCCATGTAACAACACGAATCGAATATGGCCAAGGTGTTGGTAAGTCAATGTCTCTCTGGGCAACGGAAAACTCTGCGTTATCGCCTTCATGTTTAAGAAAATGAGCAAATTCACCTCGAGATGCAACCGGATATATACCTTTACCACCAGAACTGTTTACCAATTTAAGAATTATTCTTCCTCTTGGAGAACCAGTCAACGATCTCGCTAATGTCTTGTAATCAAGCCTACGATAATCTATATCTGAAAGCACGATAGTTTCTGGTGTAGGAATACCAAGACGCCTGGCTGCATAATAAAAACGATCTTTTGAAGATACCTCGTCATCCCAAGCTCTATTACCCATAGAAAAAACTCTTTCTACATTCCCTCTAAATCCATGAAATAACTGTCGACGAATTTCAGAACTCATTCCATTCGTTTGTTCATTTAGTTGTCGACCACCTTTCCCTGGATATCTATCTCTATTTTTAAACCATAATTGATGATAAGCACTATAATTGTCATGTAATACAAGCCCGGGCTGTCTTTCCCTTGTTGCCCTTACAGATTCTTCTAGAAACTGTTTTTGATAATCTGGACTATCAGCTAATCTGACCAAATCTGGATGGGTGAACATTGGTTCAACTGTCCAACCATCTCTTTCTAAATGAGAAACTACTCTAGTATAAACAGGTCCATATGGGTTAGTACTGTTTTTCTTATACAAAGGAGATTTTCTTACAGGAGATCTCCAATCCCATGTAGTCATCACCAATCGGTTCCTTACCATAACTTTGATAAAAAGCGATGAAATTATTTAAATCTTACAGACACAACAAAAAAACGTCTTAAATCCCAGGTTTTCTGACGAACTATTTTTTTATACAAGCATCTACAAATCCAACAAACAAAGGAGCAGGATCTCCAAAACGTGATTTGAATTCTGGATGAGCTTGTGTTGCAACAAAGAATTTGTGTTTTGGTAATTCAATAAATTCCATTAATTTTGTTCCGTCTGCTCTGTGATGGAATCCAGAGAAAACAAGTCCAGCCTCATTTATAATATTGATAAACTTTGGATTAACTTCATATCTGTGTCTATGACGCTCCAAAACAATAGAATCACCTTCAAGAAAACCCAATCTAAACAATTCTTTTCCTTTTTTTATTTTTTCAAGTCGTTCCATATCTTTTTCAAGACGACCAGAGTTTTTGTATAAGCCATAGACAAAAGAACCTTTGTCAAGAATTGCTGCATATGAACCCAACCGCATTGTAGCACCATATTTGGATTCTTCTAAAACACTTTTCTGAGCTTCAAGAATATCTATTACAGGATTTGGTGTAGATGAATCATTTTCAGTTGTGTTAGCACCATTAAGATTACAAACATTTCTTGAAAATTCTACAACAGCAAGCTGAAGACCATAACACAAACCAAGGAATGGAATATTATTTTCTCTTGCATATTTTATAGCAGCTATCTTTCCTTCAACACCAGAAGCGCCAAACCCGCCCGGAACAATTACACCATCGTAATTTGATAATTTATTCAAATTTTCATGATTATTTTCAAGTTCTTTTGCATCAATCCATGTTATTTTAATACCAGCATCTAAATGAGCACCCGTATGCATAAGTGCATTATTTATTGAAACATAAGAATCAGCTAGACTAAAATCACCAATATCAACATATTTACCAACCATTGCTATATTTACCTGTTTTGATGGATTTTCTATGTTATTAACAAGTTTTTTCCATTCTGACCAATCGGGTGTTTGTTTAGGCTGGATTTTCATAATATCCAATATTTTGTTTCCTAGATCTTCTTTCTCAAAATTCAGAGGTATTCTATATATGGTAGTTATATCGGGTGCTGAAATTATATGATCAGCCAACATATTAGCGTATGTTTTTATTTTATTTTTCCTTACATCATCTAACGGCTTATTTGCTCTACAAAGAACAAAATCAGGTGCTATTCCGTGTTCATTTAACATTTTAATTGCCTGTTGTGTTGGTTTTGTTTTCATTTCTCCAACATGTGGTGGTACAGGTAGATATGACACAAGAACACACATCACGTTTTCTTTACCTAAATCAACTTCAAGACTTTTCATTGCAAACAGAAAAGGCAAGTTCTCATAATCACCTATAGTGCCACCAATTTCAACAACAACAAAATCATACTCATCGCCATTATCCTTTTTTCCAGCAGCAACAACACGTCTTTTTATTTCATCTATTATGTGTGGTATAAACTGAACTGTCTTTCCAAGATATTTTCCATGTCTTTCTGCATCAATTACACTATGATAAATTTGGCCAGTTGTTATATTATTTTTCTTTGGTATGTTTATTCTAAGAAAACGCTCATAATTACCCAAATCCTGGTCAATTTCTCCTCCATCATCAGTTACCCAAACTTCACCATGCTCTGTAGGTCTTAGAGTTCCAGCATCAAAGTTTATGTAAGGATCAATTTTAACAGCAGTTACAGAGAATCCACGCTTTTGTAATATTTTTCCTATAGAAGCGGTAGCAACACCTTTTCCAACCCCGGATAAAACACCGCCAACTACTACAATAAATTTCACGTATTAAACAGTCTTTCTAAAATTATAAAAAGATTAGATGAAAAAAGAAAAAAATCTACTCATCCATTTCAATTATCTTCCTTTCATTGTTATTCTCGTCTTTATTTTGCTCTTTTTTTACTCTTGGTCTGGAACGGATAAGATATTTCTCATGGTCTATGTCAAGGTCAAAAAAGTCGTCAACAGCTTCCTTTAGCTTTGTAGATGTTGATCTGCCAAAAGCTGCTACTTCAACCTTGCATCCAAATGCTCGTTTAAGATGCTCTACAAGAGGAACATAGTCTCCATCACCTGAGATTATTATGACGACATCCAATCTTGTACCCATTTCAATAGCGTCTACTGCAATGCCTACATCCCAATCTCCTTTTTTGAAGCCTCCATAAACCTGAAGGTCTTTTGCTTTTACTTCAAATCCTATTGTTTTCAGTGCATCAAAAAAACTCTTTTCAGAGCCTGGAACTATAATACCACCACTGTCTGATGACTTATCCGCTTTTACTACATACGCTATTGCACGGATTAGCATCCTATTTCCAACAGCTTTCATTAGAATATTCTTAAAATCCAGTTTTGATTTGTAAAGGTGTTTTGCCGAATAATACAGGTTCTGTACATCAACAAATACCCCGACTCTCTGTTCCTTGTAAAGCACGTTCTGTTTTCCTCTCATGTTATCTATATTGAGCAACAGGTTTTTTAAAGTTTCCTTTTCCATCTTGGGCCATATAGAGTATCTTCAATATCAATGCCTCTTTTTCGCAATACATCACGAATATGATCAGATTTCTCAAAATCTTTCTTTTTTCTAGCATCTTCACGCTCAAAAATTAGTTTTTTTTCCTCATCTGTTAGTGGTTCTTGTTCAATTATAAAGTCAAATATACTGTCAACAGCTATCATGAAATTATGTATTTCTTGTAGTGTTTTTTTACACAAAACATGCTCATCTAGTGCCTTATTTACAACCCTCATTAGATCAAAAACAGCCGCCATTGCTTCTGGTGTGTTTAAATCATCTTCTAAACTCTCAATAAACTTTTTTCTTGCGTCGCCTACAGCAACCAATACCATTTCATTGTTGTCAGTAGATTTTGTCTCTTCTTTCTCGTCTAAAATTTTGGCAATAAACCCGTTTATGTTGTTTATTGTTTTTTCCGCGTTTTTCAGTGAATCTAATGTAAAGTTTAATGGTTTTCTATACTGAGTAGACAAACAAAGATATCTAAATGCAACAGGATTGTACTCCTTGTCTACAAGATCTTTGAGTGTGTAGAAGTTTCCAAGCGATTTTGACATTTTTTGATTATCAACAATAAGATGTTTCGTATGTATCCAATAATTTACAAATTTCTTACCCGTGGTTCCCTCGCTTTGTGCTATTTCACATTCATGATGTGGAAATTTATTATCTTCGCCACCAGTATGTATATCAAAACTATCACCAAGATATCTCATTGACATCGCAGAACATTCTATATGCCACCCAGGATAACCCCTTCCCCAAGGAGAATCCCACTGCATTAGATGGTTAGGATCATGGAGCCACAAAGCAAAGTCATGTGGACTTTTTTTCTCTTCTTTTATTGCTAAACGTGCACCAGCTTTTAGGTTCTTTAATTTATTCCCAGAAAGGGCACCATATGTTTTGAATTTCTTTATTTCATAATAAACATTGTTACCAACAACATAGGCATGTTTGTTTTCTATCAGCTGTTCAATTATTTTTATCATGTCTTCAATGTGGTCAGTTGCTTTAGGCATTTTATGAGGCTTTTTTATTCTAAGTTTTTTTATGTCGCCCAAAAAAGCCTTTGTAAAAAAATGCACAATTTCATCTGGTTTTTTATTTTCTTTTTTGGCTTTTGCTTCTATTTTATCTTCACCCGATGCGTCTATGTCATCGTCAAATGTAAGATGACCAACGTCAGTTATGTTCATAACGTGTTCGACCCCAAATCCAGAAAATTCCAATAGCCTTCGAAGAAGATCAACTGTAAGATAAGAACGAAAATTACCTATGTGCGCATAATCATAAACAGTAGGGCCACACGTGTATATTTTTGCTTTCCTTTTTTCAATTGGCTTGAAAATTTCTTTTTTCTTTGTATATGTATTATAAAATTTAATCATTAATTAATATTATAGGATAAGATTTATTAATGTTTTATCCGCTTCTACTAAACGCCTTATCAAGTGCTATAACATCATTAACATAAGAACGAACAACAACTGTAGTACCAGACGAATCATAGTTAGCTGGTCCCATTCTATATCTTGCTACTGCTTCATCTCTACCAGACGAATTATCAAAAATATGCTGAAGATAAACAGCACCAACACCAACACTTACTTCTCCTATCATTGCATTTCTTTTCGCTTTTTCCCACCAAACACCGTGTTGATTGCTAAAATAAGGTTCAAGCTCAGTTAATGAAACACTATATCTTGGATCATTTCTTAGATTTACCCAGTGTGGGTCTTTTATTCTTTTACCAGTATTCGTATCAGTTATTGTTGGTGGATTAAAAATTCTGTAAATATGCATCAATGCACCAAGTTTTCTAATACCCATTAAACCAAGATCATCACCATTTGTTGTGTCTGGGAGCGCACTTGATTCTCTCGATGCAATTGCACGCAAAAGTGATTCATCAATATCCGGCAGGCTCGAATGTAAATTAAAAGCACGATCATAAGGCGCAAGGCGTTGTGCAAAAGTATCTATTTCATATGGTTTATATCGTGGTTCTGATAATGGGTCTGTTTTCGGTATTAAATCATCAAAACGATAAGGCGCATCTATTACATTTATTTCCTGTGCAATGTCGGGAATTACAGAAAAACCATTCCCATTTATTTGAAGCCAATCATAACCTTCACCAACAGGGGCATCAACACGTCTTGTTGGAAGTGGAGATGGAACTCCAGTATTATCTTCAACACCATTATAATTACCTATAACGGATCCCAATTCAATTAAAGGCTGTACAGCAAGAACACCAGCTGCAGCAAGAACACCACCAACCCTACCTGCGTTTTTTGCATATTCAAAACCAACTTCAGCCGCCTCTCTAATCTGTCTTTGTCTTTTTTTAGATGATATTCTTCTAGCTCTATCTCTAATTTCTCTTCTCCTTTCTAATCTTTCTTGAAACAATGTTTGAAAATCTGACATAGTTGTGTCCATATAAACACCAAGTTAACACACAACGTGTGTTTTATTTGACGACCAGCTCTCTACTTAGAAATTCCTCATATTTAAAGCTTTGGTTGGCCAAAGTATCAGTATGAAACGACGAAAGTCAAAAGTAAGAAAAAAATCAAAAAAACCATATTTTCAAATAAAAATAGCAAAAGAGCGAGTTGTTTTGCTATTAGATGAAGCTGACAAAATGGTTAGGAAAGATAAAAAACTCGCAAAACGATATGTTCAGCTAGCACGGAAAATAGGCATGCGTTATAATGTTCGTTTGACACATGACCAGAAATATAGTTTCTGTAGACATTGTCATGCTTATATTAAACATGGCATCACATCAAAGAATACACTAAAAGATGGTTTTGTTAATATAAAATGTCTTGGATGTAAAAAAACAATGCGCTATCCTTACAAAAACAAAAAATAATCTTAAAAAGATTCACGGTTCTTTTAATTCTGATACAACATGACAACAAAAAACCCCCGGGCATTAGTACTTGCATCTGGATATGGCGGACGTATGGGCGATTTAGTACATGTTGGTCAAAAATCACTTCTCAGAACCCCATCAGGCATAAGCATTTTGCGTTATGGAGTAGATACACTAAAAGTACATGGTTATGATGTGGGTGTTGCAATAAGCCTATATGGTGAACAGGTAAGAGACGATTTAAGAAGTTCATCAGGAATCGAATTCTTCGATTCTACCGGACCACAAGGAACAGCAGGAGAGGTTTACAAAGCAAGAAGATGGTTAGGTGAATCAGGAGATGATTTCATTGTTTGGTATGGTGATACAATACTACGAGATAGACGTAGCAGACAATTAGTAGAATTTGATGTCTCCGCACTTGAAAAAGCAAGAAGAGAAAAAGATCACAAAATGGCTGTCACTTCTGGTTGGGCAAGAAGTAAGTTTGGTCATATTGCAAAAGAAGAAGATGATACTTTAGTCAAAATAAGAGAAAAACCACACGTAAGAGTAAATTTACCTATTGTTTGCTGCCGCACAAGTGAATTAGGTCTTTTCGCAGCTGGTCAAGATATCATGACAGATACAGTACCCAGAATACTTGAAAGCGGTGGTACTATTGGCATATATGACGTACCTAAAGACGTTGAATATATCAATATAGACGGTAGTGAAGATCTATATAGACTAAGACACCCAGAAGAATAGAAAACAGCGAAAAACATTAAAATTTAAAGATTTGTTTCAAAATGAGATGGTAGCGAGAGTAGATATTTATGAAGATATTTGACGTTTCGGCAGAAGAATTGAGTAATAAATTAGCAGAAGAATTGTCCAGTAAAATGAAACAACCAGAATGGTCTCTTTTTGTTAAAACAGGCACTTCAAGACAAAGACCACCTGAACAGAAAAATTGGTATTTTATAAGATCAGGCACAATATTGAAAAGAATCTACATCAATGGACCAGTTGGTGTAGAGCGTTTGAGAAGTTATTTTGGATCTTCAAAAAACCTAGGTCATCAACCATCACATTTCAAAAAAGCAGGTGGAAAAATAATAAGATCAATAATTCAAGAACTTGAAAAATTAGGATACATAGAAGTAGCAAAAAACAAAAAAGGCCGTGTAACAACAAAAGCTGGCAGAGAATTTGTGAATAAAGTAGTGGATTCAATACAAAGTGCTTGATCTCTAGCTGGTGGGTTTTATGACAGAAGAAGATATAAAAAAAGAAATGCTTCAAAGAAAATTAGTAGAACAACAGCAAGAAGCCCAAATGGACGAAGCAAAGAAAACATTAAAAAAAGTGGTTTCAACTCTATTAGACGAGAAAGCAAGGCAACGACTTTCTAATCTAAGATTAGTAAAACCCGATGTTGCAATGCAGCTTGAGATGTATCTTGCACAACTGTATCAAGCAGGGCATATTAAAAGAATAACAGAAGAACAGTTAATAGATATATTAAAAAAAATAACAGCAAAGCATGATTTCAAGATAAAAAGAAAATAAGGATGTGATAAATGTGGCATCAAAAAAACCATTAGGAAAAAAGTTAAAATTAATAGCAAAAAGAAAGCAAGCAGCACCTAGGTGGGCTGATATAAAGAAGTTTTCACTTAAAAGAGCCAGAGCTAGAAGAATTAGAGTAACAACAAAACACTGGAGAACAGGAAGAAACAAAGTTTAAACGTACAAAACCGAATGACGTACGCAGTACGTCCGTGGTATCAATTAAGAACGAACGTGATCATAAATGGCAGAAACAAAAGATAAGAACGAAAAAAAAGAGGAATTAAAGAAAGCATTAAAGGAAAAAGTAGATCAAGCTATAAAAGAAACAACAGCCAAAACTGGTAAGAAAGCTGATAAGAAAAGCGCTGTTAAAACTGCCCCAAAAAAACTTTTATCCACTGAAAAAATATATACAATTCCTCTTAGAAAAGCCCTAAGAAAATCCGTAAGAAAAAGAGCACCATACGCAATAAAAATTATTAGACAATTTTTGGTAACACACACAAAACACGCAGAAATTAAATTAGGTAAACATCTTAATGAAGAAGTTTGGAAAAACAGTATAAGAAATATACCAAAAAAAGTAAGAGTAAAAACAATTTCTGAAGCAGGCGTTTTGAAAGCAGAATTGATTGGACACGAATATATTGATTTTATTTCACAAAAGAAGAAAGAAAAATCCGGTGGTCTGATGGATCGTATGAAAAAACGAATGACGCCTAAGGAAGCAGCAGCACAAGCAACAGAGGACATGATTGAAGGAAGAAAACCCGAAGATGAAATAAAGGAAAAACCAATTGAAAAGAAAGACGAAACAACCGACAAAGCAGTAGAAGAAGAAATTAAAGCAGCTGAAAAAGAGATAAAAAAGCAAGATGCTGAAGGACAAAGTACTTCCGTGAAATCAGATACTAAGAACAAGAAAGAAGAAAAGAAGTAAATTATTCTTCATCATTATTACTAAAATCTGGTGTAAAAGCCACACTAACACTTTTTTCTCCTGATTTTAATGAACCACTTACTGAACCAATGACATCAAAATTTCCAAAACCTGTAGTGAATTCCTCACCAACTCGGTATACTGTACCATCACGGTTCGATAGAATAACTGATAAATGCGGATCACCAGGCATGTCTAAACCTGTCAACCACTCAGGACGTAGTGTTGTTTGTAAACTTGTTGTAGTTTCATCACCACGATATCTGTGTTTTAATCTTATTCCACCTTTACTGGTTCTTGAACTTTCTTCTCTACCATCTGGAAGAACATGATATGCAGTCATGTCACCCGGTAGTGTTGATGCAAACGGCTTCCAATTAAACCCAGGATAATAAAACCCACTTTCATCAACATCGTTTAATGCCCCAAAGTTTGCACAGTTTGAATCAAGTAAAAATATAAGGTCACCTTGCCAGTCATTACCAATATCGGTATGAATATATCTGACTAATGGACCATTATTAGTTCCTCGAAAACCCAACATACCTCTTGTCGTATCAGTTTTACCTTCATTATTGTTACTGCACACTGAACCAGTGAAATTATTTCCATCTACAGTATAACTACCTTTCAAAACTACACGAGTATTATTGTTCTGACCATCCCCTGTAAAAGTAGTTCTTCCAACAGAAGCTGATCCAGCAATGTCGGGATTTGAAAAACCCAACCCACCAGCAAAATTTGATCTTGTAGCATCAAAACCATCGTATGAAAGATCCTCATAAGCAACATCCACAATAGAACTCCATGTAAGACCCCATTCTTCTAGAAGTTTTGGATCTAAATCAGCCCTATAAACTATTCTTGAACCGTTACTTTCATTTCCTGACAAACTGAAAGATGCTTTTCCATGTTTACTTTTTCCAGTAACACCAAAACCAGTTATATCATCTACATCTTCACCCTGGTCAGAATAGGCAAGTCTGAACGCATAACGATCATCATTAGCAAAAAGAAATCCATCATAACCGGCTGGGGTTCTATATATACCTTCAATCTTCACGTCGATTGGTACTTGTGTTTTGTCAGATTCAGCATAAGCCCTACCTGACAAAAGAGCAGTTGCGCTCAGCGCAAGCAATAACGCCGTTGTTCTTAACATTCTCATGATCCCACACCACTAGTCACTACTTTAAAGTTAAATATGTATTTAAAAGTAATTAACCTACTAGGTAGGTTATTTAAGTCCGTATACGTAAATGAAATCATGGAAACAAAGATTTTACAAAAACTAGGACTCACCAAGTCAGAAATAGAAGTTTATGTCACTTTATTGAGATTGGGGTCCTCAACAATAACACCAATTAAAAATAAAATTAATATCCATCCCTCAAAAATTTATGAACATCTGAATAATTTAAAGAAAAAAGGTCTTGTAAGTTATATTAAAAAACAAGACGCCCGCTACTTTATAGCATCTGAACCAGAATCTATTACGAGAATATTGAAGGAAAAAATGGAAGCACTGGAAAAAATGAAACCAGATG
The DNA here is from genome assembly GCA_042584825.1 of Candidatus Aenigmatarchaeota archaeon. Classification (GTDB taxonomy): domain Archaea; phylum Aenigmatarchaeota; class Aenigmatarchaeia; order GW2011-AR5; family GW2011-AR5; genus JBHOSK01. The sequence goes on from JBHOSK010000005.1 coordinate 42,130, forward strand.
TATCAAATCTAATTACAGCTCTGAAGAGTATTCCAAGAGAAAAAATAGAAGAACCACCAGCAATGATATACGAAGGGACAGAAGGATTCAAACAAATGATAAGAATGCTTGGTATAGATACTCTAGAAAAAGGAGATACATATTATGTATTGGGTGCAAAAGAAATACCCGTAATGCACATGACCGGATTTTTCAAAGATTTTCATAAAGAAAGAATAAAAAAAGGCATAAAAGTAAAAATTCTTTTTAATTTCAATGCTAGAAGAATAGCAAAAGAAAGAGCAAAACAAACACTAAGTGAATCAAAATACCTTCCAAAAAAAATCCCCATACCATCTTATTTGGTAATATCAAAAGACAGGGTTGCAATTTTATACAGTACACTAAGAAAGTCATCTTTTTGCGTTGTAATAAGAAACCAGGAAATAGTGAACGGTCATTTACAATTTTTCAATATGATGTGGAAATTGGGAAGAAAGCCATAAAATACCTTTTTAACATCTTCGTCTAATATTATTTCTTATGAAAATTCAAGGAAAAGTAACCACAGGAGCCATGTCTGGTGTAGGTGTGATAGAAAAATACAAGTCAAGAATTAAAGCTATACTAGGATTTGAGCCTTTTGTAGGAACACTTGATGTTACAATTGAAGAAGAAATAGACATTGAACTATATGCTACAAAAAGAATTGAACACATTCTTCTGGATGGGAAACCCCACATCAACGCATATTTTGCACCAGTTGTACTTATTGTGCATTCTGACGAAGGTGAAAAAGAAGAGCCTTGTTGGGCTTTTTGTTTGCCGAACGCATATGACAAAAAGACAATAGAACTTATATCACCAAATAAATTGAGAGACAGATATAGTTTAAAAGATGGTGACATAGTTGAGCTTACGTTCTTTACGAAAAAAGAAAAAAAGAAAAAACCAGTGACAAAACTTGTTAAAAAGCTTATTAAAAAAGAATCAAGAATATCAAGATGATTTTTATGGCAAAATTTGATAAAACAAACTTTAGAGGGGATCCCAATATAGGAATGTATGGATTTGCAAGCGATAAATATTGTATTGTAGGTAATAATGTTGGTAAAAAAAATATAGACAAACTTAAAAAAATGTTGAAAGTTAAAATCATTCCATCTTCTATATTCAATACACAATTCCTTGGAATGTTTTGTGCTGGAAATTCTGATGGTATTGTAATACCAAAAGTCGCATTAGAAATTGGTACAGACATCCAAAAAAAATTCAAGAACATGCTAGTTTTAAATACAAAATATACTGCATTAGGAAATCTTATACTGTTGAATGATAATGGAGTTGTTATTTCTTCATTAATAAAAAAAGAAAAAAACATAATTAAAAAATTCTTTTCCCTTGACGTAGAAGTAATGGAACTTGCTGAAACATCTATTGTAGGCAACGCGGGTATAGCAACAAACAACGGATGTGTTTTACATCCAGTAACAAAAGACGATGATATTAAAAAAATATCTTCTGTTTTAGGAGTAGAAGCTGACATAGGAACAGTTAACTACGGTTCTATGTTTGTTGGTTCTGGTACAATTGCAAATAAAAACGGTTTTATTACCGGATTCCCAACATCTGGGCCAGAGCTTGGTCGTATGGTAGAAACATTAGGGTTTTTGTAATGCTTTCTAAAGAAGAATTTAACGAATCATTAAAGAAAATCACAAGAGTTGCAGTAGACGGTGTGATAATAAAAGACAATAAGGTTTTGATGATTTTGCGGGGAACCGAACCTTTTAAGAATGACTGGACCCTGATAGGAGGTTTTGTAGATTATAACGAAAGACCGAGCGAAACAGTTGTTCGTGAAGTAAAAGAAGAAACAGGGTTTGAAACAAAGGTTATAAATTTTTTTGGTTTAACTGATGATCCTGATCGTGATCCAAGAGGTCATATATTATCACTAAATTTTATGCTTGAAATTACTGGAGGAGAATTTAGAAAAAGTGAAGAAGCACTTGAAATGAAATGGTTTGAAAAAAATAATTTACCCGAAAACATAGGTTTTGATCATAAAAAAATAATAAATGATGCATTTAAAACCTTACAGAACGATTAATTTTATTACGAGCTGATTTGAATGAATAAAATTGAAGAAGAGATGCAACAGAAATATATTGAATATCAGGTTACAAAACAACAACTTAACACACTTGCTGAACAACACGCGATGGTTAATCAAAAAGTAGAAGAAATAACAGCCACAATCAATTCAATAAAGGATCTTAAAACACTTAAAAAAGGTGACGAAGTATTAACACCACTTGGGTCAGGCGTTTATATTAAAACAGAAGTAACGGAACCTAAAGCGGTTTTAATTCCAATAGGAATGGAAATAACCGCAAAAGAGACACATGAAAACGCAATTGCACACATAGAAAAAAACCTGAAAGAAATAAACGAAATCGACAAGAAAATTAACAAAGAAATAACAATTCACACCGAAAGGATGTCAGCTCAAGAAATTGAATTGCAAAAAATGATTGAAAACCACGAAAAGCATAAAAAATAAAACACAAAAAAATCATTATTTATTCTTTTATCTTATTATAATATTCAAATGAAAGACAAGGTGTTCATTAGTATTGCTGGTAACATAGGTAGTGGAAAAACAACCGTAGCAAAGCTCATTTCTAGTATTTTTAGGTATGAAATGTACAAAGAACGCGTTGATGAAAATCCATACATACATTTATTTTATCAGGACATGAAAACGTGGTCTTATCGTGTACAGCGTTTCTTTCTATTAACACGTGTTATAGCACATGAAAAAATAAATATGTCCGATATTTCATGCGTCCAGGACAGGTCAATTTATGAGGACGTTGAAATTTTCGCAAAAAATCAAATGAAAACCGCATTATGGACACCTTCTGAATATGAACGATACACCAAATTCTGTGAATTAATCCTGGAGGAGCTAAAACCGCCAGATCTCATGATATTTTTGAAAACATCTGTTCCTGTCCTACGAAAGCGAATAAGAGAACGTAATAGAAAATACGAAGAACAGCTAATGAGAGACGATGATCCATATTTACATCAAATCCAGGAGATGTACGACAATTGGATAAAGAATTTTATTATTTGTCCTAAGCTGATTATAGACACAGACAACCTTAATTTTGTCAAAAACCCAGATGACGTAAAAAAACTGGTTAGTACGATTAAGTCAGCCCTTAGGCGAAAGGAAATGAAACTTAACGAATTTGCAGGCGATAAAGGCCTTTAAAAGCCTTTCTGCTTCTATGATTTTTCATGACTCAAGAATCAGACATGGGGCATTCGGATGATGTACCTAGTGATTGGCATGGGCACATGGCTTACACTGTTGTTGAAACACCATACAGAAAATTAAGTGGGGAAGTATCATTTGATGCAGCAATGCTCAGCAGATTTACATCAGCCGTCTCAGAACGTCATGTAGATGGTCACTATGGTAGAACAATACGTACTTATGCCGGTGTGAACTATCTTTTTGTTACTGCAGCAGGATTATACGTCAGAGAATTAGAAAAAAGACGTGGAAAAGGACAACCAATAGTACATGGAAAAAAAAGAGTAGGTGATCTTACAACCGAAGATTTCCCAGCATCTGATATTATTGAATTTGATAGCTCATCCGAGTAATAACTAATTCTAGATAGAATAAAAAATAAAATTAGAGGAAAAAAATAAAAATTTTACACTACAACGTCGATACAAACACCAGCTGCTACAGTTTGTCCCATATCACGAATAGCAAATCTTGCTAATTCAGGGATATCTGATTGTTTTTCAATGATGAAAGGTTTTGTTGGTTTTAGCTTAACTATTGCAGCATCACCAGTTTTTATGTAATCAGGATTTTCTTGTGCAACAGCACCAGTTTTAGGATCTAGTTTCTTTGTTATTTCCAGAACAGTACATGCTACTTGAGATGTGTGTGCATGGAACACTGGTGTGTAACCTTTACTGATTACACTTGGATGGTTCAAGACAATAATTTGTGCTGTAAATTCCTTTACAGGTTTTGCAGCATCTTTCTCGTGACATGCAATGTCACCACGTTTTATGTCTTGTTTACCAATACCACGAACATTTATACCAACATTATCTCCTGGTTTTCCTTCTGGTATTTGTTCATGATGCATTTCAATACTCTTGACTTCTCCCTTTGATCCAGAAGGAACAAACAATAATGTATCTCCTGGTTTCATGACACCTGTTTCTATTCTACCTACTGGAACAGTTCCTACTCCTGTAATGGAATAGACGTCCTGTATAGGCATTCTTAATGGTTTATCAACAGGTTGCTCTGGAAGTTTAAAGTCATCAAGAGCTTCTACAATGGTTTTGCCTTTGTACCATGCTGTATTTTCAGATTTTTTGACTACGTTATCGCCTTTATAACCTGAAGTTGGGATGAATTGTATTTCGTCAACTTTGTAACCAATACCTTTCAGAAGTTTTTGTACTTCTTCAGTTACGGCTTTGTATTTACCTTCTTCGTAACCTACTTCATCCATTTTATTTACAGCAACAATCAATTGTGGTACACCCAATACCTTTGCAAGATATGCGTGTTCTTTTGTCTGTTCTTGTATGCCATCTTTACATGACACTACTAATATTGCGCCATCTGCTTGACTTGTACCTGTAATCATGTTTTTAACAAAGTCTCTGTGACCTGGAGCGTCGATAATGGTATAGTAGTATTTTTTTGTGTCGAACCTTTGATGCATAACATCAATTGTCAGACCACGTTCTCTTTCTTCCTTTACCTGATCCATCACAAAAGCAAATTCGAATGTCTCTTTTTTTAGCTCTTTTGCTAAATCCTTTAGTTTTCTCATTGTATCTTCTCTGATATTTCCTGTATCGAACAGTATTCTACCTACTAGTGTAGATTTACCATGGTCTACGTGACCAATTGTTACTAAATTCATGTGAGGTTTTTTATCTGCCATTTTAATTACACCCCTTTTTACATACGACCCTTAGGGTAGTATGTATTAGGTATTCTTAGTAAACCTGTTTATAAATCTTTTTAAACGTTTCTGTCCCCAATCCAGCAAAAATAACCAAATTTGGTGTATTTTCTATTATTTTTGAATACGTTTAAATACGTAGCAATACTTTTAAATACTACTCAATACAATTAAATACAATATTATTTAGGTGTTCATATGGTCGATACAGTACAAGTGCGAGTTTCTAAGAAAGCTCATAAAAAATTAGTTGAATTGTCACAAACACCAATGGGCACGGTTCGTATCTACCAAGTTATAGAAAGATTAATAGAATTCTATGAAAAACAGGGAGGCAAGTCAAAATGAAATTAAAAATAATTTTATCAATTTTAATCGTACTAATTTTATTTATTGGTGTCGGTCACGCGACAGTTAACCAAAATATAGGTTGGCATCCAGTTGGTCAAATAGCCAGAACAGGAACAACAGGCATTGACAATGGCGGTATATCAGGTTACGTTGATTATGCTGAAATGTTATGGGATGGTTCAGCATGGGGACCAGACGATTTTTGCCAAGATAGTACAGACTACAATTGTGCAGACAGATATTATCAGCGAAATGATGCTGATTTTTATATCGACTATTCAAATG
>JBHOSK010000006.1:0-43806 GCA_042584825.1 Candidatus Aenigmatarchaeota archaeon
CCATATAATCCTGTTAATCCTGGCATCCAGTGTATGCAAACCTTTATTCCTGCGGCACGCAAACGTGCAATGGCCTCTTTGTTAATATCGGATAAATGACCACGTTTTATTAATTTCAATATCTTATCACTTGTACTTTGTATACCTAATTCAACACGCGTACATCCTAATTTTAACATCTGTTTTATGTGTTCGTCTTTACAATAGTCTGCGCGCGTCTCTATAGTTAATCCAATAACACGAGATTTTGCTGTTTGGTTTATTTGTTGTGCTTTTTGAAGGCTTTCAGAATCACACGAATTAAACGCATCAAAACATCTCTTTACAAATAAATCTTGTTTACTGATATCCCAAGCAGTAAAGGTCCCACCCATTATAATAAGCTCACATTTATCTGTTTTTTGACCTAAAACATGAAAATGATTTAAACGATTCTTAATCTGATCATAAGGATCAAATTTATTCCTTACTGCCCGCATTGTTGTTGGTTCTGTTCCTGTGTAAGATTTTGGGACACGTGAAGAAACGTCTCCGACGTCAGTCGCTTTCTTTACTGAACCCTGTGGACAATAAATGCAAGAACCTGGGCAAGAATCCTTTGGATCGTCAGGAAGCCACATTACTGCTATGTTGGCTACACCGGACAGAGTTCGGATGGGCTTTGTCATAAGTAACTTTGAGAATTCTTTATATTCGTCCTTTTCAAGAACATTTAAAATCTCCGCGTTTTTCGGTATTTTTGGCAACTTCTTTTCTCTAGCAAACTCTGTTTTCATTATTTCAAATTTTCCTGAGTCAGTTACTTTCTCTTTTCTAACGCGTTCTAGTAATTCTGAATAAATGTGTTTCATAGTATCAAAGTGAAAGAAAAACTTAAAAATGGATTGATTAAAAGGTTCTATTAGCGTTGTTTCTTATCATTTCTAATCTTCCATATGCTTTCCATGCGTTTGGCTGTGGTCCTAATGCTTTTATTTCATAGGGTGTTAAATCCAGCTTTGCTCCTAATTTTGTACTGTTTACATAAGGCTTTTGACCCGTTGTGTTAATCGTCATACTTATCCTCTGAATGCTTCTGGATCTAATCTATAACGATTATTCCCAAATTCCCATATTTCGTTGACTTTCAACATCATTTCTATTGCTGGACGAACGGTACTTTCTAATGATTCGTCTATACCGTTTGCAATTTGTTCAGCTGTATATGATCCGTCTGTTCTGTTGCGGTATGCATCTGTTTGAATAAATCCTATTATAGCGCCTGTTACTCTATTGAATGACATAATTTCACCTTCACTTATTACGAGAAAAAAGCATATAAAACTAACATTGAATGTTATTGAATGGAAAAAGTCATACTTGTAGATGAAAATGATAATGCAATTGGAGAAGCTGAAAAAATGAAAGCACATGAAGATGGTGCGCTTCATAGGGCATTTTCTATATTTGTATTTAATTCACAAGGAAAATTGCTTCTACAACAGCGAGCAAAGCACAAATACCATTGTGGTGGTCTTTGGACAAATACAACATGTAGCCATCCTCGCTCAGGGGAGGAGACAAAAAATGCTGCACATAGAAGATTAAAGGAAGAAATGGGGTTTGATACTGATCTTGAGGAAGTTTTTTCTTTCATATACAAGGTAAAGTTTGATAATGGATTACATGAACATGAATTTGATCATGTTTTTGTGGGTAATTGGGACGGAGATCCGAAAATAAACAAGGAAGAAGTTGAGGATTTCAAGTGGATTAACCCAGAAGAACTAAAAGAAGATGTTATGGTGAATCCTGATAAATACACATACTGGTTTATAGAAGCTTTGGATAAAATTATTGAACATATTAAGAAGTAAATTTCTCTTTTAGTTTCTTTTTCACGTTTTCAGGAACAAGATCTTCAATACATCCACCGTGTAATGCAAGCTCTTTGACAAGTGTTGAATTAAGGTAAAAATATCTTTTGTCTGTTGCGATGAATATTGTTTCACAGTCTGGCAACATTTTTTTGTTAACAACAGCCATTTGGAATTCGTGGTCAAAATCAGACATAGCACGAATACCACGAACAACGAATTTTATATCCTTGTTTTTTAGATAATTTACAAGTAACCCTGAAAATGATTCAACTGTTACGTGATCATCCATAGATTCTTGTATCATTTTTACACGCTCTTCTGCAGAAAATAAAACATTCTTTTTTGGTGGGTTATCGAAAACTGCTACTATTACTTTGTCAAACATTTTTAATGAACGTTTTATCACGTCTAAATGTCCGTTTGTGACAGGATCAAAGCTTCCTGCGTATACAGCTGTCTTTACCATGACAGAGAATATGACCGTTATGTTTTAATGCTTACTTATTTCCAAGAAAATGACATGTTTTATAAGTTTTATTATGTAAGTGGTTTTATGGCATTTTTTAGTAGTTGGTTTAAACGTGGTGGATCCGGAGATCCCAAAGCACCAAAAGCGCCAAGACAAATGCGTTACAATGGATTAGATCCTACTGCAGTTATAGCCGCAATAGAGGGTATTGGTATATCGTATGAGAGAACTGCAAATCCTATAAGGGCAATAGGTTATTTCATGCCACCTGGTCAGAGCAGAGGATGTGCTATGTTGGATTTGTCCAATGGTCTGGTGCTAGAAGGTGATGCTTCATATCATGATCGAATAAGAGGAGCTGTTGCTCCCTTAGTTAGAGCACAACAAGGAGCTGCAGACGGTGGTTCGGATTCGGACAGTGGAAGAATGCAACAAAGTTCTTAATATATTTTATTTTCCTTTTTCACTATTTCTATCAATTCTCGCATGTTATGTATGATATAATCGGGGTTTGCTTTTCTAAGTATTTTTTCGCTTTGAATACCTAGCGGAACACCGGCTGTTTTTACTCCAACGCTTTTTCCTTGCCCAACCTCACCACAAGTATCTGCAACGAACATTGTTTCACCAGGATTAAAATGATTTGTTTTTATTATTTCCGAAATAACTTTATCTTTTTCACCATCTTCTCTGCTGTATATTTTATTGAACATATCGGTTAATCCTGATTCTTCTATTTCTTTTTTTAATCTAGAAATTGGATCTGCACTAACTATGAATAAGTTTATTTTCATTTTTTTTAATTCTAATAGTGTTTCTTTAACTCCCTTATGTAGTGTTGGTTTTTTTGTTTTGTGTATTGCTTCTTCAAACATTTTATCTTGATCTTCTTTAGTAAGGTTCGGAAAATATTTGTTCCAGAATTTCATGTAAGGCATTTCAAATTCTTCCTTTATCTCTTTAGACGATATTGGCTCTTTACCCAATTTTTTGAACATAATTTCACAAATGTTCTTAAACATTGCAAGAGCGTCTGTAAGTGTTCCTGCCCAATCAAAAATAATATTCTTAATCATATTACTCACTGCGTTCGCTTAAAGAATGAATAATCTTCTTTACGCTGTCTCTTGTTTTCTCTAACTTGCCAGAATTATTTATAATAAATATTTCTTCGTTTGTAATTTTCTTTGCTTTTTTTAATTTTTTATCAAATGTAAGTTGATGTCGAAGTCTTCTCAATATATCTTCTTTTTTATGACCCTTTATCATTAATCTTGATAGCTGTTTCTTTTTATCACAATTAACAATAACAAGATAATCAACCTTTGTTTTACCTGCTTCTATCAACAATGGTGTATCAAGAATAAAGTTTTTTTCGCTATTCTGTATTCTTTTTTTTATTTCTATTCTCACGTATGGGTGCACAATAGAATTAAGTTTGTTTAATTTTCTCTTATCACTAAAAACTATGTCAGCCAGTTCTTTTCTATTTGTTGTTCCAAACTCGGTTTTTATCTTTTTTTTAAGTTGATTTCTCATTAGTTTTTTTGCTATTTTGTCGGCGTCTATAATTTCACAGGTTTTACCACATTGTTTTTTGAACAGCTTTGCTACTGTCGTCTTACCGCTTCCAAACGAACCTGTAATACCTATAAGAACCATATGATAAAATGGGGGAAAAGGTATAAAATTGTTTTACAGCTACCGAAACTCTTAAAAATGTTCTATTGATCTTATTCAAGTGATAATATGATGAATTATTTATATTGTCATTAACAGTAAATAATAAGGTGTTTAAATGGTAAAACGAAAGAAGACAAGAAAAACTAAAAAAAGAGTGCCTAAAATGGTGGATGAAACCAAAATGATGATGGGAGCCACTACTCAACGAGGTCAAAAACAAAACCAGCCCAGAAAAATGAGCGACGCTGAAAAAAAGAAATATGAAAAAATAAAAAAAATGAAGTGGGATTTAGCTGAAAAATATAAGGAACAAGTTTTGACTAAATACAAAAAATACATAAAAGCTGTTATTCTATTCGGTTCTCTTGTTCGTGGAGATTTCCATGAGAAAAGTGATATAGACGTTCTTGTTATTATAGACGATACCCTAACAAGATTTACACCTGAAATGAAATACAATTTTGATGATGATATTTACTTTATGGCTAAAAAGATCTCAGAAGATATAACTGTTCAGCCTGCTTGGACATTAACAGAATTCTGGGATATGGCAAGAATTGGCCATCCTCTATTATTTACTATTGTAAGAGATGGTTGGGCAATGTATGATACTGGCTTTTTTGTTCCAATAAGAAAATTGCTTGAAATGGGTAAGATTCCAACAACACTTGAAGCTGTTGAAAAATTCATGGAGGTTTCTCCTCAGAAAATAAGCAGGGTTACAACAGCAAAGCTGTACATGATAGCAGAAGACCTTTATTATGCTATGTTGAATTCTTCACAGGCTGTTCTTATGTATTTGGGCGTTAATCCACCATCACCTAAGCACACGCCTATTGAGGTTAGAGAAAATTTAGTTGATACAAAATTACTTGAGCAGAACTATTTGCTTGATCTGGAAGGTGTTATAGATTTCAGAAAACGTGTTGAGCACAAGGAAATAAATGATGTTTCTGGTGCTGATTTGGATAATTATATACAAAAAGCAAAACAGTATGTATCAAGAATGGAGCAACTTCTATTACAATTGCAAAAAAAGAAAAAAGAGAATATTGTACAGAAAAATTATGAGGTAATGATAAAGGCTGCTGTTGCAGCTCTTAAGAAAATGCAGAATTTACCTCCTGATCCTAAAGATCTTCCAATTTCAATAAAGAAACACTTGATTGATGCTGGCAAAATAGACGCATATTTCACAGATGTCATGAAAAGTGTAATATCAATGAGAAAAATGCTTGATGAAGACCGTGTGGGAGAGATACCACAAAAGGAAATTGAGCTAACACGTGAATATATTCGTAGATTTGTACACGATTTAGGACCTATTATAGATAATGTTAAACCACGGGAAACGAAAAAGAAGAGAAGAAAATAATTATAAGATTACAATACTGGTTGTGGTTTTTCTCTTGATGCCCACGTTTCTGTAACATATGAGTCATCATCTCTGCGGAATTGTGAATAAATCCCAACAGTTCCTCTTTCATCTCTAACAGGAATCTCGACAACATGTAAGAATGTTCCGTTTGTATAATCTACATAACGATAGGGGGTTCCTGTTGATACTGGTCCTACTTGTCCTATATTCATATTATTGAAATTCGGAACTGTTTGCAGAGTAATCATATAAATCACTATATAGATTAAGACCGAAAGCTTTTTAAGCTTTTACTTTTTAGTAGTAAAAGTAATCAAAATAAAATGGTGAGTAAAATGAGAGGATTTGACTTTTATGTTCATGGATTGTGGATCTTAGGTTCAATAACAATGTTCTTAGGAGCTATGATAGCTGGAAACGTAGAATGGGTAGATGGCACAACAACATGGAGCTTTGGGCTTGCTATAATTATTGCTTTTGTACTAATACTAATATCAGGCGCATTTTGGATTTCTGCTGCTGTTAATGCAAAACAGTATGTAAAATAAGATTTTAAGTATATCGAAATCAATGGTGAATAATATGTCTGGTATAGAACAACAATGGGAAGGTACTGATTTTTACGTATTAAGAGATAGCCCAGGACACAGCGCTTTTGTCAGAAATGTTTCGCATGGATTTAGTGATCCTACATCTGGTAAATATGCTTTTACTTTTGGCTTTGATGATGAGGCTGATTCTTTGGAGTTTATACATGCTGTTTTGGGCACAATGGGATATCCAAGAGAGGGTAGAAGGATATTATATGTTTCAGGAGAGAATGGTAGAATGGCTCATGTTCTTGGTACATCGTTAGAAAATGACGGATATGATGTAGATCAAGCTATCACAGTAGAACAAGCATTGGAATTATATGATCAAAATCAACATGGTATTGTTATTGTAGAACCTTCAGTATCAGGACAGCATGGAGAAAGGTGTGGATTTCGAGTAATATCTGATATAAAACAAAAGGGAGATTCATAATAATTATTATATTCATAATCTATATGAAATATGGTGTTGAATATGACTAACTATCTTATTTTTACAATTGATGATGATCTTAATGTAGCGGGTGCGTTACGTGATCTTTTTGGCCAGGGTAATGTATTTACAGATAAACCTAGTGTGGGTCCTCTATTGAGGAGATTGTGGTCATTATACCCTAATGGTGTTCCCCGTGGTAATAGAATTTTACATGTTGAAGAATATGGAGTAGTAAGACAGCGTGTTGCGAAAACACTGGCTCGGGGCGGATATAGAGATATTGAACAATATGATAGTCGTGAAGCTGCCTTAGAAGCGTTTGATCCAGATATTCATCCGGTTGTTATAACAGACTTTGATCTTGAAGGTCATTTGGATGGTGGCCTTAGAATGATCGAGGGTATGATGCAAAAAGAAGAGAAATGATAACACATCATGTGTTTGTTAAGCTCATTCTTTTAATATAGCTCTGATAAAGATAATTATGGTAAAACGGCTGTCGCATAGGGTCGAAATAATGATAGCGTTTTTGATCGGAGTCGTATTCTCGAATGCCGTAAACTCTATAATTACAGGTGAGGTCGTTTTTGCTATATTTTCGTTTATAATTGTGGGTACTGTTGTAATGCTAAAACGCTTTGTAGATTGGACAATTTACGGTGATGAGGAAATAGATGAAGTTGCTGAAAAGATAAGAAAAAAGCGATATAAAAAATCGTATTTTTAGCTGTTAGCTATGGGAGCTTCTTTTTTAACTGGCTCTTTTTTAGGTGCTTTTACTTCGGTCTTAGGGGGTTCTGTCTCAGGAGCTTCTTTTTCAACTGGCTCTTTTTTAGTTTCGTTCTTAGGAGGTTCTTTCTTTACAGTGTCTTTAGCTGGCTCGCTTTTTTTTGCCTCCTTTACTTCCTTTTGTGGACGTATTTCAGTTTTTCTTATTTCTGCTTGAGATACTGGGTATATTTTTGAGCATTCTTTTTTAAGTGTTTTTTGTAGTTCACCTCTTATTATGAATTGCATCAGCTCTTCCATGGTATATTTCTGGGATATTTTTTCTACTAAATCAAAGGCTTTTGCTCTTGCTGTGTGCTTTATTGAAGTATTAACCCTCCTGTTAAGAATAATCATTGTTTTTATTCTCATGTCAAAATTATCTTTTGTTTTAACATCCTGTACTACATCAACACGACGTGTTCTTCTTTGAACCATTCTATATATGCGTTCACGCATTACGTCGTGGCCGACTAATCTGGTGTATGCTTTGTCTTCTTCTACTCTGTCTATCTGGAATATCATTTTAACATAGAAACGGCTATACTCTTTCATAAGAGTTACTAGAGAAACCTCGATTTTCCTACCGATAAGTTGATTTCCGTCAAAAGCAAACGTTTCTCCTACAGGTTTATTTCTAAACATGTCCGGTGCTATAATCTGAAACCACTTCTTTTTAGCTGCCAATCTATTCACCTTTTGTCAATAAACATTGAGTAGAAAACTTAAAAGCCTTTATTTTCACCGATTTGATCATATTCATAATAATCTATAAGATGCTTTTACAGCACTTCTTAACTCTTCAGCAAGGTCGGGGGACAATTCTCCTGTTTTTCTCAAGTCTAGTATTTGCATGAATTTGGGTACACCTAGATATCTGACAGTTGCCAATAATGATTGCTGTTGAAATTTCAAGTCATCTTCAAATCCTGTTCTTCTTGCTAACTCTCTGACACTCGAAACACTTCCTTTTCCAAAGCCAGAACAATTCATAACAAATGCGAGTTGTGCTCTTTCATCTATTTTAACTTCCATGGTTTCGTCATCAAATAAAAATGATTTTGGGATTAGGGGTGTGTATTGGCAATTTGCTGGTTTAACACTATGAATTCTACAAGTAGCGAGATCCTCGTCTCGTTCTAATAATGAACAATAACCATCGATAGTCCTTGGCCGTATGATTGTTGCTCCGTCTGGAAGATGACAATATAAATCAAATAATTCAGTGGGGCTTGTTCCTAGATGGGTTGCGGCATCACGAAGCCCTTCGGGGGTAAAATATCCGGGGTTTGTGCAACATTCACCACATCTTTGACATTTAAATTTATATTTACTGCTTAATCTCACAGTTATGTGCGGTGTTTCTATTTTATAGGTTTTTCTTCGAAACATGCCATTATCTGCTACAAAAAACTTTTTAAGTATGCTGTAATTACGTGCAAGTTATTTTTATATCACTTTGCCAAATATAGATAGTATGAGGTATTCAAAACTGGCTGAAATCTATGAAAAGCTCGAAAATACCCCAAAAAAGCTGAAAAAGAGGGATATCTTAGCAGACCTATACAAAAAAACAAAATCAAATGAACTTAGGATTACGGTTCTCTTATCAATGGGTGCCATATTCCCAAGAGGTGAATATGATTTAGGAATAGCCAGAGAAATGGTAAAAAAAACGATCTCAAAGACTTATGGCATAAATGAGAAAGACATAACGAAAAAATTCAAAGAAACTGGTGATCTTGGTCTTGTGGCAGAGTTTTTCGCTTCGCATAAAAAACAAAAGACTCTTGGTAGTAAAGAATTACATGTTGAAAAGGTTTTTGATAATTTGGAGAAACTGCCAACTGTTAGTGGGGGTGGCTCACAGGATAGAAAAATGGCGCTTGTTTCAGAATTACTTTCTTTTGCTTCTGGTAAGGAGGCTAGATATGTTGTTCGCACAACACTGGGTGATATGCGTATTGGTGTTGCTGAAGGCATTGTTCGTGATGCTATAGCACTTGCATTTGATAAAGACAAAAAAGACGTTGAAAAGTTATATGACATTATTGGGGACTACGGCAAAGTTGCTGTTAACGTGAAAAAGGGAATAATGAAAGCAGAAATGAAAGTTGGAAAAGCAATAAGAGTTATGCTTGCAGAACGATCAGGTGGACTAGAAGATGCATGGAAAAAAGCATATTCCGAACCCACTGTAACTGAAATAAAATATGATGGCTTTCGAGTACAAATTCATAAAGACGGAGACAAAATAAAAATATTTTCGAGGAGAATGGAAGATGTTAGTAGACAATTTCCAGATCTTGTTTCTTTGGCTAAGAAAAACATAACTGCTGAAAAATGTATAATCGAAGGTGAGGTTGTTGCAATTGATAAAAATGGAAAATCAAAACCGTTTCAGGTTTTATCAAGACGGATACAAAGAAAACATAACATTGAAAAAATGGTAAAAGAAATACCAGTTAGATCTAATTTCTTTGATCTCATTTATATTGATGGAGAAAATTATATGCAAAAACCGCTTAGGAAGAGATGGGACAAATTGAAAAAAATAATTAAACAGACAAAAGATTTTAAACTTGCTGAACATATTGAATCAAAAGACAAAGATGAGGTTGAAAAATTCTATGAAAAATCTCTTGCTATGGGAGAGGAAGGAATTATAATAAAGTATCTGGATGCACAATATCAACCTGGTAAGCGTGTTGGGTATTGGTTAAAAGTAAAACCAACAATGGAGCCTCTTGATTTAGTTATAGTTGGTGCAGAGTGGGGAGAAGGTAAGCGTGCAAAATGGTTTGGATCACTTTTACTTGCCTGTCGGCAGGATGATAAATATATTGAAACGGGTAGGATGGCGTCGGGACTTACGGAAGAACAGATGGCGGATATAACAAAGAGGCTAAGGCCCTTGATAACAGAAGAACATGGAAAGAGAATAAAAGTACAAGCAAAATTTGTTGTAGAGATTGGTTACGAAGAAATACAAGTTTCATCAAAGTATCCTAGTGGATATGCGCTCAGATTTCCGAAACTATTGTGTTTTCGACCAGACCGCTCTGCAGATGATTGTACAACTTTAAAAGAAATAATTAAGCTATATGGGTTACAACGTGCTGGATTACGAAAGTCCTCGTAACTCATTTAATTGAGTAAGCAAATCTAATCTATTATTATTTCTAAATATTTCTTCTATTTCTTTGGGTCCTATTAATGTAATTTTATCAATTAGAGATTGTTTCCTAACAACAGGAGAAAATCCACTAAAAGAAACAATTATTCCATTTTTTAAAATCATTTCGTGACCATGATTAGCAATTTTATTAAGATAATCATTTAAAATATGTTCATAGCCTTTAACATTTCCAAACCCCTCCATTGTGACATAATTATTTTTTACCTCGATAAATGTATTTTCTACAATGAAATCAGGAGTTTTTAGACTATCTTTGATAATACGTTTTCTTCTTACATCATAAATTTTCAATCCTGTCAATGTGAAATATTTTATTGCTAATTCTTCTGCTTTTCTACCTCTTTTATTAACTTCTACTAAGTTTTGTTTTTGTATCGCTATTTTTCTATATTCATCCCCAAACATTCTTTTAAATTTTGGTGCAAGACTAGATATTCTGATACCAAGTTGCTCAGATAATTCTGTCAAAGACACGTTTGTATTCTTATATTTTTCAAAAGCAAATCGGTATTCTTTTTTCGTTACTTTTCTTTCATCTCTTCTGCTATATGCGATTTTCTTATATTCATCTCCAAAAATTTTCTTGAATCGGAAAATTAAACTGCTTTCTGTTATTCCAATAGATTCTGCCAACTTTTTCACAGGAATTCGTGTTTTCTTATATTTTTCAAAGTTGTTCTTTATTATTTTATTTGGAATTCTTTTTTTTCTCGCCATACCTGCATCAATATATTTTCTCTTTTTTGCTAGTTGAATATAGTCCTCTCCAATTACTTTTGTAAACCTGTGTGTTAATGAATCTCTTTTTACACCAACATTTTCTGCAATTTCTGTTATAAGGGTACCAGCCTTATACTTTTCAAAGGCTTTTCTTATATGATTCTCATCTATTTTTGTCATCCATGCTGATTTTCGCTTCGCTATTTTTGTGTATTCATTACCAAAATCTTTTTTGAAATATGCTTGTACAGTTGTTTTACTAATTCCTAGTTTTTTTCCAATTGCATGTGTAGTAAGTTTTTTATTATTTTTATATTTAATAAATTCTTTATTAATTTTCATAAGTTGTTCTTTTGTTAATATCAATATAATTTCACCTTTAAATCATAATTTGCTAATTATTACATAAAGAACTTTACAGCGGTTGTGGAAAGTGAATTTTTGTTTAAACAACAGAGAAAGATAAAATGAAAATAAGAAAAGCAAAATTAGATGATGTTGAAATAATGTTTGAAATAGAAAAGAATAGTGGATATCCTCTTGAGAAATATTTCACTTCTAAAGAACATTTTACTAAAATGGTTAAAGAAGGGTTTGCATTTATTTTAGAAAACGAAATGGGATTTTCTGTTTTATTTGAAAATAAAAAATTCTCTGATGGAATAGAGCTTGATGATATTTGTGTTCTAAAATCAGAACATAGAAAGGGCTATGGTAAAATGCTTTTGGAACATTCTATAAAATTTGCAAAAGATAAAGAATACAATAAAATATATGTTTATTGTTGGAATAAGAATTTTGAAGCACTGACATTTTATAAAAAAAATGGCTTTTATGTCGTAACTGAAGATAAAGGTCACTATAGTGGTGGGGAAACTGCTTTAGTTCTTGTAAAAGATTTGTAATTCATTTAACAGTACAGCACTTTGCTAGGTTTCTTGGCTTGTCGATTGGCAAAGAATTGTTTTTTGCGATGTAGTATGTAAGAAGCTGTCCAACCATTGTTGCGCACAATGCAAATGAAGCTTCATCGCTCGTATTCAACAAAAAACCGGGAAATTCTGTTTCTGTATCAGATATGACAGAGATAGAACCACCTCTTGCTTCGACTTCTTTTAGGTTAGAAATAATTTCTTTATTATCGACTAATCCTATTACAGATGTTCCTTCTTCTATTAACGCAAGAGTACCGTGTTTAAGTTCACCACCCATCATGCCTTCTGCATGTTTGTAACTTATTTCTTTTAGCTTGAGTGCTATTTCACGAGAAATCGGATATGCCATTCCTCTTCCTATAATATAGATGTCTTTTTTGTTTGTTAATGAAAGAGCCATGTCTTTTATTTTATCTTCGTGTGTGAAAACGTTTTCCAGTTCTTGGGATATTTTTTTATAATGGGTTTTCCAACCTAGTTCTGATGATAAAGCAAGCAGTACAATAACCTGATTTACAAATGTTTTTGTTGCGGCTACGCAAATCTCCTGACCTGCAAGTATGTTTAATGATATTTCACTCATTCTTTGTATTGTAGAATAGGGTGAATTAACTATACTTGTTATTTTTGCATGATGTTTTTTTGCTGTTTTTAAGGCTTCGATAACATCCATTGTTTCTCCGCTCTGGCTGATTGCGATAACCAATGTTTTGTCATCAAGAAAAGTATAATTTTTGAATTCGCTTGCTATCATTGTTCTTGTATCTATTCCGGCTCTATTTAGAAAATAAGCACCAAGCAATGATGTGTGATAACTTGTTCCTGCTGCAACAAAAAGTACTTTGCTAGCGTTTTTAGCGGCAGACACTAATTCAGCTAATGTCTTTTCTTGTTCTTGATCTAGAGATAAAAGTAATCTGTTTGCAACGGTTGGTATTTCGTGTATTTCTTTAATCATATGATGCTCGTATTTTTTTTGGTTGTTTTGTAACTCGTCTTCCCATTTGAATTTTTTTATTTGTTTTTCAATTTTAACACCATCAGAATTAAAAATTTCAAAACCTTCTTTGTCTAAAACAAGATACTCATTATTATCTATCCATATTGCGTCGTTCGTTTTATTACTAAACGCATATATGTCTGAACCAATTATTATTCCATCTTTCATAATACCAAGTACTAAAGGTGAGTCACGTTTTGCAGCATATATTTTATCTATTCCTTTTCTTATCACAAGGAATGCGAATGTGCCTTCGGCTACTGATATAAAATCTTGTAATGCTTCTTCCATTGATTTATTTTCTGAAATAGCATTTTCAATAAAATGTGATATGATTTCTGTATCTGTGTCGGATACAAAAGAGTGGCCTTTTTCAATTAATTTATTTTTAATATCAAGATAATTTTCTATTATTCCATTATGCACAACAAATATATTTTTTTTACAATCTGTTTGTGGATGAGCGTTCGCTTCGTTCACACGACCGTGTGTTGCCCAACGAGTATGGCAAATTGCTGTTTTAGTTTTAAAGTCTTTTACTTTCAAAGGATCGATGTTCCCTATAATTTTTTTTTCATTTCCATTTGGATCAGCATAACCAAAAGAATCATAACCACGATATTCAAGCCTTTTCAATAGTGTCATAATGTCTTTCGAATTAAAAAAATTTTTAGATACAATACCAACAATTCCGCACATAATAAAACACCAAAAGAATTTATACAATATTTTTTTCTATCATTATTTTGCTTACTCTCTTTATGTCTTCACGACAACCAATACCTAGCCAGTAACCGCGTATTCTCAAAACCTTTACTTTTTTTTGCTTCGCAAGAAGCGTTACAGCATCTGTAAGTTCAAGTTCACCGCGTTCTGATTCTCTAATATAAGAAAGTGCCTGAAATATTTCAGGTGTAAATTTATACAACCCTGTATTAACAATTTTGCTCAAAGCTATTGTGGGCTTTTCAATTATTTCTTTTAAAAATCCGTTTTCCTCCATTAACACACCATACTTTTCTGGTGTGTTGTGTTCAAATCCTGCAATATAGTTTACACGTCCTGGTATTTGCATTCTTCTTATATCGTGTTCAGAATAGAGATCATCTCCATTTACTGTTATAAATTCACTAGTTCCAACGAAGTGTCTGCAAACGGAGACGGCGTGACCGGTTCCTCGTTGTTTGTCTTGTTGTATTAGTGTTGCTTTTATTCTGTTTTCATCTAAAAACTTTTTTATCATTTCAGATTTGTAACCCACAACTATACCAATATCTTTTATACCGCTTTGCATAATGTTTTTTATAAGATAATATAGAAACGGTTTGCCGTTTATTTCTATAAGTGGTTTTGGTATATTGTGCGTTAAAGGACGCATTCTTTTTCCTTCACCCGCTGCCATTATAACAGCTTTCATTGCAGTCATAGAATGATAACATTCAATTTATAGATTTATATGCTTATCTTAAAAATATTATAAAACTATTATAAATATTTTTGTAGTATAAAGGTTATTAGCGATTATCCTAAAATAAAGATGATCTTCGGGGTGTTAAAATGCATATTGTAAATGAAAAAAATGGAAATTATTTTTCATTATCATCAAAGGAAATTAAACCACCTTTCTCGCCGTTGGCGAGAAAGATATTGAATATGTTGGCTGAAAAACCGTCTTATGCAAAAGAGCTTGCTGAGATGATGAGAATACACGAGCAAAAAGTTTACTATCATGTTAGGATACTAGAGTCGATGGGGTTAATAAGAATACTAAGACGTGAAGAACGTGGTGGTGTTTTAGCAAAAATATACACATTAACGCGTCCATCATTTTTCATAAAGTTCAAGGATTTCGAGAAAACTGAAAAAATACCAAAAAATGTAAATGAATTTTTATACCCGTTTGTTGATGATGGAAAATTAAATGCAAAAATTGTTGTTGGTTCACCAGATCCTCATGGTCCTGAGAAAGCGAGATCTCGTGATGCTTATTACGGTATTGATCTTGGAATGTTTTTAGGAACTTTCTTAAAAAATGCTAAAGCAAGTGTTGCGTTGGATACAGATTTAAGACAATACGATCTAAGGGACAACCTAATAATTATAGGTGGGCCTGTTATAAACAGAATAACTAAACAAGTTAATGATACACTGCCTGTAAAATTTGATAACAAAAGAAGAATTTATTCAAATATAACAAAGAAACTTTACAGACATGATGAAAATGGTTTAATTGTAAAAACAAAAAATCCATTTGACAAAGACAAGAAAATACTTGTTATTGCTGGTAGACGTTACTCAGGAACTCGTGCAGCAATACTTGCTTTCTTGAATAAGTTTGATGATATACAGGTTGGTAACAAAAATAAATTTGCTCATGTTGTTGAGGGTGTTGATAATGATGGTGATGGTATTATAGACGATGTTAAAATTTTAGAATAATTAAGCAGCTTGTTCATCTTCATCTATTTCTACAGGAACACTGTCGTATGTCAAAACTTCACCTGGGCAGCAGATTACGTTTAACATATGCATTATCTTGTGCGCTTCTGAACCAGGTTTTGGCCTGTTTTCAACGATATCAGTAGCGGGAACTGATACATAAATGTCGGATGTCTCTTTTCTGAACATCACTTTGTAAGTATCGCCGTGTCTTGTATGTACGTATTCTCTTTTTTCTTCATTAACTGGTCTTAGGTCTAATTTTTTTATTAGAGTGTCAACTATCCAATTCCTTTCTGGGAATCTGTGTTTTGCCGGACCTCTTAAACAATATTCCATTTTTGTTCCCTCTATAAATATAGTGAAATCTAAATGGTTATAAAATTAATTAGTAACTAGAAAGGATCTACTTGTCGTCTTCTTTTGCTCTTTTTTCTACTTCTTCTTCAATGTCAAGTGCTTCTGCCATTTCTTTGTATCTGTTACGAATTGTAACTTCAGTTACACCAACAACATCAGCAACTTCTCTTTGCGTTTTACGTTCACCTTCTAATACAGATGCGATGTAAATTGCTGCAGCTGCACAACCACAAGGACCTTTACCTGAAATGACATCTTTCTTTTTTGCATTTTTTAGGATGTCAATTGCTTTTACTTGTGTTTTGTCGGATAATTTTAACATTGAGGAAAATCTTGGTATGTAAGCTTCTGCTTTTGCTGGAAGAATTCTAACATCTAATTTTCTTGAAATATATCTATATGTTCTTCCTAATTCACGTTTACCAATACCAGATGATTGTGATATTTCTGAAAGTGTTCTTGGTGTTTCATATTCTCTTGATAATGAATAAACTAAAGCTGCTATGATTGATTCAATGCTTCTACCACGAACAAGTCCTTTTTGTAGTGCTTTTTCATATAATTTTGCTACTTCTTCGTGTAGTGTCTTAGGTAAACCTAAGAAAGAAACTAATCTTTGTAGCTCGCTTAAAGCAAAAGACATGTTTCTGTCTTTACTTGTTAAAAGACGTTTTTGCCATTTACGAATACGGAAAAATTGTGATCTTTTTTTGGCTGGAACCTTGAAAATTTCAGTTGTACTCTTACCAATCTCTGTAGTAAGACCCTTATCGTGTCTTTTATGGGTAAGAGGTGCTCCTGTTCTTGCTCTTTTTGATTCTTGTTCATGATCAAAAGCTCTCCAATCTTGGCCTGTATCAACAATATTCTCTTGTATGACTAAACCACATTTCGAACATACTGTTTCTGCTCTGTCAGAATCGTGAATAAATTTAGTATTTGCACATTCTGGACATTTTTTAGCTTTCATATCTTTCATATTAAACTCCCCGATATATAGTATTAATTACTATTAAGTTGCACCAAAGCAACTCATTACATTTATACCATAAAGTATTTAAAGCTTTCGGTATTTTGACCGATACCTTTATAAGGGGGTCAAAAATTTTAAAAATCCGTTAAAATGAGCATTATTCGGGCCAAATTTCTTGGATTTTATGGGTTTTTCTGTCAGAATACTCTATTATCCACTTACTCCTACTGATTCTTCATCTACTTCTGCTGGCCCGCTCAATACTATTTCATCTACGTCTTCTTCTATTGGGTATTCTTTCTTAACAGGTCTGCCTGGTTTCTTAACAGGTCTAATATCATATCCTCGAACTCTTAGTGTACGTAAAGTTTCACCATCCAATTCATGTAAATCATCGAGGTAAAAAGTAGCTTCTCCTGTCTGTTTTCTGTCTCCTTCTTTGTAACGTATTCTTCTATTTCCTGTACATTCTAGTACTGCTTCTCTAGCAAATCTAAACTGTGCATCTACTCTTACTCCTGTCATTATATATTCTGTCATTATATTCACCTGCTATCATAATTACTGGAGTATTTTTAAATATAAATCGCTCTAATTATTGGTTTATGCTGAAAAGGATAAAGAAGAACCTCACGGTTGTTGGTTTTTTCCTACTAGGAATAGTATTAACAGCTGTCATAATGTCATTTTTTGGATTTTATGAGGTTCTTGGAATGCTATTAAGGGCAAATATGTACTATGTGGGTCTTGCTATAGCTCTTCACATAGTAACAGTATTGATACTTACGTGGAGATTACACATCATAGTAAGAAAATATAAGCCTCTATCATGGAGAAAGGCTTTTAGAGTGACATTTACAGGATTATTTGTCAATTACATAACACCTGTGATGAAAGTTGGTGGTGAACCAGTTAAAATATACTTATTGAACAAAGATTTGGGTGGATCTAAAGCGACTGCTACTATAGCTATAGACACTTTTGTAGAGATAATGTCATCCTATATTTCGTTTTTCCTTATTTTTGTACTATTTTTCCCATTATTACCAGAAGAGCTATTCATATATTATGTATTGTTCCTTATAGGCGTGCTTGCTTCATCTCTTGCATTCCTTAAGATATCACTAACACACAGGTGGTTAAAGAAAATAATCGATTTTGGGATGAATAAGGCTTCTAGATTTATTAAAATTGAGAAAAAAGACTATGCATCAATGTTCCATGAGTCTTTCAGGATACTTCTGAAGGACAAAAAAACAATGATGTACTCTTTGTCTGTTTCTTTACTAGGAAAGGTATTCGAGTTTCTAAGAATGTATGTTGTTTTCCTTGCATTGGGGCTAGTATTACCATGGAGCGTTGTGATTGTTGTATGGGCATTTTTACTCATACTATATATCATACCTTGGTTGCCTGGTGGTCTTGGTCTTATAGAAGGTGGGCTTGCATTTGCGTTTGTAACATTGGGTGTTCCAAGTGCAATAGCTGCTTCTGGTGCTATTTTGGATAGAATAATAACATTCTGGTTGATTATATTCGTTGGTATTGTTCTTGTTTCATTCTATGCCTGGGAACTGAAAGGAATAAAGAATGAGATAAAACGGAAATAGTTTTATAAGCATTATTCTTTCTAAATATATTCATGTCTACACCTACAATGACTTTGGATGTGTTCAGAAGAACCAGAGTAGGAGCAACAGTTAGAATTGCTACTCTGGGTGATTTAGATCAAGAGGAAGCTAAAGGATTGGGTGTTGGTGGTAGTTACACGGTATTGGGAAAAGGTGGTAATGGGTTCGATATTCATGATGCATATGGAGAACCATGTAGTTTACATTATTCTTTCTTTGCTAATGGAAATTAAAATAATTTAAGCTGTTAAATGAAATATTTCTTATGTTATCACTACTTGTATTTGAAAAAATAGCAAAGAAAAATGGAGTGAAACGTATTTCTCGTGATGCTTTAGAAGAGGCAAGGGAAATGATAGAAGAACTGGCAATGGACATGTGTGATAAGGCTGTTTCTCTTAGCAGGCATGCCAATAGACGGACTGTTAAGGAAGAAGATATCAAGTTCATATCATAGTAAAACTAAAAGTGTTTTTTATCTACGATACATTCTGGCAATATGAGATAAATACATTTCCTGAACTTCTTCGGGTGTAAAAGAACTCATTTTTCCTGAAGATCTTGGATAATCTGTAATTACTTGTTCTGGCACAATAACATATATCCTGTCTTGCATACCATCTACTTTAGAATATCTAACTAATAGAAATGCAAAATCCCTTCCACGGTAATTTATACTCCTATCCCAGTCTAACAAAATCTCATTTCCAAGTCCAGATGAACTTAATTCGAATGGTGATAAAAATATCATGGAGCAGAAACTACGCAGTTAATCTTTAAAAGCGTTTCAAGACAAATAAAATGCGATACAATGGAGAAAAGAATTACTGAAATTAAAAATCTCAAGTCTGGGAGTTTTGTTCTCATTGATGGTGCACCTTGTGTGGTTGATAGCCTACAAGTATCAAAAGCAGGTAAACACGGAGCAGCAAAAGCCAGAATAGTTGTGAAGGGTATTTTTGACAAAACAAAGAGAAATATTGTTAAACCGGGGGGCACAAAAATGGATGTACCTGTTATTGAGAAAAAAACAGCACAAGTGCTTGCTTTTGTTGGTGAAAATATACAATTAATGGATCTAGAAGATTATAGCACATTCGAAGTAAAGAAACCTGAATTTGATGTGGGTGAAGGCGACGAAGTTGTAATATGGAAATATGGTCCAAACGTCATGATAAAGAACAAGAAATAATTATTGAAAGCTTCCTTTTATTTCACCAAAATAAAATAATACTATGCTAGAAATTAGACTGAAAGGTAAGCAAAAAACATATTTTCGTATACTCGTGTTCTTGATAAAATTTAATATATTTGCAATTCCTCTTTACATCGCACTCTGGCTTAATATACAAATTTTTGAACTGCAATTAATAACAGCGCAAATTGTTGAATCATTGTTGCTTAGTAGCAGTATAGCTGCTGTGCGAGATGGTATATTGATTTCCATTCCAATTGTAAACGGGAATTGGGGAGCGCAAATTATATGGGATTGTATTGGTTGGAAAAGTTTTTTGGCATACCTAGCTCTTGTGTTTGCAACGGATTTTTCATTAAAAAATAAATTAAAGGGTCTAATATTCCTTCCAGTAATTTCGTTTGTTAACATAATAAGAATCTGGTTTATGTTTTATTTTGTATACAACTTTGGATTAACTCATTATCAAGCTGTGCATGGAATTGTGTGGAGTTGGGGATTAATCATAACTGTAGTTGTTCTCTGGTCTATATGGATGAAGATTTTTAGAGAAAAATAAAAGAAAAATTTAAGGTACAAAAGCAGCATATAGTGTTAGTAATAATACAATTACCAAAATACCTACTAGAATTTCTTTTGTGTTCCATGCATTTTTTTTTGTTGTTTTAAGTGTTGTGTTTGTGTTTACAGGAATCTCGCCCTTTGACTTTTTGAATATTCTTCTGTGAATTCTTTTGTGTAAAGCTTCTTTTTTGGTTTTTCTTTTTGTAGTCGTTCTTCTAGCAGTCGTTCTTCTTGCTACTCTTCTTGTTGTTCTAGAAGTTGTTCTTCTTCTAGCTGTTGTTCTTCTAGCTGTTGTTCTTCTTTTTGTAGTTGTTCTTCTTCTAGCTGTTGTTGTTCGTCTAGTTGTTCTTCTTCTTGCAGTTCTTCTTCTTGTTGCCATAGAAAAAATATTCTTATTTGATAGTATATATTGTTTTCCCTTTGGGCTGATTTACAAAAAAACAATATATATGAGGGAGAAGAAATGGTTAATGTGGAGAAAATGGAAGAAGACATTAAAAATAGGCTTAAGAGCCTCGAAGAAAAGTCTATTTACAATTTTTCTGAGATAGAAAGACGCCTTATAGAGCTTGAAAATTCCAAATCAGAAGTAATTGGAGATCGATTACAGCATGTTGAGGATCTATTACTATTAATGCAGGTTGAAGGTGAAAAAATAAAGGATATTTTATCTTCTAGACTTCTCGACTCAACTGGCGGTGGTAGAACAGAAGAGCGTATTGAAAGACTGGAAAAGGCCTTGGAAGATAGAGGATTGCAAAACGTTGGGTCATCTGAGAGTTCAGGTAATTCAGATGGTATGCAAAAAAGGTTTGATGATATTGAAAGAGTCATAACAGAGCAAGTTACTGAGATAGATAAAAGATTAATTAGGATTGAAGATCATATATTTCATAATAAAAAAGACATAAATATAGAAAGTAAGCCCACCGGTACACTAAAGGAAGTTCAAAGTATAATTGATGACGACGAATCGGTGTGTGTTGATGAAACTCCAGAAGAACCTGAAGAAGCACCCAAGGATGTGGGGGCTCCTAAAAAGGAAAAAGAAAAGAAAGGACATGGATTTAGACTCAGAAAAAAGAAAACTTTAAGGATATGATTGTGGAAATATGGAAAAACGAATAGAGGAATTGGAAGAATCTGTGAAAACTCTTGCAAAATACATGAAAAACGAATTAAAGAAGGTGCAAGTTTTGTCAAAGCAGGATCATAGGGTGCCAATAGATGATAAAGTTAATTTACTTTCTAAAGAATTGAGAGAATTAAGAAAACTTGTTAGCCAAAATGTAAGATATGATTTAACAAGTGAAGATCTTGATGAAGCTAAGGATGAAGTATTTGCAAAAAAATTAACAGAATTGCGACCACTAGAAAAAAGAATAGAAAAAGAACTTGATCAGGAAGATACTGATAAAATGGCTTTAATGAAAAATATTTCTGATGTTAGATATAAGGTACAAGATATTGAGTCAAATATAGAAAAGTTTGATAATATTCATCAAAAACAACAGTCAACGCAAAGAAATATAGAAGAACTTGTTAACAGGCACTTAGTAAAAGAACTATCTAAATTCGCAGCTGATATTGACAAGAAATATCCTGAACTTGCAACACGTTTTGATCTTGAAAAGTTCCAGACGCAAATAAGGAAAAAAATTGAAATGATCGAAGTGCCTGATATGTCGCATATAGAAAGTAAAGTTGTTGACTTAGAAAGAAAAATTTCTCGTTTAGTTCTCATGATAGAAGATATCTATAATAAATTACCGGCTGTTGTTGAGTAAAAGTTTAATGTTGAGTGATTGTTTTAAATACCTTTTTCTCTCATTTGATAGCATGAATCCGTATATCAACATAATCAGACCAAATGTCTGTATTTTATCAATAATAGGTATGATAGTTGGTGCTATAGTTGCTGATGTCATATTGAATCCGATAATTATTCTTGCACTAGTTGTGACGTTTTTGATAACAGGTGCGGGTAATGTTATAAACGATTATTTTGATCACAAGATTGATCGCATAAACAGACCAACAAGACCAATACCTTCTGGCAGGATGACAAGAAAAAAGGCTGCTGGTTATTATGTAATTTTGTCAATAATAGGATTAATTGTATCGTATTTCGTATCAATACCATTTCTGACAATTGCACTGTTCAATATAATTATACTTAGCATATATTCTTGGAAATTAAAGAAAATTGCTTTTATTGGCAATATTTCTGTTGCATATTTAGCAGCTTCAAACTTCCTAGCAGCAGGACTTATACTAAATGGGTTTTATAGCATTCCGTTTACTATTCTGCTGTTCTTTGGTATATCACTGATTGGTACGATTGCAAGAGAAATAACAAAAGATGTGGAAGATGTAGAGGGTGACAGGAAATCGGGTGCAAAAACACTCCCAATACTGGTTGGTGAACGGGGATCTAGATTCATAGCTAATATATTCCTTGTTTTGGCACTTGTATCGTTGTCAATACCGTTTATTTTTGATATATTCTCATTATTCTACATGATTGGTGCTGTACCTGCTGTTTTTGTATCTGTATACTCTTTTTCAAAAAAGCCACCAAAAGCACAGAAATTGATAAAATTAGTAATGTATTTTGTTATGTTGGGATTCATATTAGGCGCCCTGATATAAAGCTTATATCCTTTTGCTTATTATAACCATAAGTGATATTGATGAAGATACTAGTTACAGGCGGAACCGGATTTGTTGGCTCTAGATTAGTTAAGAAGCTGAAAAGGGGTAACAAGGTTTTTGTATTATCTCATAAAAATAAGGAAGAACTAGAGGATGAGGCAATTCCGGGTGTTACATACATAAAAGGAGACGTAATGAACAAGAAGGATATAAGAAAAGCTTTTCCTGTTGATGTTGTATACCATCTTGCTGCATGTCTTGATGAATCAAACCCTGATATGTATGATATAAATGCAGTAGGAACCATGAATCTTGTTGATGTTGCAAAAGAAAACAAGGTAAAACAAATAATTTTCATGGGATCTTCTGGTGTTCTTGGTGAAACAAAAGAACCAGCAAGAGAAGATATGTCTTATAATCCTAAAACTGATTATGAACGATCAAAAACTGTTGCTGAAAAAGAGATAATCAAATCTGGCATCAAATATACAGTGATAAGATCACCTGTTATGTTGGGTCCAAATAATATATGGTTCCTAATTTTTGCTGCTGCAAAAAAACAATATCCTATAATTGGTTCTGGTAAAAACAAATTCCATTTATCATATGTAAAAGACGTTGTTTCATTATTGGAGAAAGTTAAGAATAATAAAAAGGCGTATAATCAAATTTTCCATGTTGCAACAAAAGATACACCGAGTTACAAAGAAGTTTATCAAATGATGTGTGACGAGTTAAAAATTGATATGACTGAAAAACACGTTTCAATTGGGCTAGTGAAATTAGCCTCAACTGTACACACTGCTTCACGCAAAGTGAGGGGTAAGAAACCTAAATTGACAATGATGAAATCTAGTATTGATCGTCTTATTAGAAACAGAACTATTGATATAACAAAATCAAAAAAAGTGCTTAGATTTTCTCCTCGGTACGACACAAAAACAGCAATAAAAGAAACTGTTGAAGAACTGTTAAAAGAAAATGTTAAAGCAAAAATATTTTTAGGTAAGGGTATTACAAAACTGAAAAATGTTGAAAAATATATCAAGAATAAAATAAACAAAGATGGTGCAATTATTTCTATTATAATAGATCCTGTTGATTACAAGAGTGAAGGTGCTGCTGTTAAAACGGCACTAATGGCTTGGAAAGCTGGTGTTGATATTATTGCTGTTGGTGGTAGTATTGGTGCACAAGGAGATTTATTGAATAATGTTACAAAAGCCATAAAAGAAAAAGTAGATGTACCTGTTGTACTCTTCCCTGGAAATATTGCAACTATAACTCCGTATGCTGATGCAATATATTTCATGTCTTTACTTAATTCAAGAAACCCTTATTGGATTTCACAAGCACAAACATTGGCAGCTCCATTGGTAAAACAGTTCAACATAGAGGCTTTACCAATCGGTTACATTGTTGTTGAACCTGGAGGAACTGTCGGATGGGTGGGTGACTCAAACGATGTTCCTAGGAATAAACCACAAATAGCAGCAGGTCTTGGTATGGCAGGAGAGCTAATGGGTAATAGAATTATTTTTACTGATGCTGGTTCGGCTGCACATTCTCCGGTACCTATAGAGATGGTTAAAAAAGTGAGAAAATATATTGATGTTCCTTATTTGGTTGCTGGTGGAATAAAAACCCCAAGCCAAGCATATGAAATTGTAAAGGCTGGTGGTGACTGGATACAAATAGGTACAGCAGCTGAAAGAACAAAAAATCCTTTGAAGACACTAAAACTGTTTGTTTCTGCAGTAAAGCGTGCTGGGAAGAAAAGGAATGTTAAGTATTAATTAATTCCTTTGTCTAGCTTCTCAATATCTTCTTGATCTAGTTTCCAATCAAGTGTTCCAAGATTATCCTTTATATGTTCGGTGTTTGAAGCCTTGAATAATGCAATCATATTTTTCTTGGAAATGATCCAATTGAGTGCTATTTGTGCTTTGCTCTTGTTGTATTTTTTCGAAAGTTCGTCCATTAATGGAGAATCGGTTTTTATTATATCTCCTTTATCGAGTGGTCTATAGACAGTTACAATTATGTTATTTTTCTGACAATAAGGTATTATTTTGGATTCCATGTCGATATTCCATATGCCATTATTTCTAATTAATAAACTGTATTGTATCTGGTTTGTTACTATTTTGTGTTTTGAATACTTTTGTGCTTCTTTCATTTGATCAACAGAAAAATTACTTACACCTATATGTTTCACAATATTGTTGTCAACAAGATCGTTCATCGCTTTCATTGTTTCTTCTAATGGTATATCATTATTTGGCCAATGGATAAGATATAAATCAATATAATCTATTCCCATTCTTTTCATGCTATTTTTAGCAGCTTCTATAACTTCATTATATTTTAAATTATCTCCTTTAACTTTTGTGGTTATGAAAAGTTTGCTTCTGTCAAATCCTTTTATTGCTTCTCCAACCAATTCTTCAGCACGACCGTCTCCGTATAATTCTGCTGTGTCTATGTGGATCATGCCTAATTCTATTGCTGTTTTTATAGCAAGGGTGTCTTTTTCGTCATTAGTTGTATCTCTTTTCGTGTCTCCACCCATTTGCCAGGTTCCGAAACCTAGTACAGGAATTTTAAATTCATCGATTTCTTTGGTTTCCATATTAATCACAATACAACAAAGAAGAGATTGCCCCACAATAATGTTGTGACAAGTGTTATTGCAAATACAGGAACAAAACGAATGCCTTCTTTAATTGTTACAAATTTCTTCTTCTTTTGTATATCTTTAACTTGGGAAGCAGTCAGCCCAACCCATATATCTGCTGCAAGTACATCGCCTTCTCTTAGTTTGGAAACAGATATCTTTTTTGTAAAAACGTGTTTTTCTATTACTTTTGTATATACCCAAAATAGAACAAGGCATATAATGAGTAAGAAACTGAATAAGAACGATGGTAGCATTCTAATGGCTCCTGGTATTAGTATAATCGGGATAAACGCTATTATACCGTATGCAATAGGGATAAGTGTTACTGACAATATTCTTTTTCTTAATTCAGTAAGATATACAGAAAATACTCTATTTTTTATTCCTAATGATATGGAATAAATTACCATGTATACTATGGAAACAATTAGGAAATTCATCATATAATCTATCATGAAAATTTTACCATTCATCATTGGTACCATATATGCAATGGCTGCCAGTATCCAGGCGTCTGCACCCCCCCATTTTCCAGTATGATATAAAATTAAGCCAGCGACTAGTATTACAGAACCTACTGTAAGTGAAATGAACAGGGTATAGAAATTACCTGTAATAATTGCAATGAAAAACCAGTAAACAATACCAATAAAGGTCATTATGTAGGGTACTTCGTCTGGCACTTCTGTTGTCTTTAGGTCCCATGCTCCAGCCAGAGCAGATCCAATTATAGCGAATATTTCGATCATGTTATTGACCCCAATACATAACCTTTTAAGCAATAATTTAAAATTTATTAATGCTTTCCTAACCTTTAATAAGGTAAGGAAATCAAAGATATTTTATAGAAATGGTGATTGATGTGGATATAAAACCAAATCACATAGGCATTATACTTGATGGCAACAGACGCTTTGCAAAACATCTTATGAGAAGGCCGTGGGAAGGTCATAAGATGGGTCTTCTTAAATCTAGGGATGTTTTGGAGTGGTCGTGTAAAGCTGGTATAAAATACGTTACTGCTTATGTACTTTCATTGGAGAATTTTAATACAAGACCAAAAAGGGAACTACGTTTTATTCTTAATTATCTGAGTAAAGAAATTGATACTATTTTGAAAGACAGTAAACATGTCATAAATAAAAGAAAGATTAATGTCAGATTTATTGGCAGAAAGAAAATATTGCCAAAAAAATTACAGGATAAGTTTAATGATCTTGAGAAGGCAACAAAAAAAAATAAAACCCATTTTTTGAATATTGCTGTTGCATATGGCGGACAGCAAGAAATTGTTGACGCTGTCAGGAATATACTAAAAGAAGGGTTGAAAGGTATAATAAAACCAAGTGACTTAAATGAAGATTTAATTAAACAACATTTGTATACGAATGGACACCCTTTCCCAGATATGATATTCAGAACTGGTGGTGAAAGAAGAATATCTAATTTCATGTTATTCCAGTCTGCTTATTCAGAATTGATTTTCACAGATAGGAAATGGCCAGAACTAACTAATGAAGATTTTTCTTCTGCACTTAGTGAATACAGTAGAAGAAAAAGAAGATTTGGGAAATAATCATTCTCTTGAATATTTTGATATTGTAAATTTCATCTTACTGTGTCTTGTACGAATTTGATATTCGTGTCCGGGTTCTGTTAAAATGACGTCATTTTTTCTAATGCCTATGCTCTTACGAGCACCAACATCTATAACACCCTGTCCTTCAAGTACAATTATTAATTCTCCTGACCCATCATATTCTGAATATTCCCGTTCTGTAATTAAATGAACTAATCTTAAGTCTCTAGTAGTAACATCAAAATATCCAGATACGTTTGTCTCTAATGATCCTGGTTTAGGTATTGTGCCTAATCTGGTTTTCCTATATGGTTGTTCACGCGCCGGATTTTCATGTGCCATGACATATTCAAGAACGAGAAAAGTTTAAGAAGCTTATTTTAGAAAATAGCGTGTACAGCTTTACTTACAGCGTTACCCACAGCTTTACTTGCTTTTTTTGTACCGTTCCATACTCTTTCTGGAGACATGTTTCTATGAACTAATTAGTAAATTATCTGATTTTTTTTCAATTACAAAAGAATTACATTAGCATTACTACACTAAATCAATATTCTCTATCAACACCAAAATAAACAAGTGATTTCAAACTATCTTTTGCTTGGCCTTTGGCCAATAAAGGTGACGTCTCATTCCATGCGTCTTCGAGTATTTTTTTAGCTTTCTGTTTAGCGTAATCAATTGAATCATATTTTTTTAGTATCTCTATGGCTTCGTTTATTTTTTCTTTGTCTGTTGTGTGTTCGTTTAAAATAGAAATTAGTTTTGTTTTATCAGATTCACTTGCGTTAGCAAGTGAATGAATGATCATTAGTGTTCTTTTTCCTTCTGTTATGTCAGAACCAATATAATCTTT
The DNA here is from genome assembly GCA_042584825.1 of Candidatus Aenigmatarchaeota archaeon. GTDB lineage: Archaea > Aenigmatarchaeota > Aenigmatarchaeia > GW2011-AR5 > GW2011-AR5 > JBHOSK01. Next base: position 27,973 of record JBHOSK010000006.1, read on the forward strand.
TACAAACTGGTTTTTATCAGATATGGCTGTCAGATTTAAAATGTCGTCTTGTATTTGAAATCCAACACCTATTGATTCACCCAATAGACCAAGTTTTTCTATTGTTGGCTCGTCAGAGCCAGCAAATAGCGCGCCTAATTTTGCAGCCATTCTTGAAAGTGTACCTGTTTTATATGCAACCATTTGCAAATATTCTGCTTCACTTACAGTATCAGCATTTGCAATACCTTTATGCCATGCAATATCCATTCCTTGACCAAAAGAAATGTTAATCATTTCTTGCGTATAAATTTCATATGCTTTTACTTTTGTTTTATCGTCTATGTTATTTTTCATTAATGAAAGTAGGGGTAAATAATACATTGCGTTTCCTGCGTTAATTGCAATATCGTCTCCGAATATTTTGTGTATACATGGTTTACCACGTCGCAATTCAGAAGAATCTTCTATATCATCTATCATCAGTGTTCCATTATGAATGCTTTCCAATATGACTACAAAATCTAAATTTTCTTTACTAGAACCACCCAAAGCCTCACAAACAAGCATATACAAAGTAGGTCGCCAACGTTTACCTCCTCTATTAAGTAAATTCCATATTGGGTCGGCTATTGCTTTGTTTGGGGCTTCTGTACTATATTTGTATCTTGGTTTGCCTAATGTGAACTCTAGGGATGAAAAATCATATTTTTTTGGTATATATTTTTCTATAATTTTATCTATCTCTTTTGATCTTTCTTCGAGTATTTTCATTATGTCTGTCATATTTATCACATTATCATATTACAATAAGCTTTTTATGGTAAAAGTGTATTAATAAGTAATATGGCAAAAAAAACAAAGAAAAAAACTGTTGTGAAAAGTGCTAAAAAAACTGTTTCAAAATCAAACAAATGTCAAAGAAAGACCTTTGAAAGAATAGCAAGCGGTATTCCAGGACTTGACAGTTTAATTGGTGGCGGATTTGTCAAAAATGATGTGTACTTGATTACAGGCGGAACCGGTACTGGTAAAACAATGTTTTGTTCACAATTTCTTTGGGAAGGTCTACAAAAAGGTGAAAATGGAATATTTTTCTCATTAGAACAATTACCAGAAGATATACTAGATAACGCGGAAGTTTTCGGTTGGGACTTCAGAAAATACATAAAACAAGGTAGTTTCAAGATTGACTATCAAGATCCTTTTGAAATGGTAGATATTATATCTGCAACAAAGGCGAAAGCAAAAGAAATCAATGCAAAAAGGGTTGTAATAGATTCAACTTCGCTGTTCGGAATGGTATTCAAATCAGAACATGAATTAAGAAAGAAATTGTATGAAGTCATAAAACACTTCAAAAGTATGAATGCTGTTGTTCTTATAACATCAGAAATTCTAGAGGACTTTAAATCACTTTCAAGATTCGGTGTTGAAGAATTCGTGGTTGATGGTGTAATTTTATTACATTATCTGGATTTTGGTGCAGGTGCATCTTCCAACAGGAGTCTGATTGTGAGAAAAATGAGAAAAACAAAACACGGAACAGATATTTATCCTCTTGACATAACAAACGATGGACTAAAAGTATTGAAAGGTTAAACAGTAACATCAAAGCGACATTTTGTTTTTGAACTAGCAATACATATGATTTCTTTTCCTGTTGTTTTCTTTTTCCATAGTTCTTCGAAAAAACCAGATAAAAGTCCAGCTAGTAAATGATCAACTGGGTCTTTTTGTTTTCCATATTTAGCGGCGTAATTTTTTGCAAAGACGTTGTTGCCAACCTCCAAAGTTGCTTTTTTGTTATTAACGTGTGAAATAACATTTATTTCTCCAAACCCGTAAAGATTCAATAAATTAATGAATAATTTTATCTTGTCTGATTTCTTCACTGTAAAACGCTGTATTTTATTGAAAAAATCTTTTGAAGATTTTTTTCCTGAATCATATAAGACTTCAACGCCTTTTTTTCCAAATTTCTTTTTCATGTCGTAATGTAAGAATATTAGTTCTGATAGTGGCTGGAGATAGAAAGGATGTCCCAATAATTTTATTTCTCCCTCTATAAGACTTGCTTGTCTAGATAATAATAATTTTTTTAAAAAGCCTGATAACATTTATCTCAACCGTCTAGAGACCTCACTTTTCTTATTTTGTGCCAGTCGTTGAAGCTCAGTGCCTCATTACCTTCTGAAATTTCAATAATATTTTTCATCATTTCCTGTGTTTTCCTGTCCTTAACTGTTGATTCAACTGCTTTTTTCAAAGCTGTTGAAAACCTCTTTGCTTTTGTTTGATCAATAAAATGACCTACTATAGCAACCGGTGGTTGTGCCATTATCTCTAGAAAACCACCTTTTTTGAATAGGAAACGATAATAGAATTTTTCACCTATAATGTCTTCGCCAATAAAATATACTGATTCTTTGTATGATTTTTCAATATGAGAAACAAATTTCATTAACTTGGGCAGTGCGCCATCTTCCTCCATGATCGTATCTTTTATCTTAAATGAAAATGGTAATGATTCTGAAATATCCAAAAGTGAAACAAAGCATGAGTTAACCTTCATAAAGATAATTTGTACACGCTTGCTTATAAAATTTTAAAAACATAACATCTTTAGTTATTATGATGAAAACCTTCCTTAGTGGCAATGAAGCTATTGGATTAGCGGCAATAGATGCGGGGGTTGGTGTTGCTACGGCCTATCCTGGAACACCGTCTTCAGACATATATGAAACTATAGAAAAAATGAAGAAAAAGGATAATCTTGACTTTTTTTCTGAATGGGCTGTTAATGAAAAAATAGCACTAGAGATATGTATTGGGGCTTCCCTTGGAGGTAAGCGTTCAATATGCTCGATGAAGCATGTTGGATTAAATGCTGCAGCTGATCCTTTTATGAATGTTAGTTATACGGGTGCAAATGCGGGATTAGTAATAGTTGTTGCTGATGATCCTGGTATATTTTCTTCCCAAAATGAACAGGATTCAAGATACTATGCTGACTTTTCAAAAATGTTGTGCCTTGAACCATCTGATCAACAAGAGGCTTATGATATGACTTATCGTGCTTTTGAAATATCAGAGAAATATAAGATTCCTGTTTTAGTAAGATCTGTTACAAGAATATCCCATACATCGATGCCTGTTTTGAGAAAAGATAAAATAGAAAAAAGTTTTAAGATTGAAAAAAATAAAGAGAAGTGGGTATTGCTTCCAGCTATTTCGCGTATTCGTCATAAGAGGCTTGTGGAAAAATACAAAGAATTCAAAGATTTTTCAGAATCTTCTGAATACAATAAACTTGAATTAAGAGATACTAAGCTTGGTATTATAGCATCGGGTAATGGTTACAATTATGCAATGGAATTCTTTCCTGATGCATCGATTTTAAAAATTGGAACATATCCATTGCCAGAAGAGAAGATAAAAAAACTAATTGATCATGTTGACAAAATTTTGGTTATTGAAGAGGGTGCTCCATTTATTGAAGAAAAATTAAAATGTCATAAAGAGATAACAGGAAGACTTACTGGTCGTATACCAATGACGGGTGAGCTTAGACCAGAGTTTTTTTCTGATTTTGAAAAAAATGAAACAAAAAAATTACCTTCACGTCCTCCCCAAATGTGTGTTGGGTGTGCTTATCATAGATTTTATCAGGAATTTAGTAAAGTAGAGAAGGACGTTGTTGTTGGTGATATTGGTTGTTATACATTGGGCGCAATACCGCCTTACAATTCGATGGATGTTGTTTTATGTATGGGTGCAAGTGTTAGCATGGCATCGGGACTTTCACAAACAGGCTATAAAAAAGTTGTTGCGCTTATAGGTGATTCAACTTTTTTTCACTCAGGACTAACTGCTCTAATAGATGCTGTTCGTAATGATGCAAACTTTACTTTAGTTATTTTAGATAACTCGATTGTTGCAATGACTGGTTGTCAAACAACACCACAAACACCGAGTGATGGAAAAAAGAATGTTTCATTAGAGGATATTATAAAATCAACTGGCGCTAATTTGACGGTGTTCAATATATATGATAAAGAATTTGACATAAAAAAGAATATAGAGAATTCATTTGAAAAAAAAGGTGTAAAGGTGTTTATTGCAAAATTCCCTTGTCTGGTTAGTAACTTATCAAAGAAGTGATCGTATGAAGAAAAAAACTGATATAATTATTTCGGGTGTTGGTGGACAGGGTATTTTACTTACATCTGATATTATATCAAAAGCTGCTATTGCTGAAGGATTGTATGTAAAACAATCATTTATCAAAGGTCTTTCACAACGAAGGGGTGAAGTGTTTTCTCAGATAAGGATAAATCACGATCATGTTTATAGTCCAATAATTCCACCAAAGGGAATAGACTTATTGGTTGGGTTAGAACCACTAGAAGCGCTAAGATTTTTTGATAATCTTGGTTCTGAGGGGAAAGCTGTAGTTAATATAGAAAAAATAGATATATCTGGTTATCCTCAAAATATAGATGCTCACCTCAATAGGAAAAATGTTCATACACTAAATGCAAGTGAGATTGCAAAAAAAGTAGGTTTCATAAAAGCAGAAAATATGGCTGTTTTGGGAGCAGCTAGTCATTTTCTTCCAGTGTCTTACGACACTCTAATAGATGTAATAAAAAACAGGGTTAGAAAATACGTTGACAAAAACCTAGAAGCTTTTAGCATTGGAAGAAATGGTGTTAAGGTTTAGTTATTGGATCGGTTCCGCCCATAAGTGAAAATTTGTGTTTACCTGCATTATAATGATTATACAAAAAGACGCCATGATCAAATTCATGCATATAAAATCTTCCTCTATTTTCTTTTGCCCATCTTCTTATTTCACTCATTGATCTAAATTCATAGACACCATGACCTCTATATCTACCACCAAAACTTCCCATTAGCTTATGAGGTCTAAATTTAGTATCAATCGTTATTTTAATTGGACCGTCTCTAGCAAACATGATATCACAGAAATAAGGAAATGTGAGTGTTCTTAAACCTATTTTGTGAGTACGTGTGATAAATATACTTTTCCTTTGCGTGATACAATACCTGTTGGTTCTCGTGTTTTTAGAATAAAGCTATATTTTCCATATGCACCATATGGCCAGTCAATTGACTCATTCATTACGTTTGCATTTAGTTTTACATTACCGATGCGCTCTTTCAACATTCCTTCAACTTCAAATATGTCTTCTGCGCCACCATGAACATACACATTACCGCCATGATATATGTCTTTTTTAACTTCAGCTATTGCATCTTCTTTGCTCATGACTCTTTTCAGGAATATCATTGGACCAAAATAGTCAACACTGTGATCAAACTCTCCAATAATTTCAACTAATGTTGGTTTTATTAGATTCTCTTCTATCTCACCACCGCAAAGAATTCTAAAATCATTTGGATGTTCTTTTATAAAATCAATGACTTCTTTCATTCTGTTAAATGTTGGTGTGTTGGTTATTGGACCTACATGATCTTTGTGGGTTCCAAAAGTAATTGAGGAAACTTCTTTTATCAATAATTCTTTTGTTCTATCATAAATAGCATCGTCTACAATAAGTTCTTTTTCCAAAGCACAAATTTGACCTGAATTGAAAAATGCTGTTGTTACTGTATTTTTTACTAATGCTGGTAGGGTTTCGTTATCAAGTGATTCTAAAAATATTGCTTTGGGTAAATCGGGGCCAAATATAAGAAGTGTATCTAATTTGTCCATTACTTCTTTTTTATCATAAAAATCGACTATTTTCTGACCACCCACAATAACAAAATGTTTTATTTCATCATTTTCTACGCAATGAATACCAAAATCTTTTCCAGATTTGTCGATCTCAACGGATATATTTTCTATATTATTTTCTTTGATCTTTTGTTGCCATATTTTACCTAATTCCATTTGTGTGCTTGGGAATCTCATTAATACCTGCATTCCTGTTACAAAAGCGGGTCCACAATAAAATGCTGTTAAAAAGTTGGGTACGTCGTATGCAATTTGACATGCGAATTTGCCGTCTTTTCGCACACGACCAACAATACGGTGTATTTCAGATCCCATTGAATTCATTTGCTTTTGCAGGAGCGTTAAATCAAGATTTGCTCCGGCTTCTGTGAGACCTGATTCTATGAGTATGTCTATTATTTTCTCTTTTTCTTCTAAAACTGCTGTACCAAGCCTTCTAAAATCATTTAGATTTTTCATGGCCTGTTGTTCTGTTATTTCTGTCATAAGATGATATTGTATAAAGTTAAGTTTATGAAGTTTTAGTTTGGCTGTTTCGTAATTTAATTGTAATTTATTCACTTAACAGCTTATTAGAAATAGAAAATGACACGAGAGTTTCATTACATATTGTTGGGGGTGTTCTGAAGCTATATCCAATTTCTGCATAACTATAGAAGCCTATGAATGGCGTATCTTTCAGTGTTTTCTTGATTAATGAATTTTCCTTAGAGCATGATTTACCAAGGAACGTTTTTCTACCACCACAATCGAACAATATAGATGCTATAGTATCTTTTAGAATTGGTAATGAATTTTTGCATACATTTAGTGTGTTTTCTTTAGTTGGCTTCATTAATGCTAGTAATGAATTTTTAGGTATATTTGAAAAAAACATTAAAGAAGAATCTACTTGGGCTTGTGGGCTCTTTATCCAGTATTTTCCTTCCATATCAACAACACCAAAAGGGAATTCTGTGCCAACCCATGCGGGTTTTGGGCCTTCCAGCTCTTTCAGTGTTTTTCCTGTTAATTTTGAATAAACTTCTATTGCTGGTTTATTATTCAGTGTCTTAACCATTTTTCCTTCTGATTCTGTAACAAGTACAATGTTGTCAGTTGGTTTATATCCATGACCGACTCCTGTTTCTGATACAACACCTAAAACGAAAACAGCTGTTATAACAGCGTCTTTGTATAATTTACCATTAGCAAACTGATACGTTTGTTTAAAATTGAAACCATCGCCAGCAGAACCTCCTATTAAAGGAATGTGTGCTCCTATTACATCTGCTATTCCATTTATTACATCACTTTCTAGACCAGCATAAGTCATTGTGGAACCTGGACATAGTGTTATCACAGTGTATGGATTGAGATTCATGATCTCTTCTGCGGTTTTTCTCTTTGTTTCTAAGAAACGAACATATGGGAATAAATATTTGTCAATTTTCAAATCTGTTAGGGCTTTATTTACGGCGGTTTTTCCTGAATTGTAAGCTGCTTTCGCAACCCCTTCTGAAACACCAATGCCTACATTTACGAAATCGCTTGTAAGCGATAAAGCAACACAGGAATTCTCAGTATATCCGTAATTACTGATTTCACCTGCAGTAGTGCAACCAATCCACCTACAGCTTTTATTGTGTTTCTTGAATTCATCGTTTGCGCCTTTTACTAATTTCTTGATAGTGGCCTCATCTTTTCCGTATTTTGCACCAGAACAGAACACAACACCAAATTCAGGCGGCTTACCGGCTTTTTTTATTGCCATTTTTACTGCATCTACACCGGCTTTATATGGATCTTCAGATTTGCTTATACCTACACCTGCGTGGACATTTTTACTGTTTTTTTTCTTTAGTTTAATATTGGAAGGCTTCTTTGCCATGTATATAATTAGTCCTTCGGGTGTAATAAAGTTTTCGAATCAAAACCGGGGGATGGAGGAGGATGGGATTTCCGTTCCCCCGCGGAAAAAAAATAAAGAAAAACGTATTGAAAACAATAGAATTATTTTTACATACCCCCCTCCTACCTTATATTTATTATATAGGCGTAATATATATTCTTCTGTTTATATAAAATAAACCAATTGGTTGATTTTTTTGAATAATTTTAGAAATTTTGCTATAAAAAACAAAGCAAATCTTTAAACTGGGGATAAAAGAATATATTTAATATAAAGAATGCGCTTGTACAAAAAGGAATAAATAGATGTGTCTATAAAGAACAGTGATAAGAAAAAGGTGAAAATATGTCAGCTCCATATAAAAGAAAATATCGTCATACAGGCAAAAAAGGCAGGGAATCATCTGTAACGTGTGGATATTGTGGCAAAACATTGCCAAGATGGAAGAGTTTTACAACATATAAGGGATTTAGGATAACCGATCCCACATTGAAAAAACAAATAGACAAAAGATTTACCAGTATGTTCCAGAGAAAGATGTATGCATGTCCAAGTTGTGCAAGACATAGAGGAATTGTCCAACCAGGAAGAAGCAGAAAATCACGATAATTTAATTACACTGGAAAAATGTAATAAGCGTATTCTTGAAATAGGTGTAATATTTGTTTAAATTTAAAAATAAACCAAAAAAAGGAATAGAAAATAAAATAAGAAGGGATAATAAGAAATCCTTTGGTAGTATATTCGGATTTAAGAAAAAGAAAAAGATAGATTATCCTAAATTTCAAATATTTCCTCAAAAGGGGCTTATACCATTACCTTCTTCTGATGATATTAGAAATAAGGCTGTAATGTACTCTCTAATAAAGCCATACGCATATTCTGCAATAAAGTTTAGTGAAAAAAGTAATATTGTTGAATACAAAGTGATTGAACCTACTCTGGGTAACAAGGAATATGAAATGTTGGAAATATTAAGAGAGGGGTTGATACAAGTAATAAACATAAGTCTTGAAAATGTTAAGAAAAGAGGAATTGTAATAGATTTTCTTGAAGAAAATGTAAGAAAATTAATAGATGCTTATGGTTTTGAGTTGACAAAACAGGAATACATTAAAATAATGTATTATATATTCCGTGATTTTGTTGGTTTAGGAAAAATTGAGCCTTTGTTATCTGATCCTTACATAGAAGATATTGGTTGTGATGGAACAAACATACCTGTCTATGTTATTCATCAAAAATATGGATCAATAAGAACAAATGTTATATTTCAAAATGAAAAAGACCTTAGAGATTTTGTAATAAAACTTGCAGAAAGGAGTGACAGATATATAAGTTACGCAGAACCTCTGCTTGATGGTACGTTGCCGGGTGGTACTAGAGTTCATGCATCTATTGCAAGAGATGTTACCACAAGAGGTCCTACATTTACACTAAGAAAGTTCAGGGAAACTCCTTTTACACCAATAGATATTTTGAATTTAAAAACAGTTTCATCAGAAATGCTAGCTTATCTTTGGTTTGTTGTTGAAAATGGAGCTAACTTATTAGTTACGGGTGGTGTTGCAACTGGAAAAACATCATTTCTAAATTCAATATCAATGTTTATACCAACAGAGGCAAAAATTGTTAGCATAGAAGATACAAGAGAACTGAATTTACCACACGAAAACTGGATACCGGGTGTTTCAAGAAGCGGGTTTACTGGTTCTGGTGTTGGGGAAGTTACAATGTTCGAGCTTTTGAAAGAATCTTTCAGGCAAAACCCAGACTACTTGATAGTTGGAGAGGTTCGAGGAAGAGAAGCTTACATAATGTTTCAGGGTATGGCATCGGGTCACCCAAGTATGGCAACAGTACACTCTGGTGGTGTAGAAGATCTAATAAAGAGATTACAAACAAAACCAATATCTCTTTCAGCGGGTTTGTTGGAAAGTCTTGATATTGTAATAACAATGGTGCACGCAAAAGAAAAAACAAAATCATCGAGAAGAGCGCGTGAAATTGTAGAGATAGAAAGCATTGACATTGAAACTGGTGTACCACGGGTGAATAAAGTTTTTGCATGGCAACCTTATACAGATAGTTTTGAATTTAGGGGCAACAGTTGGCTTTTACATAGAATAGCAAGAGAAAAGGGGTATACTCTTGGTAACGTCATGTCTGAAATAGCTAGAAGGAAAAAAGTTATTGACTGGTTACAAAATAGTAAAATAACAGACATGAATCAGGTTGTTAATTATATTAAACTCTATAGAACAAATCCTACTAAAGTAGAAAATATTATGAGAACTGCGGTGTGAAAATGGTTGAAAGAATTAAGTCTGGTATAGATGGGTTTGATAACCTTATAGCGGGTGGTATACCAAAAAATGATATTTTATTATTATCGGGTACGTGTGGCACTGGAAAAACGGTGTTTTGTCTTGAGTTTCTATTTTCAAATGCTAGAACTGAGCCTGGTATATTCATATCGTTTGAAGAGGAAATAGACAAAATAAGAGAAACTGCAAAAGAGTTTGGATGGAAAGTAGATGAACTTGAGAAGGAAGGAAAAATATTATTTTTGAAATATGATCCCTTTAAGATAGAGGATATATTTGAAATTATAGAATCTAATATAAAAGAAAAAAACGCTAAACGTATTGTAATAGATTCTGTTTCATCTTTGGGATTATATGTAAAAGATAAAACTGAAGTGAGGAGGATGTTATTACAAATTAGCAATATGCTCAGAAAAAACAATTGTACGTCCATATTAATTTCTGAAATACTTCCAGAAATTAATTCTCTTTCTAGATTCGGAGTAGAAGAATTCGTTGTTGATGATGTAGTAAAAATGTATAGAGTTATGATGGGCGATGTATACAAATATGGCATTTGTGTCTGGAAGATGAGATCTACAGAACACTCTAATAGCATACACCCATATAAAATTACAAAAAAAGGTATGAGGGTTTATGATAAAGACATAATGGTGATAAATAAATGATATACAAACCTCTTTTGAGGTACTTCACAAAAGTAGGTATGAAATATATGAAGAATTATTTCTTACCATTAAAAAGTCTCATTAAGAAGTCGAATCTTAGTATTGTTTTTGATCTTTATGTTGGAAAAATGATATTTTTCTCTGTTTTGGTGTTTATACTAACTCTTATCGGATCTTTTATTCTTGGATTATATCTAGGTCTTGAAATACTAATCTTAGTTTTAATGCCTATTGCTACATCGGTTGCTTTAGCTGTTCTTGTGTTTGTTTTGTTTCATTCTTACCCCTTTCAAGTTTTTAGAGCAAATAAAAGAAGCATAGAAGCTAACATGGCATTTACAATAAACCATATGGCGGCCATAGCCTCAAGCGGTGTTCCTCCATATATTATGTTTAAACTAATTGGAAGTATAAAAGAATATGGTGAAGTTTCAAAGGAATGTGCAAGGGTTGTTAGAAATATGGATATTTTTGGTATGGACATAACAACTTCAGTAAAAAATGTTGCCTCAAGAACTGCGTCAACCGAGTTTAAAAAATTCTTACAAAATATTGTGTCTATTATAGAAACTGGGGGTAATTTAAAAAAATCCCTTGAATCCTCTGCAAAGGATTCTATGTTTGATTATAAATTAAAAAGAGAGAGCTATGTTCAGACACTATCTACATATGCTGATATCTATACAGCGGTTTTGATAGCAGCTCCTTTGTTTTTTGTTTCGGTGTTATCCATAATGGCTCTTGTTGGTGGCGAGATATTTGGTTTAGATATTCCTACTGCACTAAGGCTTGGAATTTACGGAGCGGTTCCATTATTGAATCTTATATTTTTGTTTTTCATACATTATACCCAACCAACGATGTGATAAAATGTCATTGATAGAAAAAATTAAGTTCAGTACATTGGTAGTTTATGTAGCGGTCGTATCAGTGGTTGTTTTCTATATAAACTATACATTTTTATATCAACTAACGCAGGTCTTTTCTATAATTAACATGATGCTATTGGCATTTGCTATAGGAACGCCATTATTTTATAGATACCTTCTTAGAATGAAGGTAAAACAAATAGAGGAGGCGTTTCCAAAATTCCTAAGAGATGTTACTGATAATTTAAACAGTGGTATGACACTTCCACAGGCTTTCAAGACAGTAACAAATAACGATTATGGTGTTCTAACACCGTATGTACAGCAAATGCATGCAAAAATAAGTTTTGGTATAACATTTGAGAAGGTTCTTCAAAATTTTGCAGAAAATGTCAAAGCACCAAGCATGAGAAGAAACATTCAAATGATTATAGAAACGCACAGATCTGGTGGTACGGTTGCAACTGTATTAGATGCTGTTGCAGAATCTCTGCAGGAACTAGAAAAAATAAAAAAACAGCGTATTTCCAGTATATACACACAAATGATAAATGGATATATCATTTATATTATATTTTTAGGCATAATGATTGGTCTTTCATCTTTCCTTTTACCAACCTTTGAATTAGAAATATTGCCCGACATGAGGGCTACTTTTGTTGAATTATTCTCAGGGCTTGTTGTCATTCAAGGATTTTTCTCAGGAATTTCAATAGGAAAGTTATCAGAAGGTACGCTTTTAGCAGGTGTTAAACACTCTGTTGTTCTAGTTGTGTTTGGTTGGACTGCATTTATACTATTTGGTTAATTTTTTAACTGCTAAAACAAATAACTAATACATGAAAAAAGTCTTTCTTATTGTTTTTCTCGCGTTGGTTATAATCCCTAGTGCTGCGTATGCTTATGAAATAAAGGCTACTTTGAATTATCATAAAAGTGACTTTACGAATGCTGTTTTTGATACAGATCTGGGATATGCTTGTGTAGAAAATACACTTGTAGATAACATTCCTGTTTTTGGCTTAATTTCACCTTTCAACTTGTTCAATATGTTTTTTGTAGAAGGTTCAGATTATTATAAAATTGATATGATACAAAACGACAGAGAAGCAAAATACATAATACCAGCTACGTGGTCTGGGTGTGAAAGTGTGGGTTATAGAATGAGGAGTTTGCCTAGAATATTGTCAAGCTATGGATCATTTTTACCTTATGTGAACACAACTAGAGTAATTCTTTCATATCCTGAAACTGATATTGAAGGTGATTTTTCTAAATCAGGAAGGTTTTCTATATCAATGGAAAAAGAAGAAGGAAAAATAATAATCAGGCCAAGGTGAATTTATGAAAGGACTTTTAACAATTGTGATCGTGGTTGCAATAATAATAGTATCGAGTATAATTGTGGTAAATTCGATTGCATTTGTTTTTGATGAAGCAAAAGAAATACAGGGGTTTAATGAAATCAAGGAAACTATGACAGGTCTTGATGGTGTTTTGAGACCTCTTTTATTTGAAGCAGCGGGTTCTGAAAAATCATTTAACATGAATTTGAGAGAAGGTACCTTTTTTGTTGACGGAAGTAGAGATATGATATATATAGAGTTAGATACTGATACGGTTCAGCCTGGTTCCGATATAAAAGAAGGTAATTTAATCATACAGAGGGGTCCTTTTGTTTATACCACAATGGCGGACATAGGTGGTGATGGTGTGTATGACTACATACTTGAAAATAATGCTGTACAGTTCGCTATAAGGGCTGTTGGAACCGAAGAAAATCATGTTATGATAAACATGAGTAATATTATAACTGTTTTGAGGAATAAAAAAACTGAATTTGGTATTGTACCATCTCTTTCTGTTTTTTTGGATAACATTAATGTTTCATCTGGTTATGGATACACAAGAATAACTGGTTTGGGCGGTCCCTACAACAATGCTTCGGTATTGGTTTGGTTGAATACAACAAATTTTATATACAAGATTTTTTTTGAATTAGAAGGTTCTCATGATTTTATTGAAATGGACATAAAAGAAATTATTGAAACAGGTGTAACAGCTTCGTGTGGTGATGGTGTGTGCGAAGTTGGAGAATTTTGTGACTATACTTTTAATGATTGTCAAGATTCCTCTTATTATGAATGCACTGATTATGAGTGTAATAGTGGTACATGTGATGTAACAAATATTGGAATCCATCATTGCGAACAATTTGAACGCTGCAGAGATTGTGGCAGTGATCGCTGTATTTGTTATAGGGATCATCCAATTTATACTGAATGTATTGATGATCCTGGTATTTGCTGACCTTGAAAAAAGGTTTTATTATAATAAAATCAATAATTATATCTATGAGGTTATTCGCTATATCTGTATTATTGTTTTGTTTACTGTTTTTAGTGGTTGTAAATGCACATGAAGTTTCTATGAATTTTGCATTCAACATAGGTGGGGATAAGGATGACACAATCATACATGTGAATGATACGGATTATCCCGGTATTCATCCAGAAGGTCCTATAGTTTTCGATGATTTAGAAAAAAAATACATTTCTGCAGAAAGGGCTGGAATTGATGCTGTGGCTGCCCTTGTTTTTGGTGGTTCTAATTTTCTAACGTTATCGATGGATACAACATATGGATTGACTAGTTTTTTATTTAAAATTAATCAGGATGACGAAGATAACAGATTCATAGTGGCATTTACAGAAGGGTCTTGGGATAATATAGAAAATCATCTGGGTGAAAGAATACCGTCAAAAACTTATGGTGATTTCAATAGTTTATTGTATAATACAGAAAATTTTGTTTATTCGATTATATTACAAAGAAGTGATATAGAATTTATTGAGCGTGTTAGATTATCTGGTCTAAATAAATTATTTATTAAAAACGTTGGAGAAGAACAGGGAAAAACAAAAATACTTGTAGAAGTTAGATAGGTGTTGTAATGAAAAAAGGTCAAGCATTGACACATACGTTGGTTGTTGGGTTTGGAGTAATATTATTACTCTCGGTTATAGTAATTTTAAACACAAATAAACTAGAATACCAGAAATTTATTATAGAAAAAGAGCTGGAAGAACTGTGCCTTACAATAAAAAGTTCAATATATGCAGCATATGTTGAAACAGATTATCATAGTAATGATGTTATTTTAGGAAGGGTTAGATTTAATTTACCATCTACTTTAGTAGATTCAAAATACCGGATTAGTCTTGCTGATAAGAGTGTTTTTATTACAACCGAATCACCCAGGTTTGAACACACCTGTTTTGTGGGTATAAATGCAGAATTTAAGGGAGCTACTAATGGTGGCCAAACAGAAATTATATATTCCGTAAATGACGGATCAGAAATAATTGAAATGGTGAAAATATGAAAGGAGTATCGCAAATAGATTTTGTATTGTCTGTTGGTGTTTTTTTAGTTGCGGTTATAATTGTACTCGGGTTTATGACCGATTATGTAATACCTATACAGGAGACTTCTGACGTAGAAGTAATGAGATCAAAAGCTATTGATTTATTGAATCTTATTGAAAAAGAAAATTCTGAATTATCTTTATTCACAACCATGTACAAATTCAACATAAAGGTTGAAAATTCTAATGAATATTTGATAAACGCTTCGCACACGGTTGGAAATTTAAACAATGAAACTGTAAAGTTCAATTTTACTTTATTCAATTTAAGACATGGTGTTGACCCCAACTCTGTTTCTATATTGGATAATGAATCAAATCCTGTTCCACATGCAAGAAATGATATGTTGATTTCTTTTCTAACTGACATTGGGATCTATAAGATAAAATATTTCACAGTTTATTTCGATGATGATAGCAATTTCACTAGTACGGGTGAAGAAATTGAAGGAATAAACGCTATTAATGAAATTGTTTATCCAATAGAAGAAAGAAAGATCATACAATATAGAAAAATACTGAAAATGGTGGATTATGACTATCAAGAACTAAAGAATATGCTGGGAACTGAGTTTAAAATAGAACTACAGAGCTATACAAACTTTTTTGAAATTGGAGGTACTGCACCCGAAAGAGGGGACATTAGTGTTATAGAAAGAAGTGTCATTATACAGGGTTCTGATCGACAAATAGAAGAAGGTAAACTGAGGTTGTATGTATGGTAAAAAAGGGGTATGTATATACTCTGGAAGTTTTGATAGCGCTTTCTTTGATATTTTTAACACTGGTGTTCGTCTTCAAAACACCTATTATACAAACGGAAGTAGAGGTGGCTGTGATAAAAAGAATTGTTATGGATGAGATAAATCATTTAGGCGAAACTGGAGAACTTGCGTCATATGCAAA
>JBHOSK010000007.1:0-42670 GCA_042584825.1 Candidatus Aenigmatarchaeota archaeon
CGTGTGAAAGTATAGGAATAGGCCGATTAATCGGGTTACGAAACGCATTTGAAAATATTAACATGGTAGCTGCATTGAACTGGCATTATTACGATGAAATAGGTAATGAAGACGAAGCAAACAGACACTGGGAAATATTCATGTTAACTGACGGTTACTTGATCATGATGAATGACCTATTATACAGAATAGAAAGTGGTATAGGATTCACAGAACAAGAAATACTTCAAACAATTGACACAGTTCAGCAGATTCTTCAAGGGATATTAGACCAGTTCTAACAATTACGCTTGATTTACATTTTTCCTTCATAACTCCCAAATAATAAATTTTATATACAAAGAGAGGGAAATATGTTTTATAGTATAGTTTCAAGTGATTGAATGAATAAACCACTGATTTTATTGACATTAGTTGTAGTAATGTTTATTTCCATGAGCACAGTACACGCAGTTTTAAGCATAGATTATCTATCTGTAAGTGATCTATATGAAAAAGAGGCTCATTGTAACAGTTGTGGAGGACTAAAAACGGAAGAAATACCAATGACCTACAGTGATTCCAGTATTTGTTTTCTTGAGAGGGTTGGTCTTGAAGATCTTGACGATGACGACGAGGATGTCGGATGTTACATAGTAGACAAAAACAGTAAGTGGTATCTTCAAGCAACAGCAGAAGATGATACAGACGCTTGGTGCAGTGCTCGTTGCGTGTCTTGGAATATCAATGACATATTCAAGGTAAAACAAAAAGAAGTGCGTAAAACAAATGGTGCTGATTATAACGAGATAATCCCTTGTGGAAACGATATATCGTGTTCAATTGAAAATAGTGTATGTGGTCTCGGAACAGTAGAACTAAGCGAGATCGATAGTGATAAAGACAAAAACACGTGGTGTAACATCAACATAGATGGTGAAGGAATGTGGGTTTTAAATATCGAAACACAAAGTGACGCTGATGCCAAATGTAATGCAATGTGTCTTTATTGGGGAGATGGTGATCCAGAAATAATAGACCAATTTCAATTCGACAGCTCAGTACATGAATCGGTTGAAGATATCGATGAAAAACTATTAACCCGAATAGAAGGAAATGTGTTTTGCATGTTAGACAGGGTGCGTATGTGGGAAATCGACGACAAGGGACAACAAAGTTTTTGTATTGTAAGACAGAGTGCACCCAACTGGGTTCTGACAGCTATAGGACATCGAAATATTTTCAGTTATAGCCGTGCTTTTTGTGAAGGAAGATGTTTTAGATGGAATCCTGTTAATCTTCCTTATTTTTCTTCTGATTGTGGAGATGGTGCACACGAACCACTATACGAAGAATGCGATGATGGTGATCTAAATGGACCAGAAGGCGAATGTTCTATAGACTGTAAGATTAATTATTGTGATTGGAATGTACGTGTTGGTGAATGCTCTGAATATGAAGGAACTAAATGTATTGACACGAACACGAATCCTGAAATAACAGAATTATCACTTATCCCAAAATGTGATGATTGTGATTGTCTACCAGATGAAGAATGTAGTTATGTGCCAATTACAGATGACTTTATTGATTATGTTAATAGTGAAGAAAATTGGGAATCCTATCCAAATTACATACCTTTTGAAACAAGTTTTGATGAGGACCAAGTAAATGAATTACAGGAACTTGAAAAAGATGGTGCTGTAGGTACACATGGTGCGCAGCAAGGACCCCGAAACACACCAAGCTGGGGATATGAAATAATAAAAGGTAGTAGTGATGATGGAACTCTATTATACTATCACACATTTCCTATTGTAGCTGGTGATTATCAAGCAGAAGCATACATAAGAACTGAAAAAGATGAATCAATCAGAATATACGGCGTTTCAGGAAATGATCCTGAAGGCACGCAGCTTGATCCGAGTGTTTTCGCACAGACTGGAACAGCTTTCAGAAAACTTACTTATGATTTTTCCGTTTCTGCCACAGGCCAACACACGTTTGTAATAGAAGTTGACAAACGTGGAAGTTATTATGTTGATGACATTATGTTAAGAAAAAAAGATGGTTTCTGTGAAAAAGCATGTAGAATAACAGAAGCACATTTTTTACCAACGAATAATGTTGATCTTGGTGATGAAATAACCGTCGGTGTTAAATATTCTGGTGCGTGCCCTGATGAATTCAATTTACAATTAGATGCATGGAATGAAAATGAAGATTGTGTACTTGAACACGAAAATACACGTGGATTAGATCCTTATGGTTGGATAGAAGGAATTGACATATCATGCAATGAAGATAATACCATAGATCATGGTAGTTTTAGTGAGTGTATTGATGAATGGATAACACCGCACATACCTAGAAACTGTGAAGGTGAAGAAGTTGTAGCAAAATATGCAGCTATATACAATGGAGACATAATGCCAAGCAATTGGATAACACAAATAACATTAACAAGAGCGCTGGGTGGTTATTTATCATTTGATGATGATCCAACACCAGAAGATTGTGGAAATGATATAGTACAACCAGAATTGGGTGAAGAATGTGAACCAGATAGGTTAACACCATTTCCTTGTTCAGAATTAAGTAATCCAAATCTTATACAAAACCCTTCTTTTGAAATTGATTCGGGAATAGATTACGACCCAGATTGGACGCGTGAAGATAAGATAGGTGGTAATGAATTACCAGATGGATGGGTAACTCCCCAAACTAATTACATTGCAACCATAGATGATTCCACATCATATGAAGGAGATTATTCAGTAGAAGTTTACAGGGATATAAGAGTAGCTACCCAAGCATTCTCTGCACAGGATATTCCTGTTGAGCTTGGAAAAACATATCTAGTTTCAGGTTATGTAAAAACTGATTGTGATAATGATGCGTGCTATGGTTCAATAGTAATAGAATGTGCTGACGCTGATCATGGTGGATTTTTTGAAGAGTGTGATATAGGCCTAGATGAAAATGAATGGACCAGAATAGACAATGAAGCATGGCAATTCGTGTCATATGAAATAACAGTAGAAAACTCAGACACCGCGTTTGCAAGAATATTATGTTACAACACACCAGTACCAAAACAAACGGGTATTGGAACAGTCTGGTGTGATTCAATACATGTGACAGAAGTAACAGAAGAATATCCAGAATATGAATACGGTACAGTTTATTGTACAGAACACTGCAGATACAACATAGACGATTGCTCAGGAGGCGAGTGTGACAATGGTTTTATTGAAAGGAGTAATGATGAAGAATGTGATTGTGGTGGCGACACATGTACTCTTGAAGAACTAAATGATGAATCATGTGAAACTCTAGACATGGGTTACACTGGCGGTACTTTGGCCTGCTATCCACACGGGCATGATGATGAATGTACATTTGATATGGGTCAATGTGATAGAGAACCGGTTTGTGATGACGGATTTATTGATGGAGATGAACAATGTGATGGTGACGAATTTGGACCAGAAGGAGACAGCTGCGATCGCGTTGACAATGGATATGGTTTAACAGGAACACTAACCTGTAGTGACCAATGCTTACTTGATGTATCATCTTGTGACCCTGGTTGTAATGGCCCTGGTCACTATGGTGATGGCAGATGCGATTTTCCACTTGAAACAATAGATTCATGTCCAAATGATTGTCTTGTTATATTAACAAACCCAAGCGCAGTAGCATCTACATCAGAGTTTGGTCAAAATAACATTAGATTCACATCAGATGTTACTGTTGCAGAAGACAATGACGTATTTATCGTCGATTATATTGTTTGTAGTGGTGCTTCATCTGTCACATCTTGTAAAGCAGCTGCTGATGGGTTTAATTGTGGTATAGATTATGATACAGGCAATCCAAAACCATGTATTTGTAAAACAAATTTTGGAGGAAAAGATATAAACTGTGATGCTCTTTGTTTTGATGTTGAAAGCGAATTTTACATATACAGCGAAGGACAAGTACTGGGAATTACCCAATATCCTGAATTCAAATCAAGAAGTGAAAATGCACCATTTTCATGTATACCTGTTGGTTTAGATAGATTGGTTGAATTAAGAGATTTAATGGATAGAAATAGTAGGGTTGCAGCAGGTGACTGGCATTATTATACTGAAATGGGAAATAGTGCAGCAGCACAGGAAAGCTGGGATAATCACCTATTATTCGAAGGGTACGCACGCGCTGCCGACTCATTATTAGAAAGAATTTACATAGGCGCAGGCTTTACAGAACAGGAAATAACAGCTTTAATCGATAGTATGCTGGAAATATTACGGGATATTAGTGGAGAATAAGTTAAAATAAAAGATAAGCGTAATAATAAATACTGAAAAGATAAAATTATAATAAAGGTGTATAAATGAAAGGATTGAGTTTATCAATAAACCTAGTTGTAATAATGATAGTTGTGGTAATTATACTTGTGGTTTTATCAACATTTTTCATGTCATCATTAGCGCCACAAATATCCAGACTTGAAGCAGAACAAATTTTCACAGAAGGATGCTCAAACTTATGTAAAGATCCTTGTGAAAGCTGGTTTCATATTGGTGTAGGAATAAACAACCACGAAACAAACGATTTCCATACAAAATTCCGCGAAGCTTGTGTTGTCTTGGGTTTTACACAACCAGTAGATTCAGCAGTTTCAGAATTATTAAGATTCCAATCAGAACAATGCCTCGAATCATGTGGAAGCTGTGAAGTAACAGGTTGTGGACCAGGAACATACAGCACAGAATAATTATTTGTAAAGAGAGGGAACAAATGAAAAGAATACATGTTATTTCAGTTTTAGTTGCATTTTCAATAGTTATTCTTTTATCAAACGCTGTTTCTACCCAGAGTAGTTGTCTAGATAGAGCTTATTTTGCATATGACGATTCAGGTTGGTTAGAATTTGATGATGGTGACTATATTAGTTGGAGTGACCATGGAGGAAACATAGGACAAATTTACATCGTTGTAGAAGGGGATTGTCAAAGTACTAATCCAATTTTTTTCGAAATATGGGACACAGATGATGGATCATCAATAGCTCAATATCAACAAAAAAGTGTTACTGTGGCAACTCCTGAATTTTTTGATAATAAAATAATAGTGCCTTTCGAACCACATTGGGCTAGTGGTTTTCCAACCGAACCACTTGGTCAAGATGGTGGAGCAGTACCTGATACAACAAACATAGAATTAATGTTAAAGGTGTGGCAAGATAATCCTGCTACAAACTACGTAATATCAGACAACTGGGTTGTGCTTGGATATGGTGGTGGCTCTAATGGTGGTTCGTGTAATGACGGTAATCTAAATACTCCACCACCTGGTGACAATGCAGACCCATTTGAACCATGCGACCGTATTCATGGAGCATTTGGAGATGATTCGTTTTTTGATGGTTTAAACACAGTAACACAAAATGGATTTGATGGTGGTATAAAAGAATGCGAAGCTCTTTGTTCTATTAGTTTCAGTCATGCATGTGCAATGGAAAGTGCAGAAATAATCGCAGAGTGTAATCACGTACCACCTAATGATATTTGCAACACAGGAGATTACATTATATTAAAGGGATATAATCATAGAAAAACACCAAGCGCTAAAACAGGAGGAGACAGTCCAATAGATTGTATTTTAGATAATGGAGTAAGATTTGAAAGTGGATCTTGTATTTTCACAGTAGCTAATACACCATCTGCACAAGATGTGAGTTTACACCCAGATGGATACTATGATATGTACGACGAATTCACATACAGATACTATATTAATCCTGTACCAGGTAGTTGCGGTGGTCAAACAATCACATCAGGTACACTATATACACTAGAAAATTATGAAGGAGTAATTGATATAGGACATGCAACCACTACTGTTGTTGGTGGCAGTATAGAATTTGCACCAGCAGAAGACTGCACAATAACGCCATATTTTGCAAAAGATGCAACATGCACACCATTATATAATAGCAACAATGATCATGTTGACCACTATCTTGAAGTAGGCGAACAAGTACATGTTTGTGTTGATATTTCTGGATGCGCCACAGGTCAGGGTATAGATTTACAAATATACGACACTGATAATGGTGTAGCTACATCAGGATCATCTATAACAGATCTTAGTTTTAGTCCATGGAACAGTGGACAAATATCAATTCCCTATTATCCTGGAAGCCAAACCTGGCCATTTACACAATGGGAACAAGATGGCAATTCTGATTCAGGTTCTTTTTCAAAAAACGATAATACAACAGAATACATGATAAAAGCAGTTTACACCGGAGTAACCGCTTATTCAAGCAACTATGTTGAAATCCCACATAAGTGTAGTGACGGAACATCACTATATGACTGTTCTGTTGATAATCCTGGAAAGCTTTGTTTGTTAGTTGGTGGTGAAGCAAAACTTGTTGAAAACTGCGATGGCCAACAAGGTGGAGAATATCCTGATTGTAGCTGTTTAGGACAAGGTACATGTCGTGATGGTTGGGCACCTCATTTCGAAGTAAACTATGACGATGGTTCACATGGTGGCGGAACAATACAACACTATGGCGGTTCAGCCACAGCTTCTGTATCATCTCAACAATCTGCACCTGGTAGTGAACCAAACTCATTAGATTTAACAAAAAACACGGGTGGTGGCTATTCAGTATTTTATTATACATTAAGTGATTTGACATCAGGTAATGATTACAAAACAAGCGCTGAAATAAAAACAATTGGTTTCTTACCAGAGTTTGCAAGAATTTATGGAAAAGCTTCTGGTACTAATGACAATAGTGTAACACTACCATTCCACTCAGGAGGACCTAATTGGGAAAAACTTAATTTCGAATTTACACAGGGTTCTGGAGAATCATATAACATTATGTTGCAAGTTAAAGACACGGTAGGTCAGTCATTTTTTGACGATGTATTGATAGAAAAACGTGATAAGATTTGTACAACAGAAGATGGTTGTAATATTAATTCAGTCACAGTAACTCCACAGTGTGATGGTAAATGTGGGCCCGGTGACAGAATGTTTATTGAAGTACAATACAGTGGACCCAATTGTCCATCACAAGTAGATGTACAAGTAGACTTTCTAAATATTGAAAATCCAGAAATGGGAGATCCGACCTGCGCTATAACAAAATCTGACACTTACGGTGTTGGTACAAACGGGTGGATACGAGGAATGGACATAACATGTAACACAGAAAGTTGCAATGGTTTCTGGACTTTCCCAGATGTTCCTGTTAATTGTATAGGAGAAACAATGTACGCAGAAGCTGCAGGACTATACAACCACCAAACAGAAGAATATCTTAGCGGCTATGCCCCACTCGGTGGCGAATTTGATTTTGGTAGTCGCCCATATCTCGCAAGTGTATCAGCAAACCCAGATCAAGTAGAGGAAGGTTGGGTTGTTGAAATGACAGGAAGTGGTGCAGGTGACAACGACAACGAAGATTGGCAATTAGAATGTGGTGAAAACAATGGATCAAGTGGTCTGTGTGAAGGTATACCTGGAAGGAGTTCATCACCAACATGCTCATTCACATCAGACTGGAGTGACAATGAAGAACATACTGTATGGTGTCGCACTCGTGATGAAAGCGGTTTTGCATCTGACCCAGAAAGAACAACAATTATCGAAAGCATTGACGAAGGCGCTTTCCTGGAAATAATTTCACCAGAAGCAGCATCATGGCAATATCCTACTTCATTTAATGTCGGTGTTGATTGGGGAATTGCACAATCTGATTGTGGATACAGTGTTAAAAGTAATGGAATAGAAACTATACCATTCACTCTTACGGGCTGTTCGCAATCTATAATACCAATACCTGTTGGTCCTGGTGTAGACGGTTGTCGTGACGAAGGAGATAGTAAATGTGAAATCATTATTTCTGGTAAAGATGCACTTCAAAACGAAGACGAGGATTCAAGATTATTTTCAATAACATTTGATCAACCAAGTTTAGTAGTCTCACACGAACCACAAGCAATTGGTCAAAATATATGGTACACAATAACAGCAACAGCATCAAGCCCAACTACTGGTGTAAGAAACGTTTCATTATATGTAACAATTGATGGAGAAGAAATGCTTCCTTTCCATAATTTAAATTGTGGTAGTGGTGATTGTGAAGTATATGCATCAAATATTTCTGTCTCAGGAGCAACAGTAAGTTATTATGCTGTATCTTATGACAATGCTTATAGAATGGAAGAAACAACCGGCACCTTTGATGTCTGTGATATAACTAGTGCAAGCATTACATCTAGTTGTGGTGCTGGTGCTTGTTGGGAAGGTGACATAATAAATGTAAATGTTGAATACGATGGAACATCCGTGGACGTAGGTGGAACATGTCCTTATCCAACAGCTTATATTCAACTAGACGCAAGTGATGAAGAAGACGAATGTAATATATTCTCATTCGGAGGAGACATGGTTGGTATTAGAACCGAATGTGAAACAGAAGACGATGGAATGACATTATGTTCAGGTGAATGGACAATACCAGCAGTTCCTTCAGCTTGTTATGATAAAACAATTTATGCAGATAATGCACAAATATGGAGAGGTAATTTTCCTACACAAACAACACCTCCTATAGATTTCTTTGCTGAAACTGAAAATATAGTTGGAAATTCATATTTCTATATTGGAATTCCTCAGGATGACTGTATGCACGAAGGAGAAGTTATATCAAACAATTCGTGTGTTGACACAGACAGACCATACTTCTGTAAAAATGGTGTTGTTATAAAGAACTCAGAAGAGTGTGGCTGCCCTCCAGGAGACGATCACATGATAAAGGTTTTAACAGGAGCAGACGAAAATCAAACAGACTGTGAATTAGCAACGTGTTATGATATTGGAACAACCGATTACGGTTTTTGTGAAATATTCCAGGATAATCCAACCGGTATGTTTTGTGGTGGTATTCCACGAGGCGGTGGTACAAACGTAATTAACAATGTAACATTATACCCAAATGCAGTTGGACAATACATAGATCCTGCATGTGGTTGCCCACCAGACCAAACACCAGTTTCACAACCATTTTGGGTAGAATACTATAATAATTTTGAAAATACACAAGATATCATATTTGAAAACACTGGTGGTAGCCAAGGATCTGGAGGAATATTTGAAGGTGGTTATCCAGCTGAAAGCAATTATGCTTATTTTATAACAAAAAATAATAATGACGGAGAATCAAGAGCAAGACTTCCTATTGACCTTTCTCCAGGAAAAACATACACTGTAACCACATACATAACAACAGACAAAGGTAATTTTGCACGTATATATGACTTTGAAACCACACAAGCCAGCCCTTATCACACCGGTTCGGGTGGTTGGGCAACACTACAATACACGTTCAATTCAGGCGGTTTTCAGAACATAGTAATATTATCAACAGAAAACACAAATGGTACAGCAGTATTTGATGGTGTAACTGCAAAAAGACACGATTTATTGTGTACGGCCATTTGCATAGACGGTACAGCAAACGGACATTGTTCAGACATTGAACAAGGTGGTTGGGGTCAACCATACTATTGTGATCAATATGCACAAGGATATCCAAATCCTGTTCCAGATGCAGACTTTTGTGGTTGCCCTGAAGGAATGGAGCCTGATGGATCGGGTATTTACTGTGTTCCATTAAGTTGTGAACCCGACGGAACTCCTTATAAAGAATGTTCCATTACAGGAATGACAGGAGAATACATCGGTGGTGATCATGGAATATTATATTGCGAGGACGGCGCATGGCAAGAAAGACCCGACCTTTGTGGTTGTACAGAAGGATATGGTTATGATGAATTATATGGAACATGTGTCTACTGTGAAGATCAGATAAATCCACCAACAGGTGGTTACTCATTATGTGAAGCAACAAACGGAACACTGGTTACAAACATAACTGTCTACAACCTAACATGTGAAGCTGAGTATAACTGTAGTTGCCCAGACGGAAAAATATTTGACTTAGCTTCTGGTTGCGTTCCTGCATGTAATTATAACGAAATTTGTGAACCAGTAGAGTCACGCACAACGTGTCCTAGTGATTGTCCTGTTGAATGGACAAACGTAGAAACAGAAAACACCGAATATGGTGCAAGTTTCTCTGGTGATATTGATTTAATGTTCCCTCCATTGAAAGTTTGTGTTGGTAATGCATCGGTTGATGAGTGTTGGGACATTGAGTACGACGAATGTTCAGCAGATCAATCGTGCCTATGTGGAAACGCGGTTGGAACAGACTGTGAAACCACATGCCATGACAGAGAAGACGTATTTTACTTATTTACTGAAGGACTTTACCTCCCATTAACAAAATTCGTAAAAATAGCAAGTGATGCATACGAATTCGGATGTCCTGTATTCCACATGGATCAATTAGAAGGTCATTTAGACACATTTTGGTTGATACAACAACAAGCTTTCATTAATTTAGAGCGTGCATTAATACAATACGAGGAAGCAGAAACCGAAGAAGAAAAACAAATGTGGCAGGAACAAATAGACATCTACGTAGAAGTTTTGATAGTTACAGAATCTCACATAATTTATCTTGAGGATGTTATAGAAGGTGTTAATACAGGACTGTATGGTATCGAAAAGGTGGAAGAAGCATTTGAACTAACAATACAAAGATACTATGAAATACAAAGTATATTATCAGGTCAAATGACTGTACTAAGAATAGATGAAATAAATTATCCAGAAGTTATTGAATTAATAGAAGGACAAAAAGTAAATGTTTCTATTGACCTGTCGATTTCATCAACTGGAAACTCAACAAGATGGGTAAAATCATATTGCGATGTAATGGATCCAGAAGCTATTTCATATGAATTAGAATCAAATTGTACCGAATTATTAGGAGGAACAATGGATATCATATCACATGAACTAGAAATAGACAAAATTGGTCAATGGAACATAACATATTGTTCACTAAATGCATCATCTGTAGATACTTGTGCATCATCAAGACAATTTGACAGAGAAGATGATGTTGGTACAATAAATGTAACACAATTTGCATTATTACGAATAATAGATATAGTACCTCCTGGTGAAATGGCTTCGGGTGAAAATGCTATTGTTGAGGTTGTTGTAGAAAATGTAGACACATCAGATCATGTTGGTCTTGTAGAATGTGCATTAAGAGATCCTAGTGGAGATCCCCATGTAATAGTATCTGATAATGCAACAATACACGCACAAAATACACATACGTTCTATCCAAATATGACTGTGAATGAAGAGGGTCTGTGGTATGTTGTGTCCTGTAGTGTTTACAGACTAGGAAGTGTAATCAACGAAGGAACAGTTATATTAAATGAGCAGTTTAACGTAGGTCCTCCTGATTTCATATTGAGTCCTATAACAGGAACAATATCTATTGAACCACTGGGGGAAACAGAATATACACTATTGTTAAAGAACGTTGCATCATCAAGGGAAACTTACACAGTAACATTATCAACAACAAATGACTGGGATGCATCATTTGTTGGATTATCAAGTACTGTAATAACATTAAACAGAGATCAATCAAGAAACATCACAGTAAGAGTTAAACATAATCAAAATTCAACAAACTTAACAGAAACAACAGTAACGGTTGAATCATCTTCAAGTAGAATAAAATCATCAATATTCTACATAGATGTTGATGTTCCCAATAGACCACCAACTGTAACAATACTAGACACACCAGGAGCAGTACAACAAGGAGAAACCATAACATTTATAGCAGATATAACAGACCCAGAGGGGGATGCAATAACAGCAAATGTTTGTATACTAAATTGTGAAACAAAATGTACAATGCAAAAAGAAGGAGAGGTATATACTTGTGATTATACAACAGATCTCGATATTGGAAATTATATATTTTTCATTAATGCAACAGATGGTGAAGATATAACAATAAGTGATAACCACCAATTAAGTGTTGTGGTTCCTGGATATTGTACAAGCTCAAGTGATTGCTTATCAGGACAAGAATGTAGAAATGGTGTATGTAAAGAAGAAGTAGATTGTCCTGGAACAACCGATGAATGTTTTGTATCATCAAATGGAGAATATTGTGTAAGTTGTACTCAAGGATATATATGTAACACAGGAACATGTCAACAACAAGCCCAATGTAATAGAGATGAAGATTGTGAATATAATGAACGTTGTGATAATCTTCAATGTATATTATCATTCTCTGCCATATGCGGCGACGACATTTGTACACCGGGTGAAATATGCGAAGCAGACTGCGCTGAAGATGAATTCCCTTGGGTATTTATAATCGCCATAGTGATAATGGTTGTTGTAGGAGCTTTCTTATTTATTTTTATTAGAAAACGGATGGAAGAGGAAGAAGAATATGAATAAAGGATTAACATTACCAATAACCGTGGTTATTGTAGTAGTAATTGTAGTTTTATTATTAGTTATTGTTGGAACCTTCTTTTTATCAACAGCAACAATACAAATGTCAGCAGCTGAAGCACAAGAAGTATATGCAATTGGGTGCAATCGATTCTGTGGTATAGACAATAACATCTACGAAGAGGGTGCATTGATTGATCAAGGATTTTCTGACTATGAAACCCGTCAAGAAGACCTGTTCAGACAAAAATTCAAGAGAGCATGTAAAATTTTAGGACATTTACCATCTGATCTAGAGCTAGAAAGAGCATCAGGAATTATAAATTGTTTAACAACCTGTGGTAATTGTTATATAAATCCAGAAGACACACAACAAGGAAGTGATATAATGGGTAATCTTGCACAAGACGGAATAGATGAAGGTAATCCATTTAATCCTTAGATTCTTCATTTCTCCCCATCATGTATCTTACCCATTCTTCTCGTGTAACTATATTATCTTCATTACCATCTGCCATTCTACACGAAATAAGTTGACCAGGGGCGTCCCATTTACCAGTATATCTTTCAACTGTTTGTCCAACCCCTTGCTCAGTCATATAGGGACCGGGTAGAAAATATATTTCATCTCTAGGAACACCAAGTATCGCAGAAGCTGCATTTAATTTTGCATCTGGTATTCCCTTTCCATACTCTAAATTTCTATTAATATTTCCAGCACAACCAACTAAAAATAGTGCTGTCAAATAAGGTAAAAATTTCATCATTATTTTCATCATTATAATAAATAAAAAATGTTTTTAAAGTGATTTCAGCAGAAGAAAAAATTTTATAAACCGGTGAAATCAATAGTTTACTATGAGTGAGAAAATAATGGAATTGCTCACAGGAATTGCACTGCTACTTTTAGGTATTACTATTTTCCTTGGTGCTGGATTATTTCTATTGAAAATAGGTTTTCTCTCAATCATAATAATAGGAGTTATCATGCTACTTGCTATTGTCTCTTTAGTAGCAGGCATAATGATGGTCAAAGACAGTGGTAATCAATAGTCATCAAAACTCAATAATAAATAATTAGTTATTCAATTACTAGATTGAAGTATCGAAGATACTTCGATTCAATTGGGTCTGTAGCTCAGCCTGGTAGAGCATCGGCCTCTTAAGCCGGGTGTCGCGGGTTCGAATCCCGTCGGACCCATTCAAAAAATATATTAGGAAGATATGTAAAAAAGAATTGGTAATATATAATTATTATTCTGTTACTACTGTTGGTTCTCCTCTTCTGTTAGCAGCTCCTATCATAGCAGCATTATGCGCTAATTGTCTTCTATGATTTTTAGCATCAAGTGAATATTGTCTATCTCTTCTGAATGTTCTTGCTCTTTCATCCATTGCGCGATCTACTGGTCCTCTTGGATCATCAGATTTGTGTGTGTATAATCTATGTCCAATACTAGGTCCTTTACCATCATCAGTAAATTCATAATACAGTTTTCTTCTTCGTCCGGTTTCGTCTAAATCGATGTAAAACTCCATGCGATAGTCTGATGTAGTTACAAAAAGCGATCTAGTACCAACATGGTGCTTATTTTCCGGTAATTCCTTAATCATCATTCATATCACATCAAAAATCAATTATAAAATCATTATTATTCGCAATAGAAAAATTATTTTTTCCGTTTCTTTTTATCAGTCGTAATTTTACGGCCAAAATAAACAGTCTTTATTTTTTGATGGTTTTTCTTTAACGGCTTACGTTTCTTGCGATTAACGGTTTTCCATTTCCATTTGTCTTTCTTAAGTTTACTCAAAGGATAACCACAAGCAGAACACGTCTTTTTCCTCATATTATAGGAATGTCTACCACATCTTCTACATCTTATGTGTGTTATTTTATTATGTCTTCCTTTTGATGTTGTTCCTTTAACCATCTTAAGCCACCTTACAATGTAATATTAACAAAAGCTTTAATAGATAATTACAACCATTATCGAAAGCTAACACTAACTATACTTATTTATTTCCGTAATTTTTACAAATTTCCAGAAAAAATTTACTCTCCTTTATTCTCCTTTTTCAGGTGAAACATATATGATGTTATCTCCTCTGACTAAAAGGGTTCCTAGTTTAACTTTCTGGTCGTCACTTATTTGTTCTGCATCTTCAAGCCACATATTTAGATGAAGATCAAGTGCTTGTAGAATACCAGATATTTCTTCTCCTTTCTTAAGTCTTATTAGGACTCGTTTCCCTTTCGCATTGTTAAGAACATCTATTGGTCTATCCATTTCTCGAAAACCTCCAAAACAAAATTAAATTTAATTGATAATTTAATACACACATAAACTTAAATAGTTAAATAACATAAGCAGTTAAGATAATAAACATAAAACTTATCGAGACACAAAATATCAGAACGTGATTAAGATGGCAAAATGGTATATGAAATCAAGAAAGAAAAAAACAGGTGGCTTACTAAAACGTAGTAAGAAAAAGAAAAAATATCAAAGAGGCCGTGATTTTCTACCTGCAATAGTAGGTGAAAAGAAGACAAAAGTACAGAAAACACGTGGCGGTTCTACTAAAAGAATATCCATGTACACTAACACAGCAAACATAACAATTGATGGTAAATCAAAGAAAGCAAAAATATTATCTGTAACAGACAACAAAGCTGATTCTCACTATATTAGAAGAAATATAATGACAAAAGGAGCAATAATAGAAACAGAGCTTGGACAAGCAAGAGTAACCTCACGTCCAGGACAAGAAGGAAATGTAAACGCTGTTTTAATAAAGAAAAAATAATCTAATTTTTTACAACAACTAATAAATACTCTACAGGTGAAATATATAAATTATGGATCAAATCAGCACAAGATTAAAGCTACTTGTTGCAGTGATTAGTGTTATAGTCCTATTGATGGCGGGCACATTTATATTCAATGCAATCGAGGGATGGACCTACATAGATTCATTCTATTTCACTGGAATCACAATAACAACAATAGGATATGGTGATTTTGCTCCAACACACGATATATCAAAAATAATAACAGTTGTGTTTAGTTTCTTTGGTGTAGGTATAGTATTCTCATTCCTATTCATAACATTTGGTCACTACCTAAGTGAAAAAGAAAAGAGAATGGCTACAGTGGTTGCAAAACACATAAAAGGAAAAAATAGAAAATCGGTAGAGAAGATAAGAGAAGAGATCCTTGAAGGTACATAATAATGGGGGGAAACCCTACTAAACGACAACACTTATATATCACAAAATCAAAGTTATGTTTATGAATAAAAAACTTCTTTCGGTGTTTGTAATTACAATATTATTTTCTTCTTTAGTTCCAAGTGTATATGCAGAAGATACAGCAGGAATAACTCCTGACTCTCCATTTTATTTTATCGATACTGCGTTTGATGAATTATCATTAGCATTGACATTTGACCCAAAAGCAAAAGCCGAGAAGTCTATAGAAATAGCAAATGAAAGACTTGCAGAAGCTGAAAAAATGGTAAATGAAAATAAAGCAACAGAAGCCGAAATAGCGAAAGGAGAACATGGAAAAATGCTTACAAATGCAAAAAATGAAGTTTATTATATTTCTGAATCATCTGAAAATGTACAAGATATTGTTGACGTTGAAAAAGCTATAGAAGAACACGAAACCTCAGCTGAACAAATAACAGAAAGAATTAGATTAAAAATAGAAATTGAGGGTTTAACAGAAGAACAAAAAAACAAATTAGTTGCTGTTTTGGATGAAATTCAAGATTCTGCCACAACCATTAAGATCGATGTTCTCAATGAAAGAGAAAATTTCAAGAAGAATATAAAAGAAAAGACTGGTAAAAGTGAAGACGAGATAGATAATGAAATTAGAATAATCGAGAAAAGAGAGGGTTTAGACGAAATAAAAATGGATAAAGCACTAAACGCGATAGAAGATGCAAGCGAAGAAATTGGAGAAGCAATTGCAAAATACAAGAGCGTTTTTGGAATAGAGTTTAATTTTGAAGATATAGCACAAACTTTTGCAGAATATCCAGTAGATTCACCTGCATCAGGTCAAGCAGATTCACCCCCACCAACAGAACCAGCCATCATGAAGGGTAGTGAAGCTGCTGTAGAAAAGGTATCATTTATACAGGATCAGGATACTGGCGAAGAAACAGCTACCCAAATTATAGATTATGTTAAAAAATACATACCAACAAGAAGCAGTGCCTATGGACAAGGAATAAGAGAAAGTGTTATATCAGATATTGCACAAGAAGCTAACATGATTTCTGGCAGCTATGCAACAAGTGTAAGAGAAAGTGAATACTCATCAAGAGTAGATACTGTAAAAATAGAAACCTCAGGTAATTATGTTTTCCTAATGAGATGGTACGACAGCTCTGCAAGATCTAATTTATACCTAAAAGAACCAGAAGAAACCCATCTTGGTGAATATTATGGATATAGAGAAGATAATCCTAGGTTTGAGGAAATAGACCTGGGTTATTTTGAATCAGAAGATGAACTTGTTTTTGAGAACCGCGCAAGCTGGCACAGCGATCCTTATACATCTATCTCAACAAGCAAAGATGATTTTAAGATTTACAAAACCGGAAGAACATCTTGGAAACTAAAATTTGATGAAGGTGTCCATTTTGATAGTGGTTATAACGATGGTGAATTTATAATCTATAAAGCTGATGCAGGATATGAGGACGAAGAAACAAAAGATAAAATAAAAACAGTTGTCTCTAACTCTGCAGCAATTTCCAAATTATTACAACAATCACTAAGACACATTACTTCAGCAAAAGAAGCATTTGAAAATGAAGATTATGGCTCTGCATATGGACTTGCAACAGCTGCAAAAAAATTAGCCATAAACGCAAACAGAATGCTTGATAAATATTTAGACCAACCTGACAAAGAAAAGATTATCATAAGAGTTAAGGATTATGGAGAAAAAGTTAGAATAATAATTCAAAAAGGTGAAGCAAAATATGATTTTGAAGTATCAAAAAATGAAGCAATGAGTATTGAAAATAGAATAATGGAAAGAACAGGCCTAACAGCCGATGATATAAGAAATGCATATTCAGTCAGCTATCAAACTTCGGGTAGCTATGGTTCTTCTCCATCAATAGGAACTGTAACAACCGCTGTTCCGACACAAACCGAGGAAGTACCTGGTGCTTCGGGGGGTGGTGGTTCAACCGTAACCGGCTATCCAACATGTGACTCAGAAGCATGTGAATATACAAGAGCACTAGTAAGAGTAGATGAAACAAAAGAATTCGAATTACTTGGTCAAGATCACGAGATAAAACTTATAGGACTTGTTGAAAGTGATGAGCCATTATATAGCAGCTATTATACAATAAGCGCTGTTATCGATATAGATGGTGAAACAAAAACAATTACATTAGGAGATTACGAAACAGTTAGTGATGTTATTGTTTATGTGAGTCGAACTTACGTTGATCATGACCCACAAAAAGCACAGTTTACTTTAATTGGTGGAGACTGTCCTAGTGATTGTTTAGCATAAGTTATTATATTCATTCTCTTTTTTAATATTAAAAATAAGTTTATTTTTATGTTATCTGAAAAAAAGAAAAAATTAATAGATGAACTAGTTTCTCAAGGTTATTTGCACAACAAACATGTAATAGCTGCGTTTAGAAAAGTCCCACGTGAAGACTTCGTCCTACCTGAACATAAAAAACTTGCATATGCAAATTATCCCCTACCTATATACGAAGATCAAACAATATCACAACCACTTACAGTAGCTGCACTTACCGAAGCATTGAAACCGAAGGCAAATCAAAAAATAATGGAAATTGGTGCTGGTTCTGGCTATCAGGCCGCTATATTATCTGAAATTGTTGGTAAAAAAGGTGTGGTTATTGCTGTTGAACGTTTGCATACCCTGAGTGAATTTGCAAAAAAGAACCTAAAAAAGTACAAGAACGTTTTTGTTATTGAAAGTGACGGCACGTGCGGATATGAAAAAGAAGCTCCTTACGATAGAATTGTTGTAAGTGCATCAGCACCCGAAGTACCGAAACCACTATTAAATCAGCTAAAAACAAATGGCATTTTAGTTATTACCATAATGAATGAATTGTTTACAATAAAAAAAACAAAAAAAGGATTAGATAAAAAACTTATTGGTAACTTTGTCTTTGTACCATTAATTGGAAAATATGGTTATAAAGAATTATAGATTATTTTCTACGCTTCCCGCTGTTTATTTTATGACTAATAAACCTTGTTCTGCCGTTTCTATAGTCAATAGAAACAACAGTAGTACCATCTGCTTCTCTTCTGTCGGTTCGATAGCTATTTTTCATTAATGAATCTTTAGCAGCAGCAAGAGCTTCACTCTTTATAGTAGCTAAACCAGCACTATCTGCACCAGCTTCACTTGTTACATACAAAACTCTTACAGAATCTGCTCTACCTGTACTATTAACACTAACACCAAAATCTATTTGACCTCTAAAACCTGGAACACCGTTTGGGTATGATGGCATTGATCTAACGTCAGACGAATCAGCATGATGTCCTCTTCTTATTATTCCATTAGGGTTATCTCCAGCATATGTAGGGCCACTATATCCTTCAGGGGATCCACAACCACCTAATAATAAGCCCAATCCAGCCAAACCAGATACTACACGACCTGCCTTTCTTGATCCTTTTGATTCATACGCTTTCATACTAATCACTTAATTTTACCTGACTACACAACATATTTAAATTAATCATTATGGTGTAGTGCTTGTTTTCGCCTTTGCAGCAGTGTCTATTTCATTTTTTATAGAATTCATCCTACTGAGTATTGCACTATGCTCGTTAAGTGCATCGGTTAAACTACCACTTAGAGCTGGTCTATTCGTTGGATTCATTCCTTGTATTTTAACCAAAGTGTTGTACGCCTCTTGTTGTGCTTCGATTTCAAATGCAACTGCCTGCCTTGCTATTCCTAATTCACTAACACTAAGTCCTGAAATAATTTTTGGATTGTGGGTGTGAAAAAAACCATTAGCGCCAAAAAGTGAATTATAAACATTCGCCACGGATCTTTTATTTAGAGTTAAAAGACGATTTTCTACATGCTGTAATCTATGTGTTGATTCATGAACAAATCCTGCCAATTCATCAAAAGTACTAACACCAGATAATGTCACTCTACCCTCAGGAGAATTTCTATGAATCACATCATTCAATAGGTGATCATAGAATGGTTGTCCACCCGTACCTGTAAATACAGAAAAACCAGGATCAGGGTTATATGAGGCTTGTGCATATATTTTTCTAAGTCTGGTAGGGTTTACTAAAATACTTGGATATGTATGTCCATAACTACCCATCACACTGTTAACAGCAGGACTTAATGTTTTTGCAGTTTCAACAAAATATTTAATTTTCTGCTTTGTTACTCCAGGAACAATTGAATAACTTAACTTATCTACAACATATTCCCCTGTTGGGTCTGTATAACGAAGCGGATTATTCGCAGCATAAGCGTACGGACTCACACTAGGATTGAAAACCGGATCAGCACTTATGAACCTGGCAGTAGTTGGTTCATAATATCGTGCACCATAATAATATAGATCACTATCCTGCTCTTGTCCAGTAAACTTATAACTTGTATCAGCTTCTTTTGTTCCTGCATCAGAAAAATCAGATCCATACGGATATTGTACGCTTTTGCTTGTTAACTCACCTTCGGTATTGGTAGAAAATCGATTACTTGACAAATGATCCTGATGATAATAAGTTATACCTTCGTCATTAGACTTTGCAACAAGCCCAACACCATAAACATAAAGCGTGTAACCATCCTCTATAAAAGTACGTTGTGCCATTGGCTGTCGGCCTTGTCTTTGTAACGGTTCTTGTTGTGCGACTATTTCAGAAACCCCCATTATGATAAACGTGTTTTTTGTTTGATGTGTTTGTTGTGTTTCTGGATCAGTTTCTTTTACAACAACATCATAACAATATACTCCGTCATCTCTTACAGTTGTTTTGTGTGTACACAATATGTCCATCACACCTTCTATTTTATTTATCTCAACAGAAAAGTATGTTTTTGTTTTATCTTTTATTACATATCCTCCAACAAGGTACACCTTATTACCATCAAGGAATGGAAGAACATCTTCTGTGATCACATATTCATCAAATAAAAATTTTCTTTCAAGTGTGTCATCAATATATTTATCCGAGTAAAATTGTGCAGAAACACTACTAATAATTAAACTTGTAAAAATAGTTAGCATCAACAGTATTGTTATAATCTTTCTCATACACATCCTCCCTATTCCTACTAGGACATATAATGTATTAAAAACTAAACAGTAGTAAATGGTGTAATTCTTTTGTAATTTTTTTGAATTACGTTAAAGCTGATGAAGTTTCAATAACCTAACCAATAAATATCACAATTCTATCGTAATTGTATAATAAGCAATAAATTATCTTAAAAAGATTTCTTACTCATTTCTAACTAAGTGATAACATGCAATATAATAATAACTTTACAAGAGTAGCAACATTTATTTTAGGTACTACACTACTTATAGCTTCAACATTCGGTTGCGCAACAAAGAGACCATATGTTTCTACGCAGTCAACAAACAGAAAACCACTATGCGCAGCTTTCGGAGATATTGATGGTGATGGTGATACAGACAAAGCTCTCGGGACTGTAGATAATATTACATTATACAGAAACGACGGAACAGGTAATTTCACTTATCACGGAGAATTACCTATTGGTACAACTGATCGTGCACCCGATGGTACTTTGTACAGAAGATTGAGTATATGTTTTGTAGACATAGACGATGATGATGATATTGATCTACATGTCGTAAACAGAGACGGAGAAGCAACACTCTTTAATGATGGGAAAGGCAATTTCTCAGTTCCTGAAAAAGAGTAAACTTTTATCAACAAACAAAATCTTTATTATACTTCCTATTAACGAGTTTCAAAGAACAGTGGTAACCTATTTAAATAATTTATGTTCATATGTTACTTAATGGTCAGTAAAGGGATGGGGATTTTTTTTGTAGTAGCCGTATTAATCTTATCTAGCCTTCTTGCTGTACAGGTTTCCGCATTCGATGCACCAACAAATGCAAAGTTCGAAGTTACAGGAGACGGTAATGTAAACACGCATACTGGTGACATGTCATTATCAATTCCACTAATAACATTACCCGGTAGAGGAACTGATTTTCCAGTTACCTTAAGTTATGGTAGTGGTCTCAAACATAATCAAAAAGCGAGTACTGTTGGTCTTGGCTGGTCATTAAACATACCAGGTATAACAAGATCTATGTCAGGAATTCCTGATGATTACAAGGCTTCTGATGATGTCAATTTTTTTGTTCATGATAAGGTAAATGGTTACACAGATTATATAACTACTGGTACTGAAGTAAAAAAAGATTCTCTAGAGCTTGGTATGGTAATTGGTAATTTGGCTTTACAGTTTGCAGGAACATTTTTCATGCCACCCTTACCAGCAAGCGCACCAGCACCTGCTCCAGGCGACCCAAAGTCAGGTTTATCACAAAATGCAGGGTTCTCTATGTTTCTATCCACAGCAAACACTTTGAATACCATTGCTGCTTATGAAGGTCAAAGTGTTCTAACACACAGTATAGAAATAGATACTATACCGGATGAATATGGTGAACCTCATAAACAACAGGGATTCTATTATATAGGAACCGGATTACAGCCTGTCGCAGGTTGGCAAGAATTAATTGACTTTACATCACCTGATATTTTTCAACTTTCATCACCAGCATATTCTGGCCCAATAATATATGGTGAAAATACGATTGACGGGCATCCAAAAGTATTCCACGCACAAGTTGCAAGTAGCAATATACACGATGTATTAGATGATACAGACAGCCAATGTGATAACGATAACCAAGATGCGGTATGTTCTGATGCATTACAAATAGTAGCATATCAAGAACAAGTAGCTGGTGAATACAATGGTCTAATAAAGAAATTCAAAGTAACTGATATTAATGGTAATGAATATATTTATGAACCTATTGGTAAAATAATACCAGATGGTTCTGTAAGTGTTTTACAAGCTGAAGGTAAAATTCATGGAGGACCTACAGGTGTTACAACTTTTGGACAGTTTTCACAAAAAACTAAAGCCCCTTCTCAGGGGGCTGATCTTGATGGTGATTGTAACTTCAATGAGAATGGAAATTACATGGAAATATTATTACTACAACCATTCTACACTAGTTGGGGTATTAAAGAAATTAACCCTGCATCGGGTTCTGGTTTTAATAAAATCAAATTCTACTATGGTTATACTGGAACAGAAGGTGATTGGAGCCCTACATATTCTGACAGTCCTGCACGTTCAAGAAGATGTGTTATAAGCCCAGATGGTACAACATCCTATTCCGAAACACATTCAAAGTTTAAAATATTGAAATATATCGATTCGAATACCTACATTAGTGATATAGAAACACCTATTTACCGACTTCATTTTATATATGATAAAACTACCAGAAAAGATCAAAGAGAAATAAGATCTGGTACAACCAGAATGCCTTACTTAACAAAGATTGTTCTTACTCGTGGTAATGTAGCATATAGTGAAAGTGGAACATATACTGTTGACCAAATTCTACAGCAGGTTGTTTTTAATCAGGATTACGATCTTGTATCAGGAACACCAGATAATTTCGATGCTGCACCAAACGATGGTCGTCTGACATTAAATAGCATACAAACATTTGGTAAGGGTGGTATCCAAGCTACTCCTGTAACATCATTTGAATATCATGAAATGCCTTATGGTACAACCGTACTTCCTGTTGGTTATTGGGGAGATGTTGGTGGTGTAGAACTACTGGCAGAAGATAATTGGTACAAATACGAAAACGGGGATTTAGCAGAGGTTCGTGTTACAAACGAGGAAGATTATGTCGAAACTGGACAAATGGGTCTAAAAATAGAAGATGGTACAACATTCCATGATATTATCCTTGAGAATAACATGTGTTGGCAAACTGGGGACGGAGGATTAAAATGCAGTGATCTTGCTGCAACTCGTTATTGTATAGATGGTTTGGGATATGGTTCTTATGTAACAGGATCAAAGGTTTGTGATACAATTCAACATGAATATGGTAATTGGGCAGATGGTAACAATCCACTTATGGATAACTGTGGTTTATCACCACCACACGAATGGATAGAAACAATGCAGTGTCAAGAAAATGCTACAGCTGCGGTGTTACAATTAGTAGACGGTGTGAGTGGTTATGATTCAATTGATCTAAATTTTAAAGCTAAAAAAATTAGCGGTGATGGAACAATCAGAGCTTTTATAAAATACTATGATGCAAGTAAAACATATCTTGGGTATGACGATGTGGAAGAATTTACAATAACAGATTCATGGCAAACATATCAAGTTTCAGATACTGTTCATTCGTATGCATCTTATGCACTTGTTTTAATTCATTCATCATCAGAAGCAATTAATGATGTTGCAATTGATAATGTTGAACTTACTATCAATGGTGGAGCTAATATATTAGGTTATCCTGGTTTTGAATATCCACCAATGAATCCGAATGCGTTTGATAGGTGGGGAAGTTATTTCGAACCTGGCACACCTTTCACACACAATGCGGAAGGAAACCCTGACGGCCTTAAACCATGGGCAAATAGTCTAAAAAAAGTTACATGGTCAACCGGAGGTACCTCAGAATGGAAATATGAAGCAGATAGATATCTACATGTTGGTAATTATTATGCTTCTCAAGTAGGTAATCAAATTGAAAAAGATGATACACACTATGGTGGTGGACTACGTGTTTCAGAAGTTGAGAACTGTGATGGGTTAGATAATTGTTATTCAACAAAATATGTCTATACTAATGATATTAATGACCTTGTTAATGGTGAACAAGATTATATAGGTGTGATTGGGGGTCCTGGTGAAAGTAGTGGTGTTGCCACATATGAACCACCCGCATACGATGGTATAGACGACAGTTATTTCATGACAACAGGAACACCTTATGCAAACGCATATGTTGGTTATGAACATATCTTTGAAATTCCTAGTTATAATGAAAATGGTGCTAATCTACAAGAAATGGCACCATATGGTTGGACAAAATATGAATATACAACAGCCCGCACAAATCCCGATCTAGGTTCAGGACATGAACCACCAATCATTTTTAATCATCCTGATCAAGTTGAAAGAAAATATGGATTCAGTTTAAAGAGAAGCCATGAAATAGATTACGGCGGCAACCCTGATTTTCGTGATGCTATAGATAACGCCGATAGACTTGCAGTATTACCTATAGGAGAACCTATTATTGTATATGGTCCACCTGGTGCTAATCTTAATTTTGTTTTTAAAGTTGGCTATTGGAATCCTGGTGGAGATCACGATGATACAATATCTGGATCAGTTTGTGTTAAGAATGTGGTAATACCATATTCAAATGATTGTAATACATTAGATATACCCGAATCAGAAGCTCTGAGTTGTGCTCAAGTTGTTTTTGAAGAGTGTAATACACAAGATTGGACCATTAGTTATGTAAAAGATCATATTTTAGATGACATGATATGTGGTGCCTGTGATAGTGATTACAATACGTGTGAATGGTGTGGTGCAGTATATGACGTATCAGTAAATCCAGAACTTGGTGAAGCACCATTATACAAGTTCGTTTGGGCACGTGATGCTTATTTCACATGTGACGCTCATGCAGCAGATCTAGGGCTACAAAATTGTAAGATTGGTAATGGCGAAACGTGGGCTGTTCATGAAGCATTCTATAGGTATAATGCTTATGAAGCTGGAACTCAGATAGACTTATACAGTTTCCCTAACACAAATTCACAATTACCTACTTTCCAAGTATATAGACCCCCTGAATATAAATCATTGAAATGTCTCGATGGTAATAACGATAATACATGTGATTATTTTCAGACACCAGGCATTACCACACAGCAAAGATATTCTGGTACACAAAATATGGATTATCAAAGAGGTTCATTGATAAGTGCTAAAAGTTACAAAAATGATGGAGCTCTTATTTCCTCGTCAGAAAACCTTTACCAATACGGAAGAGCATACATGCAAGCATATAGTAATGATGGTTTTTCATTACCCCCAATCTATTGGAATGCACTACAACAATCAACACAATCGATTGATAACACCGAAACTACAAGCATGTATGATTACAATAATATAAATGGTCAAATTAATTACAAAGAAACACATTTCAAAAACATTAATAACGATGAATTCACCGTAATTGAAACAACAAAATTCGGTGGATTAAATTATGTTCCTCATGTACAAGACTACGCCAGTGAACACCTCTATAGAGATATGCGATGGGATCATAGTTGGAATAATATTATATTAAATATCGTTAACGATGGAGCTCTAAACGCACTTACTAAAAGTATGACACAATGGCAGATGAAAGGTAGTGCATTTTATCCTAAAGTAAACTTCATTGGTGGTAATTTCATAGAAGGTGCTGAAAATGAGATGATTAAAGTATCACAAAAAAGATATAACGACTATGGACAATTGAGAATAAAGAAAGACTATATCAAATCAAGCTTTAACTTTGATGATCTTCTCACCGATACAACAAATTCTCACTATACTTACACATTATACGGCTATGGCGATACTACCACTCCATGCGGTGGTATACCACATGAAGCAAATTATGGCTGGCAGGGGGGTACAGATTTCGGAAATTTCTATCTAACATGTGTATATAATTGTGAAGATGTAGAAAATGGGCCAGAAGGTGACGAATACGCATGTTATGACTGGCAGAAATCATACGTAAACTATAATGATGTGGGTCAAATAACAGATATAATAGATGAAAACGATCAAACAGCTAGCTTTGAATATGATGATTTATGGAGACTGTGGAAGAGTTACCAACCAGGTGATCCTTCAGACAGACCAACAACAATTTATGAATATAC
This sequence comes from Candidatus Aenigmatarchaeota archaeon, assembly GCA_042584825.1. Classification (GTDB taxonomy): domain Archaea; phylum Aenigmatarchaeota; class Aenigmatarchaeia; order GW2011-AR5; family GW2011-AR5; genus JBHOSK01. The sequence continues at coordinate 26,483 of JBHOSK010000007.1, forward strand.
GTATGCACTAGATCAAGGTGATTTAAATTACGATAATACGTTCTCAAACATGAACATGAACCAGGTTACAACAAGATCGACCTTTGGTAATGATGAATACGACATGATAACACATGATTTTGTCGATGGTTTAGGAAGACCTTGGCTATCAACATTCATAGAAGATGATACTCATACATTAACAGAAACAAAATATAATGAAATTGGTTTAGTTGAACAGACAAGCAATCCTTACAAGTTGGGAGAAGATCAGGATTATTGGACAAGAATATTTTATGAAAACAGTCCATTAACAAGAGCTAACAAAGCATACAATTTTAATGAATATCCAAGTGGTACATACACAGAAACATATTACACAGGAACACCAGATTATCATTACACAAGAATTAAAAATGAAAATGATGTTTCGGTTATATCTACTAGTGATAAATTAGGAAACGTGGTTGAAACTAATGTAAATAACATTGTACTCAACCCAAGTTTTGAATTAGGAGGAGATTACCATTGGGTCGAAGACGTTTGGCACGAAAAATGGTGGTGTGACGAACAACATGGAGGAACATATTCAATCACATCAGATTATCCAAAATACGGTGACAGATCGTTGAAACAAGTTTCAACATATGAAAATGATCCTTGTCGTAGTGTAGATATACCAATTGATACAGGTGGTGGAACTTATACTATCTGTGCTGATTTCAAAAAAATAAGTGGAACAGGAGATAATTCTATATTACAAATCATGTGGGATGGTGCCAGTTATACTAATGCATTTCATGGTCCTGTAAGCACATCATGGGAAAGAAAATGTGGAACAAGAGTAGTACCAGCAGGTGTTAATGAAATATATGTAAGATTATTCAATAATTACAACAGCGGTGGTACCCACGACGCAACAGTTGTAGTAGATGGTATCCAACTATACAAAGGCCCATTACAAAACAAAAACAATCAATTCATTTCAACTATAACTGAGTTTGATATATTAAGCAGACCTATTTTAATAGACACAACAGCAAGTAATTCAGAAAACAGCATTAAAACACAAAACGTTTACGATACATTAGGACGCATTCGCGCAACAAAAAATCCTGATTTTGGTGTTCGTAGAAATTTAAAATATGACGCACGTAGCAATGTTATAGTTTCGGGCGATGGTTGCGAATGGGATAGTGGTGGATACGATGACAACAACCCTGACTCACATAATTGTCAAAGAAAGGTTGGTGTTGTTTACGATGGTCTAAACAGATTAATTTGTGTTGATTATGATATATCATCTGCAAACAGTTGGAATGGATTATTATCAGATTGTTCAGACGCAGAAATAAAGTATCATTATGATGACTATGATGGAGCACCAACACACTGTCAAACCAATTTCCAATGGGGGTTCTATACAGGAAAATTAACATATATAGAAAATACATATGGTACCGACTATAAAGCATGTTATTCTTATGATTATCGTGGAAGATTAAGAGAAGATTACAAGGAAATACATGGAGAGCCATTCTGGGGAGTTGAACGTGATTATAATAATTTAAATAGTATAGTAAACCTTCGATATCCTTTCATGGAAGCTAAAATATATCATTTCTATGATGAAGTAGGTAGATTAGAATCAATATTCCCTGTAAACGGTTTCCCTGAAGTACCTCAAGAAATAGTTGATTATGAATATGATAATGCTGGCAGACTGGTTTTCACACAACATGCCGATGGTCCTAAAACAACTTACACATATACTCCAAGAAACTGGATTGAGCAAATAAGAACACGCTATATTAATACAGAGATCCCTGGTGATTACAGAGAAATAAAAGAAGTTTACGACTATGATAATGTTGGTAATTTATTGAATTTACATGAAAATGAAATACTGACAAATGATCCTGGTAATCCTGTTTTAGATCAATACACAGACTTTTCTTATGACAACGTAAACAGACTAACACAGACGGCACCCGAAACCGCTAGTGGAAGATATTATCAAACAATTGATTATACTTATGATGAAAATGACAACATGTTAACAAGAACCCCACACAACACATTTACTGTAGATGATAATAGCAATAAACTGGATAGATTAAACCATCCTGCAGGTCAAATCGATTATGTATACGATAGTTACGGAAATTTGCAATCAAAATCAGGAAATCAATTTATTGAACTTGGATTAGCAGACACGGGAGCTGGTGAACAAGGTGATACTACACAGGACTACTGGATATATGGTATCGATGCAAACGTAGATGATGTAATAAAAATAGCATATTATGCAAAAGACGCTCCTGGTGGTGAACCTGCAAATGGTGTCACATATGTTTGGCAAACACCTGTACAAGCATACACAGGACAGAAAAGCCCATATTGGGATGGTGGTGAACCATATGAAACATATGTTAAATTAACAGATGCGAACAACATTTACGGCAGTCCCGCTTCATCGTGGTACAATCAAAACCATGTACAACAATACTTCCATACATCAAGAGAAAAAGCAACAGAATATTATTTCGATGCTGCAAACCGTTTAACACACTGGATAGATTCTGATGGGAATTGTAATGTATTCGAATATGATGATACAGGAAACAGAATAATAAAAATAGAAAATAGAGAACTGGCTGATCGTGCAGTTGATTTCGAAAGAACTGGGTATATTGATATTGGAGATACAGACGGCATTAATGATATAGAATTCCCATTCACAATAGAAGCATGGGTCATGTTACCGCTTGATGAAGGTGGTATGGACATTTATTTCAACCCAATATTCACATCAGATGATCATGACATGACTGTAGGAACTTGTGGGTTCTGGTTAACAGTTGGTGAACAACAACACCCAGATAGAAATGGAAGAGTTCATGTACATTATGGTGACTGTGGTGAAGTAACACGTGGTTGTTGGAGTATAAATACAATACCTGCCGGTGTATGGACACATGTAGCAGCTGTTGTCGAAGGTGGGTATGAAAGTCAAATTAGATTATATATTAATGGTCAACCAGCATCAGAAAAACGGTGCAGTGGACATTCAACCGGAGAAATGGTTCATTCAGAATATCCAGCAGTAATAGGAAAAAATGCGATTTACAACCCTGATCAGAACTTCAAAGGACAAATGGATGAATTAAGAATATGGAATGAAGCTAGAACACAACAAGAAATATATGATAATATGGACATTGGTGTCGATCCTTCAGAAGAACCAACCCTTAAAGCTTATTGGAAATTCAATGAAGGTACAGGAACAATCGCAAATGATGCTGCAGGAGATAATGATGGCGAAATCCAAACTGGAGTTAGTTGGATAGATGGTGTTATGCAAGGTTTGGGTGACACTAACGGTGGTTATGCAACATTTTATATAACAGAAGGTGGAAACACCATTTATGAAAAATATTACACAGTACCCGATTTTACATGCCCAGAAAGCCGTGGTGGTGCGCCAGAACCAGAAATAAAAACAGAAGAAACACTAACAACCCAACCAGTAATACCTGATATATCAAAAACAGTAAATAATGTAGGAAACGCACTCGGTAAATTCTTGCTTCCATTCGTAGGATAAATATAGAAAGTAAAAATAAAAAATTAGTTATCATTTACTAACTTTCTTACAGCATCCCTTACAGCTTCACTTCTGTTAGGATATATGCCTTTTTTGACAAGAACATTAATAGATCTTATCTGTTTTTCTGTTAATCTGATTTGAACTGTTTCCATGACCATTATAATCACCCTTGTAATCGATTTATAATTCACAAACATTACTACCGTAGTGAATTACAATCATTATACACCAGTAATAGCAGAAGTCTTTATAAATCTATTGTTACTCAAAAATAGTAAAAACTAAAAACGTTATTTATATGAATTACGGAAGCTACTCAGAAATAGTAAAAACTTTATATGAATTACGGAAGCATTACAAAAACATTACATACGTTATTACTACCGGCATTAGGTTTATAAATCTTTCATTCAATTTTAAGTTAGTTGGTATACAGTACAGTATATTCAATTAAACAATAGTATATTCTACTATTGTTTCAAAAATTAATGGGGTGTTATAATGAAAAAAGGTCACATGGGTATAATTAAGGTAAGTACTTTTATTATTTTTTTAGCGCTGTTTCTTCTATCGTTTACGTTTTATATTGCACCTGCATTCAGTATTGATGAAGCTGAAGTGTGGGTATCTGACGAATTCGGAAATCCGAAAACCGGTTTCGCGCCGGGTGAGACTGCATATATTCACGGACTTGGGTATGATACTATAAGTGACGTGGGTATAGAGGTAACAGAACCAGGACAAGGACAACAATTTGGTTCTGATACTACAGACGAAGAAGGCGATTTCTTTGATGGATACGCTATACAATTAACAGAAGAAGGCGAGTACGACATTATTGCATCAGATTTGACCCATACTGATGACATTACAATATTATCAGAAGAATGTGTAGGACCAGAATGCCCTGACGCAACATGTGGCGACGGTATAATAGACTACCAATCAGAAGAATGTGACGACGGCAACACCGAAGGTGGAGATGGCTGTGACTCAATATGTATGGTAGAAGACGGTTGGTTCTGCTATTTCCAACCAAGCATCTGTTCATTATACAACCCAGAAATACCAGCTTCATGTGGAGTTGATATGGCTCTTATTTTAGACAGCTCTGGAAGCATTAGCTCAACTGAATTAGCAGAAATGAAAGATGCATTCAAAGATTTTGTTAATGCATTTTTACCAAATACCCCAACAGAAATTGCTGTTATTGAATTTGATTCAACAGCAACACTAGTTCAAGATTACACAAACGATATCACACTATTAGAAAATGCAATAGATTCCGTAACAAGCGGTGGTATGACAAACTGGGAAGACGGATTGGAAGTAACCCACGATCAATTCGATAACCGAATTGGTAAACCAGATTTATACGTATTTTCATCAGATGGTGGACCAAACAGATATGGTAATCCTGAAGTATCCTGTGGTAGCTTAGAATGTGTATGGGAAGCAGTACAAGATTCAAACGAAGCTAAATCATATGGTGTAAAAATACTGTCATTAGGTATTGGTGTTGGAGATACAATAGCTGCACAAAAAATGAAAATGATAGCAGAAGAAGATGATTATTATGACACTGATTTTAATCAATTAGCAGAAGACCTTGCTGATCTAGCAGAAGAACTTTGTGGTGGAACAGTAACCGTAAGAAAATTTGTTGACGATGTTCCAGCAGAAGATTGGTTCTTTTCAGCTAGTGTAAGTGGGGGTTATGCTGTTCCTGAAAACGGACTCACAGATGAAAGCGGATTCATTGTATTTGAAATACAAATCAATGATACAACAGCATATGTTGATATAACAGAAACACTACAAGGTGATTACAGTTTCGTATCAGCAGTATGTTACAATGGTAACCAAACTGTAGGAGATCCTGCAGGATTATCGGTTGTTAGCATACCTGTTGGCCAAGTAGATTCAATTTATTGTGAATTCCACAACACAGAGATCACTGAATATTGTGGTGATGGTGAAATAAACGGAGACGAAGAATGTGATGGTGAAAACCTTGGTGGAATGATATGTGAAGATGTGGGTGAATTTAACTATGGTGATTTATCATGTTACCCACCTGGACACGATTTAGAATGTACATTTGATACAGAAGATTGTGAATTAGACTTAATATGTCCAAACGTAGAAGTTATTTCACCACCTGATAGCAATCCAGTAACATGGTACAGAAGTCCTGTACTATCACAAGCAACAATATCAGATTATCAATCGGGTGTAAGAGAAGGAAGAATAATTTTCCATGACCAAGAAGTAACATGGTCAGATGGATTCTTTATTATGGAATACAACGCATCAACAGGATTCTATGAATATACATGGACACCAGAAGAAGAAGATCTGTGTTCATACGTATTGGTTGATGTATATGGAGAAGATTGGGCAGGAAACGGAGCAAACAACGAATGTGGTGACACAAATCAATTCGGAATTGACAACGAACCACCAAACACAACAAAAACATGGACAGACCCTTATATTATGTGTGAAACAGGTGACCCATTCGATTGTGATTTATTTGTAACATCTGACACAGAATTCATGCTTTCAGCAGTTGAAAACTGTGGTGCAGGTGTTAATTCAACATACTATAGAATAAATGGTGGAGATTGGATAGTATACGAAAACTCATTCCAGCTACAACCTGGATGTGGGCAAACAATAGAATATTATTCAATCGATAATGTCGGAAACGAAGAAGTCTACCAAACAGAAATTGATAATGTAGATGATACACCACCAATAACTGAAAAGACATTCGAAGGAATGACTTATGGACCAGATAACTATTATCTGTTAACAAACACAAACATAATTTTAACAGCTACAGATTACACTGAAGATTGTCCAGTTGGTGTAAATTATATACATTATGAAGTTTATTGGAAAATGTATGAAGAAGATGATTGGCAATTAGTAGAAGAAAATGACGTATACGACAATGTTGCAATCATCAACTTCGATGAAGAATCATTCCACATGCTAAAGTGGTATGCGGTTGATTTACTAGGCAACATGGAAGAAGAACACGTACAATATCATGCTGTCGATGAAACACCACCAGAAACAACAAAGACAGTTGGACAACCACATATACAAATAGGTTATAACATTTATTTCATCACACAGGACACACCAATAACATTAGAATGTGTAGATCCAGAACCACATCCAGCTGGTGATGTATCAATTTATTATAGATACAACATAAATGGTGGCGAATACACAGATTGGACAGAATACGAAGCACCATTTACATTTGATGAAGATTGTGAACACAGAATGGAATATTACTGTGTTGATGCATTAGGTAATGAAGAAGAAGTGCAATTTGAAATAGACTGGGTTGATACAGTAGGACCAAATATATACAAAGATCTTACTGGCCTTTACTTTGAATGTGGAGGAGAAGATTGCCATTACTATGTTAATTCAGACACAGAAATAGTATTGACAGCAGAAGACCCAGAACCGCACCCAGCTGGTGAAAATTACATTGAATATAGAATTTTCTGGAAATTAAACGAAGGTGATGAATGGGAACTTATCCAAGATTGGACATTATATGAAGGTCCAATATCATATGAAGAAGATTCATACCACAGATTAGAATATCGTGCATATGATTTACTTGGAAATATGGGTCCACTATACGAAGAAATCGACGCAGTAGACCTATTGCCTCCTATAACAACAAAAGTAGTTGGTGACCCAAATCTTGAATGTGATTACTTTGGTGATCAAGAAGAAGCAGAACAATGTAAGTTCATAAGAACAATAACGCCAATTGACTTTAGTTGTGAAGATCAAGATCCACACCCAGTAAATGATGTATCAATATTCTTTAGACAAAGATGGAGATACGATCTTAGCACGTCATGGGAAGACTGGAGTGAATGGAACGAAGTAGAAGGAACAGTTTATCTGAGCGAAGATTCAATACATGAATTAGAATTTTATTGTGTTGATGCACTAGGAAACGAAGAAGAACACAGATATGAAATAGATATTGTAGATGACCTAGCACCTGAAAGTGTAAGCGAAGCATATGGTCCTCAATATTATGATGAAGAACTAGGAAAATTATACATTGACGGTGTGACAGAAATCGAAATAACATGTGAAGATCCAGAACCACACCCAGTTGGTGTAGACGAAATCTGGTATAGATACTTTGTAGATGGTGAACTAATAGAAGACTGGATGATCTATGAAGGAATGTTTGGCTTCCCAGAAGAATCAATGCATGAACTAGAATATTATTGCGTTGACTTGCTAGGAAACGTAGAAAATGAAAACATAGACGTATACTATGTTGACCACACACCACCAGTAACTGAAATAGATTTCGGATACCCATATTATCCAGAAGAAGAAATGAAATGGATAAGTATTGAAACTCCAATCTATCTAAGTGCAGACGATGGTGATGAAGTACACTCATCAGGAGTACATGAGGTTATCAGAAGAGTGACCATTGTAGACGATTCACATTGTTCAAATTATGACGCATGTGAAAACGCAGAAGGAGAAGGATCATGGGTAGCTGTTCTTGATGACGAAGTTGAATTCCAAATAGGAGAAGAATCATGTCACCTGATTGAATATTATAGTGTAGATAATGTTGAAAAAACAGAAGAAGTAAACAAAGACTGTGTATTTGTTGATGACACAGCACCAACCGTAGAAAAAGACGTTGGTGAACCAAGAATCACATCAGAAATGGATGAACATCTTGTACCAGATGAATATGAAATAAAAGACGACGCATGGTATATTACACAAGATACAGAAATCACTTTAGAATGTGAAGACATTGAACAACCACATCCAGTAGGCACTGTATACACATATTACAAATATTACAACGACGGTGATTTAATACAGGACTGGACTGAATATGAAACATCTTTCACATATGGAGAGGACACATACCACGAACTTTACTACTATTGTATTGACGAAGTTGACAATATGGGACCAATTCACTACGAATTGGATATTGTTGATTCACAAGCACCTGAACTATGGAAAGATGTGGGTTATCCTCGTTACGAATGTGAACGTGAAGAATGTGATTACTATGTAACACAGGAAACACCAATAACATTCTATTGTGAAGATATGGACCCACACCCAGTAGATGATGTGACAATTGAATATAGAATGAGATGGAAAGAAAATTTTGAAGATGAATGGGATCTATGGTCTGATTGGACTATTGTAAACTCAGAAGAAGAAACAATCTACTTTGGAGAAGACTCTGTTCATGAAATAGAATACAAATGTTACGATGCACTTGGAAACGAAGCAGGAGTTTATTCAGAAATAGATGTAGTTGATTCACAAGTACCTGAGGTAACGAAAGAAATAGGCGAACCAAATGTCGTATGTGAAGGTGCTGAATGTGATTACTACGTAACACAAAACACAGAAATAGAGTTAACATGTACAGATCCAGAACCTCATCCAGTAGATGATGTAACAATCGAATATAGAATGAGATGGAAATATGACTTTGGTGACGAATGGGGAGAATGGTCTGATTGGTACACATACGGTGAACTAATAGTATTCAACGAAGACTCACTTCATGAAATTGAATATAAATGTTACGACGCGCTTGGTAATGAAGCAGAGACAGAATCAGAGATTGACGCAGTCGACACAGACGCACCAGAATCATGGAAAGTTCTTGGTGAGCCAAAACGAGAATGTACTCAACAAGAAAAAGAAATGTATGGTGACGACTGCTGGTATTTGACACAAAACACTCTAGTTGAACTATATTGTGAAGACGTACAACCACACCCAGTCAACGATGTATCAATATATTATACAATTGACTGGAAAGAAACATGGGATGACGATTGGGAAACAATAATAGAAGGTGATGCTGGTGATTACACAAGCTTCACTTATGAAGACGATTCATTCCACAGATTAACATGGTATTGTATGGATGCATTAGATAACGCAGAAAAACCACATGTTGAGATAGATATCGTCGACACACAAGCACCAGTAACAGAAAAAACTGTAGGTGAACCAAAATATTCATGTGAAGGTCCTGATTGTGACTGGTGGATAACACAAGAAACAGAAATATCATTCACATGTGAAGATCTAGATCCACACCCAGTTGATAATGTAGAGATTTATTATAGATATAATGTAGACGAAAGCGGATGGACAGAATGGATCATGTATACAAATCCATTCACATTCCCAGAAGATTCAATGCATGAACTAGAATACTATTGTATTGATGAATTACAAAACATGGAACCAGTGCAATATGAACTAGATCATGTAGACACAGAAGGACCTGTAATAGAAAAATGGGTAGAAGGTGGTCCATACGCAAAAGCTTATGAAGAAATAGAAGTTTGTGCAGACATCCACGACATTAAACAAACACAAGACCCTGGAGTAGGGGTTAATCCAGAAACACCATTAACAATACTCACAAACAATGGTGATACTGACTATGTAGACATGGATCATGTAGAAGAAGATGTATATTGTGGTACATGGGAAACAGAAATGTGTGGTGACTGGCACTATGAAGTTGAAGCAGAAGATTATCTGGAAAACTACAACATTGAAAACGGTATAAACATAATCGTTGATACAGCTCCAGCATGTATGAAAGTATTGAATCCTCATGCAGGTGGCTGGTACAGTGATGGAAAAGTATTCACAGTGTATGGATGGACATTTGACGAAGGTGGTGACAATGAATGTATCGCATCAGGCGTTGAAGTCATAGAATTCTATGCACTGGATGTGGGATATGAAGAATGTGCACAAGAAGACATAAACACATCAGAAGACTTCATAGAGTGTGTACACAACCTCGGTGGGGATCCTGTATTCCTTGGAGAGGTAACCGAAGAAGACATTACTGGATCATCATACAGCGGTCTATTGCAAATACCTGAAGAGAGTGGGTTAACAGATGTTGTATACATGTGGTATGTAATATTTGATAAAGCTGGAAATGGAAGAGTTGACTTTGCAAAGAATCCTGGTCATCATCCTCCAGAAGAAGAACCATGTGAAGCAGGAACTGTCATAACAATGAACATAGATAATGAAGGTCCTAATGTAGTCATAACAGACATTGTTGGATTAAACGGTCCAGTAACATTTGACGACATGGTAACCTTTACAGCAGCAGTAGAAGACTATGAATCACAACCAGAATCATGTAGATTAGATATATATCAATACGGGGAAGGACCTGAATTGATACTAGAGGGACTGGCAGTAGCAAATGTAATTGATTATGAATGTATAATCACAGGAATAATTCCAAAATACATTGGATCTGCACTATTAGAATCAGGTGACTATAGATTCGAAGTGGTTGCAATTGACAATGAAAACAATGTTGGAAGCGACTGGGCTGACTTCATCATAGATAACACAAACCCATACATGGGAATTGTACATCCAGAAGAAGGTCAAGTATACGGAGCAAGTATACCAATATCATTATACCTAACTGATGAATATGTTGAAATTGCTGATGAATCAGTAATGTTCAAAATAAGAGAACTAGCATTAGGAGAAGGTGGTTGGTGTATTGGCATAAACTGTGAAGATACAGGATGGCTACCATTAGAAAACACAGCAGACAATCTATATGCAACAATGATCGACATAACTGAATACAATTTCAGTGGTGAAGGTAACTACATCATGGATGCTATTGCATGTGATGACCTATTCATACCATTATTTAGTGATGATGGAAATGTCATCATGATCGACAGAAATATGGTACACTGCAGACAAATAAGCATTCACGGAGCAGAAGCTTTAGAACGTCCTGAATGTAATGATGGGATTGACAACGACGAAGACGAATATATCGATTACCCAGCTGACAACGGATGTGAAAGTTTAGAAGACGACACAGAGTTCAGCGAACCACTTTGTGGTGATGGAATTCCTGAAGGCGAAGAAGAGTGTGACGACGGTGAAGGTAACGGAGAACTATGCGATCCAGAATACGGAGATAGCTGCGATTACTGTACTGAAGAATGTACAATAGAAACACTTGAAGGGGATTACTGTGGTGACGGCATGTTGAATGGACCAGAAGATTGTGATGGCGACGATCTTGGTGATATGACATGTGAAGGTCTTGGCTTTGATTTCGGACCACTATTCTGTGATAACGAATGCTACTTTGACACAACATCATGTGCATATGAACAAACAATAGAACCAATCGTAATCAATGAATTCCTAATAGAGCCATACGAAGCATACTATGATGAATGGATTGAATTATACAACCCAACAGATGAAACCGTATACTTGAGTGATTGGACAATCGAAGATAACACAGCAATACCATTTGATCTATCTTCATACATGATTGACCCATTTGATTATCTTGTATTAACACAGGGTGTAGATCATGGTTTTCAACTAAACAATGAAGATGGTGACACAATCATCTTAAAGAAAGAAGGAACTGATGTAGACGCAGTCGCATACGGGGAATATGACGATGGTAATCTAGATGATAATGCACCTGAACCAGGTACAGACGAATCAACAGGTCGTTATCCAAATGGTGTAGACACTGATGTGGATAATGTTGACTTTACTGTATTTGAAGATCCAACTCCAGATGAAGAAAACACAATGCCAATCTAAGTAATGATTTATAGGTTTTTATATTTTATTATCTCTTGATAACGTAATGAGGACGTGAAGAAAAATGACAAAAGCAAAATTAATGATTATTGCAATATTTGGAATAGTATTATTAGCAGGAACAGCTTCAGCACAATTTAACCCAACTTTATGCATCGACATATCTGATCCTGAAGTACCAGGAAACCTCATTGCACAAGATAATGTAGACCTATCGTGGAACGCAGCATACGATGAACCAGAACCGACAGACGATTGTCCATTCGGTATTGATTATTATAATATTCAGAGAGATGATGTGTTTATTGATACATCATCAGTAACGTCTTTTAGTGATGACTCACTTGTTGATGGAACCTATGTATACAAAGTAACTGCAGTTGATTTGGGTGGGAATGAAGGTGAACCAGCAATCATTGAATATATCGTAACAACAGCTCCTCCACCAAGTGGTGATGACGATGATAGTCCTGGTGGTAGTCCAGGTGGATCACCAAGTAGTTCACCAACTCCACCAAATAATAATAATGGAGCACCCCCTGGTGACGACGATACAGGAGATGATGATTCACCAGATTGTACAGAAGACTGGGAATGTACAGAATGGTCTGAATGCACTAACGATTACCAGACAAGAACGTGTTTTGATAATAATGAATGTGGAACAGAGATATTCAAACCAAGTGGAATAAAAGAATGTCAAGAAGGTACAAATGATAGAGAAGCTGGTGTCACAGACGATCAATCAGGATTACCAGTTACAGCATTACTTATAGGATCGCTTGCAGACCCAATGGTCGCATTCATGTTACTCATCGCTATCATCATAGTCATTTATGTCGCATATAGGATAACAAAAAAGAAAGAATTCAAATACAAAAAAAGATAAAATTCTAGGTAATGTAAAATGGAAAAGCAAAATATAGTCATTTTATTGGCTATTATGGTATCATTGGTCGTAATTTCTTTACCAATCAATATAGAGAATACTATATCAAAAAGCCCTTTATTGCTACAAGATAGCGGAGAAAACATAACATTATATGATATAAATAACGAAACAAAAGTACTTGAAAGTCCTATAATTAGTACAAATTATTTTGAAACTCTAAACGGTATGGTTATTACTGAAGAAAAATATGCAAATTTCTTAGAAACTGAAAAAACAGTGAACATAGATATATCATTTGCAGGCAAAAAAATAAATTTTGATCAAGCAATACCTGGAAACAGGATATGGAGCTATGTTACAATTGATGGTGTTTTAGTAATACCTAGCAATGCAGCACGGTTTGATCTAGAAAAAACATCACACTATTCTGAAAAGATTTTAGTAACATTCAAGAGTAGTGATGCTAAGAAAGTCGATATTTATACTATAAAAAAAGAAATACCGTCCTTTATAGAAACAAACACAGACAGTACATGGAATTTTGATCAAAGTAAGGGGCTGATATCAATAAAATCTGACAATGGCCCTATAGAAATAATAGAAGTTTATTATGTAGATTTTGTTACTAGAGGAACTGTATTCATTGAAGACACTGAACAAATTGAAAATCTTGATTATAAAAATACTGGACTAATAAACCAAGAAAAAACATTCAGCTCATCCTTATTGAAATTCGAAGAAGATGTTGAAACAACAAGAAATGAATTAAATAAACTTGCAGAAAACATAACCACATTAACAGAAGTGCGAAATGAAATAAGAAGTATACACAACCAGTTAAATGAAACTGTTTCATTGGGTGAAAATACCATATCAGGTGCTGTACTCCTAGAACCCTCAATAGCTGCAATATGGTTAATTGTAACAATTATTTTGATAGTATTATGTATCGACATAATATTTTTCCGTAAACGGGGTAGAAAAAAATGAACAAATACATAATCATGCTATTATTCATGCTAGTAATAACAACAGGTGTTGTAGCGGCTTTTGACGCGAATAGTATAGAAAATATAGAAGATGAGTACTATATTATACAGGACGATGCAACATACAAAATATTGAGTGATGAAAATATCATAATTGTTTACTATGATCAGGGTGTTCATGAATATAGAAGAATTGTCTTTGAAAACATAACAAAAGTAAAAGAGATGGAAGAAAATGGCATAACATTAATAAATGAAATTAACCGATTAAGTGACAAGATAATCCAACTTGATAAAGTATCGCAAGCTCTTTTTGAACAAGAAGAAATATCAGAAAAAATAGCTGTTTCTTTAGAAGAAGAAAGATCAATTCTAGCCAAAGAAATAGATACACTTGAACTAAAGGGTGTTGAATTTGAAAATAGAATAACTGGATTAATACCAATATCAACCGTATCTTTCAGAGTAGCTATCGTGATATTCATTATATTATTACTTGTTGTGCTTATTGTCAAGGGTTCTGCATTGTTAGGAGGATCTGATGACCATGATTCTGGAAAATCACCACCAAAAACAAAAGATGTTGAATCAACACCACCCCCAGAACCACCAGTACAGCCAATAGTAGCACCAGCTGTTACAACAAGTTATGATGATACTGTTGTGGATACAAAACCAAACAACGAACCTAACAATCCAAACAATTTATAAATTGTTTCTCATCTATCACGGCATCGCCACGTATATAAGTTTTATTTTAAAAACTTTCCTAAACACCAATTATTGAGTGAAATTATGCTAAAAGGACTATCTTCAAAGTTAAGGGGCGCAATAGAAAACTTTAGCAAAGGCTCTGCTGACAAAGAAGCAGTAGAAGAGCTAGTAAAAGACATGCAGCGCACACTACTTAGCTCAGATGTAGATGTAGATTTAGTATTCTCACTTAGCGAAAACATAAAGAAAAGGAGCTTTGAAAAGATTCCTGCTGGGCTTTCTCGTCGTGAACACGTAGTTAAAGTAGTTTATGAAGAATTAACAAATATTCTAGGAGAAGAACAAGCATATGTAAATCTTGTTCCTAAAAAAATCCTTTTAGTTGGCTTATTTGGCTCTGGAAAAACAACTACAGCAGCAAAACTTGCTAGATTTTATCAAAATAAGGGATTAAAGGTCTCTCTTATTTGCTGTGATACTGTAAGACCTGCTGCTTATGAACAACTAGAGCAACTATCAAAACAGATAGACGTACCATTTTACGGAATTAAAGGTGAAAAAGATTCTTCAGTTGTATTGAAAAACAAGCTAAAAGAAATAAAAACAGACATTGTTATTGTTGATTCTTCTGGTAGAAGTGCTTTAGATGAAGAATTAATGGATGAAATAAAATCACTTAACAATATTTTAGGTGACTACAAAAAAGATGTTGAATATGAAAAAATACTTGTTATTCCAGCTGATATTGGACAAGCTGCTAAAGAACAGGCTCGAGCCTTCAATCAAATAGGTATAACAAATGTCATTGTCTCAAAACTAGATGCAACAGCAAAAGGTGGTGGTGCAATAACAGCTTGTCATGAAACAGGTTCAAAAATATTATTTTTAACTGTGGGTGAAAAACCAACCGATATTGAACACTATGACCCTAAAAAATTTGTGGCACGTCTTCTTGGATTTCCTGACCTAGAAACATTGCTTGAGAAAGCAAAAGAATCTATAAATGTAGACGCAACACAAAAAATAGTTTCTGGTGATTTTGATATAGAAGATTTTTACTCACAAATAGAGGGTATGCAGAACATGGGATCATTTTCAAAAATATTTGACATGATGGGAGCAGGCAAACTTGCAAAAAAAGTACCTGGTGGATTAGATGTTCAGGAAGAAAAAATGAAAAGATGGAAATACGCAATTAGTTCCATGACTCCTTCTGAACGAAGCGACCCAACAATCGTGACTTCGTCAAGAATAAAAAGAATCGCACAAGGTTCCGGACTTAGAGACCATGATGTTCGTGAAATGATAAG
>JBHOSK010000008.1:0-38013 GCA_042584825.1 Candidatus Aenigmatarchaeota archaeon
ACTTAAAACAGAAGATAAAAAGAAATATGATAAACAATTTTCAACCTATATTAAAAAGAGCCTAGAACCTGAAAACATTGAAAAACATTTTGAAGAAATTAAAAGTAAAATAGAAAAAGAGTGATAACATGAGAGACAGAAGAGATAGACGAGATAAAAGAGACAGAAGAGATAGACGAGATAGGAATGAAGTAAAAGAACCATGGATTCCAAAAACAGAACTAGGTAGAGAAGTGTTAGCTGGAAAAATTAGGCTTGACGAGATTTTCAGGGCAGGAAGAAAAATAAAAGAAACTGGTATTATTGATCATCTTATACCAGCTTTAAGAACAGAAATAATATTCACAGGTAGCTCCCCGGGAAAAGGAGGAGGTTCAAGAAAAACACCAACAAGAAGAACAGCAAGAATGCACTCATCAGGAAGAAGATATAAAATATCAGCATTGTCTGTTGCTGGAAATGAAAATGGTTATATTGGTATTGGACGTTCAAAAGCAAAGGATAACATGACTGCTATAAATAAAGCAACCGAATACGCAAAATTAACCATGATCCCAATAAAAAGAGGTTGTGGTTCTTGGGAATGTGGTTGTGGTGAAAAACACAGTGTACCGTATACTGTAGAAGGAAAAGCCGGATCTTTAAGAATAATTTTAATACCTGCACCAAAAGGTATTGGTTTATGTATAAATGATGAAGCAAAAAAAATGATGAAACTTGCTGGAATAAAAGATGTGTGGTCGAAAGTTATTGGTGAAACACGTACAAGAATAAATTATATGTTAGCGGTTTTTGATGCTCTAAAAAAGATGAATAGTATGAAAACAGATATAGAAGATATTACAGAAATTCCTCTTATAAGAAAAACAATGGAAGCTGTACCCGAAATAGATAAAGAGATAGAAATAACAGCAGAAGATATTGACAAAGAATTTGACAAAATAGAAGCAGAATCAAAAGAAAAGAAAGATTCTGATGAGAAAAAAGAAGAAAAGAAAGTCGAGAAAAAAGAAGCTCCTATTGAAAAGAAGGAAGAAAAGAAAGAAGATTCTATTGAGAAAAAAGAAAAACCTAAAGACGAAAAGAAAAAGACTGACGTACAAAGTACGTCCGTAGAATCAAATATTAAGAACGAAAAGTGATATAATGTTAGCAGCAATTAGACTTCGAGGAAAAATAAATATCAAGCAAGATCAGAAAAGAACAATGGATATGCTTGGTATAAAGAAAATTAATAGTATGGTAGTTCTACCACGCTCACAAATAGTAATAGGAATGTTAAAGAAAGTTGAATCATTCATAACATGGGGAGAGGTATCTGACGAAGTTCTAGATAAAATAAGAAAAAAAGGAGATGAAACCGCATTTTCACTAAAACCACCCAAAAAAGGACTCAAATCAATTAAAAAATACTATCCAAAAGGAGATCTTGGATACCGTGGAGACAAAATAAACGCATTAATAAATAGAATGATTTAATTCTTTTCAGTACATTCAAATAGAAATTATAATAATATTCTCATTTATAATAAGAATTTCATTTATTACATCTAGTACAATTTACTCAAAGAATTTTCTAAGTGATGGATTCATGTCTTCTACATAACGTGTTGCTATTTGCTCATATAGATTGTGTACAATCATAACAGTAAGTAATATACCTGTACCTGTACCTAATGCTGCGGTAAAGTCTGCAACAGCAGCAAGCAATCCGATAAACAACCCCGATATTATAGCCAGTGTTGGAATATATCTATCAAGAACCTGTTGAACTATTCTAGGATCTCTACGGAAACCAGGTAACTGCATACCCATACCTTCTATCTGATCAGCTACAGAGCGAGAGTCCATACCACTGGTATTGACCCAGAATATAGAGAATATTACCGCACCACCCGTAAGTATTATGAGGTACGACATTGCTCTTAATAATTCTAGTCCTGTTGGCATGCCTGTTGTACTGAAAGTAATCAATAACGAGAGTATAACACCTACAATAATCGAACCAATTATAAATCTAGACGCTTTTTTCATTTTGAAATAAAATACCAATATTGCAACTAAAAAGACTATAGCTAGTATCACAAGAAACATTACTTGTATTGGTAATGTATTCGGCGGCGTTGTAAAGAGAGCGATACCGCTAACAGGCGACCCCCCGGAGTCGAAACAACCCAAGAATCCACATTTTAGACCTTCCTCTGTTATTTTTCCGCCAATAGTTCCCATTAATTGTATATTCGCTAGTAAAGCTGCAACTAGAATAACTGGAATATTACTTGTATATATCAAGTTTAATGGCCATCTTCTCGAGAAACCACGGAAAGATGTAAATGCGAGTGGAATCTCAACTTTTATCGAATTAATATAGACAACAATTGCAAAAACAATTATTGTAGCAACTATCGGTAATAGTGCAAGTGTTGCTTGATATACTTCACCTATACCCATTAACGAAATAAATTGTGGTATCAAACCAGCAGGTATTGTCTGTCCTTCCGGTGTCAACGGGTTGAATGCACGAACAAAAATCGTCTTTGTAACACCAGCAGCAATGAACAGTGAAACACCTGAACCAATACCATATTTTGAGATTACTTCATCCATAAACAATATAATTATAGCACCAACTGCTGCTTGTAAAATAAGTATTGGTATAAATTCTGGTGAAGCCGGAGCTATTGCTCCGAATGCTACAAAAGCATATGCTTCAAATATTGCAAATACTATTGCCAATAGCTTTTGTGTTCCTTGGAATCTCTTTCTACCTTCTGTAGATTTTAGATCCCATGGTATTATTTTACTTCCTACCATCAACTGCAATATAATAGACGCAGTAACAATAGGACCAATACCCAATGTAATAAGTGATCCAAAAGAAGATCCAAGAATTAATTCAATAAATTGAAATTGTGCACGGGCCGATGGTTCTATACCGTACATTGATATTTGACCCATGATAAGATAAAGTAACAGTATAATACCTGTCCACTTTAATCTAGATTTAAAGGATAAGTAACCTTTTGCCTCTTGGATACCTGGCAAATGTGTTATAATTGTATCATAAAATGACATATATATTCACACCGTTATGTTATTATTTTTTGCTTGGTTCTTCTTGTTTTGTTTTATTCTCATCGTTTGAAGCTACTTGTTTAGTTGCTGTCTCAAACAAAGGAACAACCTTTCCACCAGCCTTTTCCATCTTGTCCTTAGCTGATGAAGAAAATCTTAGCACCTTAATGTTTAATGCTGACTTAATTTCACCATTACCCAACAATTTAGTATAACCAAACTTGCTTAAGTCTATCTCCTTTTCTGTTATGTTATTCTTTGTTATCAATAATTCAATCTGACCAACATTTATTATAATGTCTTTGCTCTTCAAAGAAGCAAACCCCTTGTATCCATAGTGAAACGGCTCCTTTGTTGTAATATAGGAGAATTTAGCTTTATGAGACCCGGCATATCCTCTACCACCACGACTGCCACCACCACGTCTCTTCTTTTTATGGCCACCGCCATGACTTCTAGATCCTCTCATACGCGAAGATTTTGTTCGTTTTTTATGGGTCATTTTATCACCGTTTCTTTACATATTTTGACCAAAAATTATTAAAAGCACATATTTATGGATAAAATTGGGCAGTCATACAGTATTCAGAGGTAACAAAGAATAAAAGCATATATTTATGGATAAAAATCAAAAATATATTTGATGGTAGAAAAAATACAAATTCAGATAGTAAGTTCTAAAGATGGTATTAACACGGGTAATCTAGATGCAGTAAAAGAAGCAGAATGGGTAACTATAGGTTCTATTGATTACGATAAAGACAAAAAAATGTCATATTTGCGCAAAAAAGCAAAAGAAATGATTAAAAAAACTAAGCATGAGATTCACTTATGTCGGGTTATCTTTCCATCAGGAACAAAGCTGATTTTAACAGAATTGTAACTATTACTAGAACTATTTTAGTATTATAAAATTATTTTTAAATCTATTTTTTAAAATTTCACATACATAAGATATCATGGAGAGGCCTATAATATCATCTCAATTTACAAGACTGATAGAGATTGATATGACAGCTGTTAACTGTGGAAACCAATATAGTAGATTGCTATATGATCCAACAAGAAAACAAGCAATATGTTCAGTTGATGGCAATGATTTCTGTATATTCAAATTTAGAGGAGAACGGATTACTACACCAGGTAGAGAAGTTTATGTACCCAAAAGAACGGTCAGAGAACTTTTTGGCGCTGCATATGCAGGCAATATTGAAAGCGTAAGAAGATCAATGGAAGCCATACCAAAATATTGATCCTAATTTATATTTTCTATCCATAATTATAATGAGGTAATTATAATGAGTAAAACTGAAGAAAATCTAAAGGCTGCTTTTATTGGTGAATCTCAAGCACGAAATAAATATACATATTTTGCAAAAGTTGCAAGAAAAGAAGGTTATCATTATATTGCAAAAATATTCGAAGAAACAGCAATAAACGAAATGCAACACGCAAAAGATGAATTCAAATTACTGAAGGGTATTGGAGACACACAAGCAAATCTAGTAGAAGCAATTAAAGGAGAACACTATGAGCACTCGGAAATGTATCCAAACTTTGCAGAAGATGCAGACGAAGAAGGCAACAAAGAAGCTGCAACACTATTCAGACAAATTGCAAAAGTTGAAAAGGAACATGAAGAAAGATACAAAAAACTCCTGGAAATGGTCAAAAATGAAACTGTTTTCGAACGAGATAAACCAATAAGATGGAAATGCAGCAAGTGCGGATATATTCATGAAGGAACAACTCCACCAGAAAAATGTCCATCATGCAAACATTCTAAAGAATATTTTGAACCAGAGTGTTTGAAGTTCTAATTTTCGTTTTTTTTCTTTTACCTATATTTTTGTCACTATTCACAACATTTATTTTTTTTCAATTTAATAATTGATCATATAAAATGTCGTTCTTATAACTACACGACAATATGTGAGTATGGCATCTTCACTTTTCAAGGAATCAAAAAGGAATTTTCATAATGATGATCCTAAAATTAAAATAGTCGGCGTGGGTGGCGCTGGAACTAATATTATTGATTTCTTGTATTCTGAAAAAATAAAAGCAGAGCTTATATCAATAAATACTGACTGGAAACAACTAAGCCTAAAGAAAGCGGATAAAAAGCTTCTTATTGGGTTTAAAGAAAATAAGGGTTACAGTACTGGTGGAGATATTTCAAAAGGAAAACAGGCCGCTAAGGAAAATATTAAAGAAATAAGAGAAATCTTGAAGGATACAGAAATGATAATTTTTGTAGGAGCTCTTGGTAAAGGAACCTGTTCTGGAGCATTACCAACCATAGCAAGAGAAGCAAAAAAGCAAGGTGCTCTTGTGGTATCGTTTCTTGCTGTACCATTTTTCTTGAGGTCCAGTAATATTGATAAAACCGAATACTCCTTAAGCAGATTGAAAGAGGATGTTGATACACTGATATTGGTAGATAATAATAAATTAACACAGTTAGATAAAAATATTTCCTTGCTAAATGCGTTGAATATCGTGGATAAAATGATATTAACTTCTATAAACGCGTTAATTTCATTAATCAGAGAACAAGAAATAATTGAAGTTAATTTTTCAAGTTTGAAAAATGTGCTATCAAACAAAGGATTGGGAATAATAGGCATTTCTCAAGTAGACAACTCTGAGAACATTGATAAACTGGTAAACGAATCTATAGGAAATAATCTTAGTTTTATTGATCCAGAAAAATCTAAACATGCACTCGTTCAAATAATTGGCGGTCCCAATTTGAATCTAAAAACGCTCAAAAATGTAACAGATAAAATCCAAAATTATATGACTTCGGATTATAACGTGACGATATCAGCTAAAATTGACAAAAAGCTGGAAGATGATATAAAGGCAGTTATAATTTTAACAGGAATTAGTCATGATAATCTTAATTTAAGAAAAGAAATTATTAAGTTAGATGATCATTTAGATGTAATTCAGGTTTAGATTTTAACTAAACATTAATAAAGATTTAATTCGTCGCCCATGCTGGGTTCAAAGCCTCAACAGGGCTTTAATGATGCTCCATTGTTGGAACATATAGTATCATAGCAAGCGTCAGTAATATCATATGTTATCGACGATTCGTTCAAATGGGTGAATCTGCGAAAATCTTATTAATATTCCAAAGGAATTATAATTAATGACAAAGAGAACGTCACGAAAAAAAGAAGCATGGGGAATAAAAACAATTCTTGTTGGTTTAGTTATTATAATTATTTTATTCTTAGTTTATGTTGCTGTTGTACCTGTTGGTGAATTTAAGATGGCTTCACCTTCACAAAAACCAATAGCTTCTGAAAAGATAGTTGAACAACAACAAGAAGCTCTTGCACCAGAAGTAATAGAACCATTTGAACCCGTAAAATTCTTTGGATCTGTTGATGTCGGAAGAACGAATACAAACAATGTTGAGCAAAAGGTCCGTGATTTCTTATTGTCTAATAATCAAGAATTTGGAATAGAAGATGATGAGATCATACTAAATTCTATTAAACAAGACGGGAAAAAGTATTTTGTAAGTTTTGTTCAAGAATATAATGAAATTCCTGTATATAGCGGACGAGTGACGGTTTTTGTAAATAATGATAAAATTGCATACGTCAAATCAAATTATTACCCTAATATTGAGATCTCAACAACACCCAAATTATCAGAGCAAGAAATTCAAACAAACACAATAACCGATTTCATAGAAGGTTACTATGACATAAGAGGAGAAGTCAGAGAGTATGATTTCTCTGAAATTGATGTTAGTTCTATCAAGGAAAGTGAATTAGTAATCTATCCATTCAAAAATAGATATTATTTAACATGGATGTCTCATGTGAGTTCTGATGAATTTGATTTAACGATTTTTGTTGATACCAGTAAAGGCAATATTATTGATGTCAAAGATAATAGAATTTATTATAGTGTTTCTGGAACTGTCACAGGTTTAGAATGGGAAGATCCTTTTACCGCAGAAATTCAATTAGAAAAATCTTTTGCACACGAATATGTTTATGCTAATGGACACCAAGAACAAACAAACGAAAATGGTTTTTACTATATTGCTGGACTTAGTGGTGAAAGCTTATTAGAATCATCACTTAATGGCCCGTGGGTACATGTATATAATAATTATCCTCCTGATTCATACCATAATGCCACATTTTTTGAAGAAACAATACACAACTGGAGCTGGGAAGATGAAGATACGTCATATTTAGATGAAGAATCAAATGTTTTCTATCATGTGAATAATTTACATGATTATTTTGCTTATCTAAATGAAAATAATACAGAAATGAATTTTACGATGTACGCAAGAGTAAATTCAGCCTATCATTGCAATGCTGGATATAATACTCAAGGTTTAATACATTTTGGTCAAGCTGGCGAAGGATGTGAATCTACAGGAGTGATAAACGACGTCGTTTATCATGAATATGGTCATGGAATTGTTCATGAATTGGATCCTTCTCTATTATCTATTGGTGGATACTGGGACCAGTCGGGTAATATTCATGAAGGTTTAGCTGATTACTGGGCATGTACAATGAACGACAATCCTAATATGGGTGAGGGTTTTTATCAAGGTGATCCCACTCCTTTGAGAATATGTAACAGCACTGATCAATATCCAGAAGATTATCATCCTGAACCACATTCTGGATGTCAAATAATTTCTGGAGCACTATGGGATATCAGGGAAGTTCTCGGAAAAGAGTATCTTGATCAATTAATAATTGATGCATTGAGAATACAGCCAATTGATTTTTCTGAATTGGTAGAAGATCTTTTAATCGCTGATGATAATAACACCAATCTTACCGATGGAACACCAAACATAGAAACAATATGTACATCATTTGCATTTCGTCACGGTGTGTGGACTGACGTGTGTGCACATTATACTCCATATGTATATCTAATTCCAAATGAAAAAATTACATATAGCAACAAATATGATGTTATTGAGCTTATGGGGTATGCAACTGGTTCAGAATCAATACCATTCGAGAGGTATGATATTATATGGGGTGTTGGAAAACATCCAATGAATTGGTACAGGGATGGTATATCTTTAGTTGATGATGGTTTTAACGAATCAATTGGAGATCTTCTAGGAACATTTGACACAAGAGTAACCACAGAACCAGGCTGGTATACTATCTCTTTAACTGGATATTTTGAAGGTTATATGGATGAATCAAGGTGGACAATTTTTATTGATTCGTATAAACAGGGGTGGCCAATAGATCTTAGTGATATTTCTGGAGAAGAAAATCCTAGCGGTGAAGGAAGTATCACTATATCAGATATTAATGAAGATGGAAATGAAGACGTCATTGTTTATGGTACACATAATGTAATGGTTTTCAATAGTGATGGGACCATGATGGATGGGTGGCCACAAAAAGTCGGTTGCTATCATTCAAATTCTAAAAAAATTCCACCAAGCGTTGAAGATATTGATGGCGACGGTCAGAATGAAATTCTTGTTCCTCGAATTAGTAAGATAGGATTTATTGACGATGATGGTCTTTCTTGTGATTATTGTGCATACGCCTGGGAGAGTGATGGAACAAATGTTACTGGCTGGCCAATAAAGTGTGAAGACTACCCAGATGATAATAATGTCGATCTTATGAATAGTGTTATTACTTTTATTGATGTGAACGATGATGGGAAAAAAGAAGCAATAGCAAATTATAAAGGAAAATATCAAACATACTACCCAGCAACCCTAGTATTTTATCCAACCCCCGACTTACCAGTCACACCATTGTATACTTATTCAGGACACGATGGTTTTGCACCCACATATCTAGAAGATTCTCCTGCAGTTGGGGATGTAGATTGTGATGGGAATGATGAAATAGTGGTTTTGATGTACGAAAGAAACGAAACTGGTAGCTATTACTCATCCATGTATGTGCTGTCAGAAGAAGGTGAGTTAGAATACTTAGCAACGGATATAGGAAATTGGATATATGCTAATGTGCACCTTCCCGTGCTCGCTGATTTAGATGATGATTGCGACCTGGAAATTGCTTATTCAATCTCCCCCATTATGGCTGGGATAATTCATCATGATGGGACCCCTTACAATGATGGATGGATTATTCAATCAGATCATCAACTTGCAGAAAAAGTAAGTGTTAATAAACATGATGAAAACAACTTCCAACTTCTTGTAGGAGGTATGAATGGATGGTATAATGGAAGCCTTAACGCATATGATGAAGATCATGAACTTATTTGGTCTGTTCCTACAAATGGTTCAGTAAGATCCCAACCAACATTTGCTGATATAAATGATGATGAAGAAAAAGAAATTTTCATTACAACATATGAATGGATGGTATATGGATTTACCCAAGATGGAGAAATTCTCTCAAACTTTCCAAAGAAGATGATATCAGAATCATATTCATTATTTCAAAATGCAGAAGCGGTTATAGGAGACTTAGATAATGACGGAAACCCAGAAATCATTGCAACAGATAACACACCAATGATTTATGTATGGGAACTTGACACTCAAGCAGATCTTTCTGACACCGATTGGCCTATGTTCCAGTATGATGAAAAAAATAGAGGTTCATATCCTCACAGTTCTTGTGGAAACGTTCTACACGGTGAATGCTCACCAGCCTTACCACAATATTGTCAAAACGGTGAACTAATTGACAATTGTCGAGAATGTGGGTGTCCATCCAGAAGTCCTTATTGCCGCCCAAGCGGAGTATGTAGAAAAACAGCACCTGAAAAAGCTGAACAAGCTCCTGGTGACGATGATGATGATGGAATATAATAGTTTCTATTTATAAGTTCGTAATTCATCCGTATTGCGGCCAGAGGGATTCGAACCCTCATTAACAGCTTGGAAGGCTGTAGTCCTACCATTAGACTATAGCCGCATCTCTATCAATAATTATAACATAAGGCTTATAAAAATAATTTATATCATTTAGAGGCATATTATCTACATGAATAAGGGTATTTCAATATCCATGAATCTCGTCATAGTAGTTATTGTAGCAATGATAATTCTCGCAGTTCTTGCATCATTTTTCACATCACAATACCTTGAAACTGGCTCAAGTTTAAATATTGAAAAATACTTCAACCTAGGCTGTATAAAATTAGCAGACAATGGATGTGATCACACAACATTAAATGAAATTAGGTTTGCAAATAATATGATATCTCTGGGAAATATTTGTGCAGAAAAAGGAATAACAGATAGTATAGCTTGTTCAAGAATGTGTGGCTGTATATTGGATCCACACGAACAAGGCATAGCACTATTTGCAGAATCTTCAATAGATTATTTTGCACCCGAAGGTAGACCAGAAACATTTATCTTTACCACAGAGGTTTAAAAATGAAAATAATTTTATTATCAATGATTTTCTTCTTATTACTAGTTTTGAGTGTACACGCACAAACAGATTGGGGACATTGTGACACACCGTATGACTCATTTGAATGTCATGATATACATGAAGATGATTGCGAAGAAGGACTAGAATATACAAGAGGTTGGTGTCCTGGAGGAAATAACATACAGTGTTGTACTCCACCAAAAACAATCCAAGGTCCAAGAATAACACATGGAAATTGTTATGCACCTTATGGAGAATATAAATGTAGAAATAAGGATAATGGACCGTGCGATGATGGAATGAAATTCGCATCTGGATATTGTCCTGGTACAGATAACATACAATGCTGTGTTCCTGACGGAACATCAGTTCAAGAAAGAGAAGAAGATGATCCATTACCAGAACAACCACCAACATGGAGAAAAACAGATTTTAAAGTAAAAATAGAGGGTTTAGCTTTCTGTAAATATAGAGTAGTCAGTGATGGCGAAATAACAAGAGATTGGACATCTATTTCATGTGATAACGAAGCCACAATTACAGTTGGACCAATTGGCGATTGTAGACATAATGGAAAAGAAATATGCGAAGTTTGGAAAAAAACCGATCTTAGTGGTGTTGTAGGAAAAAAGGATCTTGTCGGTAAATATAACATAGACCTAAACCCACCTAACGCACTATACAAATGTGATAATCCCTGTGGTGATTTCTTTTGTTTCAACACAGCAAAAGAAGGGTTTTCATGCTCTGGAGGCACAACAATAACAGCTGGTTGGTGTCCTGGAGGAGCAGATGTAAAATGCTGTGGACCACCAGGTTTACTAACAGGTTCTCGAATAACAGGATTAAAACCAAAAACATGTGATGAATCAAGTTTAAACGAATACCATATATACGATTCTGGAGGTATTGTAAGAAATGATCGTCAAATTTTAGATATTTTAAAACAAATCAAAAATGATCATGGTGTTGTAATAATAATAGAAACAGTATCAAGAATAGAAGGATCAAATCCAGAACAATTTATGCTAGAAAGATTCCATCAAAAGTACAAATTAGATGAGAGTGGAATACCGCAATTAAATCTACTTATTGTATACTCAAGATTAGAAAATGAATTATACGCAATACACAATGATTATTGTTCTATCTCTAATCAAGACATTCAATTAATTCTTCAAGATGATACTGTTGCTGGGGAATTAGAAAATGCAAACAGTGATGAAGCTTTTATAAATCTTGCAAATGCCTTAAAAGATAAAATAGATTCTGTAATGGATGGTTGGGATTGTGAAAACATACCAGAAAGGAGATCGTGTAGTGAAAAATGTGATTCTGGTGAAGGATGTGAACCAAGCGAATGTGAGGCTATTGGTTGTAAATGGTACAAAAATAGATGCATGGATACAGATGTTGTTGTTTATGGTCACTTAACAATTCAGTCAAGATTAAATCTAATAAAAAATGGAAATATGGACTTCATAAAAAATGACCCAATACGTTACGGTGTAAACTGTGCTGGTTATGTAACAAGAACTTTTGAATATATTTTCGGTTTCGGTAAGCGTTTCATCACAGGTGCTGGTGGTAGTGCATGGAGAATGCCAGGATATATGGAAGATCGGGGTGCTACAATAACATGGTATGATTGGGAAGCTGATGAAATATTCACAGACTACGATTCACTCATGCCTGGAGATATAATAGGATTTCATTTTACAGAGAGTGATTATAGACCAAACGTACTACATCAATCATTTGGTGAAGGTAGAAAAATGTATGGACACGAACGTGGAAACACAGAAGATATTGATTTTACACACGCGGCTCTTTACCTAGGAAAAAAAGGTGATGAGCATATTATAACACACATGTGGCACACCAAAGAAAATCCAGGTGGATTAAGAATAGAGTCAATAGAAGATTTTATAAGAAAACATGGAAACATATTCAAAATACGAGTAATAATGCATCCTGATCAGGAAAGGTTATATCGTGTCCTACCAAATGACATGGCTAAGTTAAAATTCAAACCACATACAATAGCTGAAGATGATACACTTGCTTCTATTACCGGTAGTCGTGGAGAAGAGAAAGAAGAGAGAATGTGGATAACTGCGAATTACAATCATTTAGTTGAAAATACAGGGGTTCTACACAAATATACTGGAAGGAGAATTCTAGTTGCAAAAAATACAGCAGATGATTATGATTATGAATATGCTGGAGTAGAAGATCATGAATCTGAACTCATACAAGCAATTGCAAGAACCATAAGAGAGAAAAATCCAGAACATATTGACGATGGGGAAGAATTTGAATGGGCAAGAGCAATTGTTCGAAATCTTCCATATAAAACAGGGGATTATGCAGCATTAACCATGACGGTGATACGACAGGAATCTGGATTTAGAGAAAACCCAATTAGTTTTGATAATTGGAATCTCAAATCTGAATTAGCTCAAAGATTTGGTTGGTTAGTCGGTAAGGAATATAGCGCTACATCAGGCTGCATGCAAACAAGAACATGCAAGGCAAGGAAAATTGCCAGAAAAGAAGGAAGGGATCCTGATGATGTAATGTATGATATAGTAAAACTAGATGGCTGTCTTTTTTATGGAATAAGACAACTACAAGGTATTATAGAAGCCAACACACTCAGCAGTCCAGGCGAACCTCCTGCAATAACATTAGAAGATCTTCTTTTCATAGGAGCTGAGGTCAAGTCCGGAGTATGGTCATCGAGGAACGCAGCATTACAATCTCAAATCAATGACATACTCAATATTAATTTAGCTCTTGACGGGGACTTCCTCTCATATAATATGGATTTTGAATGTACAGTAAAACCAGACGTTACTAACACTGAACAAGCAGTGAGAGACCTATCAAGAGTTTACGGTTTGGGATGGGCTAATGAACAAATAAGATCTGATCTGCTACTCGAAAAATCAAAAGAATTTGAAAATACCCGTGTTTATCGTGAAATCAGAAGATTGTGGAAGGAACATGCAAATATTCCATACTCCTCATTATCAGAAATAACAGCTAATGTAGATCAAAGAAAAATAGTAGGATCAAACTCACTTGAAATTACAACAGGTACACAATTTTCAAGTACACGTGATTACGGAAATTGTATTAACCCATATCAACATCACTTCTGTCAGGATGTGACCGACGGCTGCGATAACGGAAATTTCGTACCTTTTTATTGTCCAACCCAGCCAGAAAACATAAAATGTTGTGTAGATTCATCTTCAATAAGAGACGATAACAGAAATCCTATTGCTGTTATAAGTATGGAAAATCTAATAGAGATTGAACCATTCCAAGACGTAAGATTAGAGGCTACATTAATTAATTCAGACGGACTGTGTGATAGTGGAGAAAGGATATATTGGTATTTATTCGGAAGTGTACCACCAACAATAATCGAAGAAACGGGTAAAGGAACCAGCTTCACGCATTTAATAAATTCTGGCCCATATCTAAATCGTCAATTATATCAAGTTTATTTCTATTGTGCTGAGGGGATAGAACCAACATACAAAATGATTCCAATAATAATTAGACCAGATGTAGAAAAAGATAAAACGGTGTTGTGGGTTAACCAATATGCACATGCATTCAGAGATACTTTTAGTGGTTTCTGTTCTGGTCTTAGCACTTCATCAGATCAGTCGGTTGGTGCTAGTTGCTCTATACCATAATTAATCTTTTTTAAAAATATGAGATCCTTACTCATCTATAGGAGATAATCTACCATCTCTAACATCAGGATCATCATCCCATCTATCATGTAACCCAAGTCTTGATCGTTCTCCATCTGTCATACTTTTCCAGTCTTCTGTCCTACCTCTTCTGTTTGTTGAAGGACTAAAACCGATTCGGTGATGTGATAGCCAGCAACTATCCGGTATATCATACGCTTGACCTAATCTATCAATAAGTTCTCTTCCTGTTTCATATTGTCTCTCAGTTAACGAATGACCATTCTCACCAACAAACTCTATGCCAACAGTAAGTCTATTCAATGATCTCATTCTATCAATATCACCATTCCACATAGCATATCCAGTATGGTTTGCTACACATGAATTAGGAACAATTGGATAAACATGACCATATTCATCAATAACATAATGTATATTTTTGTCTTTGCTATCAAGTGATTTAAGCGCCGTACCAAGCGAACACTGTGTCTTATGTAAAACTCCGTATTTTGTTTCTTCTCTTTCTCTTAATGAAAACGAAGGATCTAAATGAACCATACTAGAATGAAATTTGTGGTATAAATCACGATAAACAGAAGGGCCTTTTTTATATGCAGCCGCACCCAAAGCTAACGCTCCTAACAAAATAATTGCCACTTTTAAACCTGCTCTCATAGTATACCACAGCTTACCAGAAATAGCAACATATTTAAACTTAAACAAAGCCAAATCCATGTAAAACAGATATCAGCACGATTATCCCTATGAAATCTGCTGATCCTGTAACTATTGGGATTATGACATTATCTGGATCCAGATCAAATCGGTACGAAAAATAAGCCATAATTGAACTAACAACCAGCACAAAGGCCGTTACAATTATCCCTGAAATTGCTATAAATACCGTCGTCATGAAAAATTCAGTAGCAATTATAGAAACGTGATTTGTAGCGAGAAAAGCAACCAAAGATATGAATGGGAATATTATAATACAAAGAATGTAAGAGCTTAGACCCTCTATTTTGAAATTTGATAGGAACCCACCTTTCAAACCAAGATGCAGTCTCGTCGATGTCCTTGCTGCAAATATATTACCAATATTACCACCAATTGCAATAAACGCAGGGAAAATAACCAACAAAATTGGGAAAGCAATAAAATAATGTAAATTAACCTGAACAAAAACACCAGCCAATGAACTTAGAAAACCACTTATTAAAAGTATGAAAAAACTTTGCTTAACGATTTCTTTATGCCTTCTATTCAAAACAAACAACAAAACAAACTCAATTAAAACAATAATTATAATCAAAGCTGAAATTACCTCTATAAATGGTAAATATAGTGCAGCAACCCCTGCGAAAATAATGGATGGTACTGTTATCAAATCTCCACTTGTTGTTATAATTGGCGATGTTATATTATCAGGATCCCAACCCCTCTTATAGGATTTGAATGATATTGCAAAAGTAATGAACAAAAGAATAAGACCAGAAAGTACACCACCAATAACTGAAATGAAAATAAAATGAAAAACTGAAATTGAATGAATATTAAGAAAATAAGAAATAACCCAAGCAAATATTCCAAGAATAATAGAAAGAGAAATGTTTAGTGTAGTTGTAGCATAGATGTTTTTTGTTACAGCCATGTTCTTTATGTAGAATTTTGTAATTACACCGAGATGCATACCCGAACTTAGTCTTGAGCCAAGTGCAGCAAATATTGCACCCCGTGTATTCAATGCTCCTGGTATAAGAATAATAAGACCTGGAAGAATAAGCAAAAGTTCCTCTGCTTTACCTAGAAATATACCTGCGAATATAGCAGCGACGGTACCTATGACTAGTGCGATCAAACTTTCTTTAATGTCACGCAGATTAAGACCCAATGGGCGAGCAGTCATCTGAGCACCTCATAGTTATTTCCCCTCTCCGCTCGCAAGTTTTCTCAATTTTTTACAACTGTGTGTAGGTCCCATACAAATAAGTGAATCTCCTTCGTGTAGCTTTGTGTTTTTGTCAGGAGCAAAAACCCACTTCTTGTCTTTTCTGCGTATTGCAATTATATCTCCACCTGTTTCGCTTCTCAATCTAAGTTCTCCTATCTTCTTGCGACATAGTTTTGATTTTTTCGTAATCATGGCTTTTGCAATACCTTCATCACTGTCTCTTAGTGCTTGTTTTATAACTGGATGAAGTTGTTTTCCTTCTAACACAAGTTGACTTAGGTTTTTAGCTGCAGTTGCTATTGTTTTTGAGCTTTCAACAAGGTCTATAACAGATATTAATCTCTTTATAGCCCTCCCCCTAGAAGCAGCGAACAAATGCAGGTATAATTTTTCTTCCAATTCTTCTAATCTCTCATATAGAGCACTTACTTCATTTGCAATTTCTTTACTTTTAAAGAATACTGAACTGTATGCAAGATCCATCATAAGCTGCGAAAGGTCCTTCAACTCTTCAAGAAGATCCTTTACATTTTCCTGCATTTTCAAATCACCTCTAATTAATTATTTCATATCATTTATTTAAATAATCTATTAAAACTTAGAAACCTGATATTTATTTAATGAACAGACTTGCAATTGGAACATCTATCATCATTATAATAGCAATAGCATTGGGAATATTTTCTACCTCACCATCAGGAGAAATGAGATTAGAATCAATACAAGCAAACACTCCTGACTTGGCTGTTATTTCATTAGAATTTATCCCAACAGAACCATTGGTAGATGAGATGATAATATTTTCAGTTGGTGTAGAAAATAAAGGTACTGTTCCTGTTGACAATCTAACTATCACGTTTGGTTATGGTAATGGACAAAAAGAAGAAAAATTTTATGAAACCATTATATCACCTGGAGGTGAAGATATATTCCTTTTCAATTATTCGTATAGTACTGGAGGAACATACATTGTAAAAGCAACTGTTTTCAATGAAGATGATGGAAATCATGACAATGATTTCATGGAAACAGAATTAAACGTAACAGAACCCTTTATCCCCCCAGAATATGATTTGAAAGTAACAGACATAAGTTGGTATCCTCATAATCCTAATGCAGGCGAAACTGTTGAATTTGTAATATATGTACAGAACATAGGATCAGTTATATCTATTGGAGCAAATGCTGAATTTTCATCCGGTACAGGCGAACCACACACATTCTTTATACCAGAACTAGAACCACAACAATCTGGATATGAAGAAGTTTCTTATACATACGAAGAAGGTGGTTCTTTCGATTTAATCGCAACAATAGACATAGATGATGCAAACAACGACAACAATATATTATCAGAAATATTAGAAGTAACCGAATTAGATGATAATCCGCCATCTGTTTTTGTTTATCATTATCCAGACATTATTTTTGCAAACACAACCGTTACCATAACAGGAAATGCAACAGATGATGTTGGTGTCAAAAGTATAGAATTATTCATTGATAATTCTTCTGTTGGTACATGTGATTTCACTGAGCCACCTTTAGAAGCATCATGCGTCTATAATTCAACATTCGGTGAAGGTAATCATTCGTATCACGCAATTGCTAAAGACACAATTAACCAGGAAAGAATATCAGAAATTGGTTATTTCTTTGTTGTTGAAAATGAAGGAACAACAACTACAACAATTACTACTACACACTCTCCTCTAGGAGGAATTGGTACATCGACAGATATAACATTAACAGCAGAAGTAGAAAGTGAAATAGACATTGAAAAAATAGACGTATATGTTGATGAACTACTAAGAGCAACCTGTATATTCCCACTAACAGAACTACTAGGAAAATGTTCATTAACATCTGTGTTTGAATCAGGAGAACACGAATATTATGCTGTCTTAACTGACGAAAACGCACAAGAAATAATATCTAGTCTAGGTAATTTTGTTGTAGTATAATTATCTTCTTTTCTTTCTTGTTATTCTCTTAACCGTTCTTCTTTTCTTTATTGGCTTTCTCTTGACAATTCTTCTTTTGACAGTTCTTCTCTTTACTCGTCTTATTGTTCTTCGCTTGACTATTCTTCTTTTCTTTATTGGCTTTCTCTTGACAATTCTTCTTTTGACAGTTCTTCTCTTTACTCGTCT
Source organism: Candidatus Aenigmatarchaeota archaeon (assembly GCA_042584825.1). Lineage (GTDB taxonomy): Archaea > Aenigmatarchaeota > Aenigmatarchaeia > GW2011-AR5 > GW2011-AR5 > JBHOSK01. Next base: position 18,290 of record JBHOSK010000008.1, read on the forward strand.
TATTGTTCTTCGCTTGACTATTCTTCTTTTCTTTATTGGCTTTCTCTTGACAATTCTTCTTTTGACAGTTTTTCGTTTGACAGTTTTTCGTTTGACAACCCTTCTCTTCGTTGTTCTTCGTTTTATTGGTCTGGTCCTTCTTGGTTTTGTTACACGTCTAGTTCTATATAACATTTCAACTAGATCTTCTCTGTTAAACTCATTATCAATAGAAAACCATACTGCATCTATTAAGTCAGTTTTTCTATACTTTTTTCTATAAGGTAATGCCACAATTTTTAGCCTTCTTGAAAGTGTTTCCAGTTGTGGAACGGTCATTTTTTTTAGCTTATCAAAAAGCTCTTCTTCATTAATCATAATTAGAATTTGATTTGCCTATATTTAAAATTTTTATTTAACACGATGCCACCATTCTTTTTCTCGTTTAATCCAACGAAAGAATATACCTTTTGCCATAGATTTCAATATATTATCGGGTTCTCCCCAATACTGTTTATATGGATCCTTTCTAACTATTTTATCACTACCATGAAAAAACTCCTGGAACATTGTATTAACACCAACACCAAACTCACCTTCTGCTAATTTTTTGTTCACTTCGAATGGTACAATATGATTGCTAACGCTAATATCGCTAGTCTCTTTTTTCTCTGTTTTTGAATTATTTTCTTCAGGACCTTCCATAAGAATATTTCTTAATCTATAGAAAGCTTAATGATAAAGTTTATTATTATTAAACCAAAAAGTTGAGTAATTTTAAAGTCAAATTATTAATACTTGAAAAATGAATAAGCATTTTGGTAATCCAATGATAAGAGGATTTGTTTATGTTTAAATTATATTATGTAAAGGTAGTTGATTCTATTAATGACAACATAGTCTATGAAACAGAAGAATCTGCTGAAGACTATGAAGAATTAATGAGAAAAATGGAAACTTGGTTAACATTCACATTTAACGATCCATACAAATATAGAATAGAACTTGTAGAAATGAATAAAAGGCAGGGGTTAAATGATGAATTGTTTAATGCACGATAAAAACTAATTTCCGGTTTTTTCTCGTTCCCATTCTATGTTCAATTTTAGACCTTCATCAATACTTACTTGTGGTTTCCATCCAAAAAGCTCTTTTGCTTTCGTGTTATCACAACACAACCTGCTAACCTCAGCAAGCCTCTGCTCTATATGAGTAATTTCAGAAGAACTGCCCGATATTTTAATTATTTTTTCTGCTAATTCATTTATAGAAACATCAACACTGGTACCAAAATTAACAAACTCACCAATTGCTTTTTCATGACTTCCCATGACCAAAAAGCCATTTACAGTATCACTAACATAACTTAGATCCCTGGTTTGAGTACCATCACCGTATATTGTTAATGGTTTTCCTTCTAATGCAAATCTAATGAACCTAGGAGTAACATCATATATCATTCTTGGACCATATGTGTTAAACGGTCTTATTGTTGCAATTGGAATTCCCCATGTAACATACCACGCATAACCAAACCGGTCAGCTGCAATTTTAGATGCAGCATAAGGTGAAGTACCATTCAATATGAAATCTTCCTTAATTGGTGTAGGATAAGGACCATAAACTTCACTTGATGATGTATTAACAGTTCTCTCAAGAACTCCCATCTCATGTAATTTTCTAGAAGCTTCCAATATATTAACAGTTCCTATTGAATTAGCATTTATCACTTCAAATGGCTGTTCAAATGATTTATTTACATAAGCTTCTGCTGCTAGATGAAATATAATCTGTGGTTTGTGTTTAACAATAAGACCAACTGATTCTGGGTTTCCAAGATTACCTGCAATTAAATGACTTTTATCGAATTTATCCTGAACATGAGCTAAATTCTTTAATTGAACCTTTGCTGCTCCTAAAGTAGAAGAACCCCTTACAAATATGGACACCTCAGCACCCATTTCTAAGAGCCTTTCTGTAAGATGACTACCCATAAATCCGTCTGCACCAGTAACCAATACTCGTTTTCCATTATAAAATTCCTTGTCGAACATCAAAATTATTAATGTAAGATATTTTTAAATAGATTGTTTTGGTCAAAACCAAAACAAAGAGCAGTATTTTTATACTACCGTATATAATTCAATAATAGGCGATAAAATGAAAACCGGAATAATTATAATAACGACATTATTTATTTCTGTATTAGTAGCTGGCTGCATTCAAGACTCATCAGAAATAACCAATTTTGAAGAGTGTTTGGCAGCAGGATATGATATAATGGAATCACACCCTAGACAGTGTGTTTTTGGCGATCAAATATTCGTAGAAGAGATTACATTATCAATTGAAGAAGCAATTTCTTTAGCAGGACCATGTCTAGAAGAAGGAACCCTAACAGAAAATGCGATTCATAATGAAAACACAAACACGTGGTGGATTGATTTAGAGCCATTTGAACCATTAGATGGATGCAATCCTGCATGTGTTATATATGAGATAACCGGCGAAGCAGAAATAAACTGGAGATGCACTGGCGCACTACCATAGATTTTTTATTTTCCTTATTTTTAGTCACTCAAAGGTAGTTAAAACCAATAACTTTATATAGTGCTCAAAGGTCTATATTACTTATGACATCAGAAATAAAGCCAAGGATAAAACCAGGTGTTTATAGAGCAAAAGAAGGTTCAATACATTTAACAGTAGCAGATCCACAAAAACGCTTTGCTTATGCTTCTGGAGACATGTTTTATGTTCCTGGTACTCATAAAGATGGGACTAATATCGATTTATATCCGCTTAGCGTACCTGGCAGGATATTTGGTGGAGTAAAAGCAGTTACAGCAGCTGGTTTCGAAGATTTTGAAGAAATTGATCCAAATGATGTAAGAAAATTAGAGAAAAAATGGAATTTTTGGCCCACACCAAATGCAAGAAGAGCTCTTTCAGAATATAAACAAAACGTATAGTTACTCAGATTTCATAGCAGCTTCCAACACTTTTGGAGCTACATCAACAAGTCCTCTCACAAATTTCTCATTTTGAGTAAATTGAACTGCTCTGCTAAATTCTTGACTTCCCAAATAAGCCTGTTGGGCTTTATCCCATGGGAGACCTCCACGTACATGTAAGGTATGTATGACATCCATGACTTGTTCATATGCTATTCTTGTTCTTTGTACCACTGTATACGTATCTCTTGCTTTCATAACTGTATTTGAAATATGATGCGCTTCGCCATTTGAATGTATCGCTTGATACACATTTCTTGGGAAGCCTATCTTCGCCAAACTTCTTTGAACCGACTGAGGAAGTCTGTTAACTACACCAAAGACAAAATTATCCCATGCTCTGAAAGCAATCCTACGCTTGCTATCGTCATGTCCAGAGAGTCCGGTTACCTGATTAATTACTCTCGCATGTTCTGCATGTCGAGCAGGCACCCGTGCATACCAATCTCTAAGTCTATTCGCACCTTGTGCAAGTATACCCGAAGCAGTAGCTATTCTAGCACCTGCATAAAGCGATGCCCCAGTAGCGCCATAATATGCAACAGGAGCCATTAAAACAGTCATAGAACCAGCCAATCCATATCTAAAATATTGAAGATTTCGTATATCTTGTTCAGTTGCAGTTGAAGCATATGGTCTATCAGATGGATAATCTTCAGGATTTCTAACTCTATTATGATTGATTTCCCAATTTTTTCCAGTTGGATCTACAAACTTTATAGGATTATTCGCAGCATAAGCATACGGGCTTGTTGCTGGTCGGAAAATGGGATCTATAGAAATAAATCGTGCAGTATTAGGATCATAATATCGTGCACCATAATAATATAAATCATCATCCTGTTCTTGTCCTGTAAATTTATATGAAGTGTCTGCTTCTTTTGTCCCTGCATCAGAAAAATCAGATCCATACGGATATTGTACATTTTTACTTGTTAATTCACCGTCAACATCAGTAGAAAACCGATTGCTTGACAAATAGTCCTGATGATAGTATGTTATACCTTCATCATTAGATTTTGCAACAAGATCAACGCCATAAACATAAAGCGTGTAACCATCCTCTACAAAAGTACGTTGTGTCATTGGCTGTCGACCTTGATCTCCTGGTGATTTTATTATCTGGGTTTGGCCTTCTGAAATAACAGAAGTTTCTTCTATTTCATTTATACTTCCAATTCTAAACTCACCGATTGCATTATCAACAGTATCAAATTCGTAGAATACAACAAACCAAAGTAATAATGCAACTAAAAGTATAACAATAATTATAGAACTAAGGTGATGATGCTTGACCCCCCGCTTTTTCATAGTAATATTTATTGTTCATATCTTTTATTGTTTTTTTGATTGAAAATAAGCTGGGAGAGGGAGTCGAACCCCCTTGACCCGCTCTGCAGGCGGGCACATGGCCGTTCTGTCATCCCAGCATGTTATATTCATTATTTAGGAATAGATTTAAATTAAATTACATATAACCTATTATGAGTTTTAGATATAGTTCAACTCAAAAATTCACTAAAAAGATTTATAGAAAATTTTTTCCAGTTCCAAAATCACCCTGGACCATGGGACGTGTTAAAGATATATGTACTGTAAATCTTGTTCCTCCTGAAAAACTGAAAATATTTTTTGCAGATTGTATAAAAAAACTCCAAGATATAAAAGGAAATGAGATTGGAGATTATCTTGAATTTGGGGTTTTCAATGGTTCATCTCTCTCAAGTATGTATCTAACATGCAAAAAACTAGGGCTTAACTCAACGAGGTTTTTTGGATTTGATGCATTTGAAGGATTACCCGAGGGTGCAGAAAACGAAGATGATGGTGTCTGGAAAAAAGGATTTTATACATGTTCATTCGAGAAAATGAAAGAATGTTTACAAAGAAAAAATATTGATTCAAAAGATATTAATTGGGTAAGTGGGTGGTATAAGGATACCCTTAATAATGAAATAATTAGAGAGTTCGATCTCAAGAAAATCGGCATCGTCTTTATTGATTGTGATACATACAGTTCATCAAAAGCTGCTCTAGATTTTATTGGTCCGTTAATTAAAGAAGAAACAATTTTATGTTTTGATGACTGGAAACTTAACGATCTTGACATAAAAGGTATGGGAGAATACAAATCGTTCAATGAATTCTTAGAAAAGAATACCCATTTAGAAGCAAAAGAAATAAAATCATACAACAGAAAATCAAAATCATTTTTAATAAAGTCGGTAAAAAGATAATGAAACCTAGCTCAAAGAAAATTATACTGAAAGGGTATAGAAGAATTAAAACCTAACTGACCATAATTAAAATAATGAAAAAGATACCCATCATATCAATAATAATCGTAATAGTAGTTCTTATCGGTGTTGTTATATTCATTAATTTAAATACCGATAATTTAAATACCGATAATATTGTGTGCGATATAACCAATCCAACGTTATGTAAAACTGATCAGGAATGTATTTGCATTGAACATGACGGTTGTTTTATGGGCAATAAAAATTATTATGAAAAATGTGAAGATAAGACATTTGCATGTCTTGATTTTTGCCATGGATGGGGACAAAAACCAGTTAAATGTATTAATAATAAATGCGAAAATATATATTAAAAATAAATTCTGAATAAATATCTATCACAAAACTAACTCCAAAACAAAACTCTTTAGTTTTTCATCGCCTATTTTTATTTCCTTTTTTTTACTAACCACAAAACCTTTTTTCTTGTAAAATTCAATCGCATTATTATTAACTTCCAAAACTTCTAGTTCGAGTGCTTTAGCACTCTTGAAATGATTTATTGCTGCTTTCAGTAATTTTGAACCAATACCTTTCTTCTGGTAAGAAGGTAAAATGTACAAACGATGAACATGAATTATGTCCCTAGAAAGCTCGGCTGTTATAGCTCCTACCAATCTATTAGAATATTTACAACCAGCAAAAAATGTTTCTTTATTTTGTAAACTTCTCATTATAGTATTCATTCGCAACCATTTCGACGCAAATTTTTTCATTATGCCATCACTAAGAATACCAGTATATGTCTCTATCCAGCAGATATTGAGTAAATTTTTTATACGATGTATGTCGGTTTCTTCAAGCTCAATTATCTTATACATAATTTCAATTGAGAAAGTAAAGATAAAAAAAGAAAAAATCACATAGTTTAGGATTATATTACTTTCAAAGTTTCAATAGAAGAACAAATGGGACATTTTAATGTTTGATATGACCATTCAAAAGCACAATCTTTGCATTTCCATACTTCAATAAAAAGTTTGTTATACTTTGCCTTTCCCCGTCGCTTCTTTCGTCCTGTCTTTGCCTTTTTAATTGTCTTAACTCGGTTAACCCTGACAGTCCTTTTTAATTTTGTTTTTCGTTTTACCACTTAATCACCATTTGCTGACCCAAAATGTCAACAAAATGTTCATTTAGAACTAACATAGTATATATACTCCATTAATATATATTGTTAACTATCTTTTCAAAGATCTAAAATTACACAAAAATTACGTAAAATTGTTAAAAATTACAAAAAAATGCTAATTTCTACACTTTATTCTAAAAATTATTCTTTTAAATATAAAAAATCACAAAAAATATATTATGAACGTTAGCGCTGTTGGTAGTGCTAAGAAGGCACTAGCTTTACTTATATGTATGCTAATTGTAACAGTTTCTATACCCAATTCTGTACAATTAGCGCATGCTTTCACTGTTTCCAACGTAGTCGAAAACCAATATTACGAAGGTGAAAGTGTTGGATTACAAATCTTTCAGAATTATGAAACGTTTTACCCAAGCTTCTTTAATGTACCCAACGTTGATGTAAGAAGAAATTGTCCAAGTGATTTAAGCGGATCAAAAAGGTGTATAATACACCTTGATAATTTAGGGGATAACAAATATATAGTAGGAGAATGTAAATTCGAATTGTCAATTCCAATGGGGCATTACTGGTTTCCTGAACAAAATCCTAGCAACGAGTATGATAACATAGGAGATTGTCACGAAGAATCAAAAACCCACTCAGAAAGTATTGATCCGGCAATGAGTATAGAATATTCTGGAAACAGTATGTCAAAAAATGGTGAGATTATTTATATTAATCCTGGAGAATCTTTCCAAATAAAAACAAGTATAGATATACAAGATTCAAGTAAAGTTGAAAAAGTATTCTTCAATATTATTGGAAAGGATACATCGGGTAGTACAATAAGTACATACGAATCAAGCACGTGCGGAGATACATTCACTTTTTGTTCAGTACCAATAACTAATCCAACTCCGAATATTGTAAAATATGATTATGAATTTAAGTTAGAATTTGTTGATGATGCAAATCATGACGGTCGATTTTTTTCAAAAACAATCGACAACTTCATAACAGTTAGTGATTCCGCACCACCAGCAAGCGGTGGTACTGGAAGACGTGTAGTAATAACACATTCCCCTACAGTTGATGAAGATCCGATTAATTTTGGTTTTGAAGTTCATGGCCCCGATGAAATAGATGTGGTACATGCTTTTTACTTTAATAAAAATGAAGACAAGTGGATTAGTTGTGCTCATGATGATATTACTTCTCAACAGATAACAAGTTATTCATCATCAAATTTAGTAATAGACTCTGCCTGTAATTGGAATAATTTTGATACAACTAAAGGATGGTTTATTAACTGGGTTACTAATTTGGGTCCTACTGCTGAAAATTATTATGCAGGTCGTGGGGGCGAACTGTTTACTCTTAACAGTGGTCTTGCACCACAAGGTATAGGAATCCCATTTGGTGCTGCTGGCATTTCTGGTGGTACACCAGTTACAGGTATTCCGCGAACAGGAAACATTGAATCAAGAATAACCAATCCTCCACCAGATGCACATATTGATGCTTCATCATTCGAAGTAACTGTTGAAGATTATATAAACGGGGAGCTAACAACAGGCGATGACGACATGACGTGTTTCTATGTTACTAAACCTTGGCAAAAAGATTACACCTCTAAACGAGGAAGAACATGTAGTAGCACTTTCACTGTAATGAATGGTCCAGGATTAGATTGTGAATATGGTCATGTGTGTGATGTAATAGTTACTTCTCAATGGGGACGAGAAGCATCTAATCCTGATGAAAGAGTATACATAATAGACCCACAAGATGGAACAACAGGAGGCGGGACCACAGGAAATAATTTCATAGATATTCAAACAACAGAATTACCGCCTTCAATAGGACAATTTGGTGTGATTGCAGAAGCCGTGGCCCTCGAAGAGGGCGCAAAACTGACCTACCTGGCAATTGAGGTTTTAAATGGTCCTAAAACAGGTACTGTTGCTGTTCAACAAAGTACTGTTGGAATGCCTAGTATGCGGGCTGAATGGATTGAAAAACAAGTACAACAAATAGGAATGGCTAGTACATATGTAGTCAGAGCAAGGGACAACAAGGGTCATGAGGTAGTAACAGAACCATCAACACTAGTATTATCAGGAAACGCTGCAACAGATTCCGCTGCATTTTTACAATGCAATACAATGTGCGGATCATATGGTGGGTATGGTAGTATTGGCGGATATGGTGGTGGATCATACGGTGGTTATGGTAATGTTCGCGGTGGTGGTAACCAACAACAAGGCAGCACAATTTCATTTGGTTATTGTAGTGCAAACAGTGTAATGCCTCCAGAAGTACAGCTTCAAATGGCTGCAATGGGTGGTATGATAAGTCCACCAAGACCAATTGGTCAGATAGGGTGTAATTACGGAGAACAGTGTTGGTGTGTTTATTCAAATATTGAACAAGGGATAGCCGCCTTGACTAGCGAATGTAATCCAATAAATTTAAAAAATCCTCCAAATATATGGAATGATCCTTCAAAATTAGAAAGACCTTCTGAATTACCTTCTTCACCACCATCATACGCATGCCACGTCGCAACAAAAGCATCTGCAACAGCAGAACTTTCAACAGAACTTGTTGAAACAGGTGATAAATTAACTATCTCCGGAGCTGTAGGTAAAATTGCAACAGAATGTAATGGTTATACATATGATTGCAGACAACAGCGTGTACTTGATTGTGAACTTGATGAAGGATTTTTCAAAACAGAACTAAAATATTCTAACTGTCCTTCTGGATTTACTAGTATTCATGAAGAAGGTGCAAAAAAATATACCAATTGGGGAAGAATGCTTCAATTATTAGGAATTATTTGTGATGTTGCAAAGGCAGCAGCACTCTCTGGTATCCTGGGTGGAGGAGGTGAAGAAGCTGCTGGTGATGCAGCAGGCGATACAGCAGGCACTGGTGGTGAAATTATAGACTCTCCTTTAGATTTGCCAGCGGGTGACTTGCCTATTGGTGTACCATACGAACCACCCCAAAATTACGCAAAAGGTATCGAACCAAAAGTAGTTAAAATGTCCATGCCGACAGGCAAGGCTGCACAAGCAGCTATAATAGTAGCTATTGTAGCATGTAATGTAATTAAATCAGCAGGAAACATTGCATGCAGTTTACCAAGAAACGCACCAGAATGTTTCCGAGTTTGTGCAAAAGATATAGAAACTGACCCAGCACCAAGTTATGTCGGCAGCTGTGGCGTTACACAAGCACAATATGTCATTGGTGAAACCGAAGCTACATTTGGTTGCCCACCATCATCTGAAGGTGTTTGTGAAGGTTTTCCAAATAAAAGAGTTGATATTGAGATAAAAGATCTTTCTGGTAACAGAAAGAAGAAAACACAAGTTATAACTGATGCAAATGGTAATTTTGAATATATATTTAGAGTCCCACAAATAGAAGGAAGATATAATGCAATTATAACTATACCAGAAGCATAACTGTGATAAAATGGAAATAAGTAAAAAAGGAAATAAAAGTAAAATAAATAGAGGATGGTTTATCGCCATTACATTAATAATGGTTATATTAATAGTAAATCCAGCATATGCACAATTCACATTTGAACATCCAGGATGTAGTTTGGATCAATTAAGTGTATGTACTATCCTTACAGAGTGTAATCTAGATCTAACATGTACAGACACAGAAACCAATTGTGAAATGTGTGAAGTTGAAAGAACGCAATGCCCGGATGGAAATGTTGCTGTTTGTCAAAATTATTGTGAAGAAGGTCAGTTTGGCACAAGTGCTGGTTGTACTGCATGTACACCCGTTTGTGGAGACGGCCCATCAATACCTACAATAATATTACCATTCGACGTTTTGTTATTGAAACCACTAGACGCTATAGTTGAACCAGTAAATAGAAATGTACCATTGGGGGGTCCTGCAAGTTATGTAATAACAATTCAAAACAGAAATCCGTTCCCTGTTAACATTGCTTCTGATGTAAATGTTCCTGAAGGTTGGACACATAGTGACCTAGGTGGAATACAAATAGGTGCAAATGGTTTTGGTGAAGTGGCTGTAACAGTAACATCACCCGCTGACATAAGTGAAGGAGTCTACCCAATAAACATGCTATTTTTAACCCCTGATATAAGATCACCTCTTAATGTTTTCAGTTTGTCATTTACATACACTGCATCTGATTTTCAAACACATTTTGTATCGTCATCACCGACATCTCAACAAGGACTCCCAGGTGAAAAGCTAACCTATAATATAAACATAAAAAACAACGATCCACCAGGATTCCCTGCAAGCAGTTTTGAATTATCAGCTTTGTTGCCTGAAGGGTGGGATGTATTATTCTCAGATCTATTACCAAGAATTGAAGCACAGGAAACAAAAACAGTTGAAATGGATTTAACATCTCCAGAAGATTCAGAAGAAACGTCCTTTGCAATCAATTTTGATGTAAAAAGAGATTCGATTTCCCAAGAAAGTTCTGTTACTTATGTTGTATCTTATTGTGGAGATCAGATATGTGATCCAGGTGAAGATTCTTCCTGTGAAGCTGATTGTCCATCTGATCAATTCATCTGTGGTGGGAGATGTGAAAGACAGGTAGACGATGGTATAAAAATTAGAACAAGTTTACAGGGAATAACTCAAACGAAATTCATTGTATGTAATAATGATGCATCAACAACAGAATGCGAAAACGGTTTTGATACAGACAATTGCGGATTTGGTAATGATTGTTTATGTGGGGATATGTTCAGTACAGAATGTTCAGTAAAGTGTGTAGATGAAAAAGGAGCATATTACATGATGGCAAAGGATATAGGAGGAGAAAAAATAAGAAGTACCAGTTATTCTTATATATGCCCATTTGTAGATTTACCCGATATAATCACATTAAGAGATGATTTTGATATTGCGTATGAAGAATATGAAAGAGCAAGAAGTGTTCTTGAAGAAAGAATAGCAGAAAAAATAGAAATGGGTGAAGATCCTGTTGATCTTCAACCCTGTTTTGATGGTCTTGGTCTTATAATAGACATTGTATCAAACTTTGTAGGATATTTAGATGAAGTTGTAGAAAATCCAGCACTATCAAATACAACAGAAGCAAGAGAAAAAATAGTTGATATATCAAGAGATGTAACAAATCTTTATACATCATTCTGCCTTGGAGCAACTGGATTATTATCAATTCAAGAAATATATTCACCAGAACCAACAGAAATAGGAAGAGAAGCAACAACAAACATCATTGTGAAAAACCTAGGAAATGTTAATTATTATGGATATGCATCGTGTGCATTCAAAAGCCCGAGCATGCAGCAAACAGAGATCCGTGACAGCTGCACATATATAGGTGGATTCAGCGAACATGTTTTCAGTCCTTCTGTACAGGTAAATGAAGAAGGTGCATGGGAAATTAATTGTAATGTTTATGGTTCATTAAATGAACAATGTGGATCACCAGCAATACACGATGTATCAGATCCAATTACATTTAGTGTTTATTCAAGAGACGCATTTGTACAATCTGTATCTGGTGAATGTAATATTGGACAACCTATTACATGTCTTGTTGATATATCATCACAAAGCAGTTGTGGAAGGTGTGCAATAGGTGGTGTTGGATGTACATTCCTAGGACAAAATGGGAATACACTACAATTCGAATGTCCATCATTCATGGCGGTTGAAGGTAATGTAATTTTAACAGGTTCTGTTTTCGAAACGCATGAATGTGCACCAGTAGCACCAAGAGAAAAATCAACAGAAATAAGGTGTGACTAATGAAAGGCTTAGAAATTTCAACAAATATGATGGTTTTGGTAATCTTAGTAGTAATCGTATTAAGCGTTATTGCATACTTTGTAAGCTCACAGGGGTCAACTCAGAGTGAAAGAGCCGAAGCAAACCGTGTTTTTGCAGAACAGTGCAATATTTATAAAGAAGGTGGCTGTACATGGTCTGTAACAAGAACATCAAAGTTTATTGATTTTGCAGAATCTTGCCAGGTTTTGTTTGGTAACCAAAATAAAGCATATTCATGCCTTTACAAATTTTGCTGTGAGCTATCTCAAGACAAGGTTTGTGAAGGGCTTTGCTCTGTTTGCAAAGCAAACTCACGCATAAGGATGACTACAACGCTTGTAAATGATTGTTTAGATGATTATTATTCACAATGCGACAACACATGTGCTGTAGTAAGTTTCTCTGGATAGTGCTTTTTTAATATATAATCTAACTAATTCTATTATGCCAATAAATGCATCGCCCCATTATTTCAAAGCAGAAGCAAGATATAGAGACGCAAAAAAAATTGACGAAAAAATATATGCTTTAGAAGAGATGATAAGGACTGCTCCAAAACATAAAGGAGCTGAAAACCTACTTGCTCAATTAAAAAGTAAGTTGGCAAGACTAAAAAAAGAGTCAGTAAAAAAATCAAAAAAAACATCTAGATCATCGAGATTAGGTATAAAAAAAGAAGGTGATGCTCAAGTTTGCATGCTTGGATTACCTAATTCAGGAAAATCTTGGTTATTATCAAAACTTACAAATGCGAAACCTGTTATAAGTGAATATTATTATACAACATCAAAACCCGAAGTTGGGATGATGAACTATAATGGGATCAACATACAAATAATAGAAATACCTGCAACATTCCAGCCACGTTTCATGAGCATAGCAAGAACAGCTGAGCTTGTTGTTTTACTAATAAAAGATGATGAAGAAAAAAAGAAAATGAAAAATATCATCGATTATAATTTTCTAAGAACAAAACACATTTTTGTAAATGCTTTCAAAGAAGATCCCAAGAAAATAAAAGAAAAAATATGGTCAAATCTTAATTTAATAATAGTTTTCACAAAAACAAGACATGACACAGCAAAGCAAAAAGGAACACCAATGGCTCTACAAAAAGGTGCAACAATACGAGATTTTGCAGGGAGAATACACAAAGACTTCATAAAGAATTTCCGGTTTGCACGTATTCTGCGGAATAATCGTCCTATTCAGGCAGGATTGAAATACAAACTAAAAAATAATGATATTGTTGAATTACATACGAGATAATTAAATCAGCAAATCTTTTTGCCCTTCTCTTGTGGCTTTTCTGGTTCTATTGGTATATCATTTATCTTTAATGCCTCTCCATTAAGAAGAACAGAATTATTATCACCAATAACAAACTTATTTTTACAGAATTCGTCTATTGTTATTTCTCCTTTTGTCTCAGGACTACAAACCATGGTTCCGTTATCCACGCTTTCTTTTGGCCTTATTAGTGTACCATCTTCACATGCCAAAAGCATTCCATTACTTTCAACACCACGCAGTTTTGCTTTTTTCAAATTAGCAACAACAAGTATTTGTTTACCTTTTAATTCATCTTTCTCATAAATACCTTTCAAACCAGCAACCAATTGCCTTTTTTCTTTGCCTAAGTCAATTTGTAAAACATATAATTTATCTGCTTTTGGATGATCTTCTACTTCTAGAATAGTAGCTGTAACAATATTTGGTCCTTTTTTGATTTCTTTTTCTTTCAACGATATTGGCTCAAATAATTTTATAGCAATTATTTCTGTATCTTTTTTAATTATATTATCTATTTTTTTCTCTGCACCCAATGCAGCTAATGCCTTCTCAGCACTCTTTGGTATTATTGGATACAATAATGAAGAAGTCGCTGCAAGAATTTGAACAGCATTATACATTGTATTAGCACATTTTTCTTTGTCGCTTTTAACAGTAACCCATGGTTTTTCACTCTGAAAATAAGCATTTCCCTCACCAGATAATGAGACAGCTGCTTCTAAAGCTTCATTTAATCTAAACGACTCCATTTTTTGTTTGTATTTTTCCTGTTTTTCTTTTATTATTTTTTTTATGTCTTTGTCTTCCTTACCTTCAGGCAAAACAGAATTAAAATTTTTCTCTATAAACGAAGTTACTCTATAGAATAAATTACTAAAATTGGAAACCAATTCTTCATTAACACGCTCAACAAGACCTTTTTCTGAAAAATCACCATCATGAAATGGTGATATATCACGTACCATATAATAACGTATCTGGTCTGCGCCGTATTTTTCAACCATTGAAATTGGATTGATAACATTACCAAGTGATTTAGATATTTTTTGACCATTTATAGTAATATAACCATGTACAAACAATTCTTTTGGCAATTTCAAACCAGCTGAAAGCAGCATTGCTGGCCAATATATTGCATGAAACCTAATTATACCCTTTCCTATAACATGAACATCGCAAGGCCACCATTTATTATATTTTTTATCGTCACTTCCAAAACCAACACCCGTTTGATAGCAGTTTAACGCATCAAACCAAACATATATTTTCTGCTTATCATCACCAGGAACGGTTATTCCCCAGTTTCTTGCACGTTCATTACTTCGTGAAATAGAAAAATCTTCCAACCCCTGACCAATGAAAGATAAAACTTCATTTTTCCTTGTCTCAGGAACTATCTTTAACTTATCTTTTTCTATTAACTCTTTCAATTTCTTCTCATATTTTGACAATTTAAAAAAATAGTTTTCTTCTTCAATTATTTCGAGCGAAGTGAGATGCTCAGGACACTTTCCATCCACCAAATCATCTTCTGTATAGAATGCTTCACAGCCCACGCAATATAATCCCTTATATTTCTTCTTGTAAATGTCTTTTTCGCATCTCTTCCAAAAGTCTGTAACACCCTTACTATGCGCTTCACTTGAAGATCTCACAAAAGAATCAAATGATAGGTCCAATAAAATCATAGATTTTTTGAATTCTTCTGCATATTTATTACATAATTCCTTCACACTTATGTTTTCTTCTTCAGCAGCTCTTACATTCTTCAAGCTGTTTTCATCAGCACCTGTTGTTAGAAATGTTTCTTTTCCCTCTAATTCATGAAATCTCTTTAGTACGTCTGTTTGTATAAACTCTAAAGCATGACCTATATGCGGCGGTGCATTTACATATGGAATTGCTGTTGTTGTATAAAATTTTTTTGTGATGATACCACCAGCAGATTGAAGTTTCATGGAAACTTCTTTATCCTGAATAATTAATTACTAAGATCTTAAAATTATCTACTGAATGATTTATTCAATGTTTTGTCTACTTTATTTCTTCTTCTATATGTAACGATTCTCAAAATAAACTCCAAAACAATTATAAACACAAAGTAATAAACCAAAGTTGTAAGAACAGTCGATATTTCTCTTATAAGGTCTGTTGACGATGATAATGAAAGACCCGATATATCAAGCAGAAATACTGCCAAAAGAGCAAAAGGTATCAACTTCGCTATATCTCGTGACAACTCCTCACTATAATAGGCAGTTATTCTTATTGTTGCCATTATTGCCATTGAGATCATGAAGATGTTAGTTATTGATATAATTTCTGAAAGCATTGATAATAGCATAGATATTACAAAAAACCAGAAAAATGCTATTAAGGGAAATAAGAAAATATATTCTAAAACATATCCAACCTTTCTTGCTAATGTTGCATGATCCTTTGTTATAGTAAAAATGTTCTTTCTGGCAATAAACCTGTAGAATTTAAACACGAATAGAGCGTAAATAACCATACCTATTACAAAAATAACAAGCGGCTCTAAAACGATGCCCGCTTCTGTTATAGACAATTGGCTTACAAAGTCACCTATATTGCTGGTTATATTCTCAATAGCCATAAAATATCATTTTTTTCTCATTATTAAAAGATTATGCAACCCAAAAGAACGTTTTAATACTTTTTCACCGAAAGATATTCCTATGCAAAAGGCAAGAATCAAACTAACAGGTCGTGATCCAAAGATGTTAGATGACATCTGCAGTGAAATAAAAGATATCTCACAAAAGATAGGTGTAGGAGTATCTGGACCTGTACCATTACCAACAAAACGCCTAAGAATCCCAGTAATGAGAACACCATGTGGTGACGGTATGCATCGTGGTGGTGGTGGCGGTAACTGGGAAAGATGGGAAATGAGAATACATAAAAGAATCATTGATGTAGGAGCAAATGAGCGAGTTCTTAGACAAATAACGAGAATTAGAATACCTTCCGAGGTTAATATCGAAATTGAATTAACCGGGTAATTAATTATAAATTAATAGAAAATTATTGTAAGAATTTATATTGCATATTCTCCTGCTTTTGCAGCTAGTCTTTCATGCCTAACGCCAGCATCACATCGAACACATTCATTTCCTGCTTCTAAATAACCTAATTCTTGCATTCCACTAATAGCGGCAGTACGATATTCTTCTGCTCTATCATATCTTTTCATAGCACCACCAACACTAGAAGCCCCTCTTGCTGTACTTACATGCAAAGCATCAGCTCTACAGTCCCTACAACCGGTACAGTTTTTGATAACATCTCGAACACATGTAGCTCTATCTGAACTCATTTAATCACAAAATTATGTTAGGGAAACACGTATATAAATTACTCCTATGAAAAAAGTTATATCAATATAATTATATCAATATAATATAGTACATAATGTCGTATATTTTTTCTAAAAACGTCAAAAATTATTTAAATGTTTTTCATAAAATTATGAATATGCAATTAAAGATTGAAGATACCAAAGAGGGTAAGGGAAAATCAGCAAGAAAAGGTTGTAAAGTTTCTGTTCATTACACAGGAATGTTCGAGAACGGTAAGGTGTTCGATTCAAGCCGACAAAGAAACGAACCATTCATCTTCAAACTTGGTAACGGAGAAGTTATACCAGGATGGGATCAGGGAGTTGTCGGAATGAAAATCGGTGGACATCGTAAATTAACAGTACCATCTGAACTTGCTTATGGAAAAGAAGGTGTTCCAGGAGTAATACCACCAAACTCGACACTGGTTTTCAAAATAGAATTAATCGATGTTAAGTGATTTTATTTTTCATTATTACTTTTCTCAACAGGTTCAAAAGAATAAGTAATACCTACATCACCAAAAACGTGCCTATCAAAATCAGATGCTAATGGTTCAGACCAAGTTGCACTTGCAGTTACACTAAATCCTTTTCCTAGTCCTCTTGTGACGCTTCCTGTTGTCTGATTAAAAGTAAGACCTGTCCTATCTTCACGTTCAGGATCTCTGAAGAAATCATCATTATATCCAATTGTATTATCACCAGAAACCTCTATACCCCCAAGAACATTCATCGAATCTTTTGCACTGGCAGACAGTTTGAAATAATTTCCACCAACTCTACTAAAATCACGTGCTCCGAATAATTTCAATGTTAATGGCAATCCAATCGGAGTTTCCCATTTTAATGTTCCTCCTGCATCTGCAGAATATGGTACAGGTACACCATCATAAACATAGTGTCCAATTACAGGAGTAAATGTAACATCATCTGTTATTGGAATTGGTATGCTTAATAATCCTCCTGCTTCAGAATAATCCTCTCCTGTAAGACCATATGCTGAAACTATAAAGTATGGTGTTTCTACTTCTCCACTACCATTAACAATCGGTATTTTTGAAGCGCCAAATCCATTAGGAATGTATTTACTTGCAGCCCCTATACTGGCTTTTGCTTTTTTTACACCCATATCAGCATTTGCTTGAGTAGCACAACTAGGCAAAAATAACAATGCCGTCAATAATAGTGCTGCTCTTCCTAACATACCCCTTTCTGACTACCTAAATTTTATAAAGCTATAACAAACAGAGAAATAGTATGGGTAAAATAATAAAACACGCTTTTGATATTATTGGTTCAAGAGAAAAAGCAATTGCTATTATAGATATACATGAGGATAATAAGCGAAGAAAATCATCCGCAGAGCGGAAACTAGCAGAACAAATCATGAAACACCATAAAAATATATCAACGGTTTTAGCCAAGATTACGCCCCGAAAGGGTACATTCAGAATAAACGACTACAAGCACATTAAAGGAAAGAAAGACACAACAGTAATTCACAAAGAATCTGGATGTCGTTTTTTCCTTGATCCACAAAAAGCTTACTTCTCAGGTCGTGAAGCTACAGAACGTCTACGTATAGCTGAACTTGTAAAGAAAAACGAAAATATAATGGTGTTTTTCGCTGGCGTGGGTCCATTCTGTATTGTTTTAGGAAAAAAAGTCTCTTCTGTCACAGGAATAGAAATAAACCCAATAGCATGCAAATATTTTGAAAAAAATATTGTTTTGAACAAATTAGATAACATAAAGGTTGTTGAGGGAGATGTTAAAAAGGTATTTACAAAATTCAAGAGTAAGTTCAATCGCGTGCTAATGCCACTTCCAGAACAAAGTATTGACTATATTATAGAAGCTCTAACAATTTTAAAGAAAAATGGTATTTGCCACTTCTATTGTTTCTCAAAACCAGAAGATATAAAGGAAAAGAAAAAAGAGATCAAGAAAATTGCCTCCGGCTACAAAATAAAATTTATTAAAACACAAAAGGTCCTGTCATATGGTCCAGGTATATACAAATGCAGAATCGATATCAAGAAGTTATAGTTCATAGATATCTATTTAATTCACCTGGTCTCACTGTACCAAGATGTCTTTCTCTTTTTCCTCCAAACGATGTTAAATATTGGCCGCCTCTTATTTTATGTCCGCTAACATATCTCCCAACAACACCAGCACCGACACCAAGTTCTTTAGCAACTGTTTCATAAGGTACATTACCCATCACTCTTCTACCATCAGAGCCTATTCTGAAAAAAGAATTTCCGCCAAAACCAAATATCGGTCCTTTATTTTTTGCCATTAATTATATTCTAGCGCAAAAAAGAATTAATAACTATTTTTTCTTATTATCCTTAACAGGAAATAATCCTCTCAACCCACACTTTTCACAAACATATTGAGGATTCCTGTAATGCATAACATCCATAAAGTGTTGCTCCATGTATATCTTTGTACTACCACACTTAGGACAGATTCTTCTAATCATACCTTATCACTTATTCTGAATTCCTTAAACTCGATATTGCCTTTTTCAATTATATTTCGTATATTCCTCTGTTTTGTGGACAGCTTAGAACTAGCTGTCTTAAATTCAAAGAAAATTATTTTGTCATCTTCAAACTGAACTCCATCTATGGGAGTACCAATAAAACGAAAATTATGATAATCATAAGGATACTTTTCTAAAAAAGGCATGAACTGTTCGGTCATTTTACCATATTTTGTACTCAAGCTCTGCTTACGTGAAGAAACATGTTCTAACTGAAGTATCAAATCGTTTTTTTCTGTTTTTGCTCTCTTATACAAATATACAAATATCACTAACAAAAGAAACAAAATACCAATAGCAAAATAGAATATCATACATAGAATTATAT
>JBHOSK010000009.1:0-36344 GCA_042584825.1 Candidatus Aenigmatarchaeota archaeon
AATATGACATTAAATAATGTACCCGATGGAACATATGAAGTATGGATATATGGTATAGATACAGACACAGCAGGTAGTGGCATCAATATAAGTGTGGATGGTATAGCATGGTATGACCCACCGTACACAAATAAATGGACATGGCAAGCCGCTTTAAACACGTCATCGGTTAATAGAAAAATAAACTTACTTTTTAAAGCGAATGAAGCACCGCTTATGTCTTACGTTGGTTTTGACAGAATAAAATTAAGACCAATTTATGTAAGAGAATATACAACAAATTTCACATTAGATTTACCTGTTGGTGAATATATATGGAACGCAAGAGGATTTGATAATAATTCTTTCTCAAACTTCGCAGACGATAACTTTTCATTATCAATCGGTAATGCATCACTTGTAACGTATCATGAAGAAGACGAAATAATTAATCAAAGAGTTGAATTTTTTGCAAATTACACAAATAAAACAGGTGGCAATTTGATACATTCTCCAAGATTGAAATGGACATCGGGTGATATTGGTTCAGTTGCCTCTGTTAGGATATATGATATATACAATGATGGGATAAAAAACAAAACAATGGCCGGTGAATCTGGAGATGTTTTTGGATTAAATACAACAGGGGGTAATTTAACCGGCTTTCCTGCAAACGAACCAACATCAACAGTATACGACATTAAAATGATGGACGCAGATTCGGACGGCATAGAAGATGAAATAGCAATAGTAGAATCTATTGGTCGTGTAAGGGTTTTCGACAACGACGGTACCGAAAGATGGAATTCTAATGACGGTGGAACAAGCTATTCAATGGAAACAATAGACTACAATGATAATGGTATACGAGAACACGTAGTTTTTGGATCATACGGATCAAACATCTCATCCTACGATGAAAACGGAACCGAAGTTTGGACACGATATCTGGCAGAACTAGGTAACGAGTATCCATATGAAATGGAGGTTTGTGACTGTGATAGAGACGGAGCTGAGGATGACATCGCTGTTATATTCAGAACTGGTTTTGTCTATACATTTAATGAAGCTGGTGAAACAATATGGAAAACAGACGACATTGGGCAATGGATATATGCGTTAGAAGTAGGCGATGTAAGTCATAATGATTACAACGATGATGTTATAGTTCCTGTTGAAGGTTCTGTATATGTTTTTGAATACCAAGGATCAATGAACGAAACCCTTACAACATCAGATGCCATAACATCCTCAATTGTGTATGGGAACAGAACACATGAAATAGAAGTTCTTGATTATGACAATGATGGCTATATAGATGATTTTGTTCTAGCTGATTCAGATATAGTTTCAGGAACCAACGCATCACTTAGAATGTTCAATAATGATAGTATAACTCAATGGGAAATAAATTTTTCAAAAGCAGGTGGCAATAGTGGATCTTCACACACACTATTGGCAGCAGACCTCGATGGGGATGGTGAAGAGGAAATTTTATTCACAGACACCACATCTACAGACACGATTTTTGCTGTAAATAAAACAGGAGGCTATCTTTGGAGTATAGCTCTTAATACAGGTAACATAGGAACACTGGTAAGCGAACAAGGAGGATTTTATGCCGAACAATACGACAACGATACAGTACCAGAATTAGCGGTTGCTGGTTTACTCGGTACTGCATATCTCTTAGAAACAACACCATGTAGAATATCATTTGATAATGGAACAACATGGAAATCAATGTGGTTCAACACAACACACAATAATTATCAATATAATAAATCATTTTCATCTTCAGGAAATTATACATATAATATATCGTGTGGAGCCCCATTAACAGGATTCCATGAAATAAACACATCAAGCACAGTTACTATATTTTCAAAAGCGGTTGCTGTTGACTTTTCAGCCAACCTGTCCACAATAACATGGAATGTTACATATATACCTCAAACGAATTTCTCAGCAGAAGGCAACAACGGAACAGGCCCTACGCTATATTGGGTGAATATAAGCACAATAGGAACAGATGCTGATTTACACATAAAAGCAGACGGCAACCTTACAACAGGAACAGCTAATATATCTATTGATAATCAGAAATATAGTTATAATATAACAAACAGCAGCGTGCCCTCTGACTCAACAACAAGCCTTACTGATGCGTATGTACTCTTGGTTGAAAATATTGATGACAGCACATTGACATATCTAAAATTCTTCCTAAATGTGTCTGGGAATCAAGAACCAGGGACATATCAAAACAATGTTACGATAATAGCTACACAAACAGGAGTTCCACCATAATAAAAAAACCTTAAATACTAAAAACAATATAATTAAATATAGTATTAAATAAAGGTGTTAATCATAAGAACCCGTGATGAACAACTCAGAGCTGTGACAGTAGTCTTCTTACTAGTATACTTCGTGCTCTTCATGAATATGATAACTCCAGACGAAGCAACAGGAAGAGCAACAGCAGCAAATGCCACATCACAGGTTATTATAAGCAATTATTTTGCAATAACGTTGGGAACAAACTTTAGTGCTGATGGTATAGATTTTGGTAATTTAACTGCATTACCAGCAGTAGATCAGAACGCTACATTAAATTATATGCCAGCAGGAGCTGAGTCAGATGTGAATTATACAGGATATAATATGTCGGTTAGTATTGATTCAAATGTTAATATAGATGGTTGTATAAAAGCCAATGACTCGCTAAAATCAGGCTCAAACCTTATAGGTCTACCAAACTATACATGGGCAAACATGTCAACCACTAATGGTGCCAACACATTTTGGTCACCAGCCATAGCTAATTCAACAGAAATAACAACATCCGACGTTAAATCAGCAAGTGGTGTTGCTCCAGGGAATGATATACTATATAGATTCTGGCTGGATGTTGCTGTATCTACAAACCCAGGAACTTATACAAATACAGTAGAGCTCAAGGCAATTAAAGCAGATGACACGTGTTAGGTGATAATATGAAAACAATAAATTATTTGGCAATAGCAGGAATAATCTTAGTCTTGTTAATGTCTCCAGTTCATGCAGCAGGAATAAAGTGGTTTACTGAATCAGAAACAATTATAGAAGGCGAGACAAAATGTGTTACTTATGGTGTTTATAATCCTTTTGGGCACGATGTTATATCATCTGTAAGCCTGAGCGGAGAAATTGTACAGATTGCAACAGTTAATGAGCAGGAATTCGAAGTAAAAGGAGGGACAATGAATTTCCAGGCAATACCAGTTGAAGTTTGTTTTGCAGCATCATCAGAGATGTATGAAGAACACTGTCTTCTGGGACCAATTGCATGTGAGAAAACATGTACACAGGACAGAATAGCACTACAAGGAGACATTGTTGTTACAGATCGTATGGCTCAGGATAAGCAAACATCAGGATCGAAAACAACGATATCTGCATCAGCACCTCTTGAAATAGCAATTGGTTGTGTACCACACGAATTAGACACGTTACCAGTATATTTCATAATCATAACAGTAGTACTTGTAATACTGATAGGAATGGTCTTCAGAAAAAAGAGAACACCAGTAGACATAAGAAAACAGAGAAAAATAGAAAAACTAGAGAGACAACTGGAGAAAGAAAAAAGATCAACCACAAGAAGATAAGTGATTTCCAAGGAAATTCATTCTTTACCTAGTTTTTATTTTTATTTTTAAAATTCAAAAAAAGTATAAAAAGTATATATAACGAAAAAATTAAGTATAATAATAAGGGTGTTTCATATCCGAAAAAAAGAAGAGCAATTAAAGGCAGTAACAGTGGTTTTCTTATTATTGTACCTTACATTATTGTTCCAACTACTGGGACCCACGGAAGTTACTGGTAAGGCCACAGCAGCCAACACCACATCACAAATTATCATAAGTGGCTATTTCGCTATAGAATTAAGTCCAAACTTAACTAGTGATGGTATAGATTTTGGAAATCTAACTTCATTACCCGTTACAAACGAAAACGCATCATTGAACTATGAATGGTTTGGTGAGGATGCTTCACAAGACCAAAACTGGTCTGGATATTACATGAACGTGAGTAATGATTCAAACGTTAATGTAGACGGCTGTTTAAAAGCCAATGAATCACTAAAATCAGGTGCAAACACAATCGGTTTAGGAAATTACACATTTTCTAATCACACATCAAATAATATCACCCACCCTACAATAGAAAACAACACAGCACTATCAACCACACACGTTGCAGCAATAAGCAATCTTGTCCCAGGTGATATATTATACTACAGATTCTGGTTAGATGTTGCTGGTTCAACAGAACCAGGTACTTATAATAATCAGGTTGAATTTAAGGCTGTCCAAAACGGCAACGGATGTACCTAGGTACAAACAAATATAATGTAGGAAAACAAAACATATTCTATGGAAAAGCAATGGAAATCATATTTATTATTACTAGTATTCTTGATTTTTATTGCATACGCGTTCGATAATGTATTTATTTCAACAGCAGGCGTAACTAGCATAAATGTTAGTTCTGGCCTATGGATACGCGGCTGTGGAGATAGTATATGCGAACCAGGTGAAAATTGTACAATAGATAATGTTTCATGTTCACCACAACAATGTTACTTGCCTACTTGTGAAAATGGATGTAATTATACCGTAGCATCTAACGGTAGCACGGACGATTTATGTTATGGTAATGTTGGTTGTAGTGGAGGTTATTGTGAATGCAATGGATTAGGTAATTGTACTTCTGTTCCTCCTCCGGAGGAGGAACCAACACCACCCGGAGGAGGCGGTTATAGACCACCCACCACTGTTCCTAGTGGACCCCAAGCAGAACCAGTAATAGACTTCGAATTGAATAAAGATTTCATTAGTGTTGTATTAAAACAAGGGGAATCCCACAGGGAAACATTTATTATACAAAACACAGGAGAAGAAGATATCGAATTAACAATAAACGACAATCTAAATAATCTGGTAATGCTTACCCAATCTTTTGTTATCTTAAAACCAGGCGAACGAATAGAGGTCCATGCCGATTTTTATGCTTCTGAAGAAAAAGAAGCAGACGTTTATACTGGTCAGATAATTGTTTCATCTGAGGATGTAACCAAAAGAATCAATGTTCTTGTAGAGGTTGTTCAAAAAGAACCCCTGTTTGATGTTATTTTAAACATAGATAGTGAAACAAGATTCATTTATCCTACAGATGATATCAAAACAGAAATAAAAATTAAAAATATGGGGGATATCAAAAAAGTAGATGTTCTATTAGAGCTGGTAATAAAAGACTTTTACGGTAATTTAATTGACATACATACAGAAACCATTGCAGTAGAAGACGAAACAACAGTAGTAAGAAACATGACAACCTTTGATTGGATGAAACCAGGAAACTATGTTATATACGCCAGAGTTATTTATGGTGACGCCATAGCAACAAGCAGCGACATCTTCAAAATATTGGCACCAGGAGAAATAATACCAGCAATGTGCTTTACATTACCATTAGCAACACCGTATGCTTATATGTGTTTAGAAGTTGAAACAATAGTTATAATGATAATAACAATAATAACAATATTTGTATTGTTATTGTTCTTCTTTACAAGAAAAAAGAAAAAGAAAAAGAGAAGGAAAAAGCATAAAAGGTAGTTGTAAAAAATATTTTTTAATAGACAACCAAAACCAATTTATTCTTTCATATTGTAGATAAATAGCATGAAAGTAACTGTGTCAGCAATAAAAGCCGACATCGGCAGCATAGGTGGTCATACAAAACCCAGCCAAGAATTGCTAAACATTGTTAAACGTCATGTTATGGAAAACGGACGTAATTTAATTATCGATTCTTACATAGGGTTTACAGGCGATGATATACACATAATAATGACCCATACAAGAGGTGATAATAACCCAGAAATACATAAACTAGCTTTTGATGCATTCCTGATTGGAACCCAGGCTGCTAAAGAACAAAGTTTATATGGCGCAGGTCAAGATATTTTAAAAACAGCATTTTCTGGTAACGTAAAGGGAATGGGACCAGGCGTAGCTGAAATGACATTTGAAGAACGACCAGGTGAATCATTTATTATATTTGCTGCAGACAAAACAGAACCAGGAGCATTCAATGTTCCCCTATATTATATGTTTGCTGAAGTTTCCCGTTCACCCGGATTAATATTGAGTAACGATATGAGAAAAGGAGTTACTTTTACAATAATGGATGCTCAATATACCGAAAAAGATAAAATAATAAAATTAAAAACACCAGAAAATTATATTGACATTGCATCTTTGTTATTTAATCCACATCGCTTCATGATTGAATCTATTTTTTCAATTAATAACGAACCAATCGTATCAGTTTCTACAACAAGGCTACACAACATTGCAGGAAAATATGTAGGTAAAGATGATCCAATTATGATTGTTCGTGTTCAACGACCATTCCTGGCAACAGAAGAAGTTGGTGCACAATTTAAGTATGCACACTTTGTTGCAGGTGACACTCGTGGGAGTCACAACATGTCAATGATGCCAGTAAAAATAAATTCGCACGCATCAGTTTATTTTTGTAATCCACTTGTTTCCGGTTTAGTATTCTCATGCCATGAAGGTAAACTAGTCGGTCCCGTCGATGCATTTGATGATCCGATATTTGATGAGGTTCGTCGAATGTCAGCACAAAAATCATTTGGTATGCGTGACAATGGTTTTGTAATGCCAGCAATGTTACCAATGGAAGAAATTGAATACACAGTGTTAGCAGAAAAAATAAAAGATTTAGAAAAACGTTTTGTTGTCAGAGACCGCTAACTATTTCTCTAATTTTATTTTCGACATTGTCCGAGTTGACTATTGCATTGCTCACTATTACTCCATGTGTACCAAGAGAAATTGCTTCACTAACGTCTTTTTTATCACCAATGCCAGCACCACAAATAACTTTTGTTTTTTTAGAGAATTTATTTACAATAGAAACAGAGTCTTTTACAATTTGCGGATTAACTTTTGTTATTGATTTTTTTCCAATTAATTCAGGTAACTCAATTGCAATAAAATCAGGATTTAATTCTGCAATTTCCTCAGTCTCTTCTAAGTTTTTTGTACAA
This sequence comes from Candidatus Aenigmatarchaeota archaeon, assembly GCA_042584825.1. Classification (GTDB taxonomy): domain Archaea; phylum Aenigmatarchaeota; class Aenigmatarchaeia; order GW2011-AR5; family GW2011-AR5; genus JBHOSK01. The sequence goes on from JBHOSK010000009.1 coordinate 7,112, forward strand.
ACAACGCTTAACAAATTATTTTCATTACATCTTTGTATACAATTATCTATTTCTTTAAAATTAATTTGTCTTTCTGAATGGTTTATTATTGAACCAATTGCACCAACATCTTTTACATGTTTTGCAATTACACTTCCAGTGTAAGCGCCTTCTGAAAAACAATCAACATATTGCGAAAAGGTTGGAATAATTTTTGAAACATCTTTTAATTCAATTAACGGTGGTGCAATACATATATTTGCACCGCTCTCATTAGAAATTTTTTTTGAAATGTGAGCAAAGTTTAATGCACTAACTATTGATTTCTCATAACACTTCAAGTTAATAATAACAAAAGGCGTTTGCATATTAAGTCAAATTAACTTTACGTTAAATTCTATATATAACTAAAAGGTATGAAAAACATCAGAACAAAAAAGTTTTTTGTCATACTATATTTTTTTTATTAAAGACGATGAACCCTTTCCATTTCATCGTGTATAACATTAGCGGTTTTTTTCAATACAGGATTTCTGGTTCTTTGTCTTTTTCTCCAAGGCATCCAAACCCGATCTTCAAGAACCTCTGCAATAACATAAGGAACCCCACTTCTAACAACCGCCCCAGCATCACTTATTTGATACCCAGTTGTTCCTGATTTATTATATATTCTCATACCCGGGCGCCTCCGTGTACCTTTTATTCTACCACCACCAAAAGTCAGAACTCTTCTTAGTTCTTTATTAAAACGTATTTGTGTTTCCCTATTACTACACTCAGGAATAGTACCATACATTAGTGCTTCATAAAATCTGGCATAGTCACGAGCCGATGCTTTGTTTCTATATGCCTTTCCATTTACAGGTACTGCTTCAACAATTCTAGTGTTTACGAAAATTCCACCATACTCTCCTTTTAAAATACTTTGTAATGCTCTTGGTCCACCTATTTGTTCCATTACCCACCTTTCAGAAGAATTGTAACCATAACCAGTACCCTTTCTTCCTAACATTGCTTCAACACGTTTTTTTGATCTTGAACCATAAGTGAATCCTCTTTCATTTGCAGCACGATGCATAAGACCAAGTGCTTCAAACGCTTTAGACGCACTTGCACTTTGATACGGTTTGTCTGCATTGAAAGCCATTAAACGCTCACCTGTACGCATATCTTTTGCAAACAACCCACTTCTTTCAGTATTATGATCTCTTAATGTTCCACCACGTCTATAACCACCAACAACCCGATTAACTTCTTGTTCAATTCTTTGTTGTCTTGTACCAGCTCTTCTTTTTCTCTCACGATCTTCTATTTCTTCTCGTTTTGGTTCCTTTTTTTTAATTTCTCTTTGTCGAGCAATAACTTCTCTTTCATCAGTTTCATCTAAATAAGTAGACTCGGTGTAAATTACATCATGACCTTGTTCAGCAACATGAGTTGCACCAATACCGTGAGATGCTAATGTTCTTCTATGACTTCCAGCAACTATTTTTGTCGAATCTTCGTCTCCCCACCGTTTATAAACAACAGCATATTTTCCACTGCTCCTTTCTTCTATTACTAAATCGTCACCTAAATTAGGTCCTAATAAAGAATAAACCTTTCCATATAAACTCCTTGCACCGTCTTCACTTGGACCAACACCATACTGGACATTCCAAGCAGTGTCATATCCAACATCTGTAATAGCTATTGGAAATTCGTCACCGTCATCAGAGCCAATAACGTTTTCTTGAATTAATAAATTTCTTAAATGAATAGCAAAGTCATCTGCTTCATTTTTTGTACCGTCTTTATCGTATATTAAACCAAACTGACTTTTACCTCTAACTAATCGTAATCTTTTTCTCACACCAGAACCCAATTCATACCCAATACGATCTCTATACTCATTCAGTGTTTCGGGATCCGGGCCCCATGCTATAGAAACATCATATTTTCCAGAACCTGTCCTAGCATAAGCTTCAGGAATCCACAGCCCATGTGTTGCAGCTACAATTCCAGCTGTTCCTACTGTGACTCTTTTTAAAAATCTCCTTCTATCTGTGGTCATAAAACCATTTTTTATAATCACTATTTAAAACTTTCGATTTGTCGTTATTAAAAAGTTATAACAAAACACACACAAATAGAAAAAGATAATATATTTCATAAAATATATTATAAATTATATAGAAATTACATCACATCCCTCACATAAGAAAAATTAAATTAAAAAAGAAAAACATATTAATCATTTATCCACCAACACCTTTTCGTTTTGGTTCTTCTGTTTCTTGTGGTTCTTCCTGAGGCTCTTCTGGTTTATCTTCCGGTTCTTCCGGTTTATCTTCAGGCTCATCTGCTGGTTCATCTTTCGGTTCTTCAGGCTTATCTGGTTCATCACTAGGTTCGTCATCATTTTTTATTACTTTCTTTCCTGAGCGTGCTACCTCTAACATAAGAAGATCGTCAAAGTCCTTTGCAATTCTTCTTGTTTTTCGTAAAAAGCTCTTTAATGATGATTCGACTTTATCCAACAAACGATTTGTTGTGTTTGCAGGCATCATGTAACCTTTTGTAAACCCCTCCGGTCCTGGTATTTTAACAAATTCAACTAAACCAAGTGTTCTCCATTTGCGTAGTTCCTCATAAGCTTGGCTCTGAGATACTGTTAATATAGACGCTATTTTTTCAATTTCCAAAGGAATATTATCTTTTCTATATTTTAGTAGTTCTACCAGTAATTTTGCATGATTTGCCTTTGATTCCTTCCTTTTCAGTCCCAATCTACGTACCATAACCTTTGATAAATCCTCAATTGTCATTTCTGCTTTATGATCTGGTGGATTTTCTGAATGTAATACAATATCCGACATTTTTTTCTTAGGCATACCATAATTATGGTCGTTGCCAATAATAAAGATTTTGTTAAGAAAAAAAATTAACCACTTGTATCGCCGTCTCCACCAGTCCCATCAAGTCTATCACTGATTCCTTGTCTGACTTCTTCTGGAGTAAGAGGTCCATAATCTCTCACAAGAACAAGATCTGTAGTTACAACAGTCTCTCTCGAAGTATCTTCACGCTCTAATACTAATTTTAATTTATTAGGATATGTTCCTGGCTGCAAATGGGTCCAATCACACAAATAACTCCGACGTAAAACTTTTCTTCCTTCAGAAACGCTTAGGGTTTCTCCATCCCAATATGGTGCAAAGCACTCTTCAGATACTCGAACACCACAACACCCACAATCTCCCATATATATCACTCACTTTTCTTGAACAATAAATCCTTAAATAATGATTGAAAAAAGAATTAACCAGTATATTCATTATCTCCCATCGAACGACGACTGCGCGTGGTTCTTGTCGGTGTAGTTGGAGCTAAAATAATTCTTAGTTCAGTAGTTGCAGTAGTTCCATCTTCTAAATGTAATGTTAATCCATCGTCATATGTACCTGGTTGATATTCAGACCACGCAGGCATATAACTATAACTCACTACGTTTTTTCCTTGCCATGTTGTAGGTTTACAAGTAACATCCACTATTTTACGCCTATGTCCACATTCCCAATCTTGATCTCCCATATATATCACTCATTCTTTTTGAATAACGAATCTTTAAATACTGAGAAATCTTCTATGTAAGGTGCATTATCATGATAGAAATTGAATGGAGATTTTTTGTAAAGCCTGGAAGAGGAGAAGAATTCGAAGCACTTAACCGCCCTGGTGGAAAATGGGATCTTTTCTTTAGAGAAGCCGAAGGCTATCATGGTACTACTTTAGTAAGAAGACCAGAAGATCACAACCCAAAGAATACAATTTATTTTACACGCGATCGTTGGAAAACGTTGAGGCATTTTGAATTATATACACAAAGAGAATTAGCTACATACGAAGAATTATCAGAAAGAAACGCAGTATTATGCAACGGTAATAGGAAAATGCACGTTTACGAAGTTGTTGGATAAACATTATTATTGTTACTATACAGTAGCTACATAATATGTGTATTTAAATACTTTTAAAATATTTAATAGAGAAGTGATATTATGTTTGGATTTTTAAAAAACAGCGGCATTGCAATAGGTTATAGAGATGCAGCAGAAGCTACATCCTTTGTTGGTGGTCAAACATATGATGATCTTAAACGTATAACTGCTCTAGACAAATCCGATCCAACCAGACAAAAATATGAAACTCAAAGGGGCGTTTTATTTGGAGACGGAATACAATTATTTAGTGGTCAAGACATAGGCAGAACTGCTTATAGATGGACTCACGGAGATGAAACAAGACTTGCAGAAAATGTGGTAGCAGTAACCGAGAATGCAGCATCTTTAGTAAATGATGAACTTCTTGATGAAAACAACCCACTTGAACTCTTAAAACATGTGGGTGTACCTGTGTAAGCATGAAAAGAAAATAATATCTAACATAAAAATCTTTCATTTTCTATCAATATTTAATAATATTTTATCTCTGTTGGGTTACCCAACACGTTCATTTTGTACCTGGAAAAGATGCAAAAACACCCCAAAATCGATCTTTTTGCATCAATATCTTGCTCTTGAGCAAACCCCCTTTGTCCATAGCATTTTCTTTCTTTACGGACAGTAAGTTTAATTCCAACCATTACCCATAACACACCATTTTCTAAAAATAAGCAATTTTTTCGCATCAGTTTTCTTAAGAATTAGATAGGAATGAAAAATTATTCAATCGTTCTCGCTGCAACCATACTTTGTGTATGATCATGTGTACCATCCCAGTAAGGTTGTGTTCTCCAAGACAATCTTCTTTCTCTAGAAGCTTGTTCAGCATCTCTACCAAGATATTCATTTACTCTTTGTCCTACTATACTTCCTGTTGGTACACCATGTTCAAAATAAATAAAATCTGCTTTACCTTGTAACCAAGATACATCACCTGGTTTCAAAATAGATGTAGGAATAACAGGAACCGATCGACGACCATCTTCGATATATGCTCTTAAAATACTATGTCCTCTATACGTACCTACAGGTATAACATGAATACCATTTTCAACATAAACACCCATGTTTTTTCCACGTGTTCTGACAACCGCAACTCTTTTACCGTCACTCATCTAACTTCACCAGTAAAACGAACATTCATTCCTCTTTCACCATCACTTGTCATAAATCATCCCAAAATCTGTTTATTTCTTTTTATCAATAGATGCGAATTTTCTTAAAACCGATTCAAATAGAGAAGCAAGCTCTTGTCCATCCTTTGTGAGCTTTACATATTTAATTCTTCCTTGTTTTTCAAATTCAACTAACCCAGCGTCCTTAAAAACCTCAAGTAATTTTACTGTGTGTGAATATGTACAATCAACTTCTTTTGCAAGAACAGAAACATATTTTGAAGAACCAATATTGACTTTGAGTAGTAAACGAACTGGTTTTTTCCTTAAGAATAATTTTTCAATTTCCGACATAATAATAACTATTATACCTCCTGGTTTAAATATATTATGTAAAACATACAATGCACAATATTGAATAAGAGCAATACAAAAATTTTATTAATTATACCGTTAATTAATGTTTATGTCTGAATTCACTTTAGAACCACTACGTAAAATGATGAAAAAAGCAGGAGCAAAACGCGTTTCTGATAAGGCAGCTTCAGCTTTAGCAGACAAACTAGAAGAAAAAACTATTACTTTACTTACACAGGCAGACAAATTATCAAAACACGCTGGTCGTAGAACCGTAATGCGTCAGGATATTAAGATGGCACGTAAAGTTATTGAGAAATAATTATTTCAAATAAGTTCTAATTTCTGTTGTACCATTACAATATTCTGTTAAAAAACGAACAATACCAATATTGGTTAAAATCATTGTTTCATACACCACACCAAACCGAGGCTCTCTAAATCCAAATACACGACCATCTGGATCGTCTGAGGTGCTCCCAACCTTTTCTCCGTCTCCCATATTCTCACACATCCAGTAAAGCATTCATTTCTTTCACTACTTCTATTTCCTTTATAGAATTCACAACAAACTCTAAACGATTGAAAAACTTGTTTTTACGTATCTTACCCTCCAGAAGATACTCTTTACCAAGGTTTATTCTATTATATAGCGACGATAAAGACTTTTCATTATCAAACACAGTCCAAGCCTCTTTTGTCTTTAATCCTAAAAGAAATTCAGCATTACCTCCAAATAAAACAGCACGTATATTACCTGTTCCATCATCAACTATACCAGACAAAACAATACCATGATCTGGTGTAACTGCGCCATGATCCTCACAATAATAGTTATTTTCCTTTTTTATTCGTGTTGAACAAAACGGACAAATTTCATAAAAGACATTTGATTCAAATATCTGCAAGAAAGCAGCCTTTACTTCTACCAATTCCCCCTCTTGAAAGTCACATATACTTTTTCTTTTTGCTTCATGTTTTAATTTAATTTCAGCATCACTTTTTTCTATATGCCCACCATATCCAAGCCGTAACTCAAGCTCATCTAGATTATTCTTTTTTACATATCCAAAAATATGAACAACATCACCTTCCTTTATACCCTCTATCCTGTTCATTTCTTCATTCCATAATGTTAATTTTATTGTACCTGTTTCATCTCCTAAAATTAAAGAAGCAAGAAACCCCTTTGATTTTTCTGTAGAATATTCGTGTTCACGTAATTTGATTAATTTAGCAACAATACTAACGCTTTTCATACCATCTACGATGTCCTTTATCTTTAATTTATCCTCCTTAAGCATGCTTATTCCTAACTCCCTTGCAACCATGTATGCTGCACCCTCATCAGAAACCATACCAGATAGTTCTGCTTTCTTGTCTTCTATTTTATTTACTATCTCTGTTTCTGACAATCCTGATAAAGAAACAATCTTATTTACTACGTCTTTCATACATTAATTAGCACAGTTAATTAATTTAAAACGTTTACTTTCCACGACCTCTGGTATTGTTTAAAAAAGATTTCTGCGTTAGTATTGATTGATATTATGCCTCAAAAAGAAACAATACCAATTGAAGACTTACCAGGAATAGGCCCAAAAGGCGCTGAGAAACTAAGAGCCGCTGGTTTTGAGGACTTAATGTCCATAGCCGCTGCCTCTGCAGGCGAATTGTCAAGTGTAGCTGAAATAGGACAGGCTACAGCTGAGAAGATCATAGAATCAGCACGCGACACGCTTGACATGGGTTATAAAACAGCAGAAGATGTAATGAAACGCCGAGAGCAGATAGGAAAAATTAGTACAGGAGCAGAATCTTTAGACAACTTACTTGGTGGCGGTATTGAAACACAAGCACTAACAGAAATGCATGGTGCCTTCGGTAGTAGCAAATCACAATTAGCTTTTCAACTTGCAGTTAATGTACAACTACCTAAAGAAAAAGGCGGTTTAAACGGCCGCTGCATGTTTATTGATACTGAATCAACTTTTCGTCCTGAACGTATAACACAAATGGCTGAAGCCATGGGATTAGATCCAAAAAAAGTTTTGAGAAACATTTATGTTGCACGCGCGTATAACAGTGATCATCAAGTTGTTTTAGCTGAAAAAGCAAAAGACATTATAAAAGAAAAAAACATTCGTATAATAATTATAGATTCATTAATGTCTCATTTTCGTTCTGATTATTCGGGTCGTGGTGAATTGGCACCCCGTCAACAGAAGTTAAACAGGCATTTACACAACTTACAGAGAATATCTGAAATAAATAATCTGGCTGTTTATATGACAAACCAAGTCATGGCAAGGCCTGATATGTTGTTCGGTGATCCAACAACCGCAATAGGTGGCCATATCGTAGGACACGCTTCTACATTTCGTATATACGTTCGTAAAAGCAAACAAAACCTACGTATTGCAAAACTAATCGATTCACCAAGTCTTCCAGACGGTGAAGCTGTTTTTGTCGTAAATGAACAAGGCATAAGAGACAAGTGATAAAAGTGATAAATTAGGTGTAGAGATGACTGTAAAAGCAGGATCGTTACCGAGCAGAAAGGAGATTAATTCTTATTTCCAAATACCACCAGAATATTCGTTTCCGGAAAAAACAACAAGAACATTAGGAAGGTATGACCGGGTAACAGGGACGGAAGACAAATATCTATTGTTTTTATCAACTCGCAAAGGGAAGACAAGTAAACACAAACCATTCAAATTAAAAACACATCTAACACCAGAACCAACCAGAGGTGACATAATTTCAATATATTATGATAGAACAAAAAGAGAAGTTGCCCATGTTTTTATTTTAAGAGGAAAACTTGTTTTAAAAAAAGGTGCTTCAGAAGACGGTCATGCCAAACAATTACGTCGTTCAAAGGATTATTCCACAACACTATGTTACTCAAGAGAATAATTTCTTATGTTAGAGATAAAAGTGATTATAAAAAAATAAATTTATACCACATCTTTTTCTGAAACAATTATGAAGTCTCCGACACTTTTTACAGATGAGAAAGGAATAAGCATTCTACCGTTTTCATCTCTTTCTAGGTTAAGGTCACCTGAGTATTTTGTTGGTTCAACCATAACAATACTCAGAAGCTCACCACTTTCTGGTATAAAATGCATGTCACCAACAACACCGAATTTCCTTCCTGTTTCTTCAGAAACAATTGTTTTTCCTACAAGTTGTTTTCCTCGGCTTTCAATCATTAAATCACCTAATTCAATATTACGCTTAAAATATTTAAGTCTTCTTCTTTTGTTAGGGATAATATCACTTTTTAAGGTACGTTTTTTATTCTCACGCTTTAACAAAAAGCGTTTTTACCTTTGGAGAAAGGTGATAAATATATGCTTTATCTTCTTTTGTCCTTTCCACCAACTCATCTTTCATTAACCCTGTTAAAATATTATTAACAGATCTTACTGCATGCTGTCTTGATTTGTATTTTCCTAAGTCCATCATGTCAGCAACCTGACCAGGCGTTAAAGGATTCTTTAACAGCTCTAAAACACGCTTTTGCATTGGTGTTATATTTTCTAAAACATCTTTCGATGTGTTTACGTCCTTTTTGACGTTAAATGTTAACAAATTGGGCAGGATCAAAACCTCATTTTTTTCTATGGCCTGATTTACTATACTATTACACGTTCTCAAAACCTCCCTTGGAAAGCCATCTGTACGTTCATAAACTAGATCCATTACCTCATCAAATTCTCTTTCATCACCGCCAATATAATTTAAACGCAATCTAATGAGATTTTTCATTTCTTCTTTTGTTAGGGATAGAAGCTCTATTTTATCTACAATTCTTTTTCTAAAAGTTTCTAACCCATCTAGATAAGTTTCAAACACAGGCAACCCAGAAAGAATAACAGTTACATTTTCGATATGATCACTAAGTACACGCAACCATTCAAGAACCTTAATATCAGATTCATGAATCTCATCACACAGAATAACCAACTGTTTTCCCTTTAGGTTTTTATTTAAAAAATCAGGTATTTCATAAAGTGTTTTTATTTTACTTCTGAAAATACGTTTATACCACGGTAGTTTAAATTCATGATTAAATATGTCAATAAAATTTTCAGGCATAGCAGGCGGCTTTCCAAGAAAAACAAAACGAACACCAACAACACTCTTTTGAACCCACTTTAACATACTCGTCTTTCCACTTCCTGTTGGACCAGCCACAAGTATAATTTTATGACCCTCCTCTATGAACCGTAGTAATTTCTTTTTTTCATATTCATAACCCACGAAAATAGAAGGATTAATTGAAAAGGTAAAGGGGTTTCGACTCCAGCCCTTTTTTTGCAACCACTGTGTGGCGTAGACAATGTGCGGATTTACGCTTTCCAGCTCTTTTTCCTTTCTTATGTTAGTGTTATCATCTACTTTTTCATCATGCACAACAGTGTCACTACTAGTAGGTATTGATTCACTACTGGATGGTATTGATTCACTTCTAGTTGGTAATGATTCTTTTGGTGGATCATCTAGTGAAATTTCTTCTGCACCCTCATCACTATAAGCGTATTCCTCCTCTTTTCGTTCATTTTCCTCTTTTTCGTCTGGAATATCCTTTTTTTGACTACTTTCATCCCTATTTTCTTCCATATATATCAATATATGCAAAGATTTATAAAGATTTTGGGTCTTCACAGGCAATTTCATGACGTTCACGAAGAAAAACACCACCTTCATGAACATTTTCACTAACTTTCATGAAAAATTGACTAGACACCCCCTTACTTCACGAAAAATCTCGTGAATTCACCGTGAAATAGACAAAAATCAGAATTTAGTTGGAATAACCTTCATGAATTCATATGAAGTCCGTGAAGTAAATATGAAGGTTTTATGAAGGGTAAATGAAGTAGAAATGAACAAGAAGTGAGGATTTATTACGTATAAAAGCCGGAATAAGACAATGATTGTGAGTTTTTGACGAAAAATGACCAATTTAGAGAAAAATGTGAAAAAACATTCATGAGACTTCACAGACCTTCATGAGGTAAAATGAGACTTCATATGAATATTCACGTGAAGTTCATTATTTTCCCGTGAAGTTCACGTGAACTTCACGAAATGTTCATAGGTATTCATATGAATTCATATGAACAACCCCCCATTTGTAGTCATTTGTTAATGGTTTGTGAGCATAAATGAGACTAAATTTTTTATTTTTCTGCCTGAAAAAAACTAAAAACAACCAAAAAACCAATATTTATTCTTTTTAGAGAAATATAAGAGAAAAATAGCCACTATAAACCAAAAAGAAACCCCAAAAAACCTCACACAGAACTAAAGCAACGATTTAGGATCCCATCGATTACCTATCTTCTCAGTGATTACCTATCTTCTCAGTAATTCTTATTAATTTCAGTATTTGTTTAATATCCATACCTTCCTGTAGCTTTTGCATGATAAATGGCTTCAATTTTATAACTCTCAGGAAAGGCTTACTATCCCCAAGACTATTGTCATCAACCAAAGGACTAAGAATAGAATCTACGTACTTTCCTACTGTACTGGGATGAAGACCCGTCTCCTTGGCTATTTTTCTTAACCATATACCATCAGGATTTCTTATCAGTACAGATAGTATCATTACTACCTTCTTTTGATCTAGTCCAGGTTTTCTACCCATATCAATCACATTATTTCATAATTTCTGGTTTATATCTTATTTATTAGAAAGGTGTCTATTAAAAGATTTATATACTTAAAACCCGCCTAATTCTGCAAAATTTTGCAGAATTTAGGAAAATCATGAAAAATCTCTCACAAAGGAATGTTAGATATATTTTTCACACCAATATTTTATATATATTTCCTAGTATATAAATTTATCATGCGCTGTTTCATTGCTGTGGATATTGATCAGGAAATTAAGGAAAAAATCATGACACTACAAAGCGAACTTCCTAGAAAAGGCGTCAAAATCGTTGGCCCAGACAACCTTCATTTCACTATGAAGTTCATTGGTGAATGCAATGAAGATGATGCTAATTATATAGAAGAATCCCTCATCAGAGAAATACCAAAAAACACCCGATTTTCTGTGAAATTATCTGGTATATCAGTATTCCCAAATGAAAAAAACATAAAGGTAATATGGATAGGAGCCCCAGAGCTGTCAGAATTAATGGAAAAAATAAGAAAAGCACTTTCTAGATGGCCAGACGACCACAGTACCATACCACATCTTACTCTAGCCAGAGTCAGATCACCCGAATCAAAGCAAGAAATCCAATCATTTCTAAAAAAACACAAAAATGATTCTTTTGGAACCACTATCATAAAAACGGTTAAACTCAAAAAAAGTACCTTGACACCACAGGGGCCCATATACGAAGACCTAAAAACATTCGAGTTATCATAATATTATGGTTATGTTATCAGATTCAGCTATAGCAAAGATCTGTTTATTGATTGTCGTAATAGGCATTATTATATTATACTTTCTCACCCAAATTATAGAGCCAGTTGAAATGAGCGTAACAGAAATTACCAGGGACCATGTAGGCCAAAAAGTAGCTGTCTCAGGATATGTCGTAGCCCTTAATGAAAACGACGGCCATTATTTCTTCATGCTTATTGAAGAACCAGAAAGAAGTTATGGGATACAAGCTGTACTTTTCAATAACAAGGCAAACACCATTAATACAGCTTTGCTGGGTAACGGTGAATTCATCACAGTTCACGGTGAAGTTGCTCTGTACCAAAATAACATAGAAATTATTGTGGAAGACGTGAAATAATTATTTTCTCATTTCATTATGTAGCGACTAAAAAGTAATTAAATAAGGGCCACGGCCGAGATTTGAACTCGGTCCAAGAGCTCCACAAGCTCGTATGCTGCCGTTACACTACCGCGGCCATAATGTTATGTGTTAACTTATTTTCCGTCAAGGATTTTATACGTTTACATCGTATAAAAGGCTTGTTTTTAAAGGTTTATAAAATATAAGAAACAATTGTTTTTGAGTAAAGGGTGTTCAGATGTACACTGTGAAAGATGTTGAGAAAAAAGTCAAGGATTTTTGGAAAAAAGAAAAAGTGCCAGAAAAAATAGTTTCTTTTGATAAAGATACTTCAAAAAAATATTACCTTCTAGACGGACCACCATACGTTAATGGTGTACCTCATGTTGGTCATGCAAAGACAACTGTCTTCAAAGACATTTGGGGAAAATTCAAAAAAATGCAAGGATTTGATGTATGGTTCCAGCCAGGTTTTGATTGCGGTGGTTTACCTATTGAAAATAAAGTTGAAGCTGAACTAAAAATAAAATCAAAAACTGATATTGAAAAAATAGGCGTTGATAAATTCATACATGCCTGCCAAGATTTTGCAAAAGGGAACGAAGATATTTGGCTAAATTTTTATAAAAAAATAGCAGCATGGCGAGGCTGGTTAACACCATACCTAACCTCAGAGAATTATTATGTTGAAAGTGGTTGGTGGACAGTTAAACAATGGTTTGAAAAGGGACTTCTTGTCGAAGGACAGCGACCAGGGCATTGGTGTCCACGATGTGAAACCGTATTAGCAGGTATCGAGGCAAGCGAATCTTACAAAAATTTAGAAGATCCTTCTATTACAATAAAAGCAGAAATAGCAAAAAACGAATATCTCCTTGTATGGACAACAACACCATGGACCCTCCCGGGAAATGTTGCAATAATTGTTCATCCCGATGAAACATACGTTAAAATAAAAGTTGATCATGAAATTTTCATATTAGCAGAAGCTAGATTAGAGATACTAGAAAAAATAGAAAAAGGATACACAGTTTTAGAAAAATTCCCTGGAAAAAAACTAGCAGGCATAAAATATAAACCATTTTTAGATGTTCCGACGCAACAAGCGCTTGAAAAAAACGATGCTGCACTTCGTGTTTACGTATCTGTTCCTGTAATGAAAAAGCGTGTAGCAAGTAAAACATTAGCCAAAGGAGAAGCTGAAGGTAAAGATGAATTCGGACATGTTGTAACAATGGATACTGGTACCGGACTTGTACATACAGCACCAGGACACGGTGACATTGATAATAAAATAGGAAAACACTATAAATTACCTGAACTGTCTCCTGTTGACGAAAAAGGTAAACTAATGAAATCAGCCGGAAAATTCGCTGGATTATTTGTAAAAAAAGCAGACAAGGAAATTATAGCCCACTTAAAAAAAACAGGTGTGTTATTACATTCTGAAAGAATAACCCACTCATATCCATTATGTTGGAGATGTAAAACACCACTTATTTACAGGATGAGTAGACAGTGGTTTTTAACTCTTGACAGTTTACGAGAAAAAATAATAAACGCAAATAAAAAAGACATAAAATGGCTTCCCGAATTTGCACGTGAACGTTATAACAATCTTGTAATAGAAGCACCAGATTGGCCTGTTACACGTCAGAGATATTGGGGAATTCCATTACCAATATGGACATGTAAAAAATGTAAAACAAAGAGAGTGTTTGGTTCTAGTGAAGAATTAACAAAAGAATCAGGCAAAAAATTAAAAGATCTACACAAACACACTGTTGATAAAATTAAATTAAAGTGTGAATGTGGTAGCGAAATGATAAGAGAAAGAGACATAATGGATGTTTGGTTTGATTCTGGTATTTCTCCGTGGGCATCCTTAGGATATCCATTCAAGAATAAAAAATTATTTGAAAAATTATGGAAAGTTGACCTTATCGATGAAAGTCAAGATCAAGTTCGTGCTTGGTTCCACGCCCTTATTTTATGTGGGTTTGCAACATTTGATGAACAGTCATTTAAAACAGTATGTCTTAACGGATGGACACTTGATGAAAAAGGAGAAAAAATGAGTAAATCAGTGGGAAATGTTGTTTACGCATCTGATGCTTATGACGAACTAGGCGCAGACCTATTACGTTTATACATTTGCAATGACACAACACCGTGGGATACTCAAAAATTTTCAATGAGAAATGCAAAAGACCTAGGAAGAACATTAAACATACTTTTCAATACTTACAATTATTTCAAAACGTATTCAAGAATAGATCCAAGTAAGTATAATCTTCCAATAGAAGACAGATGGATCTTATCTTGCTTGAACTCCTTAGTAAAATTAACAACAGAATCTATTGAACAATTTAAATTTCATGAAGCATCAAGAGGAATTGTAAAATTCATAACCGATGACTTCTCAAGAACTTATGTTAAACTTATTCGACCTCGTGACGATCGTGCTGTGGATTACACACTTACAAAAATATTTGAAACACTTCCAAAAATAATGGCACCATACACACCGTTCATATCTGAATATATTTTTTCAGAATTATTTGAAACATCAGTTCACTTAGAAAAATGGCCTTCTGTCACCGAAGGTGATATAGATGTTTCACTCGAAGAAGAAGTAGAAAAAGCAAACGAAATAATATCAGCCATAAATTCAATGCGAAAAGAAAGCCAAATAAAACTTAGGTGGCCAATGAAAGAAGTTGTTATAAACAAAAAAATGAAAAACAAAGTTGAAGAAATAATTTCAAATCTAGCCAACGTTAAAAAAGTAGTTTTTGATGATAATGCCGAAGGTCTTGATGAAAATGAAAGATACATAAAAAAGGACATCGAAGGCATGAAAATATACCTCGATATTACTGTTATAGAGGACGAGGCACTATTAAGAGAACTAATAAGAGATGTCCAATCAAAAAGAAAAGAGAAAGGACTAGTCGTTACAGATAAAATAAAATTAAGCATGGATAGCGAAGAACTAAAGAAATTTGAGGATTTAATAAAAGAAAAAGTAGGTGCTGTAGAACTGGTTTATAAAGACATCGAAGAAAAGACCGGAAAAGCCCTATATAAAGAAAAGCAAATAAAGTATTTTTTTAAGAAGGTGTGAATTATGAAGGATACTATAGAATTTTTGAAGAATATTCATCCGGATGACGATATTATTATAATATTTAACAACGACGGAGACGGCATTTGCTCCTGTTCAATGTTAATGAAATTTTTGAAGATGAAAAAAAGACCGTATATAATATCACAACCAATGCCTATGGATAAAAACCTTGTTAACCGAGTTAAAACAGGATTTCCAAAAAAGATAATTTTCCTCGATCTTAACGCAGATCAACAACATAACATTGTAAAGAAACTTGAAGGCATTTGTAATATTTTAATAATAGATCATCACAAACCATTTAGAAACTTAAATTCAAGCCGTGTTGTTCATCATAATCCAAGATTCAAAGATAAAGAAATATATCAATCAACATCATATCTTGTCTACAAGATATGTTCTGAAATAAAAGACATGTCAGATCACCTATGGATGGCCGCTGTTGGTATTGTTTCTGATTATGATACACGATTTTCAACCGACGTCGTAGACCAAGTAAAAGAAAAATATAAAATACACGAAGAAAAATTGTATGACACACTTTTTGGAAGAATATCAGACATGATATCAGCATCTAACTCAACAAAATCTATTAATTGTGAATATATTGTTGATCAGTTCTTCAAAGCAAACGGACCAGAAGAAATAATGAATAATGAAAAAATGTTGAAAGTTTATACTGACGTAGAGAATGAAATAAAAAGAATAATGGAAGATTTTGATAAAACCGGTGAAATCATTGGTAATTTTATTTTCTATAATTTAAAATCATCATATAACATGAGGTCACCAATATCTACAAAAATAAGTGATAAACACATAGGCAAAACAGTTATTGTTTACCAAAAAATCGGTACAAAGGTTAAGCTAAGTATGCGAAATCAAGGAGGAAAAGTAGACATAACCAAATTATTGAAAAAAGCAACACTAGGTCTTAAAGCATCCGCCGGTGGACACGAACGTGCAGCAGGCGCCATAATGAATGTCACTGATTGGGAAAAATTTAAAGAACGTTTGATTGAGCAATAAACTATTTCTTTCCAATAATCATTGAGTGTTTTTCTTCAAATGGTTCTAGGTTTATTGTTTCTGTTACTTCAAACCCAGCTTTCTTTATTTTTTCTGCTTCTTGTTTGTATACTTGTTTTGGATCTTTTGTCACATCAATACTCTGCGACTTTATAGATATCATAAAGAATCCACCCCTCTTCAGGAAAGTTTTTATATTTCTAATAGCAATCTCCGTTTGATCTGGTTGTGCAATATCACAAAAAACAACATCACACTCTTCTACCCAATTATATTTTTCAGGAAATCTTGCATCAAAAAACATCGGTACAATGTTATTCCTTTCCTGCGAGAGATTCATAAAGGATCTAAAGACTCTCTCACTGAATTCAACACCGTAAATAATACCTTCTGTAATTATATCACTAAGATGAGAAACCGTTGTTCCTGTACTTGCACCCAAATATAAAATTTTACTATCTTTTTCGAATGTTGCTTTCATCCCATTCAGTATAGCAGCAGCTAGCTTTGAGTGTTTTGGATCCCATTTTCTTTCTTTATTTTTGTATTTTGTGTAAATAATCTTTCCCTTTATGTTAAACTTCATAATTTATTCAACTCCTTTTCTAGTTCTTTCTTTAATCGTTGTGACTCATCCCGATCAGAATAATAATCAATACGGCAAGCTTGCATTAATTTTGACGCCAATATCCTTGCTACACGACCCTTCTTTTCTTCTGATGCTTTCTGTACATAATATGAATTAAAAATATAGCCATACTTAGGTGATTTGAATTTATTTTTCTTGTGTTTTGTTTTCAAATGTCTGAATAGTGCTTTCTCAGCACCCATCAATTGAATAGCAGATGCTGGCATTCTTGATATTTTTTCTAAAGATCCGGCATGTGAAAGCATCCTTAATGCTAGCATTTCATCAACCAACGCTGAAAAATTAGGTATAACCCCTCTTGCAGATTCTTTGAGGTATTTCTTAAGCGATTCTTTTTCCTTTCCTATTTTATATAATGTTTCTGCAAATCCTTTCACAGCTGTTTCATCATTTTCATCCAAAATTGCACCTAAACTTTCCTTAAAATCAGGAAAGTTTTCTCTTCTCCCATATTTTTTCACATTTTCAACAATATTCTTCTTATCAACCTCAGGATAGTGAAGAGAATACCATTCATATATCCTCTCGTTAAGTAAATTTTCTATATTCATTAAATCTTCTATAGCTGAAAACGCCTGAATTAGTATCTTATCCCTACCTATGGCCCCTCTTAGTCTACTTTTTGATAGAGCAGTTCCAAACGAACAAAGGAAAGAATGGAGCTCTTCCTCATCTTTAAAATCAGCTATTGTTATTGCCAATTCTCTTATTTGAGCTCTTAAGAACGAATAGCCCCTCTCATCCTCTCTTGTCTCATAATCCTTCAAATTATCCATGAATTCTTTAGAAAATCCCTTCATTTTATGCATATTTTTGTTTACGTCTTTCCCCAAAATTTCATAAAAAACCAATCCCCCGTTATCGTCAAAGGCAAAATAGCCCAAAGGAGATTTACATATATGAACCGAATTCATAACCTTTTAACCATTATTAACTTATTAAAAGGTTAATTGCAACAATAATTGTGATAGGTGATTTAGTTGGGAAGAGTAAGAACAAAAGAAATAAAAAATCTGGCAAAGGAACTCGTGGATAAAAATCCTGATATATTCACTGAGGATTACGAACGCAACAAAGAAATAATAACAAAGATGAATATATTTGACCAGAAAAAGGCAAAATATAAAATAGCGGGTTATATTGTTAGAATAATAAAGAAATCAAAGAATAAGAGAAGATCAAGCGTAGTTAGTTAATTTTCATATGCTCTTGAAACCATTCTTGAGTAAGATTTTTCAAAGTATCCAATTCTTTTGGATTTACAAAATAATGTCCTACATATTTTAGTATTATTAATTTTTTGGGCTCGTTCATCATTTCTATTATATTCTTTGATTGAGAAACAGGTACAACACCATCATTCTCACCATGAATAATAAGTGCAGAACATTTTATTCTTTTTACAATCTTATCGAATTTAACTTTTACAGCTTCTTTATAGAAACCATATCTCAATTTTTTTGTTTTAAACATAATATATCCTTTTTTCTTCCATTCTTTGATATTTACAGCCCCCAACTTATCATATATTTCAAAAACACCCTTCCAGTCTGTTGTAGGTGACACAGCAGCAACAGATTTTATTTTTTTGTCGTTTGATGCTGCAATCATCGACAAACTACCACCCAGACTATGTCCTGTTAATCCTATTTTATCTGGATCAATATAATCCAGAGAACGAACATACTTTATTGCGGCTTTGAGGTCACTTTCATAATGTTTTATTGTCATGTTTTCAAATTTTCCATCACTCTCACCATGACCAGAAAAGTCAAACAACAGAACAGCAAAACCGCTTAAGTTAAAACGATTAGCCCACTCTTCCTTATTTTCCTTGTTACTAGTAAGTCCATGAGAAACTATGATGCACGGTATTTTTTCATTTTCTAAAATGTTATCTGGTGTATGGATGATTCCTGCTAACCGCCTTCGGCCGTTTTTGAAGAATACTCTCTCCATAACTATAATATTATTTGAGCAGATATAAACTTGATTTTTTAGAACAAGTAGCACACTATTAAATATTTGAAAATAAATAAAAACGAACAGAAGAAGGTGTTAATCTTGGAGGAAAAACCAGCCTCTCCTGTTCATTAAATATTTCTCTTGAATAGGCAAATATGAGGAGTTTATACACAATAAACCAAACGGTTTATTTTAATAACCCAGAACCCGTTTTTTTATTTTTTTCAATAATACATCTTTACTTTCTTTTTTTGTATATATAATCCATTTATTTTTTTCAGCCATTTCCTTGAACTTTTTTTTAGGATTCATCGCTACTGCAGTTTCAACCATTTTCATAAAACCAGCGTCGTGTTCTGTGTCGCCAAAACCAAGCGAATCTTCAAGGTTTATTTCATTGGATTTTACGAATTTTTGAAATGCTACCGTTTTACTGTCTTTAGAAACAAAATCTCTTAT
The DNA here is from genome assembly GCA_042584825.1 of Candidatus Aenigmatarchaeota archaeon. Classification (GTDB taxonomy): domain Archaea; phylum Aenigmatarchaeota; class Aenigmatarchaeia; order GW2011-AR5; family GW2011-AR5; genus JBHOSK01. The sequence goes on from JBHOSK010000009.1 coordinate 26,563, forward strand.
TATTTTTCCTGTGTATACACCACGTTTTGTTTCAAACTTTATTGGAATAATGTGATCAAATGGGAATATAGCCCTCATTGCTTTAACAAGCTCACTAGGATTACTTGTTATAGCAACGGTCTTTCTAAAGCTATGAACAAAGTCAAAAATATTTTTCATTTCCATATACTTATGAGAATTTTCAGTGATAAAATCTGTTGCTAATTTCTGAAAATCTTTCTGCTTCATACCTTTTAAAAATTTAACAAAAGTGTTGCTGTATTTTTCAGATAACTTTGTGTAACTCATCTTTCCTGAATAATGATTTTTAATTAATTTTTCAACACTCTTCGCCATTGATCGCTTTACAACACCTCTATCGCTAAGGTATTTGTAGAAATCAATGCAGATAGGAGTTTCAACCAAAACACCGTCTATATCAAAAACGGCAATTTTATCTTCTCTGAAATTTGAAATAACAGATCTTCTTAATTGTTCTGCTATATCAGGATTTCTGAAGACAACAAACTTTATTTTTGCTTTAATTTCAAATATATTTTTATTCATTTCAGGTATATCTATTTCTGAAACGTTCTTTGTATATAAGTGAAACTTATCCATGTCTTGTTGAATTTTATTCGGTATATACATTTGTGTAATGATGTCATCAAGGACCATTACATCACAATCGCCATGGAATTTTACATTGGTTTTTACATCTATGAAATCTTTTTTATAATAATTAGCACACCATTTGTCTATTGCACTGTCTCCTTTCACAATAATAAAACACTTTACTTTATGTTCCTTTACCATTCTTAGACTTTTCAATGACTGTTCTGAAAAAATAAGCGGAGATTTTAGGTGAAACGACATTCCACAATAAGAATTTTTCCTACTTTTATCTAATATAAACTCACGCTGTAATTGTTTCCTGTAAGTATCAGCATCTTTTAGATTATCAAAAATAAATGTTTTGACTTCACCCTCTTCCCTAAACTCCTTTAACCCTGGCAAAAAAAGAGGAGAACCTTTCAGATAATGTTTTCTAACATTTTCTGAAAATGTTTTTAGATTTTCTATCCATTCAAGATTTATAGAAACTTCTTTGTTATTTTTAGAAAGTATTCCATCTCCAACCAATTGCTTTATCGCCTTGTGAACAGCCTGGTAACTTACATTGTAATTGTACCGATTCTTTATGATATTATATATTTTTTTGGCAGTTAGTGGCCATTTATTACTAAGTATTCTTATTACCAGATTCTTTACAGAACCTTCCTTCTCCCCAAAAAATATATTTCGATGCATATCGTTTGACTACCACTAAACCTTATAAACCTTTTGGTTTATTTTTGCTTTAAACCAAAAACATTACGATTACCTTACACCATTACGGTCAATACCAACGTCAAGAATATAGATACCCGCGTTTTTCCACGCATCTTTTATTTTGTTTGCGGTGGCTTTGTCATAACATATAGCAATTCCACAGTCTCCACCGCCTGCACCAGATAGCTTACCAGCACCACCATTTTCAAATGCAGCCTCAGATAATTTTTTCAAATCACCCGTTTCAATATCAACACCGCTCATTTCTCCTAAATCTTTCAGAAGCGTTTCATTTTCTTTCAAATGCCTGAACAATTCATTACGATCATTTCCTTTCCATGTACTTATCGTACCTATTGCTGACAGCGCAATTCTTTCAAATTGCTTGTCATATTTTTCTTTATTGTTGTCTCTCCATTGATTAAGTTGTTTTACCATTGCGCTTGTAGATGCAGATTTTTTTGTCCAACCAACCAACAAAATAAACTCATTTGGAACTTCTAATTTTTCTGCAACAAAACCAGGCCATTTATCATTAACAATATTTTTTAATAATATGTTTTCCTTCATCTTACCCTCAAGCCATTTTGGATCAAAGCGGGAATAAACAAAAACACCACCATACGTAGATGCAGCAACATCAAATGCGCTACCTATCTTACCTTGTGCATAATAGTGTACAATAGTTGATAATTTGTATATTTCATCTTCTGTATAATTCATATCATGTAATTTTAGAACAGACGTTACAACCGCAACAACACTTGCAGCCGAAGAACCAAAACCAATTTTCTTGGCTTCGCCATCTACAACTATTTGTGAAAGCTCTCCCCATGTTTCAATCTTGAATTTCTTTAATCCTTTTCCGTTCTCTGTTATATATCTAAGCGCCACTTCTATCGATTCCTTGATGAATTTTATCTTGTCTTTTATTTCCATTACATCCGTTGAAAAAGTAACCTTATTATCGACGAAGTCAAAACGAAGGTCCTTGATATCAAAGTCCTTTATATTAATAGAATATTCATGAGCTTCTTCTATCTTGCTGTGCACACGTTTATCAACAGCAGCTACCATTCCCCTATTACCGACTTCAAGTATTGCCCACTCACCGCTCAAAAACAGTTTACCAGGCGCTGAAACGTGTATCATAGAGATTAGTCAGTTAGCAAGATTTAAAAACCTTATCATCCTATATAAAATTATGTCAGAAATATATGCTCCACAAAGACACAGAATAGCGATTGCATCTAGTTTTGAGGGTATTATAAATAATGGAGCATCCGAGTGCGCATTAACTTCTCTCAATGCTTATCATAGACAGGATCCTACTGCATTTGCAGGTAGAACGCTTACTCCAGAAGATTTTAAGACATATCGCGATAGTCCTGTTGTACAAGGATTCCTAGCACTAAGACCACTAGTAGAAATAGCAGAAGATTATAGAACTGTTTTAGATATCATAGCAAGACATCCAGAAGAAGTAGAAGCACTTGTTGCTGATCCACATAATACAACACTTTATCATAGTCTCAGTGAAAGATTTGATACAATAAAAACACAGACAGAAAAAGAAAGAGAAGCGTTTGGTCGAGGCAAAGAAAGTTTATTTTATACAGAAAGAGCAGCACTAAAAAAAGCCGATCTTGCTGCTTGGATGGGTACGCAGGGAGTTTTTCCCGACACACTACCACAGTTTAGATTACTTGTTAACACACAGCAATGGGAAGGTAGTGAACCAATAAGTGGGTTTTACCCAAGATTCGCAACATCAAAAGACGAAGCAACCGCTCATACACTATGTTCGATTTACACACAAACAGATAGATTAAGACCGGATGATGTAGAAGGTGAAAGATGTCTTATTCCAAGAGACGGTATCATAGGAATGGAAACCGTACCAGATAGAAATAAGGTAACACAATTAGATGAAATAGGGAGAAGGCTTTCTGTTCCAAGAACACAAGTATGGCGATTAAATGACATGTATAACCCCCCACAACAAGCAGAGTTAAACGCCGCGGGATTTACAAATCAATTTTTTCTACCAGGGTATACTAGTCCTGTTGAAATAGGGCAAGCAAGAGAAGATCCACATGTTAAAATACTAGATAGAAGAACCTTTGCACACCAATTAGCAGAATATGCCCGTGAATGGGGATTTTAATTATTTTTTTATTAAATACCTATTTTTGTTTTCAATACTAAGAATCCTTCATCTTTCATTACTTTTGCGACTTTTTCTTGAAGTTCTTCTCCTGGTGTTAGTGCATACATATATCCACCGAGACCACCACCAGTCATTTTAGCACCCCAAGCACCTTTCTCTTTAGCTAAGTTCACTAAATAATCAAGTTTCTCATGAGAAACTTCAATGTTTTGAAGTAGTTCATGATTTTTATTCATTAAGTTTCCAATAGTTTTCAAATCAAAATCTTCAATAGCCTTTCTTGCTTTGTGTGCTAATTCTTCGGATTCTTTGAATATTTCGTTATATTTATCAGAATATTTTTCTTTCCTTTCTTTAACTCCTGCTACTGCAGCCTTTGTGTCTGCAACTAATCCAGTATTAGCCATTACTATTTCAACCGGTTCCTTTATCTTTATTCTCTCCATAACAGAAGGATTTCCTTTAATAAACCAGATAAGACCACCATATGTAGCAGCAGTATTATCTATACCAGAAGGCGTTCCATGATATCCTTTCTCACCTTCGTATGCGATTTCATTTATCTCTTCATCAGAGAGATTCATTTTAAAGAAATTTGATAATGCTCTAGCAATCGATGCACATGAAGCAGCACTTGAACCAACACCACTTGCTGCAATAAGATTACCAGCCATTGTTATTTTTATTTTTTTATCTTCAAGACCCATTTTTTTCAATATTCTTTGTATAGCATCTTTGTGAGCTTCAGCTTTTCCAACCTTATACCCAGGAATTTCTGGCCTGTTATCAATAACCACAAATCTATCATTTTCTTCTACAGTAGCAGTTGTTTTATCACCTAATGCAGAAGCAATTGAGGGTATACCATAGACAACAAAATGCTCGTTGAATAAAATAACCTTTCCGTATCCATAACCTTCCATAAAATCACTATTAAAGTTATATGACAAAAAAGCTTTTATACCTTAATTATTGTTTCTTTTCAAAATACTTCTTCAATGCAACCACAGTTCCAGGAGTAAAACTTTCAGGAGTTTCATCAATCATTTTCTTTATTTTATCTATTGAAAAAAACTGAATAGAATCAACTTCATCTTTTTGCATCTTAAAAGGTCCATCACTTTTACATTCAAAAATTCTATTATTTTCTCTCTCTATTTCTGTATATTTCTTGAAATCACACACACGTTTTAGTTCAGCTTCTACACCAATTTCTTCTTTTAATTCTCTCTTAGCAGCTTCTTCATAAGTTTCGCCAGAATCTACATGTCCTGCAACATCTCCCCACACACCAGGATAAAGATCTTTTTTCATCGATCTTTTTTCAAGAAGTATCTCACCTTTCGAATTAAAAACAAAAATATGCACACCCCGATGAATTAGTTTATTATTTGAATGACACTCTTTCCTAGTTGCACGACCAATAACATTGTCATCCTCATCTACAACGTCGAAGTATTCTGTCACATTTTCACCATTATTTCCTTAAGCTGTTCGTATACCTCGTCATTTTCTAATATTGGTACACCACTTTCCTTTATGTCTTGTCTCTGTCTTTCATCAGAATAACCCCAAGCAACAACAGCAACATTTACACCAATTTTCTTCGTAGCAAGTGCATTCTGAACCATATCCTCAACAAAAAGTATCTTATTAAGAGGAACAGAAAACTTTTCTGATATGTAATTCATTTGGTCAGCCTTTTTCTTTGACAATTCTTTTGTGATTATTTTGTCTTCATCAAAAACATCACCAAACCCAAGATAATCTAATACCTCGATTATCGCTTTCCTGTTCTTTGCAGTACCAATAAACACAGGATAATATTTTTTTAATTCTTTAACCACACCCATAATGTTTGGGTAAGATCGATGCATACCAAACCATTTTCCCACGTCTTCTTTCATAAGACGATGACGTACCTCATAGAATTTCTTATGAAATTCTTCTAAAAACCCAAACTTTTCAACAAGCGTATTATATTCATCTATTGTCATGTTCTTGAAATTCATGTCTATATTTTCCTCTAGTGCCTTCGATATTACATAATAATCATCAGCATGTAGAACAAATTTTCTTGCAGCTCTTTGTTGCTCGTGGAAATTCTCCCCTACTTTTATACCACATTCTTTTGCTGCTATTTCAGCAACCATGGTACACTCGTCAACATCGTCTACAAGAACGCCACTGAAATCAAAGACAATGACTTTATCCATTCTATCACTTCACATACAAAACATTTAAAAAGGTTTCTAGTTCTAGACGAAATTGATAGTTATGTCATTTATGCAAAGAGCCGCAACAGCACTAAGGGAAGATCGATTTTTAATAGAACTGAGAGCAGATTTAGCACCATATATAACACAAGAATCATTTTCTAGCACAGAGGAATGCGGCCCGACATATAGTGTTCTGATACCCGCAACAGGTGATGGTAAAAATTTAAAAGCAATTCATTCGGCCACAACGTTATCGGAAATGCATGATATACCAATAGGACAATTTTTACATTATCCAACACATGATGTCAACGGACAAACATGTACAGGTATGGATTATTATTTCTAATTAGAATAAATGTTCATCAACTATTCTGGCCCCATCACCAGGCTTACACAACACAATATCTTTGACAGAACCAATTTCCTTTAGTCTCTTTACAATTTCTTGTTCGTCTTTTTCCAGACACATTATCTTTACCTGAGGTCCTGCATCAATTGTAAAATAACTTTCAAGACCTTCCTCTCTCCAGACAGCAATAGCACGTATAACATCCATTGTTCCTGCAGTCCAGTAAACAATTGGTGGTGTTGTTGTTATCATGGTTGCATGCATCTTCAAACAATTATGCTCTGCAGTTTGACCAACAGTTGTGAAATCTTTATTCTTTATACCTTCTCTGATTTTATCCAAATCATTGTTGACCGTAGCCAACCATTTGTCATAATATGGACAATTTGCAACTGTTTGTGCCATACCAGCACGTGATTTTACTTTTTTCTGTTCCATCGATATAACAGCAACAACCATATGAAATTCTGGCCAATGATCTTTTTTTGCAATTGTTTCAGCATAACAATCACTACCATCTTCCTTCTCACCACGACGCCATTCAACAAAACCTTCTCCTACGCTACGTGATGCGCTACCAGAACCGCGTCTTGCCAACATTGATAATGCTTTCTCATCTAATTCAAGTCCTGCTGCTTTTGATGCTGCTAGTACTAGAGCTGCTGCCCCAGATGCACTACTTGCTAAGCCTGCAGCTGTAGGAAATGTATTAACAGAAGCAACCTTTGCTTTTTTATCTAATTTTGCTTTTTCACGAATCAAATTAAGAGATCCTACAACCCTATCATATTCTTTACCTTCTGTAAACTCCTTATCATCTAGAATAAAAACATCTTTGTTGTATTTATCATCAAATTCTACTGTTGTCTTAGTATGTAAACCTTCACAAGTCATTGAAATGCTTCCATTATTTGGTAACATCAATTTCTTGTCTCGTTTTCCCCAATACTTTACTAGTGCTATGTTAGGTCCTGCAAGTGCTGTCGCTTTCATGCTTTCTAATTAAGAAAGCAATCTTTAAAAACATTTGGAAATTCTTTAATTCATGAAGTTAGGTGTACCAGTATTACTTGCATATGGAAATGATATTCAAAACGGCGTCGTTGAGGCGTTGATGTGGATTTGCCCACATTTTGGAATGTGGAGCGAAGTCGACTCAGATAATGTTTATGGTATTTGTGGTGTAGAAAACACCCCGTGTTGTGAATTGCGAGGCATGCAAACAGTAAAAACAACTGGGATAGAAGGAACAGGCGTTCCATTTAAAGAAAAAATCACACTTATGAGATGTGATGGTACATACGACCGTATACTACCTACCAAAGATAGATCATATCCAATTTATAGGAGATAAGCTGATTTAATCTAATCTTTAAAAGAATTGATATTACAGTTTAAAACATGGTTGAAATAGCTCCATATAATGCAGCAATGTTCAAAGCATATGCAAGCGCTTTTCTTGTATGTAAGGATAGATATGGAAAAGACGCTGCATTAGGAGTAATGCGTCAAATGTTTCAGATGAATCTGGAGCCAGCATATGGAACCGATTTTCAAAAAGGAAGTACACAAGACGCAGCACGTGTTATAGGAGAACGCGATGCGGGTGTAGGTCTTGATGTTAGATTTCCTGTTATTGAAGAAAATAGACTGGTTTATGAATTTCATACAGATCCATTCCCAACGCTAAAAGGAAAAGTAGACCCACGAGAATTTGATGCTTGTTACATGCGTTTCAAAGTTAACCACCTTCTTGGTCCAGACTGGACATATGCAATACCCGAACACATATGGGAAAACGGGGAATTCACACAACACGTTATAACAAGAAAAAAATAATCTACTTATTTTTGGGGTTCACCAAGACCTTTTCTAAAGGGATTGGTATGGGTCCGGCAGGAATTGAACCTGCGATCTCCTCCGTGTGAAGGAGGCGTCCTACCAATGTCCATGAACGTACTTTGTATGTCATTCTAGACCACGAACCCACTAACTTTATATATTGGGAAAGCAATTTTTAATTGTGATATTATGGCAAACGGAAACGCAACACCATTAGCGACACATGAAAAGTGGATAGCAGCCCTAGCAGTTATAGGGTGGGTAGCATTTTTTCTGTTATTAACAGGAATGATCAGCCTTTGATTAATTTATTTTTAATTTCATCTAATTTTGTATCGTGAATAACTATTATTTTGTTTTTTGATTTTAGACCTTTTGCTATTTCTACACGCTTTTTTGTTAATCTTTGAAGCTTTTTTATTATTTCTATATTCGCTTTATTGTCCTCTGCTTTACTCTTGGTACTTATGATAGCAACATCATTATCAAAACATATAGCAAAGCTCTTTGAATTCGGTTTTATTTTTGCTTTGATCGTAACCATATCAACCATCTATTACTGTACCGATTCTTTCCCCAGATATTGCTTTTTTTAGATTCATAGGATCTTCGCCATTGATTATTACGGTCTTTATCCTATTCTTTGTTATTGTATCAATCGCAACAGCATCAAGCAATTTATAATCATTTTTCTCTTTCTTCTTAAGAATTCTTTTCAAATCACTGAATTTTATTTTTTCTATATGCCTCGCGTTCTTATAGACATTAGGATCTTTATCATACACACCATCGATGTTTGTTAATTTTACAAACAAATCAGCACCAATTATCTCAGCACATATTGCTGCATTAGCATCAGTACTCCTACCAGGGCATATACCTGAAATAACACCATTTGTTTTCTTGTTAACTTCATTCAAATTAAAAATAGGTTTAGTGTTAAGAAGATTTGAAAAAAGAACAGCATTCGCTTGTAGTATTTTTATACTAGATTCTTGTATCTTACTAAATGGTAATAATTTTTTTGCATTTTTTTCATAGTTTTTTACAAACTTTCCACCACCAATTGATAAAATGAATTGGTTTTTTTTATTTATTTGTTCTAGTATAGGAATTAATTTTTTGGCATAACAATTCTTCACACCAAAATCATCGAATAATATAGACCCGCCAACTTTTACAACGATTTTCATATCAACCACAATTAAAAATTTAATAAATAGGTTTTAATACTTTTTCAAAAATTAAAAGTAGTATGGAGACACCTAATTTTCTAGATAAGTACAAAAAAACAAAACTAAAGCTCGATTTTCCGCAGATAAACGAGATAAAAGAGACATTCAAGTTTGAATTGGATGAAGATGAAAACGTTCTAGAACAAATAAGAATGGAAATATTCGATAGAATATTCATATTCACTGAAAAGATCATAGAACCCCTTATATCAGACCCAGACGGCTTATCGTCATATATAGAACAAGGAATGATTGAGGAAGAACAAAGAGATAGACTATTCAAACTGTACTCAAAAATACAAATGATAAAATGGGAAAACAATCGTCTTGCCATCGACTCAAACGAAAGAGAAATCCTAAAATGGATTAAAAAAACATGGGAGTTTTGGAACGAAGAACTAAAGGATGAGTTGACACTTATATGTAAAACTTTGTCAAAATCATGGTCAGAAATAAAGGAAAACAAAGATCAACTAGACTATTTACATTAGAGAATAAAGCACAACCCAAAATTTAGAAATAATTTAACATTAACTCATTTTTCTTATTTTTATTAAATTCAAATAAAAGAAAAAAAGAAAACAAAACAATTATCGTCTTCTTCTTGTCGTTTTTCTTCTTGTTGTTGTTGTTTTTCTTCTTGTCGTTTTTCT
>JBHOSK010000010.1:0-34895 GCA_042584825.1 Candidatus Aenigmatarchaeota archaeon
TTCCTGTTAGTTTTCCTCCTGCTCCGATAAATGGACCAGTTTCATCTGTCACTGGGAAGCCTGCACCCACATTCATGAATCTTATTCTGAATGGATACGCATACTCATTCAATCCACTTCAGTAGTTTTAACGGTAATCTGGAAATATGTTATCAAGGCGGATTAATAGGAGAATTGTTATCAGCTATTTTTGGCGGAAATGTGCAAACAAATGAGGGAGTCTGTTATTCAAGAGATCGACATGGTGATGAATCATGGGCTGGCTATATAGGAGGCGTTTGGGGAGAATTTACACAAGGACTTTGTGATGCATATGGACAAGCATCATTTAACCATCCAACAATTAAAGTATTTCCAAATTTAGCACCGCCATTACCAGAAAGAAACAGACCAGGTCAATTTGCTATAGCAGAATGGATATTTAGTCCTCCGTTCTTGCCAGAAGGCGTAAGGGTTGATTATCCTGTTACGTCAAGGGTTTCATACTGGTATTCATCAAATGCAGTTATTAACGTAAGAGGTTTCAATAAAGACGAATATAATAGAATGTCAGATGCTGGAGAGGCTTTATTGTATCCTGCAAATGTTGTGAATTCTCATGCATCACCTATAAAGGTCACATTGGAAAAAGCAACTTCTCCGATTGTTGTTAATCAAAGACAATATGGTACCGAGATTGCACCATTCTTGATAAGATTAGAAAATGTTGGTAGTGGTTTTCCACTTCCAGTTACAAGTGATGCATATGGTGAAACTGGGTTAATATTCGGAACAATAGAAGTCAGAGGACCAGGAGTCTATTTCTATGATTGTTTGGGTCAGACAAGCGGTGATTTCATATTTTTAGACGGTTTAGCAAAACTGAGAAGCGATCAAACAATGCCAATTGGTTGTACATTAGGAATAGATAGAAACTTTTGGGTTGACAGACCAACCGATACAGTATCACTTGTATTCAACTTATATTACGTGTACTTTGTTGATGATGAAACAAAAGTTACTGTGCTTGGTGTAGAAAGACCGGTTTAAATAAATCTATTTAATCCTGTTTGCTTTTTGTCTTTATCAATACTATCAAAAACAGGTATACCATATTCTCCATCATAGCCGGGTGTAACTTTTATTTTTCCTTTTCTATTGTCTATTATTGCTTTGACTATCCTCTGATCAACAACCTTTTTTAGTTCATTTTCTTGTGTGCTCAATAAAATATTTAATTCATTATCAAATCTATCAATAAGCAAATTAAATATTTCCATAGATTTTTTTGTAAATAGCCCAACATTCATTACACTTGAAATTATTTCCATTAAAGGTAAAAGCGATTTATATTCTGGTGCATCTTTTGGCTTTTTTGGTGATGATCTGTCGGCCAAATGTTCTATCCTATTGAGTACACCTATTGTTAAATTATGATTACATTTTGGGCAAATGTTTTTCAGGCGTAAGCTCTCTGCTGGTGAACATGAGAAATTACATTTTCTATGGCCATCGTAGTGATATTTTCCATAATTAGGGTCAACTTCAATTGTGTATAAAAAATCTTTGCGGGTTCTTATCGCTTCTATTATGTTTTTATAATTTACAGCAGAAAGATCAAAAACATTTGATTCTCTACCCAGACGATGTGGATGTGCTGAGTGAGAATCAGAGTTACTTATCAATGTTATATCATCAAGCTGTGATAATAACCAATTCATTGCTGGGTCAGAAGAAAGGCCGGTTTCAATTGCATGTATGTGTTTAGATTTTTCTGCAAAACACTCTTTTATCGAATCAAAACCTGACATTGATCCAAACAATGAGAACCACGGTGTCCATATATGCGCAGGTATAATTTCAATATCTTTCGATATTTTTTTGATTTCGTCGACTAATTCTATAGATGAAAAGCCAAAGATAGGGCGGCCATCATAATCCAGTCTTCCTTTTTTTGAGAAGAACTCTATTATCTGATCCAACACATCGAAAGATGGTGCAAATATTACATGGTGAACACGACGTCCACGACCATCTTGTTTATACATCAGAGAAACTTCTCCTGTTAAAACAAATTTTACGTTACTATATTCATATATTCCATTTGAAAATGACAATTTTTCTTTTAACTCTTTTAGCCAAACCGGGTGAAGAAAATCTCCTGTTCCTATAATATCAAGACCCTTTATTTTAGCACCTTTTACAATCCCCGGTAGATCCATGTATTTTGATGTAGCTCTTGAATACTTTGAATGTATATGTAAATCAGCAACCTGCATTTGATGATATTACGAATCAAAATTTAAATATGGTGAAAACCCTAAAAATTCCTGTCATTTAAATATAGCGCTAATCAAGATATTAATTATGAAAATCATTCCAGTTATTATTATGCTAGCAGCTTTGTTGGTTGTTAGTGGTTGTATTTATGATATTGACATACCTGAAACAGAAAACGATGCAAAGAAATTTACTTCTGAACAAGAATTATTGAGCTTTGTGGAAGCAGGTCAGGAAGCTGGTGGGTTTTATGGATATGGATTTAGAGGTATGAGTGCGGGCGTTGCTCAGATGGAAACAACTAGCGCACCTACTACAACCGCAGATTCATCTGGTGCTTCAGAGTATTCTGAAACAAACATACAGGTTGAGGGTGTTGACGAAGCAGATATAGTAAAGAATGACGGTAAATACATCTACACTATAACAGGAGAAAAGGTGGTTATTCTTGATGCTTATCCTGCTGAAAGTGCACGAATATTATCTGAGATAGAATTTGAAGAAACACCACAAGGAATTTTTATAAATGGTGATCGATTGATTGTCTTTACTGGTGCATATTCTTGGAGTTCAAGCGATGCAACTGTTCATGTTTATGACATTTCAGATCGCGAAAATCCTGTTATTGTTAGAAAAATAAGTTCAGAAGGAACTTATTTTGATTCAAGGATGATAGGAAATTATGTTTATGCTATAGTAAACCAACCGGTTATGATTGAGGATGATCTTGTTGTTTTACCTGAATTGGCTGTAGATGATGTTATACGAGAAACAGCTGTTACTGATATATACTATTTTGATGTTCCAGAAGAAAGATATCAATTTACTAAAGTAATTTCAATAAACACACAAAACGATGAAACCGAAATGGAAATTTTTGTAACTGGTTATACACACGAAATGTATGTTTCAATGAGTAACATTTATACAGTTTATCAGAAAAGATTGCCTTATACTTTTATAATGGAAAGAACAATAGATGATGTTATACTACCTTCTGTTCCTGTAAAGGCGATGGAAATAAATGCAATAAAAAACGATGACACAAAAGAGATTTATGAAAAGAATACCGAAATAATGGAACTTGCAGAAGATTATATAGATTCACTTGAAGATGATGAAGGTAATCTTGTACGTGATCAGATGACTGACAGAATGATGACGTTATACGAAGATTTAGAAAAAGAAATGGAGAAAACAGTCATCCAAAAGATAAAGATAGATAATGGTAATATAGAATACAAAACAAGTGGTGAAGTTTCTGGACGCGTTTTGAATCAGTTCTCAATGGACGAATTTGATAATCATTTTAGGATTGCTACAACAACAGGACATGTTTCAAGAAGTGGTGAATCAAGATCAACAAACCAAGTTTATGTGCTTGATAGTAATCTAAAACTATCTGGTAGTATTGAAGATATAGCACCAGGAGAACGAATATATTCGGCTAGATTTATGGGTGAAAAAGGATATCTTGTTACATTCCAAAAAGTAGATCCATTTTTCGTATTAGACCTAAGTGATCACTCAAATCCAAGAATTCTTGGTGAATTGAAAATACCAGGATACTCGGATTATCTTCATCCATATGATGAAAATCACATAATAGGAATTGGTAAAGATACTATAGAAGCAGAAGAAGGAAATTTTGCATGGTACCAAGGTGTAAAAATGGCAATTTTTGATGTAACCGATGTTTCAAACCCAATAGAGATGCATAAAATAATAATAGGAGATCGTGGTACTGATTCATTTGCACTTCATGATCATAAAGCATTTCTATTTGATAAAGAAAAGAATTTACTTGTCATACCAGTATTGTTGGCAGAACTTACAGATGAAGATAAAGACCAGCCATGGGGTTGGGGTGTTCCGTATGGTACGCACACATTCCAAGGAGCATTTGTGTTTGATATATCATTAGATAATGGATTTGTAGAAAAAGGAAGAATAACACATGCTGACGAAACAACAACACCAGGATATCATTATTATTCATCGCCACTATCAGTTAAACGTTCACTTTACATGGATGATGTACTTTATACAATATCTGATGGAGTGGTCAAAATGAATAATCTGAATACCATAGAAGAGATAAATTCAATTGATTTGCCATATGAATATGAGTATCTAGATGGACCACTACCAATGATATGAATTAATGAATAATTTCATAAACATCAAAGAAAAGACCTTTTTTTTCTATTTTGATGCTAGTTATAACACATTCACCATCTCCTAGACGTTTATAATCAAGTGCTCCGTGTTGTTCTGCTATACGTTGTAATCTTGGATCATCGAAACGATAACTACCACTGAGTCTAAATGAGCGATCATTTCCTGTAGTGTTTGATTCAATATTCACCTAATCACAAGATTTATTTCTTAATTTTATCTTTAAATAATTCGTTCCTCAAATAAAAACAATGATGAATGAATGCCTCTTTTGTAAGCTTGTGAAAGGAGAAATTCCTACGAAAAAAGTTTATGAAGATGAATCGATTTTGGCATTTCTTGACATAAATCCATGTACAGAAGGACACACAGTTGTTATACCAAAGAAACATAATCAATTTTTGGAGGATATGTCAGAAGATGATATAGCTTATTTATTCCAAAAGGTAACTAGCTTAGCAAGCAGCGTTAAGAAAGCAGTGAATGCGGATGGTTATAATATGGGAATAAATGATGGTCATGCTGCTGGTTCAGAAATACCACATGTTCATATTCACATAATTCCAAGATATAAAGATGATCAGGGTGGCGCAATTCAGAGCATAGTAAGAACACAAGTTCAAAGAGAAAAACTGGATGAGATCCTAAATAAAATAACATCTGAGCTTAGTGGAGCATCGGTACCAGAGAAAAACCCATATGATGATATGTTTTAGTTGATAACAATGAATTGTAAGTTGTCGTTGATTATTCTATTTATGTTAGTTCTTTTAGTTGGGTGTGTCTCACAACAAGAGACAAAAGTTTCCTTTGGAGAAGTTAACATAACAGTTGATGTGGCTGATGAACCCGATGAGTGGGAGAAAGGATTGATGAATGTTGATTCTCTTGATCAAGACAGGGGAATGCTATTTATTTTTCCTGATGAAACTGAAAAAAGTTTTTGGATGAGAAACACACTGATACCATTAGATATTGTTTTTGTTTCCTCTGATATGCGTATAGTGAATATTTTTCCAAATGCGAGACCGTGTGTAGAAGCCCGATGTTCATACTATAATGCAATTGCAAAGTATGTTGTAGAAGTTAATGGGAATTTTACTATAGAAAATAATATAGAAATAGGGGATACAATTCAAATAATTCCTATATCATGATGATGACTTTCTTTCATTCCGGCATTTGTTATTTTTACAAATTCTGAATTCATTCTTAGTTTTCTTATTGTTTCTGCACCACAGTAACTCATTCCTGAGCGAAGTCCGCCAACAAGCTGAAATATAACTTCTGACAAAGGGCCTTTGTATGGTACAATAGACTCAACACCTTCTGGAACAACGTTATGAACGTCTGTTTCATCTTCTTCACCGTTTATTTGTTTTCTTGCTAATGCAGTTCCATAACCAGCAGATCCTCGATAAACCTTGTATCTTCTTCCATTTTTCAATAAAGTTGATCCAGGACATTCATCTGTTCCGGAAAACAGGAGTCCTGAGAATATACACGATGCTCCTGCTGCAAGTGCTTTTGTTATGTCACCCGAATTTTTTAAACCACCATCTGCTAATATTGGTATATCATTAGCAGCTTCTGTACAATTCATTACGGCTGTTAGCTGAGGAACACCTGCGCCAGTAACTATTCTGGTTGTGCATGCTGAACCAGGACCTATACCAACCTTTATACAGTCAGCTCCTGCTGCGATAAGATCTGTTGTTGCTTCTGGTGTTGCTACATTACCAGCCATTATTTGAATATCACCAAACTGTTTTTTAATTTCCTTTATTGCTTTTATCGTATGGTCTGAATGACCGTGTGCTATATCTATTACTATGATGTCTACCCCTGCGTCTATAATAGCCGCGGCTCTTTCTATATAATCTCCTATAGCACCCACGGATGCCCCCACAAGTAAGCGACCCTTTTGGTCTTTTGATGCTTTAGGATAGTTTTCTTTTTTTTGTATGTCTTTTGTTGTAATCAATCCCCTGAGATTACCTTCTTCATCAATAAGAGGTAATTTTTCTATTTTATTTTTTTCCAATATTTCCCTTGCATCTTCTATTGATATACCATATTTTGCTGTAATAACGTCTTTTGTCATAATTTCTGATATTCTTTTGTCAAGATTTTTTTCGAAAATCATGTCTCTAGAAGTTAGTATTCCTTTTAGTTTTCGATTTTCTGTGATAAGCACACCAGATATCCCGTGTTCTGTTGTAATATCCTTTACATCTTTCAGTTTTTTATCAGATGTTAGTGTTAGTGGAGTTTCTATTATAATACTCTCAGATCGTTTAACTTTTTTTATTTGTTCTACTTCTTTTTCTATTGGCATGAATCTGTGTATAATACCAATTCCGCCATGCCTTGCCATTGTTATTGCCATTTTGTGTTCTGTTATTGTATCCATGTTTGCGCTTATGAAAGGTACGTTGAGTTTTATTTTTTTTGTGATTTGCGAGCTTGTATTAACGTCTTTTCTTGAGAATATGTTTGATTTTTTAGGAATTAACAATACATCATCGTATGATAAAGCTTCTTTCAATATCATCGTAATCAACATAACAACTTATTAAGAAAAATTTAAAAAGAAATAGAAAACTTACATATGATGATGTGCACATGCGCAACATTTAAGTTTGCATAATTTTGCTAATGATATCAGAATTACACCGATGAAATACCAGCCAAGTGCTTGCCATAGGGTTACACCGCTGAAATGGATTATAAATCCATTTAAGACTCCGAATAATCCTAATGTGCCTAATATGACTGCTAATATCATGTATCCTGCGCTACAAGAGCAAGTGCTTCCCGACTTTACGTTTTTTCTTGCCATTTTTTATACCTAAATAAAAATTTTTTTGTAGCATTAATAAAGCTTAGAGATTCAGATAGCTATTTATAGTTCGATAATAATTTAGAAACCCTATCCTATGAAAACCAGTAAATACATTATCATCATTCCAAGTATGAAAAATATTAACTGGATGATAGATTTAGACATTTTTTCTTCTTTATGGAGTTCAGGTATAAGATCAGACCCAGCGATGTAAATGAATCCACCAGCTGCAAAAGGCAATAGGAACATAGTAATACCCTCTACATATGTTGCTAAAACAAGAGATACTATTGTCCCTAGGATAGCGGTTATTGCGGACAGAAAGTTCATCATGAGTGCCCTCTTTTTACTAAAACCAGCATAGAGTAATACACCAAAATCACCTATTTCTTGTGGAATTTCGTGTAAAATTACGGCTATTGTTGTTGTTATACCTGTTGTCACACTCGCAAGATATGATGCACCGATAATCATACCATCAATAAAATTGTGTATTGCGTCACCAATTAGATTAATATAGCCAAATGGATGTGGGTGATTTTTTGATGTTGGTACGTGACAGTGTCGCCAATGAATTAATTTTTCTAGTACAAATAGCACAACAATGCCTGATAGCGTATATAATGAAATTTCAACCCCAAATCCAAATTTTTCTACAGCTTCTGGTAAAAGATGTATAAATGCACCTGAAAATAGCGCACCTGCTGAAAAGCTGACCAGAAATAAAAGTACCTTTCTTAATGCATTTTCTTTTATCAATAGTGTAACTATTCCTATTAGTGATATCAAGCTGATTATAATCACACTTGCTATAGATAATATAACTGGATCTGACATATAATATCAACTCTTACTTTTCTATATATTTAAACTTCCTCTACACGAGGAGCAAGAATAAATCCTAAATGTACTTTGTTTGGTATTTCGAACAATAATCTCATTGGGTAATCTGTTGACATTGATATTTTTGATGTTGGTGCAAACTTTTTTGCTTTTACCATTTTTTTAAGATAGTCTAGAGAATATCTAGAACGTACGGGTTCATTCACTTTTTCTATTTTAAGGTCATCACCGGGTTTGACTTCTAGTCTTGATGATGATACATCACTTTCAGAATTCATGATGAAGTCGTCCTTTCTAATCGTGAAAATAACAGAATCACCAATTAGTTCTGAATCTTCTATTCCATGGGAAAGGACATCGGAATTAATTTCGAATATTGCATTAAACCCTTCTTCTATTTTTTCCAATTGAGGTACATCACTCTTTGTTATGTCTATTAGTGGTAATGAGAAATTACGTTTTGTATTACTTTCAAGTATTATATTTAGTTTTTTATCTTCAAGTCTTAGAATTACGTTGTCGTCTGGTTTTGCTCTTTTTAGTATTTGCATAAAAGTTAACATGTTTATTCCGATCTTTTCTTCTTTATCGAATTTATATTCTGAAAATGCGTTTTTATTTAATAAGAAATTTACAACAACAACAACTGTACGATCTGTAGCAATAATCCTTATTCCATCATCGCTTATGTGTAATTCTGACTCGTCTATAAGATCTGCTATTGTTGATATACTATCTCTTAATATTGATATATTGTCCATTTTTGCTTCAAACATTTTATCCCTCGTATATTTTATTATATAAATTTATATCAAGATTTTTCATATCTTGTATAATCTCCCCTCTTAATTCATAGTCGGTCTCTAATGGTATTACACGTACAAACACACGGGCTATTTTTATTTCATCTGGTATTTCATCCATTATAATTTCTCTACTTCCTGTGCCATCATCTATAATGAAGGAATTTTCATTTGTTTGTAATATTGTGCCTGTTATTCTTATTCTTATGTCTTCTTCAGGGCTTATATTTGAGATTTTTTTGTTTATTGCTGGAAGTCTCCTGTAGTCAAAAGACATAATTATGATTATTATATAAAAATATAAAAAGATGAACAGAAACAAAAACAGAAAGACATAAATACGGCTATGTACGGGCTTTTAAAAAATAGCTTAAAGATCAAGACAGTTATTATTCTTCGTCATCCAGATCCTCGTACTCGTCTTCCCAATCCTCCTCTAAATCTTCTCCATCCTCGTGTTTGTAATAATCCATTGGGATTACACCTGATGGATTTACTATCGAAATAAATATTTAAAGATGATTGGTAACAAAAAATTTATGGCAAAAGATAATTTTTTAGTGACAGGTGTTGTAAAAATAAACGAAACGGTTGTTTTTGACAAAGCAATTGATGTGCTTAGCAAAGGTGGTATTATAATATACCCTACAGAGACCTCATACGGGATGGGAGTTGATGCTAGCAATAAAAAAGCCATGAAAGCCCTATACACAACAAAAAAAATGTCACAAGAAAAGAAAATATCTGTTGCTTGTGCAAACACAGAAATGGTGGAAACGAATTTTAAACTTAATGAAGCAGCTAGAAAACTTTTAATGACATTTTTGCCAGGACCACTAACACTGATATGTGATGGGAAATCATTTAGAATCCCTGATGATATTTTTGTGATTGCTCTTGTAAAGAAATTTGGAAAACCAATAACAGCTACGAGTGCAAATATTTCGGGTGAGGATGATATTTACTCTATTGATAAAATAAGGAGCACATTAGACGGAAAGGTTGATCTGATAATTGATGCTGGCCTGCTTCGCAAGAATAAGCCATCAACAGTATTTGATACTAATAGTATGAAGGTATTGAGAAAAGGACCTATAACAGAAGAAGAGATAATGAACGCTTTAAGATGAATCACTTGAGCAATAGTTTTTGTACTTACCCATTTTTACTACCTTAATTTTTGCCCTTAGAATAATTTCTTCTGTGTTTGGTGGCAAAGATTGATCATATCCAAGTACAATTATATCTGGGTTCTGTTTCCTTAATATATCTGCGAATTTTTGTTCACTTCCAATAATTACTTTATCTATTATTGATATTTTATCCAACATATTTTTTCTATCGATAGCCGGTTCTGCACAATCTTTTTTATTGTTAGAATCGTGTGCTATAACTACAATTAATTCATCACCCAGCTTCTTGGCCTGTTCGAATAGATGAATGTGGCCAGGATGTAAACGATTGAATTTCCCACCTAAAAGTATTTTCATAGTATTGCATAAGAGGTAAAGGTTAAAAATAGATCATTCGTGACAGAAAATAGCTACAATGTTGGTTTTAGCTGCTTTTTCTATTCTTACGAAACCGAAGCGTTCAAATTGTATAACATCACCGATCTTTGTTTTTGCCAGGTTAGCTTCACCAAATCCATTTATTCGTTTATTCGGCAAAAAGACCCTTACTGAAATATTGTCTTTCGGTACCCAGTGGATCTTTGGTATAGATTTAATTTCTTTTCCTGTATATTTTGATTTTTCACCCAACTTTATATTACACAGGTCTTTTAATCTGACCTCAATTCCTTTGTATTTATTGAAATCATCTTTGTCGATGTAAAAGATTTTATCGAGTTGTATTGTTCTTTTTTTGGTTTTATTTTCTGGATGTATCGGGATATCAATTTTTTTTATTGGCATCTTATCCATTTCAATTCTTATTGGGTTTGCTACAAAAAAATAGCGGTTTGCTTTGCTATCTATTATTTTTTTGTTGTATCCTGCTAGGTTTTCAAATGATATTGTAATATCTGATGGTTTTACTCCTACATCTACAATTATTCGTCTTATTGCTTCTGGCTGGAATCCACGTCTTTTTAATGACCGTATTGTTCCAAGCGTAAGATCATCCCAACCACGATATTTGGTTTCTTTAATACCTTCTCTTATTGCGGTTTTACTCAGAACCATGTCTACTAAGGAGAAACGACCCAAGACAATGTTGAATGGGTATTTCCATTTGAAGTGTTGATACAAATAACGTTGTTTTACTTCATTTGTTGTGTGTTCTTGACCTCTGAATATATGGGTGACACCCAGAAGATGATCATCAATGGCGGATGCAAAATTGTATAATGGCCACAATTTTTTCTTACTAAATGGGTGTTTTGGTTTATCGACAATGCGAAACGCTGGCCAATCTCTGACTGCTGGGTTTTTTGCTTCTAAATCTGTTTTTATTCTTAATACAGCAGAACCTTCTTTTAATTTTCCTGTAAGCATCTTTTTCCATAACATCATGTTTTTCTTTGATATGCTCTTTCTACACGGACATGATTTGCTTTTATCTCTTAGATTTCTCCACCTTTCAACTTCACACGAACAAACATATGCATTACCGTCTTTTATCAAAGATTCCGCATGGGTGTAATATATATTCAATCTCTTTGAAGCGACAATTTCAGTATCCCATTTTACTTTTAACCATTTTAGATCTTCTTTTATCCATTTGTAGAATTGCTTTTCAGGCACCTTTATTTTCGGATCTGTATCATCAAAACGAAGTATTAGTTTTCCTTTGTATTTTTTTCTATATTCATCACATAAAATAGCTGGTCTTGCATTTCCTAAATGTATTGCTCCATTAGGATTGGGTGCAAATCTTATTACAAAAGAGCGTCCGACATCGAGATCAGGGAGTACTTTTTTCTCGATTTTTTTTACTTCTTTGTAACCCCCCATTTTTTCAAGTTCTTCTTTTTGCTTACCTAGTCCAAGGCGGTTAATCTCATCTATACCATCTTCTATCTTATTTTTTACGCTAAGGATATTCTTTCTCAAGGAGGGTTCATCAGCAAGTAATTTTCCAAGAACACTTTTTGTTTGAGCAACACCGTTATGCTCTATTGCATTTATGAGTATGTATTTTTTAATTGTCTCATCTACATTTTCCATTATATTATATTATACCCAGACGCTTATAAGGTTACGACTTTTATAGGGAGACTAAACAAGTAATATTTGGTTATAATGTACGTGAAACACCTTCAATGCATATTTTGTGGTAGGAAGTACAACAAAAATAATGTAAGATTTAAGTGTGATTGTGGAGAAAGCTTGGATGTTGTATATAATTACAATAAAATAAGAAAAAAGCTTGCGTGGGACATCTTAAGAAAACGATTTTTTGGTCATTGGAGATACCGCGAATTCTTTCCCATTACAAAGGATGAGAATATCATAACACTCGGTGAGGGTGGAACCCCTTTGATAGGAGCAGGCAAAATAAGAGGTCACCGCGTTTTCATGAAATATGAAGGAATGAACCCCACAGGATCTTTCAAGGATAGGGGGACTACGGTTGAGATTTCTAAAGCTCTGGAGCTAAAAACTAAGATTATTAGTTGTGCATCTACTGGAAACATGGGTGCTAGTATATCAGCGTATGCATCTAGAGCTGGCATGACAGCAAAGGTTTTTGTTCCATCTAACATAAGAAAAGCCAAGGTGAGGCAGATTGAGTATTATGGTGGACATCTTATACACACAAAAGGTCACTATGCACATGCAATAAATAAGGCCATGGAAATATCGAAAAGAAAAAAGTATTTCTTAATGGGGGATTATCCTTATCGTGGTGAAGGAGAAAAATCTATTGCATACGAAGTGATTGATCAGATGGACGGAAAAGTAGATTATATAATATGTCCTATTGGAAGCGGCACTCTTTTTTCCGGTGTATGGAAAGGGCTAAAGGAAATGAAAATAGCTGGTCTAATAAAATATATGCCAAAATTAATTGGTGTTCAAGCAAAGGGGTGTAGTACGGTTTGTAAAGCATTCCTAAAAGGCGAGAATGTTATTGAAAATGTTGTTCCAAAAACAAAAGCAAGTGCAATTGCATGTGGTAAGCCACTGGATGGGTATAAAGCACTATTTTCACTGTATGAATCAGATGGCTATTGTGTTGATGTAAGTGATAATGAAATGGAAGCTGCAAAGAGAGAGCTTGCAACTTATGGTGTGTATGCTGAACTTAGTGCAGCTGCGCCTTTGGCAGGATTTAGAAAAATGCACGATAGTATAAAGAGAAATTCAAATATTGTACTAATTGTTACAGGTAATGGGCTTAAAGAATAGCTTAAATACTTTTTTCTATTCAATAAAAAGAAAGGTGAATTGGATGGGAAAGATTGGAGAGCTTTTAAGAAAATGTCTTCCACCATATGGAAGGCAAGATGTTGAAGAGAGTGTATTAACCCCGGTTGATTATGTCACAGTGGAAACAGCTGACGGAAGCAGATATGCTTTTCCAAAACAAGCCACAGCAACAACGATTCGTGTTGATGACCTTTTTAGTACAAGATTTTTTCAAGAGGCTCGTGATGCTGCTAAAGATGGAAAACCCATTTCTAGAGAACGCATTAGATTTTATGAAAATACACAAACGAGTCACCGAGCGTTGTTTGAACAAGTTAGACCAGAGTTTTATCCTCCAACCACAATAGATGTTCCTTCAGATATGGTAGATACTATAAGCAAGCGAGATGTAAGATAATCATTTCTTCTTTTTCTTGAAACGACTACGACTAAAACCCTTTTTATAACTCTTATATTTTTTCTTCTTGCGTTCAAAGTTTTGTTGCTTATCATCATACGACATTTAGATTACCTCTATTTTTTCAAATGTTTTTTCAACGATCTCCTTTAGATTAATTTTATCTTCAAGGTCTTTAATAATTTCCTTTTTTGCATGTGTTTCCGGATGTTTTGCAACAATGCTGCAACAATCTTTGTATTCCCTTATTGAATCTTCATATGTTCCGACTTTTTTTGCCAAACAAACAATTTCTTCTTTATCAAATCCTAATAACGGTCGGAATATAGGTGTTTCAATACTAACTGATGAAATATTGTCAATTGTTTGTGATGCTACTTGTCCTAGATTGTCACCAGTTATTATTGCTTTTGCACCTATTTTTTTAGCAAGTTTTTCTGCTAGTAAGAATATGTATTTTCTAAATAATAACATCTCATAACGTGAACAGTCTTTACCAAGATTGTTAACTGCAAAATAAAAATCGTCATAAGATGCTATGTGTAGTTTTTTATTGAGACAATACTCTGATGATTTATTTAGGATGTCAGTCATTTTTGAATCCATTATTTCTTTTTTATTCCTTAAACCATGTATGTGCAAAAATTCACATTCACAACCTCGTTTTGCCATTAAATGTGCTGCAACAGGTGAATCTATTCCACCAGAAAGTAAAACAAGAACTTTTCCACTCACACCCACAGGCAATCCACCAGGACCTTTTATTTTTTCGAAGAAAACATATGATTCTTTTCCTATGTCTATGTAAACTTTGTTATCGGGTTTCATTGATATTTTACATCCTTTATCTACAAGAGCAGATCCAATTGTTTTATTCACTTCCATTGAGTTTAGTGGGAAGGATTTTTCTGAACGGTTTGTATCAACTTTTACAGTTCCATGAAGATTAAAATTATCAATTACCGTTTTTTCTATTTCTTTTATATCACTTTTACAACCATGAACAAACGCAAACCAAGCTATTCCGAAAACGTGTGATAAATCATCTCTTAGCTTGTCTATATTTTCTCCAACCGATTCGATAAGGAGAAATCCATGGTTTCGTTTTACCTTTTTTTGTGTTACAAACTCTATATTTTTGACTAATCTTTTTTCAAAGAAAGGCCTATTTCTTCCCTTTAGTCCTATTTCTCCATAATGCACGATAACGTGAGTAAACATAGATACATCATGAACAGAAAGCTTTAGTACATTTGGGTACCTTAATAGATGACTATGGGTAATAGTGGGTCTAGTAGGATGAGTAGAGCCGAATCAGCCATCAGATCAAAAGCAGGTGGCCGTGAAATGAGGGTTCGTTTTAATGAACGCATTGAACAAGATGGTGATGTAGTAATAAGATATAAGTTAATTAGTAGGAGCGGTAGGCCATATGGTGGAATTTCTACTAGACACAGTCCGCGTGATGGGGGATTTTGCCAACTTCCATATGAAGTTGAAACAGTTGTTTATGATAAAAGACATATAAGACGCATTGAAGATTTGGGATCTGCTGTAAGAGGTTTCTTAGAGGGCGGATATTATAAAGGATGGGACCAGGAATGTTTTGCTTGATTGGTGTGATTTAAATAATTTAATGCGGTCTATGTAAACGGTGTCGATTTTCAATGGTTTCTAGGGAATCTGGATATAGGCAATTTATGGATGGGTTAGGACGGTTAAGCAGGGGAGAAAATCGACGAATATATAATACTCTTTTAGGTATTCCGGAATTTTTATCATATCCTGTTGTTATGATGGCAGAAGGTAAAGGGCAATATATTTCAAAATATTTAGAATCACATGGCATTGATCCTGTTTGGGGTAGTGTTGTTGCTTTACTAGCTTTTCCTGTTGCTGATGGTGCTATTCGACTAATTACTAATAAATCTTATCGTGCTTGGTCTAGAGAAGATGACCAACGTTTAGAAAGACAACATCGAGCAGCTAATCAAAGGAGGCACGAAATATTAGGACAATCTGTTGTTGATAGTAAGCAAGAACAAGCTGTTTAAATAAGATTTATATTAATTCTATTTATGATACCTAAAAAGAAGACAATAAAAGTAAAAATCAAAAAAAAGAATTTTAAGATAAAAAACTGTACTGGGCTTAGATCTGTGAGAGGGTTGATGTTTGATTCTATGGAAGATAAACACGGTGCATTAATTTATGCAAACAATATTTGGATGCCTTTTGTTAAGCATGATTTGGATCTAATGTTTCTTGATGAAAATATGAAAGTTCTTAGTATGGAGAGAGCTGTGCCTGTTTCGCTCCGAAGTAGCACATGGAGGACGTATAGAAACGAAGATGCTAAATACTGCTTAGAATTAAAGGCTGGTTTGATTAAAGGAAAAGTGAATAAAATAAAAATAATAAGTGGGTCCGGCAGGAATTGAACCTGCGATCTCCTCCACGTCAAGGAGGCGTCATACCACTAGACCACGAACCCAATAATATTGTTTAATATTTCATAACTATGTTTTAAAATCTTATTGATCAGATTAATATCTATGTGCATGGCTTCTTTAGGACAGATAATTGAAATAAATGGAAAAGCAGCAAAAGCTATGATTAATAAAAAAGAGATGGTTATAGCTATTGATCTTGTAGATGTGGAAAAAGGAGATTATGTACTTTGTTCTGGTGGAATTGCTATTGAAAAATTAACTAAAGAGGAAGCAGAAAAGATGATTACATGTTGAGTATACGCGAAGAAGATAGAAGATATTTTATGAAATATGCTGTGCCGTGTGCACAGACATTGGTAGATAGATGTGTAATCAATAAAGAGAAATTAGATGAAATGTTTGATATGATGAAAAATGAGCTAGAAATTCCTGATAATGAAGAGGATAAGTTCAAAGTTGCTATGGCACACTGTTCGTTGGTTGCAATGCGTGCTGGAAAAAAAGAAATAGATAAAGAATCCATGCAACAATATTTCTTTTTTGAACACGATGACACGATAGATAAACGACATGAAGAGATGGGTGATTTTGATTCTGAATTCTGTAGAACGTTTCCTGCTATTGTAAAAAAAATAAATGTACCCACAGCCACAGTTGATGTGATGGGCAAGGAAAGAAATGTAAAAGCAGATTTTGTTTCTGATGTAATCGTAGGTGACAAAGTAGTAATTCATCGTGATTTTATAACTGAAAAAATCGATGAAGATTTATACAAAAGATTAATAAATCATAAAGAAGAATATTTTTCTAAACAGGGATAGAATGGATAAACAAAAACTGGGTATAATATTTGCTATTTGTACTGCGTTAGTTAGTGGATTTTCAATTCCATTAAATAAAATATTTGTAACTGGGCTTGAACCAGTTGTATTCACAGCAGTACGGGCTATAATCGCTGGTACAGTATTTTTAATTATTGTGTCTTATCAATCAAAATTTGATTATAAACAATTCAAAAAAGTGCCTTGGAAATATTTGTTAGCTATTGCAATAATAGGAGGATCTTTTGCATTTCTTTTGTTTTATTCTGGACTACAATTAACAACAGGCGGGCGTGCTGCGTTTTTGCATAAAACATTACCAATATATGTTGCAATATTTGCGTTCTTTTTCCTGAAAGAAAAAATAAGTAAAAAATATGTTTTTGCCTTAGGAGTAATGTTCATAGGAATGATAGCAATATACTCAACCACAATAAATCCAACAGAATTGTGGTCTAATCCACAATTGGGCGATTTATTGGTTATAGGTGGAACAATACTTTGGGCACTTGAAAATGTTATTTCACGCAGAACAATGGTGAAAGGAGAAAGCAATTTTGTTGTTTCGTTTGCACGAATGTTTTTTGGTGGAGTGATATTGTTCGGTGTTATTGTTTTGTGGGGTAAGATTGATGTCTTATTTGCGTTGCAGACAGAACAGATAATTAACATTTTTATATCAGCTGGTCTTTTATTCGGTTATGTTTTCTTCTGGTATTGGAGTATAAAATTAATAAATGTTTCAAAAGCCGCACCGTTTCTATTGATAGCTCCGGTTATATCAGCATTTCTTGGAATATTGTTTTTTGCTGAACCATTTCCACCATTGCAAATAATAGGTTCGATATTGATATTGATGGGTGCATTCTTTGTGATAAGGATGAAGAATGATTAGACACGAGGAATAACTCCTGCTTTCTCGAGTATGAACACAAATGTTAGTAGTATGAATGCAATAGACAAATAAAAAGCATAATTAGATAATCCATTCCCTGCTAGTGTATGTCTAAGTACTTCTATTGATATCAATAAACCGACAAAAAATCTGAGATAGCTTCCGAATCCCATATTTATAACCCATCTACCTTTCTCGTTAGTTGGGCTTCTGTATAAGCTGTTGGTATAGGAGAAAGCTTACAAGCCATTCTCCCAGTTACTTTTACCCTTTGACACAATACACCTTTTTTATAGCGTATTCTGCTTCCCTGTTGCCTATATATTTCCTCCTGGCGTTGTAGCAGCTCTCTGACAACACGCGATGTATGCCCATCACCGCTCACCCAAAAAACACGCTTCTCATATAATTCTATTGGTCCTCTTGGAAAGCTATGACTATGCTTTCTTGATGTATGATTATAATTAAGTCTGCGTCTAGATCCCATGGAAACAACAGGAATAAAGGGATTAAATTATTAAAGGTTAACTAAATTTGTGCACTAATGGTCTAGTGGTATGATTTAGGCTTCCCAAGCCTACGATGTGGGTTCGATTCCCACTTGGTGCAATTACAACACAATTACAACAACTTTTCTGAATAGTTTTATATTGTTTACGTTTCTAATTATAATTTATGAACCCCACCAATTTCCCAGGAACATACAATCTTAGACATCTAAGATTTTCTAATTATGAACAAGGATTAGCTAACACAATGGGAAACATTTTAGATGTTCAACCAAGTGAAAGATTACTTATTGTAACAACCCAGGTTCGTCCTGAGGATTGGAGTAGTTTAAGCCGAACAGAACAAAGACGTAGAAGAGAAACTTATACAATGGCTCGATTCTTACAGAGATATGCACAACAAATAGGTCTAAAAAATGTTGAATTTGTTGAATATGATGCGCCACTGAGAAATGCTGTTGATCCACCAGCCGAAGTAATTGAAAGAATGTTACATTATACAGACGAAGGAACAGCAATGATATTGATGCCATGGGATTCACTGACACATACACAAGTCAGAAAACAGGCAAATAAGTTGGGTGCAAGAATAATGAGTTCTCCACATTTTAGTGCAGAAATGATGGAAAACGGAGGACCTATGTGTGCTGATTATAGTGAAGTTAGACAAATATCAGAAGAACTTGCAGCTGCACTTAATGAAGCAAATGGTTCTACGGTCACAGCTCCAAATGGAACAGAATTACATTTATTTTATGAAGTGGAAGCTCCTGCAGAACCTGATACAGGAGACGTAACAAAACCTGGATCGGTTTCAAATCTTCCTGCAGGAGAGACTTATAGAGCATTAAGACGTGAAGGTCATGGAATATTGAGGGGCGTTTTATTAGGAGAAGAAGTTGGAATTTCTTTTGAAAATGGTCTTGCTAAAGAAGTGTTAACAGATGGTAAAGTATCTCGTCGTGTTAGATCAACACTATTTCCTGAAGGCGATGAAAGCGAAGCTATTGTTAATAGACGACAATTTGCAGAAGACGGGACAGGTACAAACAGAATGCTTGCACAAGATCCAATGAGATGGACATATTCTCCACTTACTGCAGAAAAAATCTATGGAACAAAACACCTTGCTCCTGGAGATAACCATACATTTGGGGGCACAAACGAAGCAGATTATCATGAGGATGTTGTTATTTTTAATCCCACATGGACTTTGGATAATGGAAGAGTTCTGATGAACGACGGGGAATTAACACTATAGTTAATGCATTTAAATTATTTCTAACCAATATACTATACAAGTGCATAGAACAATTCATTCTCAGTATGCTTGGTGCAATCATTTTAATATATTTCAATCTTATTGGTAAACATGCAAGCAATCATAATACCAGGAAATGATAATACATGGATTTCTAATAACTGGTATCTTTCTGTCAAGAAGGAATTAGAAAAACTGGACATGAATGTAATAGCAAAGGATATGCCAGACCCAGAATTGGCACGGAAAGATATTTGGCTTCCATTCATTGAAAAAGAATTACAAGGAGATGAAAAATCTATACTTATTGGACATTCTTCTGGTGTTGTTGCAGTCCTCAGATATTTGGAAACACACAAAGCAGAAGGTGCTGTTATAGTAGGAGCGTATTATACACACCTCAATGATAAGAAAGAGAAAGCAAGCGGATATTTTGACGGAGAATGGCAATGGGATAAAATCAAACAAAACTGTAAGTGGATTATACAGTTTGCGTCAACAGATGACCCGTATATACCTATAGAGGAAGCCAGACATGTAAGAGATATGCTCAACACAGAATATCATGAATTTACAGACCAAGGACATTTTGGTGCAGATACAAACAGAACGGAATTTTCTGAACTTGTGGAAGAAATTAGGAAGAAAATCAATTCTTGATGTAAGTGCATACGACTTCTGACACCGTCTGCCCACTTGGTGCAAATATATGTAAAATTTTATTGTAGAAAATAGATTATGACAATTCTTCGAACTCTGCTTGGAAAAATCGTAATTCTTTTGGTTCGTATACCATTTTCAAACCTTTAATTTTGTCACGTTCTTTGAATAATTTTATTATTGAAGCAGCTGTAAATTCCATTTGTGTATTGGTATAAACTCTACGAGGGATTGTTAATCGGACAAGCTCGAGTTTCGGGAAGATATTTTCTCCTGTATCTCTATCTCTTCCTTTAGAAACTGCACCACGCTCCATTGTTCTCACACCAGAAACTTCGTATATAGCAGCTGCGAGTCTTTGTGCTGGCCACCGGTCTCGTGGAATGTGTGGTAAGAATTTCATTGCATCGATGAATACTGCATGACCACCAATGGGCCTGACAATAGGAACACCCCCTTTCATTAACATATCTCCAAGATATCTCACCTGGTTTATTCTATGTTCAAGGTATGCGTCCTGTGCACCTTCTATTAACCCACGTGAAAGTGCTTCCATGTCTCGTCCAGCCATTCCACCGTATGTGTGTAAACCTTCAAACACAACAACAAGGTTACGATTCTTTTCGTATATTTCTTTATCATTAGTAGCAATAAATCCACCAATATTTACTATACAATCTTTTTTTGAACTGTATGTACACCCATCTGAATAGCTCATCATCTCTCTTAAAATTTCAATAACAGGTTTGTGGGAATATCCTTCTTCACGCTCTTTAATGAAATATGCATTTTCACTGGAACGTGTAGCATCAAAAATAACTTTAATATCATATTTGTTACAGAGTGCCTTTACTTCTCTTAGATTTTGCATTGATACTGGTTGACCACCAGCCATGTTTACATCCATTTCTACACTAACAAATGGAATTTTTTCAGGACCGTGTTTATCAATGATTTCTTGTAATTTTTTCAAATCCATGTTTCCTTTAAATGGGTGTTCATTTTCGGTTTCGTGTGCTTCATCTATAATAACATCCAACATGCGTGCCTCGCGCAGTTCAACATGGAGTCTTGATGTGGTAAAATACATGTTTCTTGGCACTACTTGGTCTTTTTCACCTTTTTTAATAAGTACCCTAGCCATCATGTGTTCTGCTCCTCTTCCCTGGTGTGTTGGAACAACGTGTTTATATCCTAAAACATTTTGTATGGCTTTTTGTAATGAATAGAAATTTTTAGATCCAGCGTATGATTCGTCACCAATCATCATTCCTGCCCATTGATTGTCGGACATTGCTCCTGTACCAGAATCGGTTAAAAAGTCAATGTATACATCGTCGGACTTGAGTAAGAATGTGTTAAAACCAGCTTCCCTGATTGCTTCGCTTCTTCTTTTTTGGTCGGGAATTTTAATAGGTTCAACGACTTTTATCTTAAAAGGTTCTTTTGGGGCATGAATCATAAAGTCACATCATAAGCTTGATTTAATAAATAATATCATTAATCTTTATAAGTCTTTAGGAATTATGGCGCGTTTTATAAATATAAAAAGTTATTTGTAGCTTGTGGATTTCTTTTATATACAGGAAAGAAATATAATTATGCCTAGAAAAAGAAAACCCATACAAAGGAAAAAGAATATAAGGAAAAAAAGAATCCCTAAAAATGAAAATAAATGGGACGAAACATTTGGAAAACCTTTTGAAAAGTGGGGAGAACGATGCGGAAAACGTTTTGAAAAGTGTTTCAAAGGAAAAACATGCAAATGTTTTGGACCGCTTTCACCGTTGTTGAACTCAATATTTGAAATAGTTGTACTTGCTATATTTATTGCAATTATTGGCTGGCTTAACACGTACATTAATTTTTCTTTTCTTCAGTCTATTGTAAATTTTATATCAGTAAATCTTCATTGGATTTTCATTTTTACACTGTTTAAAAATTATTTGAAGTATTTGTCTAATGTGTTTGATACGGAAATACTCAAACCGATAAATGTTGCTATTGGTATAATTGTTGCTTTATGGGTAATAGCGGGTATTTTACAAGTACATTTTCTAACAAGCCAGAGTCATATGTTATTTGTAATATCAGAAGCCATACTCTCAAATACATGGGTAATTTTCTCATTCCTACTCGTTGTTGGTTATATTGTTTTTGTGGCAATGTGTACAATGAAAGATCATATGTGTATTGATAAAAGAAAACGATAAAATTATTCATATCTCACGTGGTTGTATACTAGTTCTCTGTGGCTGATATAATTGGGGTCGAAATCGAAACGAATTTAAACTATATGTTTAAAGTATTCTAAATGGATCAAAATGGGAATAATTCCAATCAATTTGAAGTTCGAGAACCGGCCTATCTTGATACTTTCGAGTGTTTTGATAATGAGGAATCTTTTGACAAGATTAAAGAAACTATAGAAAAACTGAAAAAGAAAAACAACCTATTGATATGCGATTCTATGTGTGGCACGGGAAAGGTTGGTAAATGGATGTTAAATAATTTGGAGAAAGATAAAATAAAAAAAGTTGTTTTCACTGATGCCAGTAAAAAAATGTTAGATTCTATTGATAGTGACTCAGAAAAAGTTCTTGCCTATGGTAATAAAATGCCTTTTGAAGACTGTTATTTTGATGTTATTGTTTGTAGATATGGATTCAATAATGTAGAAAGAAAATTGTATCCTGATATAATGAAGGAGCACCTCAGAATATTGAAAGATGATGGTATCTTAATAATACACGATGCATCCGTAGATAATGAAAATGATAAAAATCTTATAAATAAAATAGAGTTATTTTTTGTGAAAATTGATGGTAGGAATGATAATCCATACATACCAACCATTGATGAGTTTGAAAATATAATAAACGATTCTGGTGGTATCATTATTGATAAAAAATCCTTTACTTATGTGTATAGTGTTAATCATAGGATAAAAACCAAGGGGTTGGGTGATATAGACTTAGAAGAATTAAAGCAAATCCTTAACAACAATAAGAGCAGTATAGAATTTGAAATAAAAGATGATGATATCATAATCAAAGTTCCAATTAAAAATATCACGGTTAAAAAATCTTGATGTACGATTACCCTTAATATCTTAAGACACGCCTTGAATCACACTTTGGACATTTTGTTAATCCAGTAACAAAGTTCTTCCAGCTATTTCTTTTCCAAGAGTGTCCACATTTTACACATTTCATCATTCATCACCCATTTTTATTATCTATTCATATCTTAATGCATCAACAGGTTTTAATTTGCTTGCTCGGTATGCTGGGATTGTTCCTGATATAATACCTATTCCAAATGATACAAACAATGCAATTGCTATGATATCTATTGTTACTAGGGGTGTTATACCAGCACCTGCTGGGCCATTTGATGGTATAATATACCCTAATAATGCGGATCCAACCACACCGAAAATTATACCAATAACTCCTCCGACAAGTCCCACAAGCCCCGAGTTTATGAGAAATATTGAAAGTACATCAGAATTTCTTGCACCAATAGATTTCATTATTCCAATGTCCTTTGTTTTTTCTAGAACCGATGTAAACATAGTATTTGCTATTCCAACAGCTCCTACAAGTAACGAAACGCCTGCTATACCTGTTAGAAATAATGTAAATGTTCCTAAAATCTGGTTGATCTGTTCTTGCAATGCTTTTGAAGACGTTACAGTAAAATCTTGATTATTTCTTGTAACATGATGCGAGAGTAAAAGCTTTTTTTCAATTTCTTCTGTTATTAGATCAACGTCTTGGGATTCACTTAATTTTATAGCTATGAAATCAAATTCATTTGCTTCTTTATCTTCAATTATATTTCTTGCCATAAACATTGAAATGTATATGGTGTTTCCTCCAAACCCACTGCTCTCTAGAATACCAATAACCCTGAACAACCTATCATTTATTGTAACTTGTTTACCAACTAAAATTTCATTATCAAATACTTCTGTGGCAAGTCCTTCGGTTAAAACTACGGCATTTGTATCTCCAGGACCAAGAAGCCTTCCTGATAACACGTCAGATGTAATAATTTGTGACCATGCTAAGGGATCTACTCCCTGGGTTGTAACTTTTGTGGTTTCACCCAAATAAGAAACGTCGGTTGATCCTGAAATTGCTGGATTAATAAAATCAATTCCTGGAATTCCTTTTAGTATTTGCACATCATTTGAGGTTAATATTGTTTCATCTGTTATTGATACTGATTGATCCATTGGGCCGAATCCGGTTGCGCGTGAGAATCCTGGTGTTACTGTTATAACATCTGCTCCTAAATCTCCTAATTGTCCCCTTACAGTTTCCTGTAATCCAGTACCAATTGATACTATAGCTACTATAGCAGCTACACCAATGATTATTCCAATAATAGTTAGCCAGCTTCTTGTTTTACTATGAACTAAAATGTTCACGGCCATCTTAAATGACTTTTGAATTTTCATTGATTACACCCTTTTCTTTTTTTTGGAAAAGGGAAGTGATTTTCTTTTTTTGTAAAGAATGATTATTATTATTACTATTATAATAAATGTCAGAAAATCGTTTAGAGGTGAAGCTCTTGAACTTTCTACCAATGATTCTTCACCAAAACCAGGAGAAATTTTCAAAGGTATTGATTTTTGTAGTGTGTGTCTTTCCCCGAAAGAACTTGTATAGTCTACTTCTGCTAATAGTTCTCGGGTTTCACCAATGCCGACGGGTTCTATTGGTTTTATCTTGAATGTTGCCAGTGTAAAATCGCCAGTATTCAGGTTGCCAATAATAGATGACGAACCACCATTAACTGTAAATCCAGTTTGTTCTGGTATTCTAACTGTGACAGATGTTGCATCGTTTTCTCCGATGTTTGCAATAGAAAGAGAAGTTTTTCCTTTGTCTGTTTCTGAAAATGCTATATCAAAATCGGTTTCTCCACCAACAAGCACACCAGCTTTTGTGGTGATTTCTTCTTCTACTGTAGCACCGCTTTCATCTTTTGTGTCAAATGTTAATTTAAGATCAAGATTATATAATCCACGCTCTGCTGCAGGGTTTGCGACAACAGTATATTTTAAATCTATAGATTCGTCCGGAGTAAGTAATCTAATGTATCTTGTATTATCTGTGCTAACAGGAAGAACAACATCTTCTTCTTCTGTCCAGGAAAACACAAGATTGCTTAAAGGAGCCTTTCCAATGTTACTTATTGTGAATACCACATCTATTTCTTTTCCAGGACTTATTTGAGTTTTATCAATGTAAATAATCTGTGCGAAATCTTTTGTTGTAAGATCTATTGTAAGATCAAAGACAGTCCATGTTTGACCGTTATTATCCGATACTCTAAACTTTACGTCGTGTAGACCTTCTGGTGCATCAGGATGAACTAAAATTCTATATATTAATGTTTTTGACGATGCTTCTATAGGATAGCTGGGTAAAAGATTTATTGTTTGAATAGCTTCTTCATCAGGAACAAGACTGAATGGAAACCTTGGTTGAAGTTCTGCCATAATGTTTCTTGCTTCTTCGTCTCCTGCGTTTTCTACATTAATTCTCAGTTCTACAATATCACCCACCCTTGCTGGATCCGGGAAGTGATTAATTAAACTAGCTTCTAATTTTGGTTCTGCAAAAGCAACGGGTGTGATAAGTAATAAAATCATGATAAATATTGTTAATTTATAGTTCATTTTTTAGCACCTCTATAACTACTCTTGGCTTTGTATCCCTTATAAACATAACCATCTTTTATATGAACAACCCGGTGAGCATGTTTTACTAAATTTCTATCATGCGTTACTAATAGTATTGTCTTCTTTTCTTTTTTATGAAGTTTTCCAAGAAGATCCATTATATATTTACCTGTTTTACTGTCAAGGTTCCCAGTAGGTTCGTCTGCTAGAATAACGTCTGGATCTCCAGCCAATGCTCTTGCAATTGATACTCGTTGTTGCTGGCCACCAGAAAGTTCTTTTGGTAAATGATTCATTCTATCCCTTAGGCCAACCATAGTGAGTAGTCTTGTAGCTTCTTTCTCAGCTTGTTTATATGAAAAATCTTGTAATTCTAGTGGCAGCATAACATTTTCTATAGCAGTAAATGTTGGGAGAAGATTAAACTGTTGAAAGATAAACCCAACCTTTTTCCCGCGTAATTGTGCAAGTTCAGATTCTGACATTTGTGCAATATTTTTACCATCTAAGAATACTTTTCCTTTTGTTGGTAGATCCAATGAACCTAAAATATGCATTAATGTACTTTTACCACTACCACTTGGTCCAGTTATAGCGACAAACTCACCTGCGTTTATTGTTAATGTTATTCCTCTTAGTGCATCTACATTAACTTCTCCCATTTTGTATATTTTCCAAACATTTTGTAATTTTATTATTTCTTTCATACTTACACTTTATTACACTGAAATAAAAAAGAAAAAAAGAAAAAACATTATTTTTATTCACTTACTTCTTTATCGAGATGGTCGCAATATCCGTCTCCGTTGGCGTCAACGAATCGTGGACCTTCGCCCATATTTTTGTTCATCCTGTTGTACATCATCTTATGCATTCCACACCGTCCATTACAGCGACCATATTCCATACCAAGCTCTTCTTTAATCTCATCTGCGCGTTCGTAGTCACCTGACATCATTGCATCATGAAGTTCCTGCATTAGCGGAAGATTTTCTTCTGTCATGAAAGGCTTCATTGGTATGCTGTTTTCTTCGTATATTGATTTTGCTGTTTCATAGTCTCCTGCTTGTATTGCTTCTTGAATTTGTTCGTGTATTTCTGGATTGTATTTTGCTCCAACCCCATGTGCGAATACAGCAGTTGCTCCTATGATACCGACAGCGAGGAAGACAATTATGATCATGTTTATTTTTTGCATCTTCATCACCTGTCAATCTAGAGGCTGAAACCATACTTATAACTAAGTGAAACCATGGTTTCATGTTTTGATTTAAATGTCTTTCAAACAAGGAAAAAATATGAAGAAAATAATTATATCAACCGGATTGATTGTTCTGTTCGCAATGGCGGTTATAGTTGTAATTATATATAATCAAAACGACAATCAATTAAATCCGTATGAATTAGTGGGTATGACCACAGAGGAAGCTATAATTTACATACAGGAGAAGCAATCGATAGAAAGTTCTTCTTATTTGCTAATGATACCACTAATGTCTTTTGTTGGTGTGCTTATTGGATTGATTGTGTTTTACATAATGTCGTTAGATATAACGACAGAAAAGAAAAAGGATGATAAACTGCATAAAAATTTATTGAAGTTTTTACCGTCTGACGAGAGAATTGTTGTTCAGATGTTGTTAGAGAATGATGGTAAAGTAAATCAATATGAGGTTACACGATTACCCGAAATGAACAAAGTTAAATCACATAGGGTTATTGATAAATTATTGAAAAGAGGTATAATCAAAAAAGAAAAGATTGGAAAGATAAATAGAATTGTTTTGGTTGATTAATTTTTTCCATTACCAATTATCCTTAAAGATTCCTGTTTTGTAGATGCTATAATTATAGGTTTTTGTGCAACTATTTCTTTATCCAGTTCTATTGTATTATTTTTTATGAAACCTGTTACGCACTGTAGCCCAGAAGAAACAATAACCTGTTCACTTTCTTTTAGTTCTGTTTTGTAAAATTTGTTTTTTTCAAATGAAGATAATAATTTTGTTTTTTCTTGTTTTACTTCTGATAAAATTTGACCTCTTTTCATATCCTTGATATCTACACCTTTTAGGCATAACCCAACACGTGATCCCGGACCTGCCTCATCGAAAGTTTTATCCTGTATTTGTATACTTTTTACAGTGACTTCTTTTTCAATCGGCTCGAGAAATAATTTATCATATTTTTTTAGATTACCTGATTTTATTATTGATAAAATAACATTACCGACCCCTTTTACAGCAAAAAAATTATCTATAGGTGAGATTAATTTATCAGATCTTTCTATGTTTATGCTTTCTAACTCTTCGTATATTTTTGAAACTGATTTTTCAATTATTTTGAAATTTTCTAAACAGGTTCCTGATATTAATTTTTTATATTGGTCTTCTGGAAAGTTATCAAGTATAACAATCCCGTTTTTGAAATTCATTTCATTGATACCTACTATTTCTTCTCCTATTTGTGGAGTCATTTCACTTATAATTAATAATGGTACTTCAGTCATTTGCAGTGTTTGTAATAATGATTGAATCTTTTCAGATTCTGATCTAACAAAAGTGAATGAATGGTTTGAATCAGAGTGATGATATATTCCAATATCATTTATTGTAGATTCTTTTGCTAATTCACGCACAAAATCCTTGTTACCAAATATACCTACTGTAAGGGTTTTCATAAGCATGATATTGATTCAATATCTTTTAATAGAATTTACCATTCACCTTCGAATGTAAATGGTTTTTTTAGAAGTTCTTTTAATATATCGATGGCGTCTGCAATATCTCCGAGATGTCCCATGCTTATTGTTGAATGTATGTTACGAATAGCGACGTTTACTGATGTTGATGGTACACCCTCACGCGACATTGATATTGATAATGCATCTGTTGTACCCATAGATCCAACATCTCTTTGGATTGGTATTTTTAATTTTTTGGAAATCTTGTTTATCTCTTTATTTAATTCTGGATTTGCAATCATATCAGCATCTTTATAAATTATACAAGGACCGCCGCCACAAACTCTTGTTGAATCTTTGAAAGTTTCATCGGTTGTTGTAGTATCTACTGCAATAGCCCAGTCAGGACTTATATGAAATGCAGCTCCCTTAGCTCCATATAATCCAACCTCTTCTTGAACAGTAAACACATAGAAAACATCATCATAAACACGTTTGACCATTTTTGCAACTTCGACAAGCACAAAACACCCTATTCTATCATCCAGTGATTTTCCTATTATATAGTCGTTGTTTCCTATGACTGTGCTTTTTTCTTCAAGAGAAACAAAGCTTCCCACATTTACGCCTTTTTTTTCAAGCTCTGCTTTATTAAGTCCTGTATCAATGAACATTTTACTTAGTTTTGGTAGTTCTGAAATTTCAAGGCTATCTGATAAATCTTCGTGTGTAACAATTCCTCTAATTTCTTCGTTTTTTGCTGTTTTAATGTATATTCTCTGACCCAATATGGTTATAGGATCAATACCTCCTATATTCGTTATATTAATTCGACCTTTTTTGTCTATACTTTTTACCATAAGGCCAACCTCATCCATGTGGGCTGCTAGCATGACTTTTGATCGTTTTCCTTTCTTTTTTGTTACGCATTCATGCGCTATAAGATTTCCCATTTTATCTGTGTAAACGCGATCTACATGTTTTTTAATTTCATTTTCGATGATATGCCTTACAGCACCCTCTTGGCCACTTGGTCCGTGTGCATCAAGCAGCTTTTGAAGAAGTTTGATATTTAACTTGTTTTTATTTACCATATTTATCAGCTAATAGAATATTGTTTTTTTCATATTAATAATTTTTTAATCGTTGATACAAGTTTTATATAGTTTTTTGTTGATTAATAAGAAGTATAGGGATTACAAATGGCCAAGAAGACAATAAAGGAAAAGAAGGATAAAGACGATTATTCATATAGTGCTGAAAGTGATATAAAACAGCTTCATAAAAGCAATACGGTACTTAAAAATTTGTTAATTGTCGTGGTAATCGTTATTGTAGGTATTGCAGGATATTCTCTAGCTTATTTTACAACAGGAACAGGAAATGTTACAAATGTCGTAGCTGATAATGGTGCACAATTAGTAGAAGCAGGAAACACAATAAAAGTTGATTATATTGGTAAACTCGAAAGCGGTGAAGTTTTTGATACAAGCGTACAAGAAGTGGGTGAAGAAGCAGGTATTGGAAGAGGCGTTTATGAACCACTTGAATTTATTGTTGGTTCTCAGCAAGTAATAGCAGGATTTGATGATGCTGTTATTGGAATGAAAATTGGTGATAAGAAAACAGTAACTATACTACCAGAAGATGGGTATGGTGAATATGATGAAAATAATGTTCAACAATTATCACGCGAAAGAATTTTAGATATGATTTATGAATTGGATAAAACCTTGGAGTCATTACCAGTAGATACATTTGTTATGGCGTTCCAAACAACACCCGAAGAAGGAGGAACAGCCGAATTAAATGGAATAACATATATTATTGATTCTGTTGATGAAGAATCGGTTGTATTAAGTTATTCTGCTGAGGTTGGTGATGTAATTAATCCTTCAGGTAATTTTTGGGATTCTGAAGTAATTGAAATAACAAACGAAAAAATCATTTTAGAGCACCAAGTTAATGATGGAGATAGATTTGACACCCAGATTGGTTATGTTATGATTGAAATTGATGGTGATAAAATTATAGAGACATCATATACAGAGAAGGGTAGTGAAATTGTAACACAATACGGACAAACATTTGTAGTGTCTGATATAGATGATGAATTCATTTACATCGATCTGAATAATCCACTATCTGGTAAGACACTGATTTTTGATATCGAATTAGTAGAAATTGTTGAATAAACAATTATTCTTATTCTTGTATAAATATCATAATTGTAATAGATAATTATGCCTGTTCAGCGTAAAAAAAGAAAAATGAGTTATGAAGAGCATAAAGAAGACCATAAAACAGGTCGTGGTGTAACACTCAGAGATATGATCCTTGGTGGACAAGACGGACTTGTTAATGTTCTTGGTATAATATTAGGAGTTGCTGCTGCAACTGTTGATGTAAGGATTGTTATAATAGCAGGTCTTGTTGCGACGTTTGCAGAGTCTATATCAATGGCAGCTGTTGCATACACTTCAACAAAAGCTCAAAAAGATTTCTATAAGAGCGAGTTACATAGAGAGAGAACAGAGATGGAAGAGGTGCCTCATTTTGAAAAGAGAGAAATACGTGAAATATACCATCAAAAAGGATTCAGAGGCAAGTTGCTTAGTCAAGTTGTGAATAAAATAACCTCTAATAAGAGAGTTTGGTTGGAAACCATGATGCACGAAGAGTTGCATCTGTTTCCAGATGATTATGACAAACCATTGAGAAGCGCTGTTCTTGTTGGTATATCTGCTATTCTAGGTTCATTAGTACCATTAATACCGTTCTTTGTTGGCATACCCGTTTTTATGAGCATGATAGCTTCAGTTGTATTATCTATTATTGTTTTGTTTGGTGTTGGTTATGCAAAGGCGAAATTAACAATAGGTAGTGCTGGCAAAAGCGGGATAGAGATGGCATTGGTAGGTATTCTATCAGCAATAGCTGGATACGTTGTAGGTACTATTCTGGTTGGTATATTATGAGTGTATTGTCTATACTTGAGAAGGAATATGGTTCTGGAGGTACGATGCTAAAACATCATAATGTACTAGAATTGATGATCGCTACCATGCTGGCTGCTCAATGCACAGATAAAAGAGTTAATATAGTGACAAAAAGCTTATTCAAAAGATATAGAAAAGCAAGTGATTATTCTTTTGCAACCCTTTCGGGGTTGGAAAAAGAAATAAAGTCAACTGGATTTTATAAAAATAAGGCAAAAAATATAAAAAATGCTTGCAAGATGATTGTCGAAAAATATAACGGAAAGGTTCCAAAGACAATGGATGAACTGATAAAATTACCAGGTATTGGCAGGAAAACTGCTAATATTATACTAACATATGGGTTTGGAAAAACAGAAGGTATTGCTGTTGATACACATGTCCGTCGCTTATCATTTAGATTAGGTCTAACTGATAAAAAAGATCCTGATAAGATTGAACAAGATTTGATTCGTCTTTTCTCGAAAAAAGATTGGTACAAGGTGAATTATCTTTTAGTTACTCATGGGCGTGCTATTTGTAAAGCACCATCACCAACATGCAGTGTTTGTGTACTAAGTAAAAAATGTCCTAGAAATGGTGTTGTAAGAAGCAAGTAAATTAAGCCTCAAATTCGTTTTTGTACGTTTTTTCAATGTAGTCGGTTGGTATTTCTTCACTATATTTTATACTTCTTTTTGGTAGTTTGATATGATCTAATGCATATGGCAATTTTATTAATTTTTCTTTTAGTGTTTCTTTCACTGCTGTGGTTTGTGGTGAAGTACTTCTAATCTTATTATCCTTAATTTCTATTATAACGTCTTCTTTTTGTACTTCCAGTTTTTTTAACCAAGGGAAATTTTCTGTTAAAAATTTCCATAATCCAACCCGGTCTAATAACGTAATTTTTGTTATTTTATGACCACAATCACAAGCCAATCTTTTACCAAAAACAATGAAATCTTTTTCGCAATTTTTGCAGAAATAATGGTATTTTTTACGTATTACTTTTCTGTTGAATAATTCATTATGCATTTGCTCTACACCATCACCACAAAATTTACAGTTTTGTGTTGGTTCTGGTGACATAAAGCTCCTTCTACAATTTCTACATAAATACATGTAAGGATTCCTTTTTTTATTATGCTCTACAGGTTCATGCTTTATTGCTAAATTATAGTTATCAAATGCCATTCTATCATCCTGAGAAATATGGACACCGAAAAGTATTAAAACCTTTTTTCTCTCATTTTTGAGAAGATAATGATAGAAATGAAAAAATTAGCCTAAAATGTTTCCTAGTCCTTGTGTAGCGTTGTCTTCCTGTTCTTTTATTTTTTCAATGACTTTTTCACTATTATCGTATTTTTTTGCCAGGTCTTTTAACAGTTCTTCTGCTTTTTTTATGTCTTCTTCTCCAGCATCCAGAACTATGAAGTATCCTTCTTCCTGGATATCTAAAGAAGCAGGCTCTTTCACGGTTATGCTACATCTGCTTATTTTTTCATCCTGTTTTAGGATGCGTTCTGCCTTACTTTTGTTATCTTGATTTACAATAAATACTTCTTTCATAGAAAAAACCTTATTGAGGAATCTTTATAATGCTTTTTATTCACCAATTATTTTAAATTGTGGGTAATATCGATGATTAAATCCCTTGGAAATAGAAATCTTCTACATATCCATCTCCCCTGTAGTCT
Source organism: Candidatus Aenigmatarchaeota archaeon (assembly GCA_042584825.1). Taxonomy (GTDB): domain Archaea; phylum Aenigmatarchaeota; class Aenigmatarchaeia; order GW2011-AR5; family GW2011-AR5; genus JBHOSK01. The sequence goes on from JBHOSK010000010.1 coordinate 33,366, forward strand.
TCGAAGATCATGGTAATGTTATTTTCTGCACAATCTTCGAGGAATCCTGTAGAAGATAGTTCTATTGGATTTATACAACGATACTCTTCTGCTTCCCAAAGTCTGTGCTCACTATATGCAACCCCACCAAACAAAAGAAAATTTCCATTCAACAACATATACATATTGTCGTTAATTTCTATTCCGTGTAATGTTTCTTCACCCTCTGTCCATATACATTGATCGGAATTACCTACAAGCCACACTTCTCCACCAGGGAAAGACCCGGGATTATAATAAAACTTTACTTTTGCAACTCTCAATAAACATTGTCCACAATCACCAGTTTGAGGTGGGCCTGAATTATGTTGACGTGATCTATCGCACCACACCGGTCTCATTGCCCATGTCCATGGAGGTTCACTAGGATAAAATGTCCCATTTTCGGTTTGATTTGTACTTTCATTAATTAATTGTTGTGTGACTCCTAACAAATTATCAGGTGTTAGTTCACAAGCATTTCCAACTAATACATCATAATCAGGATATCCTGATTGACCATCTGGAAAACAATTCCATGAATGACCCATTATACATTCTCCTTTCATATAGTCGTTTGATGTTTCCCAACCGAAAAATTCTAACTGTGCTACATCAAAATCTTCTATTTCATCTTCCATTGGGAACCATTTGTTTGATGCAATTTTTATTGGTGAATTCCCCTCGGGTATACAACAACCAACATTTACTTTTTTAATTTCATTTGGTGCTACGTCAAGATTAGCATCATTCCCATAATCTGATCCTGTACTTATACAACTAACTTCTTCGTTGACGTAAACCCTAACATCATCTTCAAACACTTCGTCTCCACAATTTCTTATATAAATCTCATTATCGTCGATGTTATCTACACGTAAACAGCGACCAAGCCTTTCTTCTGTTTCTATACTTTGTTCTTCGAGAACTTGCTGTGGCTGATAGCTTATTTGATTTACAAAACCAAATAAACTTCCCGATAATGTTATCGCTACTAATAATAATAGAATAAACGACACGGTTGTGGCAATACCTTTCATATATGGATGATTTTGGTGTAAATTGTACCAGACATATTATTTCTCATGATTGTGGAAAATGTATGTTAAAAATGGCTACTGCAAAATTTTATTATAATCCGGGGTCTTTCCCTGGTGGTGAAGTTTGGCTTGTAGGAAATTCTAATGAATGTACTGGAGAATTCGAAAACTATATTGCAATAAACAATAACTTGTACATACTGCTAAATGGTCATTTACTACTGTATAATGGAAGTGCATATGGCGGAGAAAGTCCCACAGCAGAAGCCCGACACCGATGCCTGACACCAATAGAACTATCATCAACGGGTTTTCTGTCAGATTGCGCAGAAAATAATTTAACAATGGTTTTTGAAGATTATGAAATAGATGGTTTTATAGATGACTTTTATTTCCAGGGAGTTTAAAATTATAATAAACACCAAAACATAACTATATTTATGAAAGGTATTGCCACAACCGTGTCGTTTAT
>JBHOSK010000011.1:0-32340 GCA_042584825.1 Candidatus Aenigmatarchaeota archaeon
AAAAAAGGTTTGTTGAATTCTTCACTAGATATCAGAGATTTTATTATTAGTTCTGAACCATATGTTCCAAGCATCGCATCTATTGATGGTGAGAAATACAGCGTAATTATAGATGATTCTCCGGGTGCTGCTGAAGCCCTTGAGTTACTTACACTCATCCAAGGAACAGCTTCTTTTATTCTTACAGTAAAGTTATCTGGAAAATTACTTGTAACTGTGAAATCAGCCTGTCTGGTTGTACCAGCTGTTACAGGTATAACGTTATTATCTATGGTTATTTCAGCTGCAAATACGTTGGTGGCAGTAGACAGGATTAATACAAATAACACTATTGATACTTTCTTCATTTGACCACAATGATTATTATATTTTTAATGCTTTTATTTGTTTATTCATGGTGATTATAAATCACTAGCTCTAACAGTTTTACGATCATTGGATTTTGCTCTTTCTATTGCCTTTGTCAACATGCATTCTATTTTTTTGTCAAGAGCTCCTGATAGATCAGATGCTGTATTCATTTCGCTTTTCTTGATAAATTCTTTTATTTTTGAAGTTACACTATAACTCATTAAATCACCTTGAAATATAATGTGTATGAGAACTTTTAAATGAGCTGTCGAGTAAACGTCACCTTTTTCCTATCTAAAAATCGTCTAAAATTGCCTCTTTAGGGGTGGTGGTGAATAAATGAAAAAAATGGGCATGAAATGAGAAATGTATATGGTATTTTTAATAGAATGGTACATGAAATATGGGTATCAGAAGGTAAGCAACCAAAAATAAAACCTGATCTTTGGATGGAATTTTCAAAAACAATGGATACGGTCAAAAAAGTTGTAAAAGACGAATTAAGAACAGATGATTTAAGAAAATTTTACATGAAGGTTTAATATTTTTTGTCCCTATAAAGTGACTTTAAGTTGACAGCTCACGGTTTTTGTTACTATTTAAAAGGGATAACTTTATATACTGGGTTTTGACATTGATTTATATGAAAACCTCAAAAAGTTATGGTTTGGTATCGATTGTGTTAATTGTCTTACTTTGTTTATCTAGTTTTACAAGTGCTGGTTATGTAACTGAAGAAAATATTGATTATGTTCCAGATCAGATAGTGGTTCTTATTAATCAAAATACTCTTGGAGACAGAGAAATAGAACAGTTATTGACTTCACAGGAAATTGAAAAGATTGAAAAATTACATGATTATGATTTAGTAACAAGTGAACGAAACCATGGTAAAAGATTATTCATATTACATTTTTCCGAGGGAAAATCAGAACAAATCATTGATTTACTTCTAGAAAACCCTTTAGTAGAAATGGCTGATTTTAATTATATTGGTTATGTTAATATGGTTCCTGATGATCCATATTACTCAGAACAATGGGCTCTTCCAAAAATGAATGTTCCAAATGCATATGATATTGAATTAGGAAAACGTAGTGTTGTTATTGCTAGTATAGATAGTGGTGCTGATCTTGATCATGAAGATTATGCAAGCAAGATTTTACCAGGATATGATGCTGTTGATGATGATCTTGTTCCTGAGGATGAACATGGACACGGAACAAGAATGATTGGACTTACTGCTGCTAATACAAATAATGGTATTGGAATTGCAGGAATGTGTACTAAATGTAGACTCCTTCCAATAAGAGTAGCAGATGGAGAAGGTGGAATTTATACATCTGATGTTTACAAAGCATTGGAATATGCTGTTGGAAACCCAAATAATATAGAGGGTATTCCAGACAATCCTCATATAGCAGATGTAATTTCAATGAGCTTTGGGTTTAGTTATCCGAGTTCTTATCTGACAAATGGTGTTAATGATGCTTATGCTGAAGGAGCTGTGCTTGTTGCAGCTGCAGGGAATGACGGTGACAATGATGAAGAATATCCTGCGGCTTATTCTAATGTGATCGCAGTAGCTGCAACGAATCAAGATGATGAAAGACCAAGTTGGTCAAACTACGGTGATTGGGTGGATGTTGCTGCACCTGGTAGTCAAATAAGAACCACAAGCAGAAACAATCTTTATGCAATAAGTTCAGGAACATCTCCTGCTACAGCAATTGTTGCAGGTCTTGTTGGATTAATAGAATCAAGAGCAATAAAAACAGACATTGATCAAGAAGATGTTAGAGAAATTCTTATCGAAACATCTTCCCCGGTTACAGGATTTCCTGAAATAGTTGGTGGAAGATTAGATGCACATAAAGCATTAATACAAACACCTTGTTGGAAACCTAATTTGGGGCTGACTTATGATGCATAACCTTTAAGTCAAAAAAATAAAAGATATACTTAATGACTAAAAGAAAAATCAAAAGAAATAAAAAAACAGAAGCATGGAACACAAGAGAAGTTGTTATTGGAATAATTTTTATTATAGTGGTATTTAGTTTCGTTGCTATTGTACCAACAGGTGAATTTAGAGTACTTCCTGGACGCAGCACAGAATATATTGCTGATTGTGGTCATTTGACAAGTTCGGGCACGGAATATATTTTGACGAAAGATGTGGAAAGTGAGGGAACGTGTTTCGTTGTGCGAGCAAATGGGATAACACTTGATTTAAACCAACACACTGTTACTTATGGAACAGGTGGTCATTATAGTTTTGATAAAGTTTGGGCACTATATGAGGGCCAGTTTATAGATGAAACAGAAGATGCGATGTATCCTGCCACATCAAACGGTATTGGGGATAATGGAGATGTGTACTTGTTTGCTGATCTTGGAGATGTGTTGTATGTGGGAAGTCAAGATACCTTTAATTTCATGGTACTGAAAACGTCGAGTGGTACAGGAGGCTCGATTGTTCCTGCGTTTGAATACTGGGATGGAAGTGCCTGGAGTCCTTTAGAAGGAGTGGTTGATGATACAAATGGATTTGATGCTTCGGGAGGATCCACCCGGTTTATTGGTTTTACTATCCCAGGAGACTGGGTACAAACCCAGGTGAACGGAGAACAGGATGGTCCTTATTATTATGTTAGAATTAGGAGAACAAGTGCCACAAGCTCAGAGTATATTGGAAATTCCATTACCGCTTCTGCTAATTTTAGGTTTGGTGTTGTTTCAGGAGTAAGTTGGGACAAGAACCAATTCCCACCAGACACTCGTTTCAATGGAGGGAACAATTTCATTCTCAGGAACGGAAATATTGAACAGGGTGGGGAAGGATTCAATAATTATGGAGCATTCTTTTTCACAAAGGACAATATGGAGATTGATAATGTGAATTTCTTAATCACTGGAGGGAACCCCAAAGTAATTTTCACGGAGGCTACCGACCATACTCGTATTCATCATAATACCATACAGGTAACTGGGGATATTGTATATAATCGGCACCAAAGTGATGGGTCAAGTATTTTCATTTCAAATGGACAGGGGGCATCATCAGATGTGCATATATACAATAATGAGCTTTATGGAAGCCCACAAGGTGGAATGACACTCAAATCAGTGGACTCGTTTGTTTACAATAATTATATCAGCCATGATACTACAGTTGCAAATGGATATGGAATTCAAGTTGATCGAGCATCAAACGTAAATGTATATGATAATGAAATTAGTACAGATCAGGGTCGTGGAATTCATTTAACAGGAGCAGATTATTGTAATGTTTATGGTAACACTATAGACATTAAAGAGGGAAATACTCCTGAGAGTTCCTGGACGCATGGTATAAAGTTGGAGAATATGGAACTGGGATCAACCCATGATCCAGTCACGTATAATAGTGTACATGACAACACAGTCACGGTGACTACTAGAGCAGATGGAAGTGCACTAGGAATTGATATGAATATTATAGATGATGATGTAGGAAATGCGGTGTATGATAATGAGATTTATGCGATCAATGATAATCATCCAAATAGGCAAGCAACAGGATATAAACTTACTGTAATAAGTTCTGTGGGTGGAGATAATCTGGAAGTGTATGGGAATACTATCAGAAGCAACAATGTCTTTATCTCTACAGGAGGTCATGCTGCAGCACATTTTACTGCTCAAGGAGATACATACGAAAAACTTTCAAATCCTATTAACTTCCATTCTTTTGTTTGGACACCCAATCAATGGGGCGGTGATTTTGATTCTATTGGAAATGTAATTCTTGATGCAACCTTCCTTGGAGGAGCAGATCGAAGAGACATTTTAATGGAAACAGTTGGTGGTTCAAATGGCAACCGTCCTGCTGAAGTTTTTATTGCATGGACATTAAATCTTATTGTTCAAGATACTTTTGGTCAGCCAATAGAAAATGCAGAAGTATTGATAAATGATTTGAATGAAGACCCTGTGTTTTCCGGATTCACAAATGGTCAGGGTGAAGTAACTACAGTACTCGAAGAATTCATAAGGTGGAATGATGAAAACAGTCCTGATCATATAACAGAGATGACCCCACACACCATTACAGTTTCAAAGGGAGGATTCGAGTCTTTTGTTGACCAAATAGCTATGGATGATACTAAAGACTATGTTGTCATTTTAGATCCACTATTATCTGATTTCTGTGAGTTTGGGGATGAACAAATTCCTTATGGAACGTGCTCGGTAACAAAGCCTTGGTTTTGTACTGAACTTGGAGAATTAATTAAAAATTGCCAGGAGTGTCGTTGTCCTCCTAACAATAGATGTGAGTCTGACGGTACTTGTACATGGTCATCACAAATCGAACCCCTGGTACAAGCACCACTTGGCGACGACGACGGATATTAATCCATTTAACTCACTTTCCAAAACCTCTTATTATTTTTTAAAGTGTTCTGACTAATATTAAATTCATGTTCCCACTTTTTCCGTTCTCTAAAATACGTGAATCTCAAAATGAATTCATGAAAGACATCTATGATGCTGTTCATGATAAGAAACACTTAGTTGCGCACGCACCAACGGGTATAGGGAAAACAAGTGCTGCACTCTCGGTGGCGCTAGACTATGCGTTACGTGAAGGGAAAACCGTTTTTTTCATTACACCGCGCCACAGCCAGCATCATATGGCCATTGAGACGCTCAGAAAAATAAGAGAAAAGAGTAAAACGGATGTAATGGTTACAGATTTGATTGGTAAAAAGTGGTTTTGTTCTGTACTGGGTATTGATGAACTTACAACAGGAGAGTTTAGTGATTATTGTAGGATAATGGTTAATGAAGAGCGTTGTAAATATTATAATGCAACACGTACCAACTCAAGAACACTTACTAAGAAAGGGTTTGTTTTTTTGAATAAATTGAAAGGAGAACCGCTCCACAGTGAAGAGGTTAAGGAGCTGATGGATGGTCATTGTTGCCCATATGAAATACTAACAGAACATGCAAAAAAAAGCGACGTTATTATAGCAGATTATTTTCATGTGTTTTCACCACTTCGTGCATCTTTATTTACAAAGATAAAAAAAGATTTGGAAGATTCTATAATTATTGTTGATGAAGCACATAATCTGCCAGGTAGAATAAGAGATTTAATGTCTCAAAAACTCACAACCACTACTTTGAAATATGCAGAGAAAGAGGCAAAGACATTTGGTTTTAATGAATTGCAACACGATATGCATGAACTTGCAAAAATAATTGATCAGTTAAAAAAAGAAAAACTACAAAGGGAAAGTGAATCTTTTGTTAGAAAGGACGTGCTCTCACAAATGATAGAAAGTAGAATAGAAAAGATCGATACTATAATCGATGACCTTTTGAATGCCAATGAAACTGTTCTTGAAAGTAGAAAAAAGTCACTCTTAGGTAGTGTTGCAAAATTTCTTACATACTGGGGAAATGAGGATGAGGGATATGCAAGAATACTCCAGAAAGCAACAGGCAGACGGAGTGGTAAAGAGTTTGCGTCGTTGGTATATTCTTGTCTTGATCCGACATTTTTTTCAAAAGATGTTATAGAACAAAGTCACTCGACAATACTTATGTCGGGTACGTTATCTCCAATGGAAATGTATCGAGATTTGTTGGGTTTTGATATTTCACGAACAAAGACAAATTCATATTCATCACCATTCCCAAAGAAAAACAGACTGAATTTGTTTATAACAAACGCTACAACAAAATATAGCAAACGTAATATGGATAATTATAATAAAATTGCAGAGCATGTAGCTACGTGTGCAAATAAAATACCAGGAAATGTTGCTGTGTTCTTTCCAAGTTATAAGATACGTGATATAATTTATGATCTGGTAAAAAACAGAATAATAAAAGAAATTATATTGGAAAGTCAGGATAGCAATAAAGCAGACAGAAGAAAATTGTATAACAGATTTGTTGAGCTGCACGAGAAGGGTTCTGTTTTGTTGGGTGTTCAGGGAGCAAGTTTTGCAGAAGGAATTGATTTACCAGGTAAACATTTGAATGGTGTTGTTGTAGTTGGTATACCACTTGAACGACCTAATTTAGAAAATAAAGCACTGATAGATTATTATGATATTAAATTTAACAGAGGCTGGGATTATGGTTACATATATCCAGCCATGATACGTTCTATTCAGGCCGCGGGTCGTTGCATTCGTAGTGAAACAGACAAAGGCGTTGTTGTTTTTATTGATGAGCGTTTTCTTTGGGGAAATTATCGTAAAGTATTTCCTTCTGATATGCAAATGAAAATAACAATAAACCCTGAAAGGGAAATAAAAGAATTTTTTAAATGAAATTTATTTTTTCTCCAAGATATCGCGCTCTTTTTTTAAGTCACGGTTCTTTGCATCATCTGATGTGAACTTTTCAGGATATCTTGCTTTTAGTTTTTCTATATTTCTTTCCATTATATTTTCCAAAGAAACATTTAATGAGTCACACGCTAATGCTATATACCACATCAAATCTCCGAGTTCCTCCTCAATGTTTATTTTATCAAGCTGCTGATTATAAAATAAAGATTTTTTTAGTGCGTCTAGCATTTCACCAGCTTCTGTTGCAATACCAATGCCAGCGTGCAGGAGACGTTCTTTACCTTCTGATTTAAAAATAAGCGATTCAGTTCTTTTTACTTTCTCAATATATTCATCTGGTTTCATATTTTCTATTTTCAGTAAATGCTTTAATTGTTATTCTGTTTCCAGGAAACGGGTAATATCCTTTGATGCTTTTATTTTTATTGTACTGTGCTTACGTACAGGAACAAAATTAGGACTATTATCAGCAAAAACAAAACCGTCACTGCGTAGTATCTTAATAGTAGCGATTCCTTTCAGAATAATTGATCGTGGTTTTGGATTTGTATTGTTGAAGCCTATTTTGATGCCTGAAGAAAAAGGCTGATAACCAACTGTTTTATAATAAGCAGTTGAACCGTATGCTGTTGCAGCAATTAATCCATCACCGATTATCATTTTATGAGATACAATACCATTATTGCTTCTTGCATGAATAGAGAAACGAATAGCTTCTTGCGGATTTTTATTATGTAGTTGAATTTCATTTAATCCTGTTAATTTTTTACTGCCGACGCGAGCCGTAACTTTATCAAATGCTCTTATATAATATTCGTCTTGTTCAATTTTGTTAAATATATGATTAATCATGTTTAGATCAAACGAAGCGCATCTTGCACAGATGTTGCTTTTTCTAATTGGTATTATTATTGATTTTGGAAAATCTTTAGAAACACCAAGTAATGTTCCATCACCACCGTACGATAAAACAAATTCAGGTGATGATCGTGTTATTTTTACATCGTGTTTTTTAAGCAGCCTTATAATTCTGCTTTTATTGTGCCTGCTCTCAATCCATACTTTCATAATATTTTTTTGTTTGCCTTATAGAAATAACTATTGATCAGGATATTCTTCTAGTTTATCATCAAGAACCGTGAGTTCGACTCCAGCTTCTTTGAATAGGTTGCGTGTTTCTGTTGCACCGTGATAGCCAATTTTACAGACAACGCGTTTAATACCTACATTAATTATAGCCTGAGCGCATACATGGCACGGTACTAATTTGCAATAAATTGTTGCCCTATCAATGCTTATGCCAGCTCGGGCTGCTTGAAGTATGGCATTCATCTCTCCATGTATTGTACGGACACAGTGTTGATGTGTTGTACCATCTGGGTGTAATACTTTTTTCATCATATGACCAACATCGTCACAATGAGGTAGTCCAATAGGTGAGCCAACATATCCGGTGGTTAAAATTTTTTTATCTCTTACAATAATAGCAGCAGTTCTTCCACGATCGCAGGTACCCCTTTTTGAGACTACATCTACGATTTCTAAGAAATAATCATCCCATCCAGGTCGTTTATATTTGTCTTCTGTCATTCAATCACTCTTATAATTAACTACTCAAACATTTTAATATTTTCGGATCTTATAGAATTGAGTAAGGTGTTTTTGATGTATACAGAAGACGAAAAAATCGTGTTAAATTTCTTTTTTACTAATCTAGATAAGCCTATTTTTGCTACAAAGAATTTTCATCCTGAGGTCTGGGCTCTGATGCAAGCAAGGTATAGCAGGTCCAGAGAGGGATTACGTGAGGGGTTCTTGAAATTATTGCAAGAAAGCCCTGAGAACTTTATCAAGCTGAAGGAAGAGATAGAAAAGACAAAAGGGGGTATAGAAGCCCAACACGCAACAGAAAAAGCAATACAATTCATGGAAAAATGGGTATTGGGATTTGGTCATTCTTCTGTGGCCGAAGGCGCTGTTGCTGGTATTAGCCTGGAAGGGGTTAGTATACTTGCGACGAAGGTCATAGAGGATAATCGATTGTGTTCATTTATTGAGAAATCGACACGATATGTTTCCTTTGATTCTGGTTCATTCCATATCGACGATACACTGAAAAACTCAGTTTTTTATAAAGAGATAAGAGAACTGATTGATATGCTTTTTAACACGTACATGGAATTGCATGAACCCATTCTTGAATATGTTAAGAAAACCGCACCGCTTGAGGAAAATATGACAGAAGCGGCATGGAAACGTGCATGTGCAGCAAGACGTTTTGATGCAGTTCGTTATCTTTTGCCAGCATGTACCAAAACAAGTTTGGGTTGGACTGTAAATGCCAGGCAACTTTCTCATGGAATATCAAAATTGCTTTCACATCCATTGAAAGAGATGAATAACGTTGGTATGCAAGTTAAGGAAGAAACATCCAAGGTATTACCATCTTTGTTGAAATATGCTGACAAAAAAGATTATTTTATTAAAACAGAGGCTCAAATGAGAAAACTTGGTGAGACCATTCACGTAATTGATAAAGACACATCGCCAGTTACACTTGTTAGTGGGCCTGTCCCTGATGATGCTGAGAACATTTTGATTGCCTCAATTCTTTATCGCTACAAGAAAGAACCATTTGAGAGAATAATGGATATGGTAAAGCAAATGGGTATGAATGAAAAAGAGAATATACTTGATTCTTATTTTGTTCATATGAGTGATCATGATTGGCCGCTACGCGAATTAGAACACATACAGTTTATGTTTGATGTGGTAATGGATTTTGGTGCATTCCGTGATTTGCAAAGACATAGAATATGCACACAAACAAACCAGTTACTTACAACCGATATTGGTTATGATATTCCAAATGACATAAAGAATGCGGGTTGTGCTGAAAAATACGAAAAAGCTATGCGGAAAGCAAAAGGAGTTTTTGATAAAGTAAGAGAAAAATATCCTTTGCATGCACAATACTTAGTGCCTTTAGGCTACAAAAAACGCTATCTTGTCACGATGAATTTACGAGAATTATATCATTTTATTAAATTAAGAACAATGCCACTTGCTCATGAGTCATACAGAAAAATAGCATACATATTCTATGAAATTATGAAGAAGAAATATCCTTTACTATCGAAATACATGGTTTGTAATTATAGTGAAGAGGAATTGGGAAGATTAAAGTCTGAAGAAAAAACAGAGGGTTTGGATTCTGTCAGACCGCTTTAGAGGTTTCTTCTACTGGAGTAAACCAACCTCGATTATAAACTCCATCTACCCCCTTATCATTTCTTGCTATAACCAATTGAGTACGATCAAGTCCCATTGGGGTTCTTAATGTATAGATTTTCCCGGGCGTTAGCTCAGCAGGTATAGCTAATTTTCCTGGTGAATCGATTGCTGTAGCCCTATAGGGCTGGTTATCTCTCTGTGACATGTTTAATAATGAGATACGAAAATATTAAAGATTTAGCCTTCTATTACATCTGGGTTTATTTATGTCGAGAAAAAGAAAGAAAGGATTTCCAGGGGGTCGAGGTAAACGAGAAATTCATTCCATGTCACGAACAGACAGAAGGTTAAGTGATCGTTTAGTGTCAGGTAATGAATACAGTCCTCTGGGTGTTTATGATCATTCTGAAATAACGGGTAAACACAGTTCTTCTTCAACAACGTATTTCTGGTTTAATGACAGGGGTGTTGTAGGAAGGTATACAGCTAGTCAAGTTATTGCGGAAATTGGTAAAAAATTGGGTATTTAAACGGATCAATTTAAATACTTTTCCATCAATATCTATGAAGAAATACAAGAAGCCCTTTAAAGGTACATGGTATATAACGGGGTTTTTACTTTTGGTACAAAACAAGGGCTTGTTACGTGGTGAATAATATGGTTACAGTTGATGAAGCTATTATAGCTAAACTAGACAAGGAAGGAAAACACTTCGAAGTTCTGGTTGATCCTCAAATAGCATATGATTTGAAAGAAGGTAAGATTGTTTCTTTATCTAAAATGTTAGCAGTTAATCAAATTTTTATTGATTCCAAGAAAGGTGATAGAGCTTCTGATTCTGATATTCAACAAATTTTCGGAACACTCGATATTGAAAAAATAGCCGAGGTAATAGTAAAAAAAGGTGAAATACAACTTACAACAGAATTCCGGAAAAAGAAAGCAGAAGAAAAAAAGAAACAAATAGCTGCATTTATCAGTAAATTCGGTGTTAATCCTCAAACAAAGGTGCCTCATCCACAAGAAAGGATAGTAAATGCAATGAATCAGGCACGTTGTCATGTTGATCCTTTTAAACCAGCTGATCAACAGGTTGACAGTGTTTTGAAACAAATACAAGGTATTTTACCAATATCTATGGAAGAAGCAATCTTGGATATAGAGATACCTGCTCAATATTCAGGGCAGGCTTTTGGTGTACTCAAAGAACTTGGAAGCCTCGAAAATCAGAAATGGCTTAATGATGGTTCTTTACATGCTAGATTAAAGATACCCGCTGGATTGAAAGAGAAGGTTTTCTCTAAACTAAATGCAATGACAGGAGGAAATGTTAAAATAACTGAAAGGTGATAATTTATGACTGAAGAAAAAGCAAAAAGAAGACTTGTTATCCCAGGAGAATTACTGGGTAAAGGTAGAGCAGGAAGTGGTACATTTTACGACGGTGACGACGTTTATTCAAAATTCGTTGGTCTTGCTGAAGAAAGAAACAACTTTCATACAGTAATAGCACTTAACGGAATGTACAATCCAAAAAGAGGCGATGGTGTAATCGGTAAAATAGAAGAAGTTGCCTTTTCAAAATGGATTGTTGATATAAACTCACCATATAGTGGTATTTTACTTCTGAGTGATGCAGTAAATGAATTTATTGATTTAACAAAAACAGATCTTACAAAATATTTTAATTACACTGATCTGATTTTTGCAGAAGTTTCGTCTGTATCAAAAACAAAAGTAGTCCAATTATCGATGAAAGATCATCGATGCAGGAAACTACGTGGTGGTAGACTGATAAAAGTAACACCAGCAAAAGTTCCGCGTATAATTGGAAGAAAAGGTTCCATGGTAGAGATGGTAAAAGAGCTTACTGATACACAGATAGTTGTTGGTCAGAATGGTCTTGTGTGGGTAAAAGGAGAAAATGAAGATGTAGCAGCAGAAGCTGTTATGTATATTGAAGAAAAATCTCACATGTCAGGATTAACTGATCAAATAAGAGCCATGCTTAAAGAGAAAATGAAAGGTAAAACCGTAAACAAAGAACCTGTGAGCAAAGAACCCGTAAGCAACGAAACTGTAAGCGAAGGATTTGTAAGCGAAGAAAAAGGTGATTCATATGACAAAGAGTGAAAAAAGAATAGACGGTAGAGGTGTAGAGGAACTACGACCAATTACAGCTAAAGTTGGCGTACTGAAAAAGGCAATAGGTTCTGCTTATTTTAAATTAGGTAGTACCTCAGCAATTGCAGGTGTTTTTGGTCCACGTGTTGTGCATCCAAAACACGCCGAAGAAGCTGAAAAAGCAATACTACGTACAAAATATAACATGGCTCCTTTTTCAACCACAACAAGAAACAGACCAGGTCATTCAAGAAGAGGTATTGAGATTTCAATGGTTACAAGAGAATCTCTATCAAGTGCAATATTTTTAGAAGAATTTCCAAAAACAGCAATAGACGTTCACATAGAAATACTACAAGCAGATGCATCTACAAGATGTGTTGGTATTAATGCAGCAGCATTGGCTTTGGCAGATGCTGGTGTTCCAATGAGAGATATCGTTGTAAGTTGTTCTGCTGGAAAAGTGGACGGTAAAATAGTGCTTGATGTTGCAGGTAAGGAAGATACCGAAGGAGATCTTGATTGTGCTATAGCTTACTATCTAAAAAGAAAAGAATTAACACTATTACAGATGGATGGTTTAGCAACCACAGATGAAATAAAGGAGATAATAAAACTTGCTGTTAAAGGTTGTGAAGATCTACACAAGAAAAGTATCGAAGCATTAAAGCAAAAATATTCCCAGGAAACATTTAGTAAGAGTGGGAAGAAAGAAGGTGAATAATATGATAGAACTAGATAATGAACTTGTACGGAAAATTGTTGTCTCAGGTAAAAGACTAGATAACAGAAAATTTGATGAATACAGAAAAATAGAAATTGAAAAAGACGTTGTAACATCAGCAGAAGGTTCTGCCAGAGTTAGACTAGGTGATACTGAGGTAATAGCCGGTATAAAGATTGATATTGGAAGACCATTTCCAGATACACCAGACACCGGCGTTCTTATTGTAAATGCTGAATTTCTTCCATTAGCATCTCCTGACTTTGAATCAGGTCCTCCTGGTGAAAAGGCTATAGGTCTTTCACGTACGGTTGATAGAACTATACGAGAAAGTAAAGCAATTGATTTCAAGAAATTATGTATAAAACCATTGACCAGCGAAGAAGAAGGAAAGGTGTGGATGGTTTTCATTGACGTTGATGTCTTGAATCATGATGGAAATCTTGTTGATGCAGCCTCAATTGCAGCCGCAGCAGCATTAATGTCTGCAAAAATACCAGATCTAGATAAAGATGAAAAACCAATATACGACAAAAAAGGTAGCAAATCATTACCAATGACAGCTAAACCAATGGCTACAACATTTGTAAAAATAAATGATGCTATTTTATCTGATCCTGATCTTCAAGAAGAAGCTGCAGCAGATGCTAGAATAACAATCGGAACTGTTGACTTAAAAGGCAAGACAATGTTATGTGCAATGCAAAAGGGAGGAGAAAAAGGATTCACAGTCCCTGAACTAGAGCAGATAATTGATGATTCAGTGAAGAAAGGCAACGAACTAAGAAAGCATTTAAAGTAATTTTTTCTTTTACTTTCATTTTTAATTTCTAATTTAATTTAAAAAAACTTGTTCCTTATTATATAATATGTCTGTTGGTATGTCTGATGGAGTGTTTGTTGTATTACAAGGGCCTAAAATGAGGTTATTAAGACACATGGCAAAAGTGCATCGAATGTCACTACAAGAGGCTTGTTCAAGATATGGTACTGATGCAGTATACAACATACCAGTTGGTTATATCTGGAGATATGATGGAGCAGGTTCTATAAGAATGGGAAAAACAGGTAGAGAATATTTAGCAGAACATGGTCGTGTGGCACGTAATAACCAGCGTTCACGTAGTGAACTAATACCAGTGCGACACTCCTAGCCACAACTACAATGAATACATGGATATCTGGCAGATTACTAAACCCATTTTTATTCTTTTCTAATTCTAGAACAATGATGAGTGAATATACATTGTCAGCAGCCCAGTTTAAACTTTTACGAGACGTAAGGGGACGTGGAAATACTAGATTAGAAATGGTGTATAGAAATTATTCTTCTGAAACAATTGGTTCTATGTGTCGTGTAAAATTTCTAAGAATGAGAGACACGGGTAGTAATATTGAAATAACAGACGAAGGTATAGAAATTTTAGAAAGATATGGTGTTTGAGTTTATCCACCACAAAGTCCCCAGCCACATTCTTGACATTTCATACAGCCCTCTATTTTCACTAATTCAATTTTGCATTCAGGACAGTGTGTTATTTTTGAAGGGTTGCTGAAGTCTGGTTCTGTTGTAACAACAGTATCGCTTTCAACAGCTGCTGCAATTATATCCGGTGTTGTATCTTCTTGTGCAGTTTCAGTATTCAGATTAAGAACCTGTTCTTCCCTACTTTTATCTCTATAAACAGTACAACCTTTGCATCCTAATTGCCATGCAAGAATGTAACCGTTTAATACATCTTCTTTTGTTGCTTGTTGTGGAAAGTTTACTGTTTTAGATATAGAGTTATCTATATTCTTTTGGAATGTTGCTTGCATTTTTATATGATCTTCTGCTGAAATGTCCATTGCTGTTACAAAAACTCTTTTCAATTCTTCTGGTATTTCTGATATATCTTTTAGTGATCCTTTTTTGCAGATCTTGTCCATAATTTCTTCAGAATAGATTCCGTGTTCCTGCAAAGCCTCTTTCAGATGTTTGTTAACATAATGTAGTTGCGTTGAACCGCCTAAAATTCCCTTGTAATAATATGCTAATGCAAAATAAGGTTCAACACCGCCTGAAACATCAAACACCATTGATATTGTTCCTGTTGGTGCTATTGTTGTCAGAGCCGCATTTCTCATTTTTATTCCCTTTTCTTTATATTTACTTTTTTCCCAGTTAGGGAAAGCTCCTTTTTCTTCTCCAAGGTCTCTTGACATTTCATGTGCAGAATCGTTTATACATTTCACAACAGCTTCGGCGGTTTCTCTACCTTCATCAGAATTGTATGGTATTCTTAGAAGATAGAGCATATCAGCGAATCCCATTATACCAAGACCAATACGTCTATTTGATTTGAATGTTCTATTTACCTTCTCAACGGGAAAATCTGTAAGATCTACTACATTATCAAGCATCCTTATTGCAGTTCTTGTAACACGTCGTAATTTTTCAAAATCAACTTTACGATTAGAGACAAAATTTTCTAAATTTAATGATCCTAGATTGCATACGTCTGCATCGTGTAAAAATTGCTCTCCACACGGGTTACATGCTTCTATTTGGCCAACACCAGGTAAAGGATTTGTTTCATTTACTCTATCAAGAAAAACACAACCAGGTTCTCCTGTTTTCCATGCACAAGTTATTATTTCCTGGAAAAGTTCTCTCGCTGTCATTATTTCTTCTCTTATATCTGTTACTACACCATGTACGTCTCTGTAAATCCTACGTGGTTTCATTTTATTTCCTTTCCAACTACACATCCACGGATTTGGATCACTGTTTTTTACTTTTTCCATGAAATCGTTTGTTAACCCAATAGAAAGATTAAAATTTCTTAAGTCACCTTCTTTGTTTTTTGCGTGTACAAATTCTAGTATGTCTGGATGATCAACACGCATAATTCCCATGTTTGCTCCGTGTCGATTTTGTTGTTTGATTACACCAAACGCTTTGTTGTATACATGTAAAAATGAGACAGGTCCTGAGGCTACGCCACGTGATTTTTTTGCAACCGAACCCGCTGGACGTAATAGATGGAATGGGAATCCGAGACCAGATCCTGCTTGCTGAAGTAGTGACGCATTTTTCAATGTTTCAAAAATACCATCCATACTATCATCGATATGAAGAACAATACAGTTTGAAACAAGCCGTGTTGGTCCACCAGCATTTGCAAGCGTTCTGCCAGCTGGTGTAAATTCAAAATCTAACATAACATTTTCAAATTCTTTTTTAAGCTCTTCTACCTTTTCAGGACTTTTACCATAATTTAATTCTACATTTGAAAGTGCATCTGCGACTCTACTGAACATACCCTCGGGTGTTTCTGTAATATTACCATCAAGGTCTTTTACAAGATATCTTTTTGCAATAACCTGTAATGCATTCACACTGAAAGGCAGATTACTTACTCTACCTCCAAGTATTTTTTTCTTTTCTTCCCTTAACTGGCGGTGACGTTCTCTATATAAAATATATTCTTTTGCTGTTTTTGCATGACCACCCTCAATAAGAACCTTTTCAACTATATCTTGGATATCTTCTACACTTGGTGTGGTGTCACTAAAACGATTTTCAGTTATTTTTAGAACTTGATCAGACAGGTTTTCTGCTATACTCTTATCGCTTCCTCCTACAGATAACGCAGCCTTAAAGACGGCATTTGTTATTTTTTCCTTTCTGAAATCGACGATTCTGCCGTCTCGTTTACGAATCTTAATAATACTCATAATAATCTAACCCCAACACCCAATCAAGTAAAATTTCAAAGAAATTTTATAGAATATATATTATGCACTTTAATTTTTAAAACGATTTGTGTGGTAGAGAGGTGAAATGACTAACAAGAAGTTACAAAAGATTTATATAGGGTTGTGCCTCAATTAATCAGCTTTGTACAAAATTAAGAAGAAGTTAAAGTTTTCTATCTCCATGATAAAAGTCTTCGTCTTTTATATGAATTTCTCTACCATCTACCGATAGATGACCTTCTGTTCCTAAATCCATTATCATGTCCCAATGAAGAGCAGACTCGTTTGAATTACCTGTTGGTGGATATCCATTTCCCATTGCCATGTGTAATGTTCCTGCTCTTTTTTCATCAAAAAGAATATTCTTTACAAATCTTGGAACACCAAAGTTTGTTCCTATTCCCAATTCACCCACGCGTCTTGCGCCTTCATCCATATCAAGGGTTGTATTCAGATAAGCTTCATTTTTATCAGCTGTTGCTTGTACGCATCTTCCATGTTCATCAAACTCTAATCTAACACCATGGACTTCTCTACCATCACGTACAACAGGATTTTGCTGGAAAGTTATGTATCCCCTTACTGAGTTAACTACAGGCCCTGTAAAAACTTCACCATCAGGTTGATTGTGTTTTCCTGGTTCGTTTATTGGTTTCATGCCTTCTATACTCATTCTAAGATCAGTTCCTCTTCCTCTTATGTGAACTTCTTTTCCTTGATCTAGAACACCGTAAAGCCCTGCTTGCTTTCTTGCCATTTCTCTTACTGCAGCAACAGGATCTTCTCTGTCAGCATATACTGATGCAAATACAAGATCTGACCATTCATCAACAGACATTTCTCCGTCTTGAGCATGACCTGGACTGTATGGAGACATTGTTCCACACCACCTGATTCGATTATCTTCGTCTACTAACCATTCCATTATAGGTCTGCGTGCAGCTGCTACTAAATTACTCCTTTCAGGAGCAATGCCTGCAAGCTCTCTTGTGTTCTGCGCCCCTTGAATACTTATCAATGCATTAACACCCTGTATTCCAGCTTCTTCATTGCCTGTTAGTGTAGCTAGTTCAGCAGCACCAAGATAACCAAGCTGTGCTTCTGATGCTTCACTTTGAAATATGTAATCAATGCCTGGTGCACGATAAACTACATGTGGAGGATTGGCACCAGCTTTCAAAACCTCCCTGTATATAGCATGAAGCAGAGGAAGTGAATCAGGAGAGGCTATAAGTCTTACATTATCCCCTTCTCTAATTTCTGTTGAATATCCTACAAGAAGTTTAGCAAATCGATCAATCCTTGGATCTGTCATCATGTAATTAGCGCCTCGATTAATAATTAACTATGTCATTAAATTAGATTTCTAACTTTTTAAGTTAATGTGTATTACCGACTGCCGAGAAATTTTATTTTAATCAATTACTATTAAATTACAATAGTGGTGTTCTAATATTCATGAACTTTACATTAGTTTATTAAATAATTAATTCTGCATCCATTGCTATTTGCTTAATATCGTCACGATTCAAATAGCTCTCGCTCTTACCTACTATGATGCCGTCTTTATCAATAATAAAAATTGTTGGCAATTGGTTTACATTATAAAGTTCTTTTATTTCCCTGAATGGGTCTGTTACAATATAGTATGTTATGTCATACCCCATTTCTGCTTGATTTATTAGATCATGATCACTTAATTGTACTGTGTTGACAGCTATGGCGCTAAATTCTTCTTCATGATCTAAAACAAAATTTTGAACTTCTACCAGTTGATCAGTGCATTTTTCACAATTCATCTCCCAGAAAAACAGAATAACGTTTTGGATTTCCCTATATTCACTTAATTTGACAACATCATGCCTTATTGAAGGGAGCACAAAATCAGGTGCAATGTCACCCACGTCAGAGCCCACCTTTATAGATCTTACAAATTCCCCTGAAGATTCTGCTAATGCTAATAATTCTTCATTGGTTAATGCTTCTGCTCTTTCAAATTCATTTCTAAAATTATCAGTGTTTATTATTGGTGCTATTGGATTGTATATTACAAGAATTATTATCATTATTATAATTAGTACCACGACAACCGAAACGATTCTTCTCATATATGTAATTGTACTATGTGAATATTTATGTTTTAATGACGCTTATTATTGCTTCTAGTAGATCTGATGCAATCATTGCTTGTTTCTTTTTGCGTGCAACAATGTCACCAGCACGGCCATTGATATATGATGCTGCGCAAGCAGAACTGAAAAGATCATTACCCTGTGAGACCAGGCTTGCACATATACCCGATAATACGTCACCGGTGCCACCAACAGTCATGTATGCATTTCCTGTTTTGTTTATACAAGTGCCAATGCCATTAGAAATTATATCGGGATTACCTTTTAGCAATATTACTGTTTCTGTGCTATTCGCAAGAGAATTTACTGATTTTATTTTTTCATTTAATTTATTTCCTATGTTTGTGTTGGATAGAATTTCAAATTCATGAGAATGTGGTGTGAAAAGTATTGATTTTTTCAAAGATCTGTATTTTTTCATCGCTTTTATACCATCTGCGTCTATTATCATGGGTTTGTCTATTTTAGAAACGATCTTTCTAATTGCTTTCATTGTTTGTTTTTCCTCCCCAAGGCCGGGTCCAATAAGTAATGCATTTTTCCCTTCAGAAAGTTCTTTTATTTTATTTACGTGTGAAACAGAAAGAAAATCACCATATAACGGATATGTTATTATATCTGATATTTTTGCAGCTATATCTGCTGTGCGCTGTGGTGAAGCTAGCGTAACTATATCTGTCCCACTTCTATAAGCTGCTAACGAAGCTAACACGGGCGCTCCTATAAACATATGAGAACCAGCTATAACTAATAATTTACCAAAATCACCTTTGTGAGCATCTTTTCTTCGCTTTGGATAAACCTTCTTTAGTATGTTTTTTGATACAATTTGCATAATTATATTTTGTTTCTTGGTTTAAAAAAAGTAAACCAAGCCTATATAAGTATGATTTTTGAAAAGAATAATTCTGGAAAAATAAACTTAAATACTTTTTTCCTAAGAGTAAGAAGCTGGAATAAAGGTGAATAAATATGAAAGAAGAAATCAAAAAAACAACTATAACTGATGGAAAATTTATAGAACTGGTTCGTAAAGCTCCATATTTTAGAGAATCAATGACAGCATACGGTAATATTCCAATAACACCTGAAGATGTTGCAACTCAGATAGGACAAGGAGATTATTGTACTGCTTTGCGATACGCAGCTAAACTAGGTTGTACCTCTCTTGAAGTTAGAGATGCATTTCTTGAACGTGTAGGTAGTACTACGGTGGATGTAGTATTACCGGCAGTGACGACGCTGACTGTTGAAGAATTAGCAGGCTATCTAGAAGGCAGTGAATCTGTTCAACGAAGAGTTCACGGAACTACAAAAGACGGCGTGGCTCGACTGGTTCGTGCAGGTAGATATGCAGATGCTGCAGTTCTGGCTAGTGAAATGGGTTATGTTGGTGCTGATGGTGATCTTATAAGAGAAGGATTTGTTGGTCATTTGGATACAGAAGCTGCATTTGAATTGATGTCTGATCAACCAACATTTGAACCTTTTACATTAGGAGAACGTGATGTTGCATTTATAGAACAATTAGCTCTAACTGATTCAGCGGCAGAGCCTCCTGATGAGCAAGTACCTGAATATCAGAATCATGGTACCTGGAGACTTAAATAAATTTTTCTTTTTATTTAAATTTTCTAATTATTGCGAATGATGCTAGAGATGTTGCTGCAGTTCCTATTAATATAAGCACCCAATCATTCAATCCCAATGGAACTACTTTGAATACTGTGTTCAGTGGGCTGTAAATTACAATTAATTGTAATATAAACGAGCCGATGACAGCTAAAGATAAGTAACGATTGCTGAAAGGCGATGAACCGAATCTTTTCCTTATTACATATATCTTAGCTAACTCCATGACAACAAGCGAAGTGAATGCTATTGTCATTGCTTTTGCTGGATCTACTGTGAAAAATAGATAGAGTACGACGGCGGTGATTAAAACACCTATGGTAACTATTGAGTAAATCATGCTTTTATTCAAAACTTCGTCTTCGCCCTTAGAGCGCTTACCCATTATATTTTTTCCAGCAGGATCTGCACCCAGTGCTAGAGCTGGCATACCATCTGTCAGAAGATTTATCCATAATAGATGTGTTGCAGCAAGGGCTATTTGTCCGAATAAAGATGCGATGAAGACGATAGCAACCTCGGCAAAATTTGCACCTAGCAGGTACATGACAAATTTCTTTACATTATCAAAAATTCTTCTGCCCTCATGAACTGCAGAAACAATGGTTGCAAAATTATCATCGAGTAAAATCATATCAGATGTTTGTTTTGCGACGTCTGTGCCCTTGATGCCCATTGCTACACCGACATCAGCTGACTTCAATGCTGGGGCATCATTAACACCGTCACCAGTCATTGCTACGTTATGATCTTCTTTTTTTAACGCCTCTAAAATTTTTACTTTATGCGCTGGTGAGACACGCGAAAATATATTAATTTTCTTTACAGCTTCTTCCATTTCCTTTTCAGAGTAATTTTCAATATCTACACCCTCTAGGGCATCGCCTGATATACCAACATCATTTGCAATAGCCTGTGCAGTTATTTTATTATCACCAGTTATCATTATTACGCGTATTCCAGATTGTTTGCATAATCTTATTGCGTCTTTTGCTTCTTTTCTTGGTGCATCTATCATACCCTCAAGTCCGAGGAATACTAAATTCTTTTCAATGTTTTTGTCGCCTTTCTTGAATGCAAAGCCTAGAACGCGCAATGCTTGTGATGCCATATTTTCGTTTACTTTTAGTATTTCTTTCTTTTTTTGTGCTGTTAGTGGTATGCTACGACCATTAACAAAGATTTTTGTACACTTTTCTAAAATAACCTCAGGAGCACCTTTTGAGAAAACAAAATGATCACTACCTTTTTTATTTACAGTGCTCATCATTTTTCTTTCAGAGGAGAATGCGACTTCATTTGTTCTTGGATATTCTGAATCGGTTTTGTCTTTATTGAGATAATTATTGCTGAAAAGAAGCAATGCTTTTTCAGTAGGGTCACCCAGCATTTCTTTTTTGCTTGAAACCGTAACATTGTTGCACAAGGTATTAGCCAATAATAGGAATTTCATTTTTTCTTTTTTCACGGTTTTGTTTGGAAAATCATATAATTTTTCAGAAAAATAAATTTTACGTACTTTCATTTTACCTTCGGTTATTGTGCCTGTTTTGTCACTACAAATAATATCAACACTGCCGAGGCCTTCTACTATTGGTAATCTTCTTACTAGGGCGTTTCTTTTGCTCATTCTTTTGACGCCTAGCGCCAAGGATAACGTTGTTACTGCAGGAAGCCCTTCTGGTATTGCGGCTACTGCTAGGGATATTGAAATTAAAAATATTGTTAGAATGTCGCTTGTATGTATCATAACATGGGTCATAAAAACAATTGCAGTTATTATGAGAATTGCGATACCTATCTGCTTTCCTAGTGCATCAATTCTTTCCTGGAAAGGGGTTTTATCCTTTTCAATTGTCTGTAAGGAAGTAGCTATCTTTCCTATTTCAGTTTCCATTCCTGTTGCGACGACAACGGCTTTTCCTTTACCTCTTGATATATCGGTGTTCATGTAAACCATATTTTTTCTTTCAGGAAGTGATGTATCATTAATGGCTTTTGTGGTTTTGGAGACATCCATACTTTCTCCTGTCAGTGCTGATTCGTCAACAGAAAGATCAAACCCCTCTATAAGTCTTCCGTCTGCCGGAATTCGATCGCCTTCGTTTAAAATTATTATGTCACCAGGGACAATGAACCTTGCGGGGATTTCTATTGTTGCGCCACCTCTAATAACGCGTGCTGTTGGTCTGGATAGTTTTTTCAGTGCTTCTATACTTTTTTCAGCTTTGTAATCCTGAACAAATCCAAATATACCGTTTGCTACAACTATAATTATTATCAAAACGCCATCAAGTAACTCTCCTGCAATTATTGCGATTACAGACGCAATAATAAGAATTATGATCAATATGCTCGTGAATTGATCAAGAAATATCTTTAAAGGTGATATGCCATCCTTTTCTTTTATACTATTTTCTCCATACTTTCCCAGTCTTGATGATGCTTCTTTTTCGTTTATCCCTTTAGCATCACTATCCAATGATTTTAGAACATCTTTTGTATTCATTGTATGGTATTTTTCCATAATATATACTACTTTTTCCAATAAAAAGAATTATTCGAATACGATTCTGGCGTCAGCTACTTTACCCACTTTCTCATTAATCATAAATGGATTGATGTCTAGCTCGCTTATTGATTTATTTTTTAGTGGAATTTTTGATACAGCTACAAGAGCCTTTTTTAATGCAATCATTTTGACGGGCTTTGATCCTCTAAACCCAAGAAGAAGTTTTTTGAATTTTAATTCATCTATCATCTCTTCTGCATCTTTCATATCTATTGGGCAAACACGAAATGAGACGTCTTTGATCACTTCTACGAATATACCACCGGTTCCTAGCATTATTGCATGACCGAATGTTTTATCCTTTTTTAGTCCGATTATAATTTCCTGACCTTTTACAAACTCCTGTATAAGAATACCCTCGAAAGAGATTTTCTTTTTCTTTGTAATTTTTGTTATTTCATTGAAACCCCTTTCAAATTCTTGTTTATTCTTAACTATCTTTACGCCGCCTATGTCTGTTTTGTGAAGTGCTTGTTTTGATATCAATTTGAGAACTACGTTATACTTATTTTTTTTAGCAAAGTTTTCGGCTTTTTTTATATCCTTTGTGATAATGCTGTTAGCAATAGGTAGATATTTTTTTAGGAATTTCTCAGCCTCTCTTTCAGCAAAAACTTTCATATCAAATACTTGGTTTCTTTGGTTTTAATAATTATTCAAAACCTTTAAGTTTTAAAACAGATAATTATTATATCATGGTAAAAAATCTTGATCCTTTCTTTTCTGCAAAACACATAGCTGTTATTGGCGTTTCGCATGATACAGCAAAAGTAGGACACGTTGTTTTCAGGAATTTTATTGATTCTCATTATAAAGGGAAAATTTTTCCTGTGAACCCAAATTTAGATGAAATATTGGGTCATAAGTGTTACCCAAGTATTTTGAAAGTAAAAGAGCGTGTGGATCTAGCTCTGATATGCGTTCCTGCAGCACTCTCTATAAGAGCGGTAGAAGAATGTGGCAAAAAAGGAATAAAAAACATAATAATTATAACTGCGGGCTACAAAGAAGTAGGTAATTTTGAGCTTGATAAAAAAATGGAAGCGGTTCTGAAAAAATATAAAATAGCATGTATTGGTCCTAATTGTCTTGGTACTTTTGATGCACATACAGGATTAGATACGTTGTTTTTACCAAGGTACAGATTAAAACGACCAGACGAAGGTACAATATCTTTTGTAACCCAATCCGGCGCAGCAGGGTCTGCTATAATGGATTATGCAACAGAGAATGGGTATAATTTTGCAAAGTTTGTAAGTTATGGAAATGCAATGAATATTGATGAATCTGATATAATTGAATACCTTGGTGAGGACGAAAAAACAAAGGTAATTTGTCTTTATTTGGAAGGTGCTAAAGATGGAAAGAAGTTCGTTGATGTGTGTCGTCGTGTTAGCAAGAAAAAACCTATAATAACAATAAAAGGTGGTATCACTTCAGCAGGAAGTAAAGCAATATTATCTCACACGGGTGCTCTAGCAGGATCTGTTCAAATATACTTTGGTGCTTTCAAACAGGCCAGAATAATAAGAGCTGTTACACTTGAAGAAATGTTTGAGTTTGCAAAAATACTTGATAAATCCATGAAGCCAAAAGGAGATCGAGTTCAAGTTATTACAAACGGGGGTGGTTATGGAATACTCAGTACAGATGCTATAATCAAGAATAAACTTAAGATGGCGGAGATGGATAAAAAAATAGTTAATCAATTGAAAAAAGAAATGCCACCTATTGTCGTGATAAAGAATCCTATTGATCTTTTAGGTGATGCAACTGATGAGAGGTATGAGAAAGCAATAGATGCGTGTATGGCAGACAAAAACATAGATATAATTCTTGTAATTTTACTTTATCAGACACCCCTGATATCGCCTGATGTTGTTAATACAATAATAGAAGCCAATAGCTTGAGAAAGAAGCCAATAATTGTTGTTTCGACTGGTGGAGAATTTACTGAGATTCTATCCGAAGGCTTGGAAGAAAACGGTGTTCCGTGTTACAGTTTTCCAAATAATGCAGTAAAATCAATAAAACACCTTTTTGATTATTATAATAAGAGATAAATTGGTGTTGTATAAGATAAATTGAGGGGTGAAATTATATGCCAGATAAGAAGAAAAAGAAGAGCGGATGTAGTTGTTGTCGATAAATTAATACATTTTTATACTTTTCTCTTATTCTTTTTTCTATGAAAAAGATAATTCTTGGCGTTGTTGTTTTGATTGTTATTATTGCTGCAGCTTACCTGCTTGTAATCAGCCCAGATCAAACAGGACAAGTAACAGGTACAGGTAATACACCAGTTAACACAGACAAAATACCAATAGACGAGATAAAGAACTATAAAGGAAGTGATGATGCACCAGTAATTATAGAAGAATATTCTGAATTTGCATGTCCATATTGCGCACGTTTTGCCAAAGAAACATTACCACAAATACAATCGCAGTATATTGATACAGGTAAGGTGAAACTGATATTCAAGGACTACATAGTGCATGATTCTGCAAAAAAACCAGCAGAAGCAACATGGTGTGCAGGTGAACAGGGAAAATTCTTTGAAATGCACGACAAATTATTTGCAAATTTTGGTGCTAGTTCAGATGCTGATCTAAAAAAATATGCAGATGAAATTGGTCTAAATAGGGAAGTATTCGATGAATGTCTTAGTAGCGGTGTAATGACCCTAAAAGTAAATGAAAACATGGAAGAAGGTCGTTCAAAAGGCGTTAGTGGAACCCCAATATTCTTCATAAATGGAGAAGAATTACGTGGCGCTAAACCATTTGTCCAATTTCAGGCAGCAATAGAGAAAGCACTTGCTGAAACAGAGTAGATTTTTTCTTTTATATAATTTTCTTTTACAATAATTGATATGGGGATCCTGAAAGGTATTATAATTGGTATTATAATATTATTTTTATTATTAGTTTTACCTGCATTAGGATTATATGGAGACCTTTTATGGTTTGAATCGCTTGGTTATTCGCAGGTTTTCTGGAATGTATTAGGAACAAAGTTGTTTCTTGGTTTTCTCACAGGCATAATATTTTTTGCATTCATGTTTTTGAATTTGAAAGTAATTAAAGCAAGAATAACGCATAAGCAAAAATCACATCCGAAAAAAGATAAGATGAATATAAAACCACTAATTATAGTTATTTTGTTCCTTTCGTTGATAATTGGGGCTGCTTTTAGTTCAGGTTGGGATACATATCTGAAATATTCAAACAAAGCTGATTTTGGAGTGACCGATCCGGTATTTGGAAATGATGTTTCATTTTATGTATTCACTTTACCGTTCTATACGTACATTATGGGATTTGTTACAGTTTTGGTTATTTTTAGTTTGATAGTAACAGTTATTGGATATTTAATTAATTCAGGGTTTGTGATAAAAACTGAGAAAAAAATACGTTCTAAATCAACAGAAGCATTCGAGCCAGTTGTTGAAGAAAAACGAACTAGAAAAGTAGATCTATCAGACACAATGAAAAATCATTTATCATTTTTGATTGGAATATTTTTTATCATTCTTGGTGTTTGGTTTTATCTGCAAAGATTTTTTGTTTTGTTCTCGACAAGAGGAGTTGCTTTTGGTGCATCTTATACTGATATAGCTGTTTCATTACCTTTCTTCATGATAATATCTGTTGTATCAGTAATAGTTGGTATATTGTTTTTCATCAACACAAAGACAAAGAAAGATTATTATAGACATGCAATAGGTGTTTTTATTGTTGTTTTTGTGATTGGACTTGCTGCGTCTGGTGTTGTGCAAGGATTTATTGTACAACCAAATGAGTTTAACTTAGAAAAACCTTACATAGAGAAAAACGTTGAATATACACTAAAGGCATACGACCTAGAGGGCATAGAGGAAATACCTTATTCTGTTGTTGGTGGTCTTAGCAAGTCAGATATAGAAAAAAATAACGCAACGATAAGTAATATAAGACTGCTAGATTGGAGACCTTTGCTGAAAACAAACGATCAAATCCAGGTTTTCAGAACTTATTATGATTTCTCAGATGTTGACATTGATAGATATTATATTGACGGTGAATATCGTCAAGTTATGCTGAGTCCCCGAGAACTTAATCAAAGAAACTTAGATAGCAATGCCAGAACGTGGGTTAACCAACATTTGGTTTATACACACGGTTATGGATTGACGATGAGTCCGGTTAACACTGTTTCAGGAGAGGGATTGCCTGTTTTTTATGTTAAGGATATACCACCAAAATCAGACTTTGTCCCGATAGAAGAACCGGGAATATATTTTGGTGAACAAACCGATGAGTTTATTATTACAAAAACCACCACTGAGGAATTAGATTATCCTGAAGGAGATACAAATGCTTATACAATCTATGAGGGTCCGTATGGTATAGCACTTGATGGTATTAACAAGCTGGTTTATGCATTGAAATTTGGTTCTATAGAATTACTTGTATCTGGTTCAATGACGAGTGATAGTAAAATATTATATAACAGAGACATACACACACGAGTGAATGAACTTGCACCGTTTCTTGCATATGATTCTGATCCTTATATGGTTGTAGCCAGCGGCAAACAATACTGGATTTATGATGCTTATACTGTTACAGATGCTTATCCATATTCCCAACCATTTGGTTTTGGTGTAAATTACATAAGAAATTCTGTTAAGGTTGTTATAGATGCATATACCGGCGAGACAATTTATTATATAATAGAAAGTGATCCGATTATAGAAACATATAGGAACATGTTCCCAGTTTTATTCAAGGACTTTTCAGAGTTAGATGAGGAAATAAAACAACACATAAGATATCCTGAAGATTTGTTCGTGGTACAAGCAAATATTTACGCTACATATCACATGAAAGACCCTCGTGTATTCTATAACAAAGAAGATGTATGGAACATACCAAACGAGGTTTATAGGAATACAAGACAAGAAATGGAACCTTACTATATTATAATGAAATTGCCGGATCACGACAAAGAAGAATTTATTATGATGATGCCGTTTACTCCAAGAAACAAAGATAACATGATCGGATGGATGGCTGCAAAATCTGACTTTCCTAATTATGGTGAAAAGATAGTTTACACATTTTCAAAACAGGAACTAATTTATGGACCATTACAAATAGAGGCACGTATTGATCAGGATACTGATATATCTCAATTAATAACACTGTGGAACCAGGGAGGTTCAGAAGTAATAAGAGGTAATCTGTTGGTAATACCAATAGAAAATAACATTCTATATGTTGAACCTCTTTATCTACAAGCATCAGAAACAGGGCTTCCACAACTGAAAAGAGTGATTGTTGCATTGGGTGACAAGATATCGATGAAGGAAACCCTTATGGAAGCATTATCTGAGGTTATCGGTGAGCGTTTGACTGAGGAGCAACCCGACGAAACGACAGGAGAAACATCAGAAGACTCAATTGAATATGCTAACCAATTATACGAAGAAGCTCAAGAGCTGCTTCGCAGCGGTGATTTAGCAGGTTATGCAAATAAAATTGAGACGCTAGGTGAAGTTTTGAGTGAACTGTTATAATGAGAATTCGTTTTATTTCTTTAGAAACTTTTCAATTCTATCGAGAGCTAATCCAATGTTGTGCATACTCGATGCGTATGATAATCTAATAAAGCCTTCTCCATATTTACCAAATTCACGTCCAGGTATTACAATAACGTTCGCCTTTTCTAACATTTTTCTGGCGAAATTATAACTATCTTTTGAAGGGATCTTTGCGAATGCGTAGAAAGCGCCCTGAGGCATTACACAATCCAAACCAATATTATTCAACCTCTTTACAATATAATTTCGACGACGTCTATATTCTCTTACCATTGCATTAGCGAAAGCATCACTAAGTGAAAGTGCTTTTGTTGCCAGCACTTGAGAAAATGTTGGTGCACATATGCTTGAATACATGTGTGTTTCTGTTATTATTTTTGATATGCTCTTTGGTGCAACACAATAACCAACCCTGTGGCCACACATTGCATGACTTTTTGAAAATGATTGGAAAGTTATTACATATTCATGCATCCCATTTAATGATGCTGGTGATATATGTTTTTTATCATAAACTATTTTTTCATATGCTTCGTCGCTTAGTAGAAATAGATTATACTCGACGCAGATATCGGCTATCTCTTCTAGTGTGTTTTTAGATAAAACGTTGCCGGTGGGATTTGATGGTGAGTTTATTAATATAGCCCCTGTTTTTTTTGTTATTCTTTTTTCAACATCATCGGGATCTATTTCAAACTCTTTTTCTTTAGAAAGCTTGGTAAAAACAGGTTTTATTCCAAGCATGTCTACCATGGGTTCGTATACCATGAAAGATGGGTTTGGCAAAATTATTTCATCACCAATATCAAGAGTTGCTGTCATTCCTAATAGCAATGCTTCTGTAGAACCAGCAGTGACAATGATTTCGTCTGGTGTTGCAAATATGCTATTATCTTTGTTGAGTTTTTTTGAAATAGCCTTTTTTAATTCTGATCGACCACCAGGTTGGGAATAATGATTAAATTTTCCTGCTATATGTTTTGCATATTGTTTTAATGGTTCTGGCATTGAAAAATCAGGTTCACCATGGCCGAGGGAAATTACACCCTTTCTTTCAAGGGCTTCCTTTATCATATCACCAATTATAATTTTCGGCAATCTGTGATCACGTTCAGATACGAATGGCATAGATATACTTATCTAGAAGACGCTTAATAAAATTTTATTATTTGATAATCCGTAAAATTTCTTCAATATCTTTTAAATTTTCAACTATGTGGTCAGCTTCTTTTACATCTTCTTTTGTGTAGCTTCCTGTCGTAACGGCAATTGTTACTACATTTACTTCTCTACCTGCTTTAACATCCCAAGGACTGTCCCCAATTAAAAATACATTTTTATTATGCTTGAATCCCAGCTCTTCTGCTCTCCTGATTGCAATCTTTACTAAGTCAGATCGTTTTATCGCATCTTCTGCAAAGCCACCAACTTTGAAATAATGGTATATACCTGTTCTTTCCAGCTTTGTTTTTGATATTGGTTTTGTGTTTCCTGTGACAAGACCTAATAATATATCTTTCTTTTTTAATTCATCTAGAAGTTTTTCAACACCACCCAATATAGTGATTTCTTCATTAACAAATAGTTTATCAAATGTTTTTGTCATGACCTTTTCAAATTCTTTCATTTTGCATAATATTTCTTTTTCAACAAATCCCTCTTTTTTTAGAACAGCCAGCAGTATTTCTTTTTCAGTCATCCCAGCATGATTAATTATATCACAAGTTGTTTTTATGCCATACACTTCTTCTAAAGAATTATCAAATGCAGTATCCCAGGCTTTTGCTGCTGTGATTAGTGTAGAATCAATATCAAATAAAATCAATTTGTTCATGAAATACTATTTAGAATGTAATACTTTTAAGTTTATTACTCAACAATTTCGCATTTTTTATTTACACACTTTGCTTCAGCTTCAAAAACATGACCACAGTCAGTTATCGTTTCATAACCATCTAGATCTTCGATAACGTTATCGATATTATGCCTATTTATTGCAATAAAACATCCAAACGGTTCCCTACCAGATACGACTACACAATCGTCATCATTTAAGCAAAGTTTTGCAGTTTCTATTTCTATGTTGGTTAATAATTCATTTGTTTTTTCAATAGGTTTTGCTAATTCAACAATAGAGAAAATAACAAGCAGTGCGAATATAATCATTATGAAAGTTCTTGCTCCAATCGGATTAATATTCCACACCTCTTCTCCCAACTATCTTCTTTTTTTTATCAAAAGGATGTTTTATCTTTATTATCTCATTCACATAATCTGCAGCATCTTTTATTGATTCGGGTGCGTTTCTTCCAGTTAATACAAGTTCAACGTTTTTTGGTTTTGACATCATAATTTTCAATACATCTTCTATTTTTAGATGGCCCATACTAATTGCTACATTTATTTCATCGAGTACAATAAGCCCGTATTTTTTTGATTTTATTATTTTTTCAGCAAATTTCAAGGCATTTTGAGAAATTTGTTGATCGTCTTCTAGTGGGAGGAATAATTCTTTATTTGGTTTTAATTTCCCTTTACGAATATCCTTTTCAAACGGTGCACTTTGACCAAATTGTGCAAAAAGGAGCTTACGTTTAAGATATTTTTCAGCAGTTATGAGCTCACCAAAAAAACGACCACCTTTCATAAATTGTATTACATATGCTTTGTAACCATGACCTATTGCGCGTAAGGCAAGTCCGAAAGAAGCAGTTGATTTTCCTTTACCGTCTCCGGTATATACATGTATTAAACCCATTTCATTTGTTGTTTTTTTTCTTACTTTTCTTTGAACCAATTAAATACCCTCTTGTTAAATTGTACTTTATTACTAAAATAAATTTCAGTGCTAATGACTATATTTTGCTAAAAATATTAGTAACAGTCTTCACATTCTTTGAAACGGGTTGAGGCTGTAAGGATTCTTGGTGATTTTTTAGGTATTTTTACTGATAATACTTGTTCTGGTTTGCTTCTATCCCGATAAACAGTTATACCTTTACACCCTAGTTTGTGTGCAAGTAGGAAGGCCTGTTCCACGTCCTCTTCTGTGGAGTCTTGTGTGAAATTTACGGTTTTTGATACGGCATTATCAGTATTTTTTTGAAAGGCTGCCTGTACTTTTATATGATCTTCTGCTGATATGTCGTGTGCTGTTACAAAAAGTTTCTTTATTTCATCTGGTATTTCCTTTAGATGCTGTATTGAGCCCAATTTAGCAACTATTCTCATAAGATTTTCGTTATAAAATGCTTTTCTTCTGGCAATTTTTTCAAAAAGAGGATTAACCTCAATCAATTCTGTGTTATCCATTATGCTTCTTATGAAAGATACTGCAAACAGTGGCTCAATCCCAGAAGAACAGCCAGCTATTATGCTTATTGTTCCTGTTGGTGCAATAGCGGTTGTTGTTACATTTCTTAATGCTTTATAGCTTTTTTTCCATATACTTTTTTTGAAATTAGGGAATGATCCTCTTTTCTTTGCAAGAGACACAGAAGCGGCTTTTGATTCTGTATTAATAAAATTCATAACCTTTTCAGCTATTTTTGTTGTTTCTGGGCTGTTATACGGTATTCCTAATATTATGAGCATATCAGCAAATCCCATTATACCAAGACCAACACGACGATTTGCTTTTGTAATTTCTTCTATTTTCTTTAATGGGAATTTTGTCATGTCAATTACATTATCTAGAAAATGTATGGCGTTATGTACAGTTTCTTTTAATTTATCATAATCTATTTTTCCATCTGAAATCATTTTTGATAAGTTTATTGAACCCAGATTACATGATTCGTATGGATATAATGGTAATTCACCACAAGGATTTGTGGTTTCTATTGGTCCTAGTTCTGGTATAGGATTTGAAGCTGTTTTATTTATTCTA
>JBHOSK010000012.1:0-31224 GCA_042584825.1 Candidatus Aenigmatarchaeota archaeon
TGTTTATTGTCATTTGATCATCTGGGTAGTAGACTGTTACGGTATCTTGATTGTATGTGTTTCTTTCTGCATATACACCGTATTTGTCAAGGTAACCTGTTTTGTATGTATCAGTCTTGAATGTTGCTGTTGCTCTTGTTGTATACATGAAGTCTGGTGAAGCTGCCATTATTTGAGTGACAGATCCAGATGTTTCATTTGCTGTTGGTATTGTTAATGTGTATATGTTGTTGTCATCGTCTTGTTCTTCAATCAACATTAATGAACCTTCTGCTCCATGTATTGCAGTTCCGCCTGAACTTACTGGTGTGACTTTTATTGTGTCTGTTGCTGTTACAAGTAATTGCCAATATGCGCCGCCTGTTGATGATTTACCTAATTTT
This sequence comes from Candidatus Aenigmatarchaeota archaeon, assembly GCA_042584825.1. Lineage (GTDB taxonomy): Archaea > Aenigmatarchaeota > Aenigmatarchaeia > GW2011-AR5 > GW2011-AR5 > JBHOSK01. Next base: position 384 of record JBHOSK010000012.1, read on the forward strand.
ACAATTGCGACATCACCAAGGCTACTTGCGTTCATTGAGTATGACATGTTAGCGTTCGTTACAGTAGTTGTATAACCACTTGCTGCAGATATGTTGATCATGTTATGACCAGATTCTACCCATCCGGTTATGTCAAGTCTACCTGATGGTAGTTCGAGTGATTTTCCGGATAATGCGGTTAGGTTTACTACTGTTGATGCGTTCATCAATGATATGTAATCATTGTATTTACCTCTGATTTTTGGGAATACTGTGTGTTGATTACCTACATCACTGTAGTCAGCTCCGTCTCCCCAAGTTACTGTTAATGTTGTGTTACTGTCACCATGAATATAATATGCTTGACCGTCAATGTAAGCTGTTACACGACCGTCTGCGCCCAGTGTATATTCATGTGTTGATCCTGCGAACAAGTCATAGAATTCTATTGAAGCGGTAGCTGAACCATCGTTATCAAGATCGGATATTCTCATTAGATGAGTGAAATCACCAGCATCTAATACGATGTATTCGTTCTGATGAATAGTTTCACCTTCTACGACATTGAAAGCGTATCCAGAAGCGTCTTCTAGACCAATGCTGTCTGCATCGTATGCATATGTGAATGTTGCTGTGTCTCCATAGTAATCAGTCCATGTTGCTGTTAATCCATCGTCACCAGATGGCAAGATTTGAAGCATGTTTCTTGCTTCACTTGTCAATCCAGGTGTAACAGAATTGAAATTTAGATCGAATGAACCGAAGATTGGGTCAGTAAATGACTCTCCTTCGATTAGTGCGTCCATGCTTGACTTTTCAGGCCCAACGTACACTTCAAGTGTGGTTAACTTATTACTGTTTATTGTCAGATTTACTTGAGTACCATCTATGTTTTCTGTGTCCCCACCTGTTCCGTATACTATTTTTTTCTCATCTTCGAATGTCCATGTTTCTGCACCTATACCAAGCTTAGCTTGGTTATCGGTTCTTGTTGAACCGTAGAAGTATACATCACTAATATGAACTTGAAGACCACTGTTGAAAGTATATGTTGTTCCAGCTGTTACAGATCTTGTGTCACCTTCTACTGTAACTACACAAGCGGTTGCGCTTGATACACCGTTTAATTCAACAGTATATTCTACACCTTCTACTTCTACTACAACGGATTCTTGTTCTGTCAATACAACAGTTTCTTGACTACCGAAAAGTACAAGTTTTGGTGAGGCAGCGTCGAAGTCTGTTGTAGGAGCTACAGTATAAGATCTTCCGAAGATATCTATTGTTTCATCTACAGCTGTGGTACCATTAACATCCTTTTCAAACACAAGTTTTGTTCTGTACATGAAGCTATCTGCATGTGGGTTTGTTGGGTTTGTTCCTGAAGTATGTTTCATTACTATTGTTGGATCTACTGTGATAAGATCCGCTGGTGTGTGTTGTGCGAATGTGAAGTAATAATCATCAGATAAGTCAATGTATAGATCATAGTCGTAAGTTGTGCTTGCGTCACTATCTTGTAGTGTTCCAGATGCTAATATGGTAGGTAAGTCTGCTTTTGTCAGAGTTGTTCGTGCACCTGTTTTCTTTAGTGTGTCATTAAGGTAGAGTTTTGTGTTTGTTGTTGCTATTTCCTTACCTTCACCACTTACAGTTACAGTTGTCACGCCACTTGTCGTTACATCGGTTCCAGTTTCACCACCCAATCGGGCAGCTACATTGATAGCACCTGCAACATCAGATGTTGCTGCTGCACCACCGACAACGATCAAGAAGTCGTCTGCGCCTGTTGCGTCGATGAAAGGTTGTGGATACTCTCCTAATGTTTGTGCGCTTGCAATACCACTTAAGCCTGCGAACGTTGCTACGGCCAAAGCCAAAGCACCTAATTTCTTAATTTGCATTTTATTTTCACCATTTAATTGGTTCTGCATCATCGCGACAGTGCTCCTAATTTAAACATACATTGTTCACGGGGTATATATAAAACTGACTTGAAACAGTTTCATACACTATGTTTAATGCATTTAATTGTGGTTAAAAAGGTTTACAAAGTCTATATATTTCTTATGAATGTTGCAAAGACCATATATTGACGTTTTATACGATAAAAAGCAATAAAAAATACGTATATTTTGAAAATCTAACATATATAAAATTAAGCTTTATATTTAGGTGAAGTGATAAAATGAATATGAAGAAATTTCTGTTAATTGTAATTGTATTACTTGTTGCACTATCTGCAAGTGTAAATGCTGCGACAGTAAGAGATGTGGGTGTAGATATAATATTAAATGATGACAGAAGCGCAGACTGGGTTGTTAATATAAATTATCATGAAAATGTTTTGAATAGTGATTATTTTATTTTGTCGACTATAACCAATGTAGAAACGTTTATTGGAAATAATAGTATACAGTGTGAAGTTATAAGAGAAATCGTAGGCAATTCTATTTTATGTGATGATATAGATACAGATAAAATAACCTATAAGTTTACAACCCCATCCATTATTAACAGCCTAGAGGATTTTATGCAATTTTCTTATAGATTACCAGTTTCTCAAATAATTGATAATATACACGTCAGGGCGAGCTTGCCATTAGGTATGGCTGTTGTTGATAGTTCTAGTCTAACAGGCACTGGGCTAAATCCATTTGAACCTCTTTTTGGAAATGAGGGTAGTGATGGTAGAATTATCTATATATCGTGGGATATAGAACAACCCGCTTTAGGAGACCCAATAGATATGTCTATAATTTACGAAGAAATAGGAAGTATAGAACAACAAGCAGAGCAGCTCGTTGCTATAGTAATACTCATAGCAGTTGTTGCTGTGATAGCCTTCTATTTCATATATTCTAGGAAGAGCAACATAAAGGATATTTTACCTATTCTTACAGAAGGCGAAAGGAGATTGATGACTATTATAATAAGGGAGAAAAAGCCAGTAGATCAGCGTGATGTTGTTAAAGAGTTGGATTACTCGAAATCAAAGGTGTCTAGGATTGTTTCTGATTTGGTGAAAAGAGGACTTGTTGAAAAGAAGGCAAAAGGTAGGACAAATCTGTTAAAAATGAAAACGCCAAAAACCATGCCAGAAGAGACCGAAAAAACGGACAAAAAAAAGGATGATATTGTTAAGAAATTGCTGGGAAAAGAGTAATTTCTTATTTCTTCTTTTCAGGTGTCATGACTATTCCACCTGCTCCTGCTGCTGCGAATTGATGAACCAGACTTGACAAGGAAACAGCTATATTTTGAATTTCGTTTAATTTGATTTCTTTGTGTTCAGGGCTGAGTATTTCTAATGCAGATGGTCCATATAATACAATAGCTGTCATAAGGCTGTACATGTCCTTCATGAATAGTTTTAATTCAACTACTTGAGAATATGCTATATCAATATTTTTGAATGGTTTCTCGACTTTTATCGTTTCTTTATATTCAGTTTCATAAACAAACACGGATTTTATTTTTTTCATTTTTTCAATATGCTCTTTTAGAGCCGTTTCCACGGTTTCTTTATCTATTCCTAACGCCTCTACAGAGAATGAAGCCTCAATCCATTCATCTTTCCTGAATTTTTCGACTTTTTCTCTAGTTTCAGAATCCATAACCAATGAATTAGAAGTAAAGTATAAAAGTTTATTCATTTCCTATTAATTGACCCAACACTGTTTGGTCTTCGAGTACTGGTACATTTAGAGTGATATTATTATATCCACTAAACCCACCAGCATCTCTACCGATTAGTCTTACTCCCCTAAACCCATAAACAACTTCTACACTTTTCCTTGGGGATTTGGTTACTCCTAGAGGAATAGTAAATCTTTTGAGGGGGTAGTTGGTTGTTTGATCACGATAGAAGGACGAGAAAACCACGTCGTACGTATTTTCATCAAAACGTGGTGTGATGGACCTTCCATAACACGCACCAAGATGTTGGAATACGTTTGTAATTAATCCATTTCCTGTTGAAACATTGAATAATTCAACCAAAAGATTTCCTGCTATATCATCATCATTTCCAGGAGTTGCCCAGCGATTAGCTCTTCTATCAAAACAGGATATTCTTGACTGTGAGAGATCATCATTTCCAAATTGCATACTTTCTTGAGGATATGCTACATACATTCCTACATTTGACAGGTCTACATTGTCTGTTGCCCAAAAAGTAACATTAAGTGTAAAATCACCATCATCTACTATTCTAGGATATTCAAATTCTACAAATACCGAATCAGATATCCCTATTGAGTGTTTTCTCAATATTTTACCGGTTCTTGGTAATGGAGGTAATGGGTTTTCTAAGGATGGGGCAGGCTTGATAACTACTGGATCAGCGGGTTGATGAGTAGTGGACCGATGAACACCACTTACTAATTCTGGTGCAAAATCTACTGTTCGTTGAACGCTTCTGTCATCAGCATATCTTGTTGCTAGATGTGCATTCCCCCCACTTAGCCACACCACACGTTCTGCTGATGTTTCTAAATGGCTTGCATCGTGTTGACCTAATGGAATTGACATTCTCCTTCTGCTTTGAATATCATAAACAACTATTTCTGTATTTTTTGGAGTTCCATCAATATTTAGTGTTCTATCAATCCACACCGCGTATCGGCTTCCTACATCAACCTCAGATAATTCATGATTATCTTGAACTTCATTAAGAGGTATTCTTTCTCCATCTACAACTAAGACAGATTCATTCAACCCATTTGTATATCCTAGATTACCTTCGTCAAATGATACATGTCCAATTTCTTCGTTCCAACGAAAGCCATTTCTGTTTTTTGTTCTATGAGGCAATCTTAGTGATTCTCGTCCTGTTCTCATTGCTTCTATTACAAGATCTCCGTAAACACTTCCTTCAAGCTGTGCTAATTTACCACCATCAACATCATAAGCCAGGCGCTTACTTCGTCTTCCTACAGGTCTAACGATATTTCCTTCTAAATCTAGTACAAAATTTCCAACATAATCACCATCTGGCATACTTATCGGACTAGTTGCGATTAAATCACTGGAAATAACAGGTTGTACGAATCTTGTTTTTCCTTCATTAGGGGATCGGATTAAATCCCTACCTGGTGTATTGAAATCAATATGAACCAGCGAGTCGTCGTTTCTATCGGTTGCTAAAGCATATACAAAATTTCCGTTTTCACCATCAATATCTGATACTACACCGCCAGGAAAATTGTATTCTGCTCCTGTTGGTACGTGTATTGCAAATGGTATAGTATTTCCATCAATTTCTTTTTGACCAAACATGAAATCACCACTTATTCCGAGACTTTTTCTATTAGAATCTGATGTGGCTTTTATTATAGGTAATGATGTAAATCTGTCATATTGTTGTGCTGCAGCATCTGCAGCTGCTAAAAATGCAAGAATACCCAGAGCATAGGCAGGCGCCATTCGGTAAGACCAAGCATTCTTAATAAAATCAGTGGTAGATTTATATGCTCCTTGTATGTATTTTCCAATACCTCTTTGTTCTCTACTAGTACTGCTATTGAATAAATTCTTTTTTAATCTCTGTGGTACTAACGAAGATACCATATACCCATCCCTCAATTAGACTAACACCAAAGCGTATTTAATGGTTTGTTGCCCTTCTGGGTGACACAATGGAGAACAGAAAAAAATATTTATTCTACAGAAATCAAGATACTCTTATGAGAATGGAATATTTCATTGTTAGTATTATTGTATTTCTTGTTATCCTTTCAATACTTTTATCAATGGCTAGTGATGTTGTACCTACATTTTCAACATTTTTAGATGATATACAGAACTTTCTGAGGTGAATACAATGGCAGACATAACATTCGAATCTTGGTTTATTATACTGGAAGTTGTTTTGATAGTGTTATTTGGTGTTCTTTTGATGCAAGCTATAGGTTCATTTATCCAACCAGACCTTCAGACAGCGCTAATTAATACAGACCTTTTGCGTGCAAATATGAATGAAGCATGTCTTTTAGGTGTTGGTACCACAGTAAGAATGGATGGATTTAAGTTAACACAACCAGCACCTTCTAAGGCTTGGCAGATATTTGATTTGGGTAATTCTTTGGCAAGGTTTCAGATAAATTCAGCAGGAGACCCACATTATGTATTATATTACGAAGCTTTCCCTTATGGTGAAGGCATTGGTTGGGAGATTTACCAAGAGTTAGATAACAGAATTCTTACATATTTTACACACCGTAATGATGATCAATCAACCCCATTTAGTATAGGTGTTGAAGAATTTGAAAATCTTATATGGAAGTCTACAGATGCAAATTATGTAAAAACCGTGAAAGATTTATTGAACCAACGCTTAGATGAAAATCCCGAATTTTTGGAAGATAATCCAGAGGTTTTTGAAAGACCTTATCATGTACTTGTTAGTAATATTGCACTATCAAAACATACAGGACCTATTCCTGGTTATGTGTTGACAGATGAAGGTGACGATGGTGATTCTGATAATTGTTATGATATTGATGGTGATGGCGAATCAATTCCTGTGCCATGTAGTCCGATTTCGCAAATAGGATTAGACTTTGGTGAATGGAATGATAATTTTTTTGAATTCAAAAATTATAGATTACTTACACCATTAGAAAGATCATTCATAAAATATAGACCGTGTGGTGATAATTCTTTGTGTCTAAAAACACGTGAAGGCGTTTATCGGTTTGGATTAGCTCCTGAATGTAAGAATATAAAATATATGCAAATTGTTTATGATAACAGAGAAAAGGCATGGAGTTATGTTTCAGTAATTGGTGGTGCTTTGGGTATAGCATTATTGTCAAGAATTTCTATACCAGCAACGATCTTTAAACAGGGAATGGGTGCTACTGGCATTGGTAAGTGGCTATTGGGCAAAGCTGGTAATTTATTCCTGAAAAAAATACCTGCACTACTTTTTAAGAAGGCGCCCGCGATAACTACTGTTGTTGCTGGTGATGCTATAGGCGAGGCTTTTATATGGATAATAGGAAATTTCGTATCGTACAAACAAAACGACCTTTATTTTGCTAGTCCTTGTGAAATAGAATCAGAAATTGAAATCAATGTTAAGAAATGTGAAGATTTGGAATATGAATGTGAAAAAATAATAAATTATCCTATTTATGAGTATGGTGAAGAAACCGACGATGTTTATCGTGCAGGTACACACTATTCATGTATTTTTAATACAGGTGAAAAAATTATTAAACACGAGGATAGCTTGTTAAGCGGTACTTCGGGTGCTCTTCGCGGTTCTGATTGTATTGAGATGCGTGTAAAAAGTAAGCCAACCAATTTTTGTTGGACACCCAACCCTAAGCCAGCAAGTATGGCGGCAGATGAAAAATTTGTTGCAGGGCTTGTTGATGCAACTCCAATATCTTCTGCAAGTGCACACTTTGAAGGAGAGGGTATACACGGTTTTCTTATTAAACCGCTAAGAAAACTTGGTTTACTGACAGGAGTTTTAAAAGATATAGTAGATATTGATTGGCGATGGCCCTCAGGATTTCTATTACCTAATTAAATAACTTATTTATTACCAGAAAACAAAAACCAATTATGAAAGGTATTTTTTGGGACCTTATGATAATGATTCTGACACTTGGTATTTTCATAGGGATTGTTCCAGTTACATTTTCTATGGTAGGGGAAACATTCAGAATAGATGCTAGGATTAATGTGGAAGAAATTGTTGGTATTATTAATTTTTTAGAATCTTCACCCACGAAAACACAACAATCTTATTTTTTGCCTAAAAGCGAATGTTTACTTACAATAAAAAATTATGATGGATTTGCAATTGTTAATCTTACTGTTAAAATGCCTTATGGTGAGAGAAATCAAACCGCGATAGGCTATCCTATAATTCCTGATAATGTTCAGATAGTAAGTAACGAAGAAGGTATAATGTGTAGCGATTCGGGTGAAAAGAGGATATTTATTCAACGGTGTGAAAACGAGATAACAATTACTGAGACCGAAGTTAATTGTTGATGGTAGATATGAGAAGAATAACATTTATAGAAGCGCTTGGGTTTTTGATAAAAGCACTCGTTGTTATATTCGTTGTTTTATACACAGCATCATTATTTAGCAGCTATGGTGGATATGTTGAATCTAAATTTTTAGAAAAATTTACTGTTGAGATGTCAAATAATGTATTATCACATGCTCTTACATCTGACAGAGTTATTTTTAACCAGGAACAATTGGAGCAACACAATGGTATTAATATAGAACCATATGACAGAGCTTGTAATTATGCATATCATGTTAAAGTGATATGTTTGGATAAAGACAAGTGTGATGATCTAGGAATAGAAGAAGAATATTCCTTTGGTTATGAAAGAGAAGATGGTCTGTGGGGCAAGGAAATTCCAACATCGCTTGCATATTCTATAAATTTTCCAGTAGCAATTGAATCAGTAGAAGGAATAATACCTGCGAGTGCGATTATTACTTCTTACAAATCTGTTTTAACTACAATATCTTGTATGACAGAAACCGCATATAAAACAAAATTACCACAAGAAACAACATGCCTTTTTGTGGGAGCAAGTGGTTCGTGTGAGTTTGATGTTAAATCATTTTTTGAACCCAAAGTTAGGCTTCCTAAAATAACAGACGAAGGTGATAAATTATGTTTTTATATTGTTACTTCAACAAACATGTATCCTTATTCACAGGAGGGGTTTTTTGGTTGTAGATATTTACCAGATGTAGATGTTGCGGGAATAGAAGTTCCATTATGGGAGGGTGGATCACATCCCGAAACCAGGCAAATATTCAGGGCGGTTCCTATAATTTCTGGTTGTGATACAATCAATAGATGGAAATGTGAAGATATTCAGGATTGTATTGCTGATGAAAGTTATCCGGATATAGAAGTTGCATATTGTTTTGATAATGGGTGATAACATGAGAGGTCTAGCTTTACCACAAATGACAACAGTTACGTTAGTTATAATAGCGGTAGCGGTTGTTATTATATTGGTTTTTATAGCGTTCTTCATTAATCTGACAGATTCAGAAGTTGGTAATATGTACAGATTTATTGTTTTTGTTAACAGACCCTATGATGTTGCCGAAATTCTATACCACACGTCTTTAGATAATGAACCATTTTTCAACGATGCTTTGAGAGTAAGTATGGTCGGCTCGGCGATTAATGCATCTTCAGATATAAATGAAATTAGATTTTTCTTAGAGAAGTATGGATTTGATATATATTCAATATCCATCATTTCAGATGAAGAAATTATAGAAAAACTTGGTAATCATAGTCATACAGAATTTATAAGTAATGTTCTAGATCCTTGTGGTCAGGACAATAAAGGTTATTGTGTTTTTGATAATTATATAACGGGTCCATGTGGTGTTGGTAGAGTTGAGATAAATGATGCTGATAAGTGTGGGAGTTCTCATATATGTTGCATAGAAAATGAAGAGGAATATGGCATACACGGAACATTGGATATATTCAGATGTGGACCCGAGGGTTATGGTGGAGAGTTAATAGGAATATGTACGTATAAACAGATTAATATCGTTTCAGATCCGGGAGAGCCTGGTTATGTTACAGAATATAAAGAGTGTGGTGCTGGTCGTTTACTTTTAGATGAAGAAGAGTATACACAACAATGTGAAGGAACAAATGAAGACAATACCCCACTTTGTTGTGTGCCCTTTGATGCAGAAACAGAAGCAGGAGAGCTTATAATGAGTGCGGATATACCTTTATTGTTTAAAGGAAAAACTCTTTTTGAACCAAGAAATTATTATTGTTTAGATTCTAGTGAAGATAGTTGTGACGGGGGATATTATGTTTCAGGAATATGTATTGGCCCGTCTAACAATAAATGTTGCATTACGGACATAATTAATTGTAAATCCCCATTTGAAGATGGTTATTGTGTTGATGAAGATGGTTGTGTTGGCGATATTTTAGCTGATGATGAATATTGCCCTGAACCAAGCAGAGGAATAAGCAGATTTGTTTGCTGTGATACTGAACCAACATTAGGTGGAGAGAATGAGAGAGATCCAAGTGTAAAAGGAATATGCGGTTTTGATGAAGATGCATATAATGCAAACCCAATTGATGGTGTGCTTGATGTAACAATCACTACTGGTATTGTATCGGGATGAAAAAATGGTAAGAAAAAAAGGAAGTGGTGAAATAATAACGACAGTCGTATTTGTCGTTATTATTTTAGGAATAGCTTACATATTCATATCAACAACATTGGGCGGTCGTCAAAAAAGACAGGACATGATTTTTGATGAAATTGCTTCTGGTAGAGCAAAAAGTATAGCATCTGTTTTGAATAAATCGTTATCAGCTACATGGCAAGTTTCTGGCGATCAAAATATTTTCAAAACAGGAGACAAAAGCATAAATTGTGGTATTGATGACGATAAGTTTGCTAGTGAGTTTAGTCAATACAGGTTGGGGGATGGTTATTGGTATAGGTATGACCCCACGTATGAATCACCAAGATTGGGTTTGAAAACAAGTTCCTGCGTAGATACGGATGCGTGTGGTGATGGTGTTGTTATATATGGTCCTCGAATACCAGAAGAAGATAAGTATAGCCATCAAAGATATAACCCACGTGTTTGTTATCCTAGAATGGATGATGTTTTGGAATCGATGGACAATAATATGGAATTATATGAAAAAATAGAAAATCAAATGATTAGCCATGGAAATGAAATTGAAATAAATGATATAACACACGACATCACAATAGAAGAAGATAAAATTGAATTTAAAATGGAACAAGATATTAAACTTATTCCCCCACGACATGTTGAAATTGATACGAGGACAAAAAATAACTTTGAAATTAATACTGAATTCTATAGAATGGTTTTAGCGGGCCAGGAACTCGTGAGTGAAATGTTATTATTATCAGATAAGATGGTTGATGATACATCACCCCCACCAAATATATTTATTGATACTTTGTTTGATCCATCAATGAGATATCAGACAGGTGGTCAAACAGCAAGTCGCGAAGATTATGAAGAATTTATAAAAACTTATATAGAAGATGCTGTCTCAAGGACTGAAGACGAATTTGAACATACTAGAGCAGAGATAACATACAATGATTTTGAATTAATTGTTCCGGGTGAAGATCAGACAGGAATATGGAAGTTTGATATTTTTCCTGATCATCGTGAGGGTATAGCTATTCATTATGATATTGCTGTGAAATATTTTGAATTTTATTCTGATATAGGTAGTACTGGTGAATGTATTATACCGATTCCTAATGATTATGAAAGAATGATTGTGGATGCGGTAGATGAGTATGACTGGTGTTTTGGTGGACTTGGTATGTGGATTTGTGATTACAAATTTAGGAATGAGGAAATAGAAAAACTTGTAAAAGCAATCATACAAACAGAAAGTGCTTGGGATTCTACGGCCGTATCTCACGCCGGTGCAATAGGTCTTATGCAGATCATGCCCTTAACAGCTGCAACAAATTGTGGTATTGGTGATCCAGATGAGCTGTATGATCCAGAAACTAATATTGAGTGTGGTGTTGAATATTTGCATGATATTTTTGATTCATTGAAAGGAAAGGGGGGAGGAAGTAAAGACAATTTGATTAAAATATCACTAGCAGATTATAATGGAGCAAATATTCTTGCTAATTATGGTGGTATGGAAAATATATTTTTCGAAGATATAATCGACGATATACCGGACGAAAGTGCAGTATACGTTCCTATAGTATTGGGTCATTATATATGCTATGGTGGTGAGATAGGTACAGAAGGTGCCTTATACTATTATGATGAAGATTCTATGAAAACATATCCTAGACCAATTACCCTTGAAATTAAATTAGAAGATTATTTACCTGCGATATTTTGTGCTGAAACAGTAGAAGATGTACCAGAATTTTATTGGAACGTAGCAAGTGATGTAATTTGTTGTGCAGAAGCAGGTGAATCGAAAAAAACAATTTATACATGTAATGCTGAAGTAAGCGGTCTTGAAGGTGATCCACACTCTTTTATTACTGGACAAAATGTTGAATGTCAACGTGGAGCTGGTACGGTTATAGCTTCCTGTACTGCTAGCGGGTTTAATGTATAATATGAAATCAATACAACATTTTTATATAATGAAATCAAATTAACATCATGGCATTTTCATTCATGATGAGGAACTTATTTTATGTTCTTGTGACATCATTAATAATATTCCTTGTAATAGTTTATATTACAGGAAGAATTGAAACGTCCTTTATATCAACACCGGGTATTACATATGGCTAAGAAAGGTTTTGGAATTATAGAAATGTTCGCAATTACAATAGCTGCCATGATCTTCATTTATGTTATTATAGGAATGACTACAGATCTAGGCCAAAAATGGCTTATTGATCTTAATTCATTATTTAATGCTGTAAGTGACAGCGTTCCTGGTAACTTTTAGTGATTATTATGAATATAACTATTATTATTCTTGCAGTTATTTTATGCATTATATCATTAATAATAACAATAAACCTCGGATTAGAATCGGGTAAATTAAATCCCAGTACAATAAAAAGAGTAGAATTTGTTTTTGAAAAAACAGCTAGCATTGTGGAGATAAAATCCCAACCAGATATAACGTATAATTATCAGAAAGTTTCTGGAAATTATCAATATAACATTAAAATAAACTCAATGGACCTTGAGACTGAAAGAGACGTTGAAGTTTTCCCTGCTATTTTGTTCAAGGGTAAAAAAATAGCATCAGAACAAAGATTTGAACTAGATGGTGGAAAAAAGGAAGGTATGGGTGATGTTGAATTCTATATAGAAAGTAAAATTCCTCCAATGAGCGTTGTTCCTACTAGAAGTTCTTGTGCACAAGTAATGGAAGATGGTGAAAAATTTTTCATAAAGAACTTTGTTGTTGAGCTTGTTACTGTTAATACAATTAGAGAACCAATAAGAATAATAGGATTTTTACCAGGTTATGAAACAAAATGTAAACCAAGATTGCACGTTACGTGTTTTGGTGAACAACAATCATTTTCGTTGAAACTTGATAAGGAAGACAAATCATGCGATGAACAGGATGAACCCGAACAATGCAAATTTAATAAAAATATGTGTGGAGGCGAAATAAATCTTGAATTTACACGATTTGAGGATCATAATGCAGATTATTGCGGAAATAAAGACCCACTTATATCTATAAATGTTGTCAGATTCCCAGATAATTTTGAAACAGGAGAGAACATGGTTATTTCTTTTTGGAGAGTCCCAACTGGAGAAGAAAATCAAGAGAATTTAGATTGTTGGAAAAAAGATCTTTTTAATCTTGATAGTGTTTGTCAAGAGTATTTGTTAAGTGCTTATGAAGTTGTGATACTTACAGATAATCTGCCTTCGCAAGTTTGTGCTTGATATTTATATTAAATCACGACAAAGTATAATTTATGGCAGTATTGAAGGTCATTCTTGAGTTTATAGTTGTTATTGTCGCATTAGCTATCGTCATACTAATTATTGTTGCACTGATTGGTGGTAAAGATATTTTATTCGACATGTTTGGTATTGATGAAAGACCTCTTTATGCTACAAGAGGGGCAGTAGAACTTCAATGCGGTGGAACCCAACATACCTTTTCTGTTACAGAATTGGGTGTGCATTATACTGGTAAAGAATCTAAACTAGTTTTTCCTGTTATTATGTGGGGAAATAAAGTTAAAGCGCCCGAACAAGTTAATGGTAAACAGTTTGTAGTACTAAATGCAGAGGATGATGGAAGAAATGTATACAGTTTTGACCTTGATATACGATTTGATGAAGATGCAGGAGAAGAGCCAATACCACCACCAACATATGGTGAAGTGAAAATATTCTTTTTTGAAAAGAATAATTATTGTAGAGATTTAGCACTGCAAAGAGAAGAAAGAGAAGAAGATGATATTAAAAAATATGATACAGACATAAATTATTTTACCCACATGTGTGCAGGTCTTTTGGAAGGTTCAGGTGCATTGACTGGACTTGGTGAAGAAGTTGAAGGTGAGAGAATACCAGAGCCCATAACCTTAGATTGTGGTAGTAATAATAGACATGTAATTGGTGATTGATTATGACAGAAGAAGACATGAGTCCTAAATTGGTAGGTATGGTGTTTAAATTTATTGGAATAATTATTGTAGTTTTGATACTCTATGTTATTTTCATTAACATGGCTGCTCCTGTTCCAACACAACTTGATTACATGCATGGTGTTTTGTCATGGTTTTATGGTTCTTGAATGTGAAAATGACAAACACCAATCACAATAATCAATAAATATTAAAGAAGTAGAATAAACAATATCATGAAAGGTATTTCTCTTGCTATTGAAACTATAATAGTAGTAATATTAGCAGTTACTGTTCTTACTGTCATGCTATTTTTCTTTAGATCTCAAACAAGTCCTGCACAAGAGACGCTGGAGCTAATAAACAGGCAAACAAGCGGGTGTAGTGGATATATTTTCTATGATTATAGATGTAATAATAACATTGATACAGAATTACGAGCTGATCTTTTGGAATCAGGCATTCTAGAAAAAATAGCAAAATCATGCGCAGGTCTTTATATTAAAGAAGGGTCATACCCCAGGTGTGCCGGAAAGGCTACAGTAAGTCCTGCTAATAGTGATGATTTGCAGTGTATTCAGCAATGTTGTAGAACTTTTTGTCAGACAGGTCCCATCTAAAAAGCCTTAAAAGCTTTAAAGTGAAAAATAGTGTTGATCAAAGACAACAAATTAAGACAATAATACAATAAAATTCGGAGGTGCAATAAATGACAGAAGAAACGACAGAAAAATCACAAGATAACACAGTTTTTATCGGAAAAAAACCATCTATCAGTTATGTACTAGCTGTTGTAACTCAATTCACAGACGGTCGAAATGAAATTTTCTTGAAAGCAAGAGGAAAAGCAATTAGCAAAGCTGTAGATGTTGCTGAGATCGTCAGGAATAAATTTGTTACTGATGCAAAAGTGAATAAAATCATTATAGGAACAGAGAAACTTGAAACTGAAAACAAGGAAAAAATAAATGTATCAACCATTGAGATTGCAATAGGAAAGTAAGAATATTTTTTTGCTTTTTAATTTTCTATTTTTATAACCCAAAATTTAAGAAACCTTTATATACGACCATAAATAAGATTATAATCATGAAAGGAATATCGATGCCTATTAACATAATAGTCATAATAGCCATTGCAGTATTGGTTTTAATTGTTGTATCAGCTTTCTTGATGAATGCTTTTGGAGGTAGTTCAGGACAAATAGGAACAGAAGCAGCATTCCAGGATGGTTGTGCGAGATTGCTTTATGCTGATAATTGTAAACCAACTGGACCAGTGGAAATAAGAATAGCAAATTTTGATCCATATGCAACTGGATCTCCGCTTGGCGAAACATTATGGACAGCATGCAAAATCAAATTTAATGATCAAAGTATTTCAGAAGACCAATGTAGAGCATATTGTGGTTGTAATGTTCAACTAAACCCATAGTTAGAACCACTTATTTAATGATTTTTGACTACTTTTCTTTGATTCTTTTAGTTTTTCTATGGAATTTTGTATTCTTTCTGTTGAGAAATCATGTTCTTCACACAGAATTTCCTTGATTTTCTCTTCATCAAGATCACGGAAAGCAATTTGATAATCTGTTTTTTCAGGATTTTTGAAGAATTCGAGTATTTCTTCTGGTGAAGAAGGGAACGCCCATTCAAGATCAGAAAAAATTTCTTCAAAACCTTTTTCTTTGACTAATGTTAGTGCTTTTTTTGGCCCAATACCTGAAATACCACCGGGGTTGAAGTCTGTACCTACGAGGATACCCAATGTGATTAATTGTTCCTGGTTTAAACAAAGCTTTTTCAAAACATCTTCAAGAAGGATCATTTCAGGATCAATTGTAATATAGTCATTGCCGCGCTTTTTCCGTCCTGTTATTGATAAGTTACGGATAACTTTAGGACATCCAAAAAGTAGAGAATCATAATCTTGTGTTGCTGTTGCATTGACATCGCCGTTTCTTGTCATTAATGAGCACAGTGCTTCACCTTCTGTCTTAGCTTGTATAACAGGAATACCCATCGCAGTTATCAATGCTTTTGAGTCATTGATAATTTCGTCTGTTACAGACGTTGATCGCATTGCATATTTCCTGGCGGAAACAAAATCTTTTTTCTTGAGTGCTTTTTGCCATTCATCTTTTGCCTGTTCCCGGATGTCTTTACGTTTTTCAATTGTTTTGCGCTTTGAGTCTGGTGAAATACCATCAAAAACATAAACAGGTTTTACATTTGCTTCCAAAAGTTTCATTGTTCTGTAAAATAGACCGGACAGATGAGAGGTTACACGACCTTTTGAATCCATAAGAGGCTGACCGTCTTTTTGTCTTATTATGGATAGAAATTGATATATCCAGTTAAACGAGTCTATAGCTACTTTTTTATCGAATAAGTTTTGAAGTGTGATGTTTTTTGTCTCTATAACATCGCCCAGATTAATTCCCATGAATAATATAGATAAAAAACAGACTTTTAAGCTTTTTCTTTAAGATTTTTCATACCTTCATCGATTGTGTGGATATTTGCATAGAAATCAGCTCTTCTGCGTGCTTCATTTACACTATTTGGATGTGATGCAGAAAAAACAGTTCTTCCTAATCTTGTGCCAATAGGCCTCTTTTGCGGACTTGCCATATTTACAATTGCTTTGTCGCAGTAAACTCGTCCTAATTGATCATATCCAGCTACAGCGTATCTACCCCACTGTGAAAAAGAGTGGCCCAATATTAATGAAACGCTTCTTTTTAGGTCATTATATCCTTGTTTGAAATCTTCTCTGAAACCCATAGTAATCACAAACAATATAATCAATCAAAATTTAAATAGCTTATATGGTTTTTCTGCGTGTTTTTGCGAGGGCTTCACCAGCGTCTCTAGCAACACGAGAAACATACTCAGGATCTTCGTTTTGTGTTTGTTGGAGTAAATTATTGAATAAATCTGATGCTCCTTGGTTATAATGACGATTTGCTTGGTATCTACTTATTACATATGGCACTAGAACAACAGCGCCTGCTATTATACCACCCAATACAATTTCGTCCATAAGATCACGTATCTATAGGCCACCAAAACCTTTATAAAGCTTTCGGTAGTAATTACTCAAAAGTGATAAAAATGACTGACGAATTTGTGATTTTTCTTGTAATTGGTTTGATTGCTTTAGCTGCGCTTATAGTTGTAACAAATGCAGATATGGGCTTTTATGATCAGCAATATCAGGAAATTCCTTATCAGATTGTTGAGCAAACAGAGACAGGCGATGTTCGTTTTGTTGGTATTTATGCTCAAGATGCATCAAGATTTGAAACAATGGAAATAGCATTAGGTAGTGATGAATTTGATCACGAATTAGGAAATAAAGAATTATATTCTGGTGCTTTGTTTGGTGATAATGAGTTCATTTTCGAAGTAACTGAAGAAACAGATACACTAGAAATAAGCTTCAAGGTTGTTAGAACCAACAGTCTTGCTCCATTGATAATAAAAATGAATGGAGATGTTATTGAAAGAAGAGTGTTTAATCTAGGTGAATATACTTTCACAATAAATGGTCCAATTGAATCAGGAACAAAGATAGAAATTGTTCCTGAAAGTTCTACATGGAAGATTTGGGCACCAAATCTTTATGAACTAAGTGAAATAAAATTTTCAACAACAACATTTGCAAGAACAAGTAAAGGTGCAGTTTTCAGTATGCTAGATGAATATGACTATTTCAAAGAAGCAAGAGTTGAATTTATAACAGAAAGATCATACGGTGCTATAGATGTTGTGTTGAATGGTGAAACAATATATCACGGTGCATTGAGTGATATACATACAATACAGTTTGGTAAAGATAAAATAATCAAAGGAGAAAATAAAATAGAATTTATTGCAGATGAACAAAGTGTTGCAATAGGAACAATAAATTTAATTATATTCTATGAAGAACAAGAAGATCATGAGTTATCATTACCCTTTACTATTGAGAATTATGAAACAATGGTAGAAGGTATAGTAACATTTGATATTGTTGATGTTTACAAATCTGGTGGATTTTCAGTAAAGATTACATCTGGCAGCGAAACACTTTTACAAGAATATTCAACAGCATATGAACAGCAATATACTGTTTATTTCAATAAGGATAATGTAAATCCAGGAACAAACAGAGTAGTTATTCATCAAATAGAAGGATCTTCTTTTGAAGTTGCAAATATAAATGTGCAAATACGGTGATTTGTATGGCTAATCCTATAGGAAAAGCAATAAGTACACTAGCTAGAGATAGAGAAGGACAATACGCTCTTGTAACTAATGCTTGTTCTACTGGTGCAAGTGCTGTTGGCTCGGCTTTTTATGAAACACTCGGAGAAGCACCATGGACAACATATGGTTCAGGTGCTGGTGGTGTTATTGTTGTTGCGGGTGGACTTACTTATTCAATGGGTGCTGAAAGGGAATTAAGAGAATTAGAAGAACAAGGTAAAAAACCACACGCATGTGAAAGAATAGGTACGAAAATAATGAAATATGCTTCAGTTTCTCCTATATTAACTGGTCCTCTTTCTATAGCAACAGATCCGTCTTCAGATCCGTCTTCTAGAGGAAATGCATTGTGGACAGTTTTTGTTCCAGCAGTAGGCGTTACAATAGGATATGCAACCAAAGTATTTGGAAGAATAAGACGTGAACAAGCAGAAGCAAGAGCAATAGAAGAAAAAATACGAAGAATATCAGGAACTTCTGATGTAGTTCTTAGACACGATCTTAAAACTAAAATGGATGAATTACCAAGAGGAGATCTTGTTGATATAGCAGCAAAATATTTTACTGGTGAAGATATGGATTATCTTGATCGTGGTAGAAGACAATAAATACCATCCAAAACAAAACTTATTCTATGAATGATGATGTATATGATGGGCTTTTTCATTTAGAAAAACAAATGGATAGACTGAAAGAGCGAGTTATACTAAAATTAGTTCATTTCTCAGATGCCCGTAAACAAATGCAATCCTTGCGGGAAAAACATAACGGATTATTGATTAAGTTAGATAAAGATGAACGTGAATCGTACTTATTCAAGACGAGAAATCATGGATTGGAGATATAAAAGTTAAATACGTTTCTGCGTCTTTAAGACACATGTTTACAAGAACCGAACAGATGGTGAAAGTCTTTAGAGATCATGGATATGAGGTAATCGATAGAGACGGACAGTTTGGTGTTTATAATTTGCATTGGCAATACGATGTAAGAAATGGTGGTTCTGAGACATCTAGAGAACGTATTGGTAGTATTATATATAACGGATTAGACAAAGGACCTGCTTTTGTTCCTGAACCGGGTGTAAATGGTGATACTTTGAGATATGCTACTAGGGTGGCTACTCAACACTTAGATAGGCGTCCTATTGACGTGATCAGAAAGATGGTTTCTGGTGATATAAATGAAGATGGTTCAATAGTTGAGACACTGGACAAACTCGAAAATCATGGTTATAGTATAGAGTCAACACAAGATAGTGAAGGCAGAAACGTTTGGAATATTCATTATACACGTTGGCAAGATAGAAAAAGAAGAATTGTAAATCCAATTGGCTCAGAATATATAGGAAGTATTGTTGATTCGGGTGTAGGATCATATTGGTTTTTTTCAGGACACGACCCTATAGAAGATTTGATGGTTACATCTAGAGCAAAGCATGACGCTGCGTTAATTTTAGTTGATAATCATGCTATTTATCATAGACGAACCAAAAATAGTAATGTTGTAAAGATATCAACTAAAATAAGAAATAGCGAATGTGTACCAAACATGGATTGTTATGATAAAGCTTGTTTGTTGTTAGATTTATCACACGGTTTCTGGGGAAAATATCGTGATGGTAACCATAGATATCCTGAAATAAGAGAGAGTATGTTACGTGGTGGTGAATGGACAGCCGATCATGTTGATTTTAGTGTTTCATTACCTAAGGGACTTGTTTTACCAAAAGGTTATGTGAGAGTAGAATGGATACAAAAAGCAGATAATGTTTCACAAACCGATGATGGTTTCCACGCCGAAGGTGGATTCAGAACTCGTGTGGATCTACCACCAAGTGGTTGGTGGGTGCCTTTTAAAGACGGACCTAATTATAGATGGTTTCATCCTTTGACAGGTTCACCTCTTGAGACGGTTCCTTTTGATGAAAAAGAGAGGGCAATTCAAAGAATACATGATGCAGGACACGATTCAACAGATTTGTCAGCTTTTAGAAGATCGTTAAAAAGACGCAGAACCGGTACAAGGAACGTTTTTCGAAATAATAGTAGGGTAGGTAGAGGTCCAATGTACGTAGGTATTTTATATAACCCAGAAAGAACAAGCAAAATTTTAGGTTTCCGATCTTAAAAACTAAGCTGCTAAATATAGCGCGTATCCTACTAAACTATCTGCTGCTCTTCTTCTTTGTCTTTTCGCCTTTCTAGCTATGGCTGTATCAGGATATAGTCTTGCTATATCTAAAAACATGGGACCTGGTTTACTATTCCCTTCTATAACGTATTCGTCTCCTGATTTTTCTACTACAAGATCAATACCAGCCTCTCCTATACTGCCGTCATCTGTAATATTTTCTAATGCTCCTACTGCTTTGATGGCTCCTCTCCTGATTTTTCTTCTCATACGTCTTCCATTTTGTTGTGATCCACCATTTAAACCGTCAGTTACCTCTTTGAAATCTAATATTTTCCCTCCTTGATGAAAATTTCCATCAACACGAGAGAAACACCCTGCGATCTTTTGTTCGTTATCCCCGTTTCTCATGGTTACTATTCTAAAATCAGTTTGACTATCATCGTATTTTAAAAGGTCTAGTCCTTCTTGTACAATGTATCTATCTCTTAATCCAAGTTCATCATGTCTTATAAAATCGACTGCGTTTGGTAATTCAGATCCAGGAGCCTGTATTCTTTTTGACACCCATTCACGATTTTCATTTTTTTTATAACTCAACGAGTATCTGTTCCTACCTATTTGCCTGGCTATAATTATTCCTGTGCCTGCGGAACCTGTTCTTGGTTTGAAATATGCTGTTCTGTGCTTTTTTGACATTTTCGTTGCGTTTCTTTCGGTATATTTAACTGTTTCGGGATGATTTACATCATGTTCTTCCATTGTTTGTGCAAATTTTAGCTTATCTCTACAGTATACAGCAACTGCAGGATCGTTAATAAAAACAGCGTTTAATGATCTTAGATAATTTCTGGTATCTTTAGCTTGTTTTGCTTGATCTGGTCTTTTAGTAAAAATTCTATCATACACAACATCAGGTAGGGGACAATCATATGCTTTCCATTCCCCATCCTCAAAAACATATCCTCTGACGTGATCTTCATGTACGTCTCGTGGGGAGAATAAATATACGTTCAATCCTTGTTCTGCTCCTCTTTCTGATATATGTTTATATCTAGATCTAGTAATACGTGATTTTGGTTTTGATGTAAACACCCCTAAATTTGGTTTTCTTGTTGTCATGAGTAACATCAACGCAGAAACAGTATTTAAAGATATCTATTATGTAGTAACTATATAGTAGTTACACTATTTACTATGTTTGTTTTTTGTTAAAAATGAACTATATTTACAATCCTGTCGATTTCTAAAAACTTTTTATTCGGCTTTTACAATATCATATTCAGTGTACTAGGGGAATTACTAGATATATTTGTAGAGATGTGAATCATGGTAGATGAACAAGCGAATATGACAGTTCAAACAAAAAGACTAGGTAAAAATTTGGTTCAATATAGATATTATAAAGGAAGAATTTTTGCTGGTGAGATAACTTGTTATGAACCATATTCTAGAATATTTCAAGAGCAGATAGATATCCAATATTTTATTGGTGAGGGTGGTGCTGAATTTGTTGATTCTCTGACAAAAATAAGAGACAGAGTACCTGATTTTGCAGGATCTAATAAATTGTCAATGGTTGAACAATGGAACATATTGAATAGGAAAAGGAATATGACTAAGGATGATTTGTATGCAAAGACGCATGATTTATGGATGAAAGCAACTCCATTTACTGGTGGTTTTCGTAGAGTGTCTTTGTTGACGCCTTTTAATGTTGATGGTAAAACACAGTATGTTAATGTTAAATTTTCAGGTGATATGCCTAGAAAGTATGATGTTAATAATGAAGATTTTTTCAAATCTGTAGAAATGATAGAAAGATACGGAAGTGATGTTAAGGTATTTTTACCAATTTTAATAATTACACTACCACCAATGAAATATAATCTTTACGGCAAAGAGCATGAGTTTAAACACAATAACAGAGTTTTATTCTTTTTTGCGCCTGATGGTCGAAGGATATTGGATCTTCCAATACCACAAAAATATAAACAATATATTCATCCAAATTTTGTTAAAACTGTTGCGGCAAACAGTGGGGTGTCTACAGGTGAAATTATAAAGAGAATTGCAACAGAGCCTTTCAAATTTACTGCAATGGCACACAGTATGAATATGTTTTTTACTTGGTGGAAAGCCACAGATTCGCACTATGGAAATTATTTTTTAACCGATGATGGTGAAGTTTATCATATAGCAGACTTTGGTCCATCAAGAAGTGTGAGTTCTGTTGAAACTTCTATGAGGCATGATGTAATAAAATTGATGGGTACAAAGAGGATAGTAACAGAACAAAAATATGGTCTTGAGGGTGTTCTAGAGAGTTTGGGATTAGATAAAACTCAGGTTGGGGGTCTCAAAAGAATTGCTATGCGTGCATATCTAAGTAGCCTTGCTAAATATTACCCAGGAAAACCACCATTTACATCAGAGTCTGACATAACATTTAAAAAAAGTGACAGAGAGAATGAAAGATTAGACAAAACAACAACACTGACTAAAAAAAGAAAGGAAACGCTTCGTTATGTTATTTCTAGATCAAGTGAAATATCACCCAATTCAAGAAAGGCCTGGTCTGATGCTACTTTACAAAAATTACAATCTGTTACAGGAACTCCATACGAATATACCAAAATAAATAAAATAAAACACGCTTTTGATGAGATAACAGATGCAGAAGGATTCAATGAAGATGCACTGAAAAAATTTATAAGAACCCCAATAGAAAAAGACGAGGAAATTGGCGGATCTCCTTTTGGTTCTGATTATGAAGACTCATCAGATGATTACGAAGATGGTAAAAATAAACCTAAAAAAAAGAAAAAACGAAAAAAAAATCCACATTTAGGTGAAACAGAGGTATTTGATGAAGAAGATATGGAAGAAGAGGAAGAACCAGAACCAGAACCAGAGCCAGAACCAGAACCAGAGCCAGAACCAGAACCAGAGCCAGAACCAGAACCAGTGCCGAAGAAAAAACACCGATTAATAATAAAATCATATCCACTGAATCACATCAAGATCAAGATATACAAATTCTTGGAAAGGATGGTCACAGTTAGAAGGCTTGGAGAATTGGGATTACCTGCTAATTTATTAATGAAAATTGAAGTAAGAAAATTGATACGGGGTTATAATGTAAAACTTGCTAATAAATCACTTAAGACAGCCGATGCTGCGAGCAGATGGTTGAGAAGTCAGTTACAACCGCTTGTTGCAGCAGGAACCCTTACAAGATACGATTTACGTTATTGGATCGATGCATTTATTGTAGCATCTAGTATGAATGATCCTAAAAAACCAGTAGAAGAAGAGCTTAAAGAAAAACATGTTTCAGGTTTGTGGCGCGGACATGGTTATAATTTAGTGCCAATGGAAAAGAACTTTTTCACGGATTTGATTCTTGAATTGGAAAGAGGCGAATATCAAATAAGATTACCTAAGTCAATAACAGAAGGGAAAGAAGAATTAGATTTCAATAGATGGGAAGTTAACAGATCATCTATAACAAGAGTATCCCATAAAACCAAACTTCATACCGGACCAATGGGAGATGTTCATGGTGTAGAAAATAAAAAAACGACAAGAGCATCACCTCTGATTTTTTCTCGATATGAACCACACATGACAGGACATGCTACAACAGGCTCGAGTAGATTTGATGTTGAGAAGCCGTATCAATATGGTTATGATGAACTTAAAGATGAAGATGATGGTAAAGACTATGTTTGCCTTAACATAACAATTAATGAAGATAATATCGTCATCACTGGAATTTATAGTGGTGAAGCTGTTTCTCATGATACATTGAAAGAGCGATCTGCTTATCGTCCTCGAGAAGGGGGGGCTTACAAATATGGCGGTTCGAGTGTTAGTGACACCGATATGCGTGCTGCTAGTGATTTTTCAAAATCATTGTTGGGTAGCAAAGCACTTGGCGGACGAATGACAAAAGACATTGATAGAGCGGGTATGGGTTCCAAAGGAAAGAAGTTTGGTGAAGGTGAAGAAGGTATAGCGGGCAACCCGCGTTTGCGGTCAGCGATAAATAAAGGGAAAAGTACTTTGAATGGTTATGCTAAAGCAGAATATCGTAGACTTGTTAGACCGATAGAACAAAAATATGGTAAAAATGGTTATGAAAGAAAAAGATTGGATGATGCAAGAAAAGATGCAAATGAAGCAAGAGATCAAGCTAGGAAATTAATAAGAGAAAGTGGTCGTGCTTCAAAAAATGTTTTTAAACGAAAATTAAATAACATGATGGATGTTGCTAATGAAGCAAACCGTGTTGTAGAAGAAGGCGGTGGTGGCGGCATAAATGTTGAGAGACTCAAGGGATTGGAACAAACAATACGTGATTATGATAATCATCGTGACCGATATGGTGAACAAGTTGAACATGATCTGAATGCAATGTCCGATGGACTTCGAAAATATTTACAACGAAAAGCAGGTTCAATTTCAGTTGGGATTGCGAGAAGATATAGAATGCCTTTAAATTCTGAAGAAACAAAAGCACTTGCTTTTGAATTAGATGGTTATGCACAAGAAATTGCAGAAGAATTTATTGCACGTGGCAGGAACATGTTCTTTGCTGCTCTGCGAGGACTGAGAAATGTTTCCAGTGGTATGCAGACCTCTGGTGATGTATATTATAATGTTTTACATAATCTGTGGACATTTATTACAGGTCCATGGACAATTGGAACAGCCTTTGCGTTATTGCAATTTTATTTCATGATAGCATGGGTTGGTTATACTCCTGTGTTGTTGTTTATATTACCAGCAGCTGGTGGAATTTTTGTATTCTTACTAAACTTTACAGAAGTTAAACAACCACTGGATTGGTATACCCATTTTGTGTCGGGTGTGATGCTAGCGTATAGTACTATAATATTCATGTATTCATTGGGAATGACAGAACAGTTCTTTGGAGGATTTTGGTTCTGGATAGTTGGTGGATTAGTGTTTGCTTTGATAGGTGTTATGCAATTCTATCAATCGGGTGGTTACAGGGTTGCAATAGAAGTTTCAATTTTAATATTGTTATTTGGTTATGTTGCGCTAGGACCATACCAGGTTTATTGGATGACTGTGAAAGAACAAGTAAAAGAGCCAATAGAGATTGCATGGTATTCTATAGAAAATGCATTTACTGATGTTTGGTTGCTTGCTACGAATCCGACTGAGTTCTATGCAAGACAGCAGGTAATTAATGTGAGACCAGAGCAACCGATAACATTTCCAAAAGGTCTGGAAATTGTTAGCATAGACGCGATACCACCGTCGGTGCCTTCGGGCGAACCATTCTCTGTTTATGCAGTCATAAAGAATGAAGGTGGTGCTAATGCGACAGATATAACAGCAGGCGCATTTTGTAATCAATTTTGTGAGATTATAAAAAACCCAGAGGAAATTAATACCGAGAGAAGACCTGGTGAAAGTGAAAGATTACTTTACCCACTGTTTATTGCAAAAGGAATGGCTGGTGCACGGCAGGCAGAATTACAACGTGGTGAAGTTACAATTAATTTGTCTTACAAATATTCAACACAATCTTCATTGTTGGTTACTATAAATTCTGAAGAAGAGGTCCAACGAAGACAATTTGAAGGTGAAGAAATATACCGACCAGTTTTAGCTATCTCTAAAGTGGGTCCTGCACAACTTTCATTAAATGTAGGACCACAACCACTCATATCATCTTCAACCAAAGAAAAGGGTGGATTATTACTTGTATCTATTTCAAACACAAGACCAGATGGGAGTGTATTCTTGTATAGAGATCAATCTATAAAAATAACAGTGCCGAATTCTGTTGGTAATATTATTGCTGAAAGATGTACTGGTCAGGTAAAATGTACAAAAAATCCAGTTGGTGGTAAACAGGAACTTGATTGTAAAATTACACCGTTTGATGATAATCAACACACGATAGAGATTAAGAAACGCGAATTCCAAAGTATATATGCGTTCTTATGTCCGTTTGATGTTGGAATCACAGAGATAGCAAGTACGGGATTGATAACAGCAGAGCTTACTGGTTATACATTCAACTTACATAAAGAAAGGGATGTCATTGTTACAACACCTCTTGGTATTTTGGAAGATCCAAACGAGAGGATATGTAATTTGTGTGGTGAAGGCTTCTTCAATGTTTGTAATAGGCAAGAATGTTATTCTGTATCAGATGGCAAAAACTTTGAATGTTGGTATGAAGATAATACACAACCTACACTTAGCGGATCTTGTCACGTTTGTGGTGGTAAATATACAGAATGTGAGGCATTTAGTTTCCATGAGGGAGCATGTGATGAAGCCAACACAAGATGTGGTTTGGGTTGTATTTGGGATGAAGATTTGCAAAACCCTATACATAGACAACAGAAAGGTGCTTGTGTTTCAGGTGTTTATGGTGAGTTTGGAAGAGAAGGATATTGTGAGGGAAAGATCAATATGTTTTCTAGAAAATGTGTTTGGGGAGAAGGTTTGTGCAATAATGATGATGAATGTGGCAACCCTACAGAAGGGTATTTTGTACCACCAGGGTATGAAACAGAAGATGTTGAATGTAAAAGTTCCTCAGTTGGTAAAATATGCTGTCCAAAAAATATGAATGAAGAAGACTGTGTTGATAAATTTGATGAATATATGGATGATTATTTGTCTAGTCAGGCCACACCAATAGGCCCATCACCAACAGGACCTATTAGTACATGCTCTGGAATTTCTTCTTTGCATATTAGCGGTTACAATAATTATGGTAACTATATACGTAGTTCTCCATCTATAGGTAATTTACAAAATTCATTAGGTGCCAATGGGAATGCTGTTGCATTGGTTGCCTCTATTATATCTGTTGAATCTTCATGGGATCCTAATGCGGTTAGTGATTGTGCTGCAGTGGGTATTGGTCAATTTACACCTGAAACAGCAATATCCAACGGATTAACAGTTGCTATTAATCATAATGGTATACAAACATTCAATGATGCAACTGCCTATAGAAATTACATAAATAGTAATAATTTATGGCAGACATGTAACCCAACTCTTTGTGTAACAGATGTCTCTCCTTGTAATGCTTGTACAAGATCTTATTGTAATTCTATGCAAGACCAAAGATTCAATGCACGTCTTTCAATATCTGCTATTGTAGATCATATAAGTGGTCTTGTATTACGATGTGGTTTGGATGAAGGTGTTCAAGCATATCACGACGGTCTTCTTGCTGGTGGTAATTGTCCAACAGCAGGCGCGTATTGGAGTTCGGTAAATGGTTATTATCAGAATTGGAAAAATTGTGTGTAATTCTTATTTAGGTATTATGCCATAATGGTGTTCTTTCTTACAGAACAGAAATAATTTTATTATAGAAATAAAAAATAAAAAACAAATTTTATTTATATAGTTGTTGTTGGTGTTCTTCTTGACGCAGGATGTCTGTGTTTGGTTTTTGGAGGTACAAATGGCGGGTTACTGTTTCTTGTACCTGGTACTGTTCTTCCTGGTCTTTGTTTTGTTATAGCCTTTGGATAATTGTATATTGGATCTGAAAATTGTAATGTCTCAAGTGCATCTTCTGCAGACATCCTCAATACAGGTGTACCATCAGCTTGATAAGCAACACCAGCAGATCTACCAAATTTTACTGTTTGACCTGATCCAAGTCTTGCATATCTATCAATATCTGGTAAAGGAAGGCTGACACTTGCATGCCTACTAAATCCACTTATGAGTGAATCTGTTTGAACAGGAGAAAGATCATATACTGTTAACATTGCGTTTTGGTCTGTCGAATCTGCTCCTGCTGTCCACGTTAGTTCAAAATTTAGTACTGAACCAGTATACGTAGAAGGATTACCAAGATCGAATTTTGGTGTTACAGATAATCCAGACATCATAGGATCCATACCATATGGCATTTTTCCTCTTGTTTGATCATCATTACCACAACCTGTCAAATAAGATCCAACGACTATTCCTGCTGCTCCAACAGCAGCTCCTTTCGCTATATCCCTGACTGTATTTTTGCTTGATTTTTGCATATATTTCACCGTAGTCTAGTAAGTAACAAAAAAGCTTTTAAAGGTATCGTTATGTTACTTCTTTTCGGTGATTAAACACCCAACATTAGTCTTAGGAAATTTCTTAGTCCGGGTCCCATTCCCAGTATCATGACGACGAGCTTCAAGAATGTCCGTTTTTCTGTTTCTTTAGACAATTCACGGTCAAATGTGTATAATACGATGGCAACCACGACAAATTTCACAAGGAAGATGCTCCATGTTCCTAAGGTATCTATAAAGAATCCAGTAACAACGTGCTGTTCAAAATATGGGAAGAATTCTAGTGCAACGAATGTTGTTGTTGCATCGAATAAGTGTGTAAGAAGTAGTGCTATATTTTCAAAAGATAGAAAAGAATTCAATCTTGGTGATTTCTTACTTGCTATAAACTTTGCTGCTGCAAACACAGCAACCCACATCAAGAAAATACCAACCATCAATAATGTTCCGTTTGCTTCTACTATACTCATTCTTGATAAACCAATTATTATAACAATTATACCAATTATGAACCAGATTTTGTGATAACTTATTTTTGAAATTCTTTGTATTCCTATGGATAGTAGCAATGATGAGAGAGCAATGGCAAATATCGTTATGTATATTAATGGGGTTATTAGGAGAACATTTGCATCTGCTCCTGTAGAGCGTGATAAGTCTTCTAAACTACGAAGTATGCCACCAAGTGCTATAAATGGCATTACTCCAATAAAGAAAGATCTATCGATGGTTATATTCATCTTTTTGATTAATTTGTATACGAGAAATACAGCTAATATTAAGATTATTGCATAAACAGCCGTATTATATATGTTATAACCTGATCCAACCAAAATCGGTTCAATAAAATAGGTGTCTAGGAAAGACATAAATTTTAATATTAGGCAAGGTTAATAAACTTATCTAGAGTGGACTAAAATGAAGTATGTAGTTTTATTATTGGCGTTATTGATATTTTTAGGAGGATGTACATCTATAATGAATTTTTTTGGTTCTGATGTTATCCATGTAGATCCAGTTACAATTGAGCAGGGCACGATAAATGTTGTTGAAATAACAAACATACAAACAATACCATCGGCTTCACACGTTGTTCCAGACATGCCTGTTCAATTATCTTTTTTGGTTGAAAATAAGGATTTAATCGATAAAGCAGATTTTTTGAGAGTTGAAATGTTTGATGCACCAACATTTTACAATACAGGTGGCCAATTATGTAATGGGCAAAGAGATAATTGTGCGCCATCTGCATGTAGCAGGGACGTTCCATGTATTTTATTACCCGGTGAACAAAAGCAAATATTATTTGAGATGATGGCACCTAGTGAGGATGATATTGTTAACATTAGGACACAACCAAAAATTAATTTTAATGCAAAATACAAATTTGAAAGTTCTTTATCGTATGTATTTCCTGTTGTTGATTATGATGAAGTTATAAGACGCCAAAAGGCTGGTGATTCTGTTGAATTAGGTATATCAAAATCACACAGCTCTGGGCCTATACAAATTGATGTTGAACTTGTTGGTGCAAATTATGGATTGTCAAATCATCCAGTAACATTGAATTTTATAATAAGAAATAAGGGGAAGGGTAACACAGTCAACTCAATTATTGAAAAACACTATTCTGGTGGTGGAGATATGATAAGAGGTTTTGAAATAGTGTTTCCACAAGAATTTGAAGTGGTAGAATATCCGGTTGAGTTTTTTAGTGCTACATGTAAAAGTACAGGGTTGTGTAAAAATACACTAAGAGATGTAGAACTTTTCAAGGATAAATCAATGGTCACCATGATGTTTTTAATACAAATTAAAGATCCACATTCAATAGACCCTTTCAGATCTTTCCAGATAAGAGCAAGAACAATATACGAGTATGAACTTCGAGATTCTGTTGATATTACAATAAATCCTATAGGAAATGCTTAATTGGTGTTAAAATGAAATATATTTTAGGTATAACATTATTATTTGCAATACTTATTTCTGGATGTATTCAATCAGCACCAGTTAGTGAAGGTTTGGGATTAAGAATGATTGCAAGTCCAACTTCTGTTTTTAAGGGAGAAATGGTTGATATATTTATTGATGTTGAAAATAAGGATCAAGTCACTTTGGATACTGTTATGTTTGAAGTTTTCGATACCGGATTATTGATGGGTGATTGTGGTACTCAGTATATAGGTGAGCTTCGTTCTGGTCAATTTAAGTCGCATAGATGTATATTATATGCTCCGTTTACAGCTACACCAGAGGAAACAGT
>JBHOSK010000013.1:0-27929 GCA_042584825.1 Candidatus Aenigmatarchaeota archaeon
CGGGGAAGCAAACAACACACTAAATACGTCCGTGTTCACAGGCCCAACAATAAACGAATCCGCAGTAGAAATAATTTATGTGTATGGTAATAATTCGTATGTAAATCGTTCTGTTTCAAACACAACACAATTGACAATTCTAGTTAATGATACTGAAAACGGAACAATAGTGTCAAATGCAAACGTGACCTTCTGGGTAAATACAGGATCTGGATACGATTCAGGTAATCAAACACAAACAAACGCAACAGGTCACGCTACAGTGTATTTCGATCCAGATTGTAATTATGCTATTGGTGCAGAAAACTGGATAGCAGGAACAACAGACTTATGGTATGAATATACTAATTCAACAACGCTGAACCTAACAGCTATAGGAAACCTTGAACAGAACATGATACTTCCATCAGGAGAATATCTAAGAGGATATAATGTAACAGTGAGGATTAATCTTACTGATGAATGTAAATCTTTGATAAACGATGCAGATGTATTTTTCAATTATTCAAATCCTTCATATGAATATAATTGTACCCCTATTGAAAATGAAGGTGATGGATATTACAATTGTACATTTAATACAACAGATCCGAACATGCTACAGCCAATGTATTGGAATACAACAACACATGCAAATAGATCATACTTTAACGGATTGAACGATACAGAAGTAAATGCATTTTTTGTTGAAACAAAACCAACATTGTTTGATCCAAAAGGATCTCCTATAAACGCAACAGGCGACATAATAGCTGGCTGGGGAGAAATATTTAATTTCTCAATTAATTTCACAGACGAAGACTTTGATACTAACACACTTAGATTATACCTAAGACAAAAACCAAGCGGTAATTGGCAATTAAAAAATCAAACAGCTGTAAGTGGATATAATGTTACTATAAATCTTACATCACAATTCACAAGTGGAGCAAGTATGGGAGATTGGGAATACAGATTTACAACAACAGCAGATGATGCATGGGACACATATAACTCAACAGATAATAATTTCACAGTAGAAGAAGATGATGTTTACGTTGAATTATTATTTGGAAATGCATCACAGGAAAATTCAACCATACACAGAAACGCATCATCACCAAACAATACAATAACATTTGCAGTTAGGGTTTGGGATACCGACAGAAATGTTACAATATCAGATTATATAACAACAAGATTCTACTCCACAACAAACACTTATAACATGAATGATTATACACTTGTAAATTCAGTGTCAAACGACACAGGATCCTTCTACATTAATTTTGATCCAGATTGCTCGTATTCAATAGGAATTCAAAACTGGAAAGCAGAAAGTGTTTTCGGTTCAAGCTGGTACAAACGAGTAAATTCAACAATATTCAATTATACAATAATAACAGACCAATTAAATGCAACATTATTGAATCCTGATAACATAACCGTTGTAAGAGGTCTTGATGATATACTACTAAGAGGTTATGCTAATGATGATTGTGGGCTTGTAAATGAATCAGATACCGTTACATTTAGCATAACACGTAATCTTGTAGAGTTCCTTACATGTTCAGCATACGACGAAACAACAGGATATTACAACTGTACTGTTGGATATGGTAATCACACAGGATGGTCAACAGGATGGTATAACGTAACATTAGATGTATCAGAGCAATATTATAATGATTCAAATACCGAAATAAGAAACAACTCATTCCGTCTAGTAAGCCAACCAAGAGTATTCAACCCACAAACAAACAAAGTAGCAAATACGGGTGGATGGGGAGAAAGCTGGGATTATAGTGTTGAAGTTCAGGACGAAGACGGTGATGATGTAAATGTATCCCTATGGTTTGATTTGGGTGCAGGCTGGCAATTCATAACTTCACAAATATGCGTATCATGTGACGGTGGAGCATCGCACCTGATAACATTCTCAGGTTATAACTTCAGTTGTGACAATATAGGATCAAGAACATTCAAAGTAAACGTAACAGACATTTACAATTATTCAAACGGAACATCAGATACATTTGAACTAGAAAAAGACGATGTAAGTATATTCTACGGTGAAATTGGTCAAGACGCAGCAATAGATAGAGAATATAATGATTCAGATGTATTTGGTATAAGAATAAGAGATACAGACATAAACCTATTCCCAGGTGACGTAATACCCGCCTCAACAGGATACATATCATTTACCACAAACGGAACAGAATATGATTCAGGAAACCAAAACACAACAAACACAAACGGTTATTTGTATTATGATTTTGATCCACACTGCAACTACAGCTCTGGCGCCCAAAGTTGGAAAGGAATGGTAAGCAGCGACACATGTTATAAAGATACAGAATCAGCAACATGGTCACACAACATAACAGCGCAATTAAGAGTTAATGTAACCGCACCAGATTACGGAGACAACGTACCCGTAGGATATATGATAGACGTAAACTCAACAGTTTATGACGAATGTGGCATTTTTGTAAATTCATCAACAGTAACACACGAGGCAAGATCACCTAACTTAGAATATGAGCCATTAAACGTATCAGAATTTGGTGGAGGAGCGCACAACGGAACATGGGACACAAGCTTCCATATGGGAGGTGACTGGAGCTTTAGAATAAATGCAAGTAAAAACTATTTTTATTCAAATTCAACAATATTCGTAGATTGGGTATACTTGAACAATACACCATCCAACGCAACGAGCATGTCAGTATCCCCTGGAACCGGTGGATGGGGAACAAACTATACATATCAAGTCTATGTGAATGACTCACAACAGGACGACGTTACATGTAATCTCTATACTTATACAGGCACCCAACAATGGGAATATAGAGCATCCAATACCGTTTCTGGTGGTATAGGTGTGTGTGAGGTTAATATCACTAACTTCACGTGTGCTGACATAAGCAGCAACGTTTGGTTCTTATTCGAGATAGATGATGGAACAAATGTTTACAATACAAGCAACATGTCAGGACCAACCCTAAACAGAGATTCAATGATTGTAGAATACCTGACAGGAAATAATACAATTGTAAATAGATCTGGATCACAGGAAACAGAATTTCTATTAAAACTTTATGATAATACAAGCAAAGGATATGTAACCAGTGACGTAAATGGTACATTCTGGGTAACGACTGACGGTGAAAGCTTTGGACTTGACAACGACAACATAACAAATTCAACAGGTCATCTGAGACTCTATTTCAATCCAACAGGAGATTACAATCCAGGTCGCCAAAATTGGACAGGCGGTGTAAACAAAGATAATTGTTATTATTCAATGAATGTAACAGACATCAATGGCAATGTAAGTTTGATGAACGTCACAGTAATGGCAGATATGACAATATCCTTAACAACACCATCACCGGGATATAACGTATTACGAGGAAGAAACGTAACATTTATTGCAAATATTATAGATGACTTATCAGTAGCTGTTACTGGAGCTAGTCCTGTAAATCTTACTTTACTGAATAACAACTCACAGCAATATAATTGTAGTTATGTTTCGGATGAGGGTGGTGGTGACTATAGATGTGAAATAAATACATCGAACCCAGAAGTAATGCCAGCAAGATTCTATAATCTATCAATAATAGCACAAAAACCATATCACAACAACGAAACACAAATAATAGAAAATTCAATATTTATTGAAACAAAACCACAAATGACAAACAACAACGTAACCTCAGATCAAGGAGGAACAACAGGCGGATGGGGTGAAACATGGTACTTTAATGTTACAATAACAGACGAAGATTTAGACAATGTTACACTATATCTACAACTTAAAAAATACACAGATCCAGCATCGTCATGGACAACACGCAACACATCAAGTTATGCAAATAATCCCGACCTAAGGGGACCTATAAACAACACAATTACACTGACTTATAAAAATCCAAGTATATTTAGAGATGAACAGGGTGTGTGGGAATATAAATTCATAGCAGAAGATCAAAAATTCTATAATTCTACAACAACACCAGCAAACTTTACAATAGAAAAAAACGACGTTACTATAACAATAGATGATGGTGATGCCTCAAGCACATTTAGACATACCAACGATTACGTAAATCTAACAGTAAACATAACCGATACTGATCAAAATATTGTAGTATCAGACCTTCAAATAACCTTCTGGATTACAACAAACGCAAGTGATATAGAAAGCTTTGATACTGGAACCTTAGTAGATCCGAACGAGAACGGAACATCACGTTATCCATTTGATCCAGATTGTACATATCATGTGGGCGCACAGCGATGGAGAGCAGGAACACCCAACAACACATATTATAAAGACATAAACTCAACAAACAATTCAATAACACTATACACGTTCCTAGGATTAAATGTAACATCACCTGACGGTGGAGCATACTTAATAGGATCACAACTTCCATTCTATGGTCGTGTTTACGATGAATGTTATAATGTATCTGGTGCAACAGTAACATTTACTGATAAATTTGGTGCATCTCAATACAGTTGTGCTCCGGTAGAAGAGGATAGTAATGGACTATATAATTGTACTTTTGATACTACAAACAAACCATTCGATTTTCATGATATACAAATGACAGGAAGCAAACAGTATTATGGTGATTATCCAACAGCAAACACGACATTAAAAGAAGATGCATATTTTCTTGCAAGTCAGCCAAGTCTTAGCACACCCTCTGTTGATCCAATACTGGGTGGTTGGGGTGAACGATACACCTTCTCCTTAACGCTGACAGATAGAGATAAAAACTGGAACAATGTAACTGTATGGAAGAGCAACGATACCGTTAATTGGGATTATGTTAACTCAACTATGGTTAAACCAGACTGGTCTAACTATGCAGTAGATGTTACAAAAATATTCATATGCAGTGACTTTCTGAATACAGTTAATGGTACAGTTTTCTATAAATTAAACTCAACAGATTATTATAACTTCTCCACCGAAACAAGTACATATAACTTTACATTAGAAGAGGATGATGTAGCATTGACACCAAGAGATGATGTTTCAGACACAATAGTAAGAAGAATAACTGAAAACACAGCAATGTTTAGATTTAGACTCTATGATACAGATTTGGCTGTAGAACCTAATAACACAAACGGTACAGTATTCATTACATTAGACGGATCCGACTTCACATTTAATCAAACATGTTTAACATCAGAAGCTAATTGTACTATAAACTATAATGCTACATGTAATTCTGACGTAGGTGTGCAGTATTGGTATGCTCAAGCAACAGATCAATGCTATAAACCAGTTGAATCAGTAAATAGGAGCTTTACAGTTATTGGACAATTGAACATAACAATAACAACACCACCAAACAGCAGTATAATGAATAGAGGCATACCAAATCTTCTAAACTCTACTGTGATTGACGAATGTTCTATAGAGATAAATAATTCATTTGTATCGTGGACAAACGTGACAAATCACACAATAGGTAATGGATCAAACATGACATGGAATACACCTGTAAACTA
Source organism: Candidatus Aenigmatarchaeota archaeon (assembly GCA_042584825.1). Taxonomy (GTDB): domain Archaea; phylum Aenigmatarchaeota; class Aenigmatarchaeia; order GW2011-AR5; family GW2011-AR5; genus JBHOSK01. Next base: position 5,521 of record JBHOSK010000013.1, read on the forward strand.
CGATCTGGGCAACGAAACAATAAAAGCAAACACAACCCTCCAATACTATGACCCAGACAATCACACATCAGATATACAAATATTTGGATGGTCCAACATGACATATTTATCCCCAGCCAACAACACAATTCTTCCAGCAGGAACAAATCAAGACATAGTATGTATAGTAGAAGACGCAAACCTATCAACTTTCATTGAAAACCAAACAGTACATTTCTATAGGGTTAATTCCACGGGAGATAGTAGATATCTTGGAAACGATACTACAAACGGAACTGGTGTGGCACAAGGAAATTGGTCAACAAACGACGATGCTTATGGTATATATGATATAGTATGTAACATAACAGCCGAACCTAGTATATACTATAATGCATCTTACTATGAACTCAGATCAACTGTAAACCTTACAAAACAATTGATAATAGTAAATATAGCTGTTGATAATTCAACATTATATAGAAATGACAGTGCAAACGAACCTTACTCAGCTAATATATCTGTAATTGTTAAAGACGCATTAATCGGCTTTGCAAATGGTGCTAATGTATCATTCTTTAATTCAACCGAAGGAATAGGTTCCTGTTTAACAAATTCTAGCGGAGTGTGTAGTATTGTATATAATCCAGATGATTCATTGATACCAGATTTAAGAACAATTTACATAAACGCAACAAAAGCAGAAAGTGAAAATTCTGAAACAAATACAACAACAATAGCCGTTATAGGAATTTTATACATCAATATAACAGCACCCATTAACGGAACAACACAACCAAAATCAACAGGAATATCGGTAAACTCCACCATATGGACTGAAAACTACGAAGGAGAACCCACATCCACATTAGTTCAATGGTATATAGGAAATCAAAATGTAATAAACGGAACCAACACAACAATATCCCAGAGCATAGTAGCAGTACAAGCAACAGGAGAAAATATGTTATTAGTCAATGCATCAAAAAATTACTATGTAAGTTCAATTAATAATGTAACTATAATTATAACCAGTTTAGCAAACGTATCGTGGGATCAACCAGACTCAGGATCCACAACCAGCTATCCTCAGGCATTTGACATAGCATGTCTTGTATCTGATCAAGAATCAGGCCAGCCAGTTGAAGGTTATTTAGTAAACTTTACATATCAATGGGCAGAAGGAGCACCAGTATTTAACGGAACATACATAACAAACTCAACAGGTCACGCTACATATACATTCAAACCATCACAGAAAGGCTATATAACATTCAATTGTACAATAGGAGACAACACCACACAGTATTATACAGGAAATGTCGTAGAAGATAACGCAACATTCTTGGTAAGTGATATATCATCACCAACAGTGTTTAACGGGTCTGTAACACCAAACATAACTTTAGAAGCAAACCTGAATGAAACAAACATAACCGCAACTGTGACGGATAATTTCAACATCAGTTATGTATGGGCATACATATTACTGCCTAATGGAAGCTATACTAATGTAACAATGACAAACATAACAGAGATATACGAAGATACAGAGAATGAAACAGTAACCACGACATACAGAACAAATTATACACCAAAAATAGGTGGAACACATTTCGTCACCGTTTATGCAAGAGATAGTCCACCAGAAAACAACACGAACTTTACATTTATAGGTAACTTTACTGCTCTAGGAAATGCAACAGGATACATTATACAATGTATTAACTATACACTAGATGGCGATGAATCAGATTGTGATAGTTCTGTTACAGCATCTGGAATTTCACAAGTTAGAAACGTATCCTTTGTTGTAAAAACAAACTTTACCAATATCGGACCAACCCCAGCATACAATGTAAATCTAACACTATCAGAGAGTCCAATAGACTCAATGGTATGGAACGAAACTATAAAATTCTGTGGAAACCTTACAATTAATGCTTCATGCTATTGGGAAATAAATCTAACAGTGCCAACCGCAACAACACCAGGAGTATACTATGCTTATACTATAGCATCATGGAAAAATCCAGATAATGTTATAGATAGTATGTTTAACACAACAATCGTAACGGTTAGCCAAAATCCTATTGTAAATATAACACAAGACATGTTAACTGCTTCAGCACCACACAATAGAACAATAGATGTTGGGAACATAACAATATGGTCACAAGGAAATTATAGAATAGAAAATGTTACATCATATTGGTATGGTGTATCCCATGTACCAGGTACATTAGATATGGCAATAGACTGTCCAAGTTGTGTATTAAATATAATTCCAGACGTATATGGTGCAATAAACCCAGGAGAAAATCAGACAGCTAACATAGAACTCAGTGTACCATTGAGTCAGGCACCAGGAAACTATTTAGCTAAATTAAGAGCAAGAACAAATAACGCTGGGTACGATGAAACACTTATCAACATAACTATACCCGAAAATCTAAGCTGGGATAGAACACCAAGCAGCGGAACATTTGGATATTTCATACAACCACCAAACTCATCAGGAACAATAGGAAATATACTAGTAGAAAACCAAGGAAACGAACGAATCAGTTTTACAGTATACATATCTGGTGGTGGTGGATATATTTATTTGAGTAATCAAACCCCTAGTTATGCATTTGACCTTGAGAAACAGACAACAACCAACATATCTGTAACCTTTGACATTCCTGCTGGTGTTTCACATCGTTATTATGATGTATCACTAAATATAGAGACAGAGAATTTGACAGGGATACCACCAAACAGAAGCGTTTCATTCGGATTTAATGTTACCGATATTCCACCCACAATAGAAAACGTATCTGTAACACCTACTTCGTACGAGCTGGATTTCGAAAATATATCAATAACAGCAAACGTTGTTGATAACATAAAAGTTGATAAAGTTTGGATAAATGTATCAACACCAGACGGATACAATGAAACAAGATTCATGACAGTATTAACGGATGACACATATAATACAACATACAACGTTACGGTGGTAGGCACATATTCAATTAGAGTATGCGCAAACGACACATCGACATTGCAATCATGTACTGATTACTATAATATTTCAAGTTCAAACACAACAATAATAAATATAACAACAAACACAACAACGATAAACGCAACAAACATAACATTTAACTTTGGTCAGGAGTTTGATTTGTCTGTCATTCTAGAAAATGTAGGAGGATCACGAGCATATAATGTAAGTGTGAATACAACGATTTCTAACAGCGGGACATTGAATATAACCCCACGTAACTATAACTTTTCAGAAATATTGAAATATATAACAAAAACAAATAATACGATTGTTAACATAACAAGACAAACATTACCAGGATTGTACTATGTCAACTTCACATTAAACTGGACAAACATGGAGAATTCTACAAATCAAACCAACCATACGATATGGATAAATGTTACAGAAAATCCTTATCTAGAAACATCTGAATCAGAACTTTACGAAACAATAACAGATGGAGCAGGAACAAACGATTCATTTACATTATGGTCTTTGGGTAACATAAACGCAACAAACATAACAGTTGTTTGTATAGAAGGAACAGTATGTGATAATTTTTCAGTTACCATAGTACCAGGCAATTTATCATTATTAGGCATAAACACATCTACCACAATAGAAGTAAACTTCTCCGTACCTTCAGGATTCTATACAGGAATTTACAATGGATCAATAGAAATAAATTGGACAGGTCAAAATTGGCCAACATTAAGAACAATGACACTACCACTCACAGTTAATGTACCAGTTAACTTATCGTGGATAGAAACACCAACATATCTTTCAAAATCAGTATTAAATAACCAAACAGGAGTGTTTGGCCAAGTAACATTTACCAATACAGGCAATTCTGCAATACCTCTAGATCTAATCGTAAATGAATCCATAGCACCTTACCTAACACTAAGTCACACAAACATAACAATAGGATTTGAAGACAGTGTTACGATTAATGTAAACTTTTCATCACCTGACAACTTAACAGAAAATACTATAAATCTAACAGGATTCCTACAAGGAAATCTTACAGGAGCATTAAGAGAAAACTCCTCAATAACAGAAACCTCATCACGATTGAGCTTGGTGGTAGATTGGTTTGATGTAAAAATAATTGATCCAACACAACAAGATCCGTTTATGGGTATAAATCCTAATGATACAATGATCGTAAAAGTTAATGTAACAAATAACGAAACACTAACCGAAAACGTAACTTTCGAAGCAATTTTGTATGATGGAGCCATAACAGGTACAGGCAACGTTACAAATTACCACTTTAATAATACTCAACAATTATGGATACTCAACTTTAGTGCACCTTTCATAAATACATCACGAATATATCATCTAAACATAACAGCAACACACAACGACACTAACGCTATTACCGGAAGAATGCATATTAAATCTGATATAGAAAACGATTCTGTGATATATAATGACACGACATCACCAGTTATAGTGATAGATGCACCAACACAAGTGATCCAATATACAGATGCTATAATTTATGTAAATGTTACAGAAGCAGGAGGTATTAATACAACGTTAGCAAACGTAACTACACCTGGGGAAAATGGAACAACCACAGAAGTCAATATGACGTTATTGTCTAGAAATATCGATTTCTATATATACACAATAAACTTCACCAACACAACAATCATAGGAGTATATACAGTAGCTTCTCGAATATGCGATAAAACAGATAACTGTGCATCTGATACAGGTACATTTGAGTTATTTAGAGAGGTAAACTTCTATGGAAACGTGGTGGATATAGAAGACACTGACGAACTACCTATAATTACCAACTTCAGATTTATGGATTCATCATCAGGTCAATTAAGATATTCATTTATAACAAACACCTCTGATGGTGCATATAATGAAACACTCGATGTAACGACATACGACATAGAAGTTAAAACAATAAACCAAACACACTTCATAAACATATTCAATCTATCATCTATAACATTAAGTTCTGCCTACGAAGATCCAGTAACAATAGGAAATATACCAAGCTTGAGAACAACCACAACAGCCCTGAAAGGCGTATATTTCGATACAGATTTATCATATTCATCGGGTGAAGCAATAATAGACTTTTCATCATGCACAGGCGATTCTTGTGGGACTTCAATAGGCGATCCAGCGCGCTTGGGAATATACAGATATAGTGGAGCATGGATACCAAAAATAACAACAGCAGATAACACACTATGGACTAGAGTAACAAATGCAGATAGAGACAATTCAGATGGGTCTATAGACATGTCAGCACTAACTGCCAAAATCTCAATATCAGATGCTGGTGCATACATATTGGCTGAATTCATTTGCGGAGACGACACATGTGAAACAAGCTATGGTGAAGACAATGATAATTGTCCTGCCGATTGTCCAACTACCCCAGTTACACCAGGCGGAGGCGACGAAGGTGGTGGAGGAAGTGAAGGAGGCGCAGGAACAAGTGGTACAGGAGCAACAACCACAACAACAACCACAACGTCAACACAAACAGTACCCCAAGTCGTTGAAGGTGAAGAATTAGTACCAATAGAAGTACGATCAGATTTGATAGAGACAGAAATAATACAAAACGAAGCAAAAATGTTCTCAACGACAATACAAAATAATCAGGACAAATCAGTTACAGCAACCGTAACTATTGAAGGACCAGCATTTGCTTTACTAACAGTACAAAAACCAGTATTCACTTTAGATGCAAAATCAGTAGGAACTGTTAACGTTAGAGCATTCGCACCCGAGACAATTGCAGAAGGATTATATACAGGAGAGATTGTTGTACAAGCAGGTGAAGTTACAATAAGAACACCGATTACAATAAAGGTTATAAGTTTACTAGAGAAGCTTCTAGACGTAAAGGTAAAAGCATTATCAAAATTCGTTGAACCAGGTGAAGATCTAGTATTTGAAGTTACTTTGATAAACATGGGTGAAACAGCAGAAGTGAATGACATCACAGCAACATATAATGTAAGACCATTATCTGATCAAGAAGACGACACAAAAATAATAATAACAAACCAAGAAACAATAGCTGTTACAAACATATTGACATTCAGACAAACAATGACAATACCAGATGATGCACCAGAAGGTCGATATATTATAGAAGTAGCTACAGTTTACTCGAACGGTAATAAACAGGCAACTGCAGCAGATGACATAGAAATAACAAGAGAAAAATTCATAGCAATGTTACGTTCAACACTAACGAACCCATTCATACTGTTCGCAATAATAGCAGGTATCCCAGCAGTTATCCTAGGTAGAAAATGGCTAGTAGCTTACAAATCATCCAAAAAAGCAAAAGCAAGGTACATTGCTCCTGTAGATTTCAAGGCACTACCTAAACCAGGACCAAATGCATTCGCAGTAGGTAAAATCGCAGAAACAAACAGAACAGCCTATGCAGACATGTCACAATTGCTTATGCACTCAATTGCAGCAGGCGGTACTGGATCTGGTAAATCTGTGTCAGCCCAGGTTTGTACAGAAGAATTACTAAAACGAAAAATACCTATAATAGTATTCGACCCAACAGCCCAATGGACAGGATTCATGAAGCCATGTAAGTTGAAATTATTCCATGATCTGTATCCACAATTTGGGCTAAAATCTAGCGACGCAAGAAGCTTCAAGACAGACGTAATACTTGTTGAAGACGAAAACATGCCAATCAACATAAAGGATCACATGAAACCTGGAGAAATAACAGTATTCGTCATGAATAGATTACCACCTGATAAATTAGATAAATTTGTCAAAAGAAGTATACAGGCAATATTTGACATGCGACCAAAAGAATCCAAGAAAATAGAATTAATGGTAATATACGACGAGGTACACCGATTATTACCAAAGTACGGTGGTAAGAAAGGTTATACATCAATAGAACGCGCTTGTAGAGAATTCCGAAAATGGGGTATTGGTGTATTCTTGATTTCACAGGTATTATTAGACTTCAAAGGAGCTATCAGAGCTAACATTGCAAACGAAATACAACTAAGAACAAAGTATGAAGGAGACATCGGAAGAGTTAAATCAAAGTACGGATTGGATTATGCATCAAAAATTACACGATTAACAATCGGTACTGGACTATTCCAAAACCCAGAATTTAATGACGGAAGACCATGGTTCATTAACTTCCGACCATTATTGCACTCACCATTTGCTCTTACAGATAAGGAATTAGACAAGTATATGCAACTAAAGAAGAAAATACAAGAGATAGACTCAAAAATAGAAGAATTAAAAAAGAAGAAAGTTGATACATATGATATAGAAATAGAGTTGAATATAGCAAGAGACAAATTAAAGACAGCCGCATTCAAGATGGCTGAAACATATTTAGACTCTGTCGAAAAAAGAGTTTCAAAAATGAAATGAGGTATGTGAATGAGCGAAAAAGACATAGAAAATGTGAAACTATTGTTGGATTACCTTGAAGAGGAATATAGCCACGCGAGGATATCCGAAAAAAGTTATAGAGAACTTAAGGAAAAATATACAGAAAAATTAAGCAAGCTTCAAGGTAACGACGAAATTGAAAACGTAACAAACGAAACAGAGGATATTAATGAACCAGAAGAACACGCAGAGAACATTTTTGCTCATATAGAAGATCACAAAAGCAAGGGTCTTTTTGGTGGAATGTTAAAGAAGAAAGACTCTGGTGATAAAAAAGAGGAAAAGAAAGACTCTGATGAAAAGAAAGATGATAAAAAAGAGGAAAAGAAACCCCCGAATGATAAAAAAGAGGAAAAGAAAGACTCTGGTGATGAAAAGGAAGACAAGCCACTACAAGAAGGAGAATCGGGAAAGGATGAAAACGGAGTACCCTTTATGATTGGTCCGGGTGGGGCAAAAATGTATGGTGCTGGAACAGACGAAGATCCTTACAGAACAACACCAGAAAAACAATCACAAGATGCTCAACAAGAAGAAGTAAATATCGGTGACGAGTCTAGCTCTGAACCAGAAGAAGTTACGCTTCCATCAGAATCAGGTGCCGGTCAACCAATAGCAGCACCACAGATAGATGCAGCTAGTAAAGTAGAAGTTGAAAAGATAAAGGTCATGTTAGACGGTGTAAAGGACTCTAAAAAAGCAACAGACGAAACAGTTCAAAATTTATACGAAAGTGTTGGCGAAATGAGATCAATGCTTTTCCAATCAGACGCTTCATTAAAAGAAATGGATGCAAGAGTTGAAAAATTTACTGACAACGTGAAAGAATTAAGACCAGAACGCTTAGTTAAAAAATTTAAGGAAACCGATGCTAAATTTGAGGCTACAAATTTAAATGTCGAGAAAACACAGAAAAAATTAGAGGATATTTCTGAAAAAACAAATAGAATATACGAACTCATAAAAAGTATAGGCGGTGTAGAAAATCTGGTTAATTTGGATAAAAAATTACAAACAAAGTTAAACGACATAAAAGAAGCAGTAAGGTATATTGAAAGACTTGGTTCAAAAACCGAAAAAATTTTTATTGATCTTAACAAAGGATTAGATGATCTTGTTTTATACAAAGCAAAACAAGAAGGAATTGATGATACTATGAAAGACGTATTAAGAACACTTGATGTTTTCAAAGCAAACATGCAAGGATTTGTAACAAAAAAGGATATAGAATCTGTTAAAAAAGGAACAATAGTAATGCAAAAACAGATAGAAGATATCAAAAAAGAGTTCTCTCCATTAATAACCATAAAGATACCAGATCAAATAGAAGCACTGAGAAAAGAAAGAGAAGATATTGTATTTTTCATGGATTCTATACGTGATCAAAAAAGACGTAAGAAAATAAAACCTTCTGAGTATGAAATGATGAAAATAAAGAACGAAGAAAAATTAAGAAAAATCGATAAAAGATTAGAAACAGAATGGAGAAAATTCTCAAAAATGTACGAAGCTGGTAATGTACCACCACCAACAGAAAAAAGTACCGAGAACAATGAACCAGTAAAGGAAGAAGGAACACAAGAAGCTCCTGCAGAAACGAAAGAAGAACCCGAAGTAAATGAACCCCCTAAAGAAGAAACTCCTGCAGAGGAAGAACCAAAGAAAGAAGCACCGGTTGAGGAAAAGCCAGAAGAATCAACCCCCAAAAAAGAAAAAACGAAGAGTGTTAAAGAAGTGGTGGACGAAGTTGTTTCTGAAAAATCCAACGACTCACACCCCACAAATAATGAAAAATCTTATGTAGAAGAAATGAGCAAACCACTCAAAGCTGATAAAAAACACAAAAAGAAACCAAAAAAACCCAAAGAAGAACAAACCAGTAAAGTAGCGGAAACATTAGAAAAAATAGAAAATAAGAAAAAAACTGAAGAAAAACCTATAATATAGCAAATATCCCTAACATAAGAAAATTATCTTTTTTTCTTGTGCTTTTTTTCGTTTATAATTGATAATAACATGAACGATACTAGAACAAGTATTATTGTTAATAAAATAGCCTTTGTTGCAATTAAAGGTGTCGACACAGTTGACTGAAGCCCAAAATTACCTATAACAGGGGTTCCTGGCGTCAAAAATAATACAAAACTAAGCACAAATATAGTAGCTGTCATAAGCCCAGTTCTTCCTCTATACCACATTCTTGGACTTGTTATATCATATTTTAACCCATGGATATGGAACAAATCCCTTCTGTAATTATATACAAACCTAGAGGAAAATATAACAAAAACAGTAAAACCCACAGCTAAAATAGAATAATAGATCGAAAGCGGTTGTTGAAATATTACCATCTGCAATACCCTTCTAATCAATATATGTTTCTATATATTTATTAATCAATAAATTCTCTCCTATAATAATGCTTAATCCTCCGATAACAATAAGCAACAATGGAAGAAAACTCGTATCAAAAACTGTAACATCAGACGTACTCACAGTAAGATTGAACCCAATAGCTATTAAAGAAAAATACCTCTCAGGCCTATTTTTTAATAAAAGAAAAGACAGAGCAAACGGAATTGTAAGTAAAAATCCACCCAAAGCCAACACCGAAAAATTTTCTTTCGATTCACACGTCATTTGGGTATAAACAGCAGAATTATCATCATCATATAGAATAATCTTCATATCGTCGCATCCATAATAAGCACCCAAAGAAAAGTGTCCTATTTCATGTATAACTACTGTTGATACTACTATGGATATGTTGAAGACGATAACATAGACAAGTAATGTCAAATATTTACTCTTCATACTTGAATCGTATTTCATCATTTATCAACAATAAAATATTATTTTAGTTCCCTATAAACATATCCATTTTCTGTCCACAGATACCGATTCTAAAAAATATATACTACTCAGGATAAATTATTCATCATGAAAGGAGGCACGGCAATATTATTAGCCGTTATAATATTAGTATTAGCTATATTTCTCATATATACAGTGTCAGCGTTCTCAGGATTTGGACAGCCACAAAACGATACTTGGTATAATATTTCATGGCAATATAGATTCGGATTAGATATAAATTCCACACAAGTAGATAGAACAGACTGGCCTATAGAATATACGGTAAACTTTACTGATATATTACCTTCTGGTACATTTGATAATAATTCCGTACGAGTTATGGAACATAATAACAACGGAGAAATTTTACACGAAGTTACAAGCCAATTTGATATAGATGATACATATGACGCTTCAAGCAATGCATTAGGAACTGTAATTTTTATTATGAATGGGACATCACCAGGCAATACAACAAGAAAGTTTTATGTTTATTATGATACTGTAGAAAACGGTGCAAAATCATCACCAGGATACTCAACAAACATAGTTTATGGAAAAGACGATGAAAACAAAACAATAAATGTAAACAACACTATTTTGAGGATTTATTTAGACACGAATAAAGGTGAAAACACATCAGGTATTCAAAGACTTGAAGACTCTTACCAAAATGTAATTCTATACACAAACGTGGGTGACCGAACCTCAGAATACGTAGAATATTACAATGGAACACATAACACAACATATAATTTGATAAACAATATAACAGTTGTAACTGGTCCTGTTAGACTGACAATAATTCAAGAAGGTCCTGAAGTTGAATTCGGGAACATAAGTGCAGAAACAGGAGAAGCAACAATAAAGAAAAAATACCATATTTACGATACAGCAGGTCCACAATCAAAAGGCAGTTTCATAAAAATATCCCAGGAAATAGAAAACATAGCAGGTTATTCTATAACTAGAAACTCGACACCAGCCGGAGCACTGGCATATGATCTTGAAAGAACGTTCGGTAGTGGGTCAGGTATAAATGGCTTCGTAGGAGATTTTACAGAACCATACTCATGGATCTACGCGGATGATGGTACGCAAAACTTTGTTGTTGGTTTGATAAATCTTAATACAACATCCAATTATTATGTATATAATGCAACCGGAAGATTAGGTATACATTTGAATAGCACGAGCATATCTTCTGGTGAAAAAATATCTGAAAAATCTCTGACATATTTTGGTACTGGTGGAAGTGATGGTGTTACAGAGTTCCTGAATATTAAAGCAGGTATTACAAACGAATTGAACTTTACACAATATGCACCAGAATATTGGTATGTTAATACTACACCAGAAATAAACATTACGATTTTCAACAGGAATGAAACCATTATAATACAAGGAAATGTAAGCGAAGGCGACCCATACAGCCTAACAAGATTTATGAACGTTACAATAAACAACGGAACCGACGGCACAGGAGACGATACAGTATTATTTTTATACGATGACGGAACCAACGGTGACGCCACATCAGGAGATAAAATTTATACCAACACATTCATTATACCAAAAGACGCTAACATCACAGAATGGCTATTTAATTTTTCAACATATGAAATCAACGAATCTTTTCTTTCTTACGATGAATTTTACTTTAATGTAACAGATGTATACAGTGTTAATACTGATATAATAAATCAATACGGTTTAGTTAACAGGCAAGTTGTATCAAACGTTTATGTCAGAAATTTTAGGAATGACTCATTCATAAATTCAACCTATCTAAATTGTACTGCAGACGGAGAGATTGTTTCCAATATAACAAATTACAACAATGGTACCTATATTATAAACTTTACAGCACCATCGTACATGGGCGAATTCCCACTGTTCTGTAACGCAACCGGTGCAGGAAACATAGGAAACTTCACACAAAATTACTTCACAGAAGCCGGTAAAACCATACTAAATCTAACACCAGACAGGCAAACAATAAACGTGTCAAATATAGGAATTTATCAAAATGACACATCAGAAATAATGCTAAACATTACAAACACAGGAAATGGGACAGCATATAATACGACAATATTTATTGAAATTTTGAGTAATTGGGGAGTTAACACAACAACACAAAGCTGTGAAAATATCTTAAACTCTTCAGCATGTTACGCTTTGTTCAATGTTACTATTCCAAACAATACAGCCCCAGGGACATACCCCATAAACTTTACTGTAAATTGGACAAACCCAGACCAAACAAACGAAACAAACACAACACAAGTTAACATATCTGTATTACCGAACCCTGTAATTAATTTGACATCTAACATGCTATTAGCTAATGCAAGCGATGGTAGAAATTGGACACTTGGTAATTTCCAAATATTTTCAGTAGGTAATGAAATTTTAGAAAATATAACAATAAATTGCTCTTCTGGCACAGTTTGTCAACAATTTAATCCAATATTCATACCAGCAAACATATCAATGCTTGGTATAGGAAACAACACCACCGTATACGTCAACCTTTCTGTACCAATAAATTATACCCCAGGAACCTACAATGGTACTGTTAATATATCAACACTAAATAGGTCGTTTATCTTAACTTTAAGAGCAACCGTATCATCGAACACAACAATGAATATTACATTTAATCCAGAAAATTACACATCGTCAAACATCACCATATCGAACAATGAAACATTCACAATTATCGTTAATTCCACTAACGCCGGATATGGTAGTGCAAGAGATACTAATATATCGATAGCATCTATGCCAGGAAATTGGTCATCTAATATATCAATACAATATTGCCAAAACATAACAACATACGGATATTGTGAAAGAACATTTTATTTCACTATACCGAACAGTACATCACCAGGTAATTTCACAATAAACTTTACAGCAGAATGGAAAAACAACGATAATTCTACAACGAACACAACACAAGTATTTAATGTAACTGTTGCACCAAACCCAGAAATTAACCTGTCTGAATCATCTATAGTAGGAAATGTTAGTGCAGGGGAAAACGGAACAATAGGTAACTTTACAATATATTCAATAGGTAACGGCAATGTTGAAGATATTACAATGGTGTGTGATAGTGGAGAAGTTTGTGAAAATTTTAGTGTAACTTTCATCCCGTCATCAATAACAAATATAACACAAGGAGGGAATCAAACCGTTTTGGTAAATGTATCAGTACCAGCAAGTTATGCTGCTGGAACATATAACGGAACTATAAATGTATCAGGCACACTCACAGATGTAAAACAACTTTTGATAAATGTAACAGTGCTTTCTAACAGAATATGGACAATGACACCGACATCCTGTACAAGAAGTGAATTTCCTGATGAAGGACTTGTATGTGAAGTTAACATATCAAATGTAGGAAACACTTTCATAAACTTTACAATAACACCGGAAACAGGAAACAAATCATACGCAAACATGACAAATTTCACTATAGATACTCAAGAAAACATGACTTTTTCAGTACTTTATAATGTAACAAATTCTACACAACAAATATATAACACAACGTTTACTATTACTTCTGTTCAAGAAGCTTCACCACAACAGAATTATTTAGTAATTACATTACTACCCTATGTACCACCCGTAATAGATTTAGAGATAAATCCAAACTCTACCGAGCAAAGCAGCCAAATACAAATATATGCAAATGTTACAGACGCATCGAACACGAACATAAGTGGTGTTATGCTAAACATAACACGACCAGACGGAACACTAGACTCAGCCAACATGTCACGGTTAAGTGTGTCTGGTAACTTTTCTAGATGGTATGTAGCATATCCTAATTCTACAGGATTTGGAAACACAAGTCAACGAGGAAACTATAATCTTTCTATAGTAGCAGCAGATAATGTTGGAAATGCAAGAGAAGAGCAAAGAAACATAACAGTTTATCTTAATATGATTATTACTTCATCAACACTTTCTAGTTTATATTATCAAGGAGACACGGGATCTATTTTCTATAGAGCAGTAAACATAAGCGGTTTGGGTATATCCGGTATGAACGTCACGTTTAAAATATATGACAACAACCAAAACATGAGTTATCAAGACACATATCAAACAAACGATGAAGGAAACGTATTCCCAATGCCAACATTTACAATATCATCAGATGCACCGGTAGGAAATTATTCATTAGTAACAAATTCTACTTATTTTGATACAGCAATGAACACAACAATCAACAAAACAACAAATAGCAGCTTTGTTGTAGAAGAATCTACTGTAACTGTAGCAGGCCTTTTTGCCGATATAGAAACCGCAGTTGTATGGTACCCAGATAACGTCATGAGATTTGCAATATTTACTTATGACGGACAAGGAACACCGGTCAACCCAACAGTAATGGAACTTAATGTTCTTGATCCTGCATTAAATGATTATTTTACTGTTAACCTAGGAAACATGACACAACAAGGAACTGGATATTACTTATATTCATATGCAATGCCAGCATCAACAGCAACCGGAATGTATCTAGCTATATTAAATGTAACATATGGAAATCTCAACACAATGAAAATACAAGCATTCAGAGTAGCGCAAGGAGGTCCATACGACATACGTATAGAAACAGATGAATCCGAAGTAATACAAGGAGGCACACTAGATTTTGACATATTCATAGAAAACATGGGAGAGGTTTCACAAGACGTATATCTTAATTATTGGATATCATCAGAAGATCAATCCACAAATTATACAGGAAACACCGAATGGGTATACACACCAGCATTATACAACCAATCTTTCTCAAGGGATTTAGATATATTATCAGATCAGATGCTTGGAACATATAGACTAAATATACTCATGACATACGATCCAGTTCAACCACCATTATCCGCTTCCACGACATTTTTTGTTGTGGCCTCTGTAGAAGAACCAGAAGAGCCAACAACACCCCCATCATCTAGCGGCACCACGTCAAGAGTAACGGCATATACAACATTTACAGAATATCCCGATAAATTGGGTTCTGCAATGTTGGTATCGAGGTATGATAGCAGAGTAAAACTCGCAAGAGGAGCAAATATAATAAAATCCGTTGTAGTTGAAAACATAGGTACAACAGATCTAGTGAACATTGAATTTGTAGTTTTAGGTATAGATACAAGCTGGTACACAATAAAACCAGAAATATACGGATCACTTAGCGAAGGCGACTCAACCACATTTATAATAGAATTTGATGTACCAGAGGATGCAGAAACAGGAACATATCAAGCAACATATCTTGTATCATCCTCAACAACAAGTCACCAAGTAGGTATAATAGTAGAAATAGTTGATTCTGTAGAAGATCTTATTGAATTAGAACTAGAAGATATTAAAAGAGAACTCAAAGTATTGGAAAGAGATACCGATAACGCAGAAAAACAAGGAAAGAATGTAGATAACATAAGAAAAATGATATTTGAAATAAAACGATACATAACAAGCGCAGAAAGCAATCTTGAACAAGGAAGACCCGAAGACGCATTAGATGATATTGAAAATGCAAGAAACCTTATTCAACGAGCAAGAGAAATGCTTGCTGCTCTTGAAATAGAATTCGAGGCAGAAGAGTTTCCATTATTTTTCATAATTACTATATTCGTTATTATAACCGTACTTGTTACAACAACCCTAAACTTCGTATTAAGAAAGAAACAAGGACCAATAAGTCCTCATATGAAAGCCCATTTTGATAAAATTAGAGAAAAAATGTCCGGTCCTGCAGTAGATAAAAATGAACTGGCAGCTGAAAAAGAGAAATTAATGAGGATGTTGAATGTGTTAGAGAAAGAAAAAACAGAGGGCATTGTGAGTAGTTCCGCATATAAAGAAATGAGAAAAGGTATAGATGATAAGTTACATAGAATAAACAAAAAACTAAAATAAATTAAGACGAAGTAAAATTAGTTAAAATACATTCAGCAGGTACTGATAATAAATTTCCACACAATTCAGCGAATATAGTCATTTCTGATAATTCTTCTATTTCCTGAATTCCATTTAGATTATTTATTGAAATAAACTCTCTTTCATCAGGGATTTTTACTATAAACAACTGCATTTGACCAGTGTTTGTTTGAAATAGCGTTGGTAAACTTTCTAAATAGTTAAAATAAGTGCCTTCATTATAATAGTACTTAAGAAACGTATACCCATTCTGTACATATTGCGACTCAATATTAGGATCAATATCCCCCTCAATTATATACTCTTCCAATAATTCGGTTTGCTCTGATTCTTGTGAACCAAAATTCGTAGCACTCATGAAAACATATGCTATTGTAGACATACCAAAAATTAACACCACAAACAATACCATCAATTTACTTTGAGTAGTTTTTTTCATATTTAATCACTTGAGTATATACCTTTAAATTATAAAAATAGCCCTGCCAGGATTCGAACCTGAGTCGCGAGGTTTCTCCTTATTTAAAAATAAACCAGGGCCTCGCATGCTGGACCAATCTGCTATTTTTATCTACACTACAGGGCTATTATGGAGCTTATATCTTTTTTGAATTGACAATTTAAATTCTTTATAATTCAAGATCTTCCAATAATTTTGATCCTCTTTTTGTAAGAACAAGACACGTAGATCCTATAGGAGTTACAAGCGATATTAGATCTTTTTCAGAAAGATTTCTTATAGCAATGTCAACAACGTTACCATTCGACGTAGTCCCATTTTCCCTTAATCTTCTTTTCAACTCAATTTTTGTAAGTAGCTGAAATTTTGAAACATTTTTTAATATTTTTTCCTCCATAGGAGTAAGCAAAACAATCACCTTATAATCTCATTATTAATAATCCATCACTATTTAAATATTTGTATATCTATTAAATAGGTTAAATAAGGTGGACATTATGACAATAATATCATATGACTTATATTATATAAAAGCAAACATCACAAGGGAACAAATGAAAGAGAAAAAGCTAGAGGTAAACTCATTTCCAAGAGTACTAGATGTTAAGAAAAAGACTGGTTTACCAAAAACCGTAAAAGAACCACTACAAATAGACTTTGAATTTGAAACAAAATATGAACCAGATCTTGGAAATGTGGTTCTAAAAGGAGAAATTCTATATCATGGTGAACTTTTAGAAACAGCTTTAGAGGAATGGCAGAAAAGCAAGACATTAAACAATGAAATATCATTAGAAGTCATGAACGCTATAATGAGAAAATCTTTGATTAAAGTACTCGCAATAGCAGACGAATTGAAGCTTCCTCCTCCTGTAAATTTACCCGTGTATAAACTTGCTGAAAAAGAAGAAAACAAGTAATTTTTAATCTTTTAACTTTTCATTTTATTAATAATAGAATGATAAAACAATTTGTTATTTTTTTAATACTGATTTTTACGCTGTTTTTTATAATAACACCTACCCACGGAAGCACATATACAAGAACACCAATAGACGATTCTTATGTCAATGAATATTATTACGACACAAGGTTCCCAATAAATGAACTAAGAGCCGGAAAGACATTGAACTACACAGAACGAACTTACCTTAAGTTTGATCTATTACTACCTGAAAATATAGAAATAAAATACGCGAACTTGACGCTGTTCCATGACGAAATGTACGGCGAGCGTCCAAAAGATTATGCTGTTTATGATGTCTACTCCCCATTTTGGCACCAAGACTCAATTACATGGAGGAACCAATTTTGCGGAAACGATTTCGATAATGACTATTTCTGTGATCTCGAGCCATTAGATGTAGTACCCGTTTCTGAAAGCGGTATTTTTTATACATGGGACATAACAAAAGCAGTAGAAAGAGCATATCAATTTAATAAAAGAAAAATCACCCTTGTACTGAAATTATATAATGAATCTGAATATACCGGATACAATGTAAGTAAGTTTGCTCAGTTAGAAGAATCTATAGAAATTTTCAGACCCCATCTTCGTATAGATTATGAAAACGTTATTGATGTCACACCAACCTCCCCCCAAGATAATGAATTTCTAAATTCAGCCTATGTCACATTCAGCTGTGATCTATTTGGAAATATATCATTAAGAAATGTAACATTTTACTCAGATCTATATAGTAATTGGAAGCCAATTGTAACTAACACATCAGGCATTATTAATACGACCTATACGTTCACACTACCGGTAGAAAAAGATGGAGAGTTTTCCTGGAATTGTATGTCCATAGACATCGATAATAAGATATCTTGGGGGATTCCAAGAGTTTTCATAATAGATAGAAGTATCGGAGAACCACAATTAATCGATACTGGTAACACATTACCTAACCCTTACAAAAACATCACACTTTATTCAAAATGGTGGGGACATATGGATGATGTGATAGCAGGTATTGTTGAAGAAGACTCATCTGGAGAAATTATTTTACACCCAATTACTGTCGAAGACGGATGGATAAACTTTACAATAGAAAACACAGAAAGAAATCAAATAATAAATTATAGGTTTCGTGCACTGAACAACGAAGGCTGGAACACAACAGATTGGTTTTCTCTTACTATAGATGATTATTGGGAACCACAAGACAAATACTTCCAAAGTTTCAAAAGAACACTAGATTATGTAAAAGATAATCTATACACAAAAGGTGTTGGTCCACACAACATTCCTATTTCACAAGATTTCAACGAAAATTACACACTACCAAGAATGGCACAAACCGCCGCTATGCATGCAGCTCTAAGATATCATCTGTATACAGGAGACACAGAATATCTCGACATGGCAAATGATATTGCTGATTGGATGGTACACGATCAGATCGATGACTATTATAGATTTTTAGGATACTACACCGATATAAGTAGCTATTATACTTTAAGCAGCTTTTACGGCTCTGCTGGTGTTATATCTAGAATGCTAGATTTAAGCTCAGTGACAGGAAATAAAACACACCAATACTCTGCCGAACGAGCACTAAATTATCATATTGAACATACATGGGATGAAGATCATTTTAAAACACAACCAGGATATGATCCAAATCCTGTTAAAATAAATACAAACGCACAAGGCATGCGTGTATACGCATATGCATGCTATTTAATAAATGAATCATATTGCTATTACGCAAACAAAACAGCTTACTGGGTAATAAGTCAACAGGATCCTTCAGGAAGCTGGCCTTATAGGGTAGGAGAATTGTTCTTACAACCAGAGTATTACGATGCACTAACAACAGAAGGTTTTGCAGAAGGGGTGTATTGGTTACAACAGAGCGAATACTATACTGAAGTACCAGCAGAAATTACACAAAGTCTAACAAAAGCCTTTGAAAATATCAATAACCGTTCAAACGAAGGCTATTACTTTTACAATGATGATGGAGCATTTCCTCCAGGCCCAGGAGCAAGTTACCAAATGATAGAGTTCGCAAATCTGTTCAGCACGCTCGCATTATTAGAAAAAAACTCAACCAAAGCCAACTGGACATGGAAACAACTGGATTATATGATAGATCTCGCTCCTGGAAAACAGAACGAAGACGGGAGCTGGGACGATGGTGACCTAACAGTTTCGGACAACAACGTGAGTACATGGAAAACATCATTTACACTGGGTGTTTTTGCGGATCTACTTATGAATCAAAACAAACCGCGAGAATTACTAAAAATACACGATAATGTATGCTGGAAAGTCGACGAACCCAAAGGCATCATAAACATATCACTAAAAAAACATACAGGAGACATGTTATTTAGAAAAACAATATATTCTATCAATACTAAACCATTCTTGATTGATTCGTGGAAATGGAATATAACAGAAATATTAAATTTTTCTACAAACCACGTAACAGCTTTTGATTCTGATGGTAATGTAAATTTTGTAACATCTCAAAACGGTATGTTATTTAATATGTATTTTGAAAGAACCGGCGAATGGAGCAAGAACGAAGGAAAATTCATAACATACGAAATAAAATCAAATAATTTGAACGTTTTTAGAACAGCCAAATCAAATGCAGTAGAATTCAGTTTCATTAGCAACACAGGCGATCTAACAACAAGGAACCTTGAATTAACAGTGCCTGGTAACTTTATTTTTGATGGTAATATAACATACATGTCAAACAACAAAACAACTGTTTTTTCATGTGGTATTGATGCGATTTGCGAAAAACACGGAAGTAAAATAACCATACTTTTAAAATATTTTGTCCCAGTTTTAGAGAATAATAAAATAGTATTGAAAGGCCATTTTAGACCAAGACCAAAATATGAAACACACGAAGCGTTTACCCTAGAACAAGGCCGATAATAAATTATTTTTGATATTTTAACCTTTATAAATATTCAAATTTCAGTAAGTTATCATGAAATTATATATAATATTTATATTATCGCTAATTACTACACTAATTATTACGATTAATGCTGTTCATGCAGAAACGTTTTCAACTTATCCTATAGATGATGCATTTGTGGATGAACAATCCTATAATGCACATTTTCCAATAGATTCACTTAGAGTAGGAAAATACGACGACCATAATCAGCGAATATACCTCAGATTTCATTTACCAGAAATAGAAAACATTAAAATTAAAAGTGCAAACATATCAATGTTTCAATATCTTTACATAGGGAATGAGCCTCGTGAATATGCAATACATACTGTTTATCAAAAATACTGGGATGAATACTATTTAACTTGGATGACAGAATCATGCGGACCAAATTTCGATAATTCTTATTTTTGTAATTTAACACAAACGAATATTACAAAAGTTCATTCTGCTGATGACATATTTATATGGGGAGTAACACCTCCAATAAAAGAGTGGTACGCCAATAAAAGAGACAAGATATCATTTGCTATAAAATTAATAAACGAATCACAGCATACTGGTTATAATTTTTCAAGATTTTTTAGTTCAGAAGACCCCGAAGTATTCAGACCAACATTAACAATAGAGTATCAAAACATTATTGGCATAAATACACTCTATCACGAGAACGACACATTTATCAATACAAACGACGTCACATTGGGTTGTTATGTAACAGGAAATGTGCCATTACATAGCGTTTCTTTATATCTAAAAATAAATGACAAATGGAGAAGAATCTCTACAAATACATCAGGACAAACGAATACAACATATGATTTCACCATTCCCATAAAACAAGGAGGATATGAGTGGGCATGCACTTCAAGAGATATCAATAGGGATATACAATGGAGCGACATTAAAAAAATTAATATCGACACATCAAATAACATTCCACAAGAACTTGCTTGTGGGGCGGATTCAATAAATCCTTATGACAACATAACACTTTATTCAAAATGGTGGGGACACTCAGATGAAATTATAGAAGGTATTGTTGAAGAAGACTCTTCAGGAGAGATGACAGAACATTTTGTTATAGCTGAAGACGGATGGATAAATTTTACAATAGGAAACGAGAATTTGAGCAGAAACAAGATAATAACGTACAGATTCAAAGCAAGAAATTCTATTGGATGGAATGAAACAGATTGGCTTTACCTTACTGTAGATGATTACTGGGAACCCGAAGATAAATATTTCCAAAGTTTCAAGAGAAACATAGACTACGTAAAGAATAATCTATACACAAAATACGTTGGTCCATACGGTCTCCCAATTACACACGATACTAATGAAAATTATACTATGGTAAGAACTGTCCAGTCAAGTGGAATAATAGGACTAACATTGCTTTACACTAGAACCAACGATAAAAATTATCTTGATATAGCCAATGACATTGCAGATTGGATTATACAGGACCAAACAAACGGGTATTATGGATATTACAAATATTTTGGAGGCTACGATAAACCCGATAACATATATACATCTACTGCAACAGCAGAAAGAATGTTCACGCTAGCAGAAATAACAGGTAATATAACACAACAAAAATCAGCTGAAAACGCACTTAATTATCATACTGTTTTGTTTGCGTAATAACAATATGACTCATTAATCAAGTAGCATGCATATGCATATGACCTTATAGCATGTGCATTGAAATTTATTTTTG
>JBHOSK010000014.1:0-24276 GCA_042584825.1 Candidatus Aenigmatarchaeota archaeon
TTATTAGACCTGGCACAGTTATTGAAAAGACAGGGTTGCACAACAATAGCTATTGATGAAACCAGGGAAGCTGAATCAACCTTATCGGCATTCGGTGTTGAAGAGTTCGTAGCTGATGGTGTTGTGGTACTATATTATATGAAACGGGGTAATATTTTCTTGCGTGCGATCACAATCAGAAAAATGCGTTCAACAAAACACTCTTTGAAAATACATCCAATAGAAATCCATCGACCTGGTGGTATAATAGTTTATCCTTATGAGGAAGTGTTTACAGACGTATCATAAGTTTTTAACTAACATTAATCGTTTCTATTCTAACGTTGTTTAGTGGGTTTGTGTCTGTGAATGAAGGGTCAATACTTGATCTAACTTCATATGTTCCAGAATCAAATATTTCTATATCCATGAACAGTGTTGCTTCTTCGTCGGGTAATAGGGCAACATCAAATGGTTGTTCTGATTCAAGAACGTCATTATAATATAAGTCGGTCATAACGCTGCCTTCTAAATAAGTATTACCGACGTTTTTTACAACAACATTTATAATAACTTCTGTTATGTTTGTAGCGTTTTCTGGTTCAAATACAATATCAAAAATTGATAGATCACCTATTATTATTACTGGTTCTTCGGGTTCTCCAGAATCATCATCGTCTCCACTACCACTAGAACCATCTTTTGATCCAGCACCAATGTTAATACCTTTTCCGACGCAATCTGCTTCTGTTGTACATTGATCATCCCCAATACCACTCATGCGCAGACACATCTCTTCAATACAAGTTAAATGAGTATAACTAATTGGTTCTAAAACAGTAGCATGAACTGATATTTCATTATTATCTAAATCTTCGTCTCTGTTGTCAGTGACGATTAATTTAATTTCATACTCTCCTGGTGTTGTATAAACATGCGGAAAATCAAAAGTAATTGACTCATCCGCGGGCAAATATTCACTATAGGTTAAATAATTTGTTGATTCGTCTCCAAAATTTATTTCAACAGTAAAGCCAGTAATAGGTGTGTCTATGTTATTTTTTATTTTTGCTTTATAAACGAGTTCTTGTTCTGCGTGTATTTCATCGGGAAGAGTGATATCAATTGCTTCTATATCTATTACATCTGCAATAGGAAAGCTAAACTCTCCTGTAGCCTCGGATTGAATATCATTTGTTTGATCATCATTATTGTTATCAAAACCAATTATGTTTAGTGGGGTTTTGCCTGGTGCTATTGGAAAGAATGCAACTACCAGTGCTACTATTATAATAACGACAACAAAGATCCCAAAAGGGCTAACTTTTCTCATAAGATTTCTATGTCTTTAATAGATATAAATTGTTTTTTAATCTATAGAAAGAATTTCAGCTAAAATATTGTTTGATGTGTCCGTGTCGGCGAATGTTGGTGATATACTAGCCACAATGTCGTGTATACCTTGCTGGAAAATTTCCACATCCATAAATAATTCTTTTTCTTCACCAGGAGAAAGGGAAACAAAAAAGTCTTGTTCAGCTTCGATCGAATAATCATAATATAATATAGCATTCACATCCCCCTCAAGTTCTTCGTTGCCATCATTTTTTATTAAAATTATAATGCTTATTTCTGTTTCACTTGTTCTTTCTTCGGGTGAGAATAATATATCAATTACAGCTGGGTCACCACCACTTTCTTCTGCGGCGGGTGTTGATTCAGCACCCGATTCGGCGCCTGATTCTGTGCTTGATGCTGTGCTTGATGCTGTATTACCATTCTCAACAATGCATTCAGTATCTGTAATACACTCATCTTCTCCTATACCGTTTGTAAGAACACACATTTCCTGGTTACATGCATAATAAGTATAATCAAATTCATTGAGGATTTCAACGTCTTTATTTAGTTCATTATTTTCCATGTTCTGATCGTCATCATAAACGCTTTCTTCTACAGATACTTCAATGGTATAACCACCTTGCTGATAATAAACATGTTCAAAATCAAAATCAAGTATATTGCCGGGATTTATAGTGTCTTTATAATAAAAGTTTTCATGACTATCATCTCCAAATTCTATTTTAATAATAAACCCGTTTACAATTGTATTTCCATTATTCTTTACACTTGCTGAAAAAACATATTCCTCATCAGCGTGTATTTCTTCGGGAAATTCTATATCATTTATCATGAGATCCATCTTGTTGGATGCGATGAGTTGTTGGTCGTATGCAAATTCGGTTATAGTTTCGTCAAATTTGGGGATAAACGACAGTAAAGCCATTACGATTACTATTGTTATAACAAAGACGTCAAAGACCGTTAGCTTTTTAATATACTTTTTAATGGCATACTTCATGATTAATATTATTTTTATACAGTATAAATAATATTTTTATATGATATGAACTATTATCTAATCTAAAATCTAATCTAGAAAAATAAAGAAGTAAAAAAGAAAAATATTAATTTTAAGCTACTGTTCCTATACAGGTTGCAACATCCGTCACATTTCCAATACCGCCCACAACATCATAGTATATTTGTATTTGAAGGCTGTCGTAAGTATCTGAGACTGAACTGTCTGTTACGTCTGCTGTTGTTGTTATGACAAACGCATCTCCTTTTTTGTACAACTTACCTGCAAGTTTTGCAGGATATTTTCTGCCATCTATATCAGGTATTTGTGTAGCAGTAAACCCTTTAACATCAAATTGTGAATTATTTCGAAAATAAACATTAAAATTGTGAAAATCTCTACCAGCAGCACCCATAATAAGAACATTTAATTTTTTCATGAATTTTATTTGTTTTTAATAGTATAAAAAATAGACATAAAAGAATTGTAACCAATTTCTAGCAATGGCATACGAAATAACCTTTAAAGACGCTGGGAAGGCAAAAGCCACATACAGAGCCTTTGTCAATCGTTATAGGGCAATGATGGGTGAAACAGCAAACCTTCAAAACATTCAAAGAACTGGCCCTACTGTTTATGTACACGACGAATCTGTTTGGCCAGCATTTCAGGCACTTCTTGATAAACAAACAGAGAATAGAAAAAGAAGGAGATTCAAAGTAGAACATGTTGAATAAATAGTTATTTCTTATCCACAGACTCCTGCGTCACTAGCAGCAACACTGCCAGGAGTATAACCAAATCCAGGTGAAGGATTTGCAGCATCTAATTGTTCTGAACATTCTTCTGGAGGAGTATTGAATGCTGAACAGATTATTGATTGTAATGCTGCAGGTGCTCTACCACTGCTTACCTTTAGACCATTTACAACAAGTGAAGGTGATCCACCTATACCATATTGCTCATTAAGGTCTTTGTGAATATTGAATTGTGGGAATCTTCCATTTAACCACAATGAAGTATCTTCAAGGTTGGTCATTATTTCAAACTGTTCATCTGTTTCTGAAATACATGTTTCTAAATCAGCTCTAGCAATACCAACCCTTCCTAAACAATCATTAGTATCACCAGCTTCAAGGAAACATGCAAGATAATCTAGGAATTTATCGTTGTTTTCTTCTTGTATGCAGTATTGTAGTAATTGTTCCTCAACTTCTCCTTGGGTTGGATGCATTGCATAATAAACATATTTTAGACTAAAATCTATCTTGTCTCCAAGCAGATTTACAACAGGTATAATACCCTTTTCTGCTTGTGTACCATATGGGCAATGTGACATTACAAACAATTCAACAATCGGTTTGTCGGATTTTGGTATTTCAGTTGGTACTGGCTCTGTCGGAGTCTCTTGTGGGGGTGTTTCTTTTTGTTCAATTATATCTGAAACCTCAACTGCTTGTGGTATAAAAACATTAAGATCTTTTGTAAAAAAAGTATCTAATTCTTGTCCGTTAAGTGATATTTTAATTTTATATAATCCTCTTTCTTCTTCAATAGAAATAAGTTCAGCTGTATTTCCTTCTTGTACTAGATTTCCGTTAATAAATTCCATTGCTCGATCTGCTGCTTGTTGGTCACTGTATTCTACAGTAACAGCACCAGTTGGAGTCATTGAAAGGGATAATGCAACAACTATAATGAGTATAATAACCAGACCAAACGTAGAATACATCCAAACATTACGCTGGTTCTTTGTTATATTTTTAATTTCTTTTTTAGATCCTGTTTCCATACTGATCCCCATCTTCTTTATTTCTTTCAATTAAACTTATATAAAGTTAACTACATCGTAGGGTTTCCAAACATCTTCCTTTTTGTAAGATACATTCTTCTATATATGACTTTTGAAATTAATGAAGTAATTTTTACCGTTTTATCAGATAAAACCAGATCACCCTTTCTTACAGCCTTTAGAATACCATCAATGTTAGTGGCTTTTGTTTCACACGAAAAGCGCCCAATGTCCTTTATTCTATGAGCATCAGAACCACACGTCATTGGTTTTTTTAACTCTTCTGCAGTTTTGCGAGCACGACGATTGTATTTCATAGGAGTATTGCCATTAAGAACCTCAATTGCATTCACCCTTTTAAGAACCCCTTCATTAGTGTTTAATCCTAGTCCTATTCTATAAGGATGGGCTGCTATTGATGTACCGCCAGAAGAATGTATCTTATCGATAATGCTGCACGCATCTTCCTTCTCCTTAAATTTTAATTCTTCTATCCCAAGACCCACAATATGACCGCAATCAGTAGAAACCTCAATACCAGGAATTACCAAAAGATCTGTTTTTATTTGTCGTGATTTGTAATAACCACCAAAAGTATTGTGATCTGTTATAGCCAATGCACCTACTTTTGTCTCAGCAAAACGTATAGTCTCTTCCACGCTCTGAACTGCATCTGAAGCGTTTGTATGTGCATGTAATTCTATGATCATGTTTTCACTAACTTAAAGGTAGTACTATATTATAAAAAACTTTAACTACAATACAAATAAATTACATCCTATGGTATATGAGGTTGTCATACCCCTGCTTTTTGGTGTTGTGTTAGCATTAGGACACCATATGAGTGATAAAATTAAGCTGAGAAACCCAAACCACAGAAATAAAATGCTGTCTTTTACAGCTGGGGTATCGATATCATATTTATTTCTTTTTCTATTCCCTGAAATGTACGGTAGAACTGAAATTATGAGTAAAACACTATTCATATTCGTATTGTTAGGATTTTCTATGTTTCACTTAATAGAAAAACACGCATACAAGCAGAAATCCATTGAAAAATGTAGAAAAGAGTTAAAAGAAATCCATTCAGCATCATTTTTCATGTACCATTTTATTATTGGTATTTTGCTTGTAAATCTTACAAATTTAGGTCTTATAGAAGGACTTCTGTTATTCTTCCCAATATTCTTCCATACAGTATTCAGTGTAACTTCACTTACAGAAATACATGATCATATAAAAATAAGAGGTATGCTGAAAAACGTACTTGCAGTATCTACATTATTGGGTGTTGTTGTAGCATTCTTTTTACCACTGACTCCAGGTATCATAAGTATTTTACTTGGTTTTGTTGTAGGAGCACTTCTTTATGTTATAATCAGAGATACACTTCCTTCCAATAACGCAGGAGATCCAAGATATTTTATATCAGGAATTGCATCTTACATAGTACTTTTAGCATTAGTTTCTTTGTAATTTTTCACAAAATAATAAATACATATAACAATATAGTAGATAGATGGCTAAATTTTCATGGCATAATACAAAAAAAATGAAAGACGCTGAATTTGTTATAACAGGTATACCCGATGAGAAAAAATCAAAATCAGATAGACGTGGTATAAACGATGCACCAGCCTTTATAAGGGACGTATCAAAAAAATACGAAGTTTTTGAATCTCATAAAGACAAAAAACTGTCTGAAATGTTCAAACATGATAAAAAAATATTTGATAATGGAAATAAAAAAAGAAAGAAATTATCAGGAATTATAGAAGAAATATCAAAGCAAAACAAAATACCAGTTACAATAGGAGGAGACCATCATATAACGTGTGAAATACTGAAAGGTCTTGATAAGTTAGAAAAAAAGATAAGTGTTGTTTATTTTGATGCACATCCGGATTTCATAGGTAAAGAACACCCTTTTGTTTGTAATCCAAAAAAATACGAATACATTGACTTCTCGTCAAGTATTGAGTTAGGTGTCCGTTTTCCGCTAAAGCGGAGTAAAGAAATAAAGACACTAACACCCGTGGACATCGGAGAAATGGGTATAAAGAGGACAATTAACGAAATCAGGCGAACTATCGGTCGTGATGTATATATTTCCATAGATATGGATGTTGTTGATCCTGCTTTTGCACCAGGTGTAAGTGATCCGCTACCAGGTGGTATAAGCAGCGTACAACTTATTGGTCTTCTTCAACAAGTAGCAAAGCTTGGTATACTTGGTTTTGACATTGTTGGTGTAAACCCACAATATGACTTTCAAAATGTAACATCACACCTAGCAAGCCGTGCAATAATTGAAACAATTTTAAACACAGAAAATGGTCATAAGAAAAAATACTGAAAATATATTTAATAATCGTACACAAATAATATTATGCATAAAGTAAGGCACCATCACCTTAGTTCTATTATAGTCCTAATAATCTTACTTGCATTATTGTTTTGGTTTGTTGCATTTTATGAATTTGATACAATTGGTGAATTTAAGATTGGTACGATTGATGATAGGTCACTAGTGCAAGAAAGAAAACATCCAACATACGATGTTATTGAACAACCATATGAACAGAGAGAACAATTAGTCGAGAAAAGCAAAACGTCGTATCTTTATGGTTTAGGACTTACCTTAAGACAGGATGATGGTGGTATAACTTATTATCATCAGGACCATTTGTCAAGTAATCGATTTTCGACTGGGCCCGATGGTCAGCTAACGAGCGAGAATGTTCAATATCCATATGGATCTAGCTTCGCTGAAGCTGGAACAAAACAAGCCGACACAAATTACAAGTTTACAGGACAAGAACAAGATAAATCGTTATATTACTACGGTGCAAGATATTATGACCCAATCGTTGCGCGATTCATAAGTGTTGATCCGATTTTTTCACCCACTGTCAGTCCGTATGCTTATGTTGCGAATAATCCATTAAAGTATGTTGACCCGAGTGGGATGGTAGAGGAATTGATAAATACTTATCATGGAACTTCTGTTGGTGTAGTAAAAACTTGGTTGTTGACAACAGAAACCGACATTTTAGAACAGGGCTATGTTCGTGTGGGTTCTAGAGAAGAAGGTGCTTGGATTACCACGGAGATTAAACGTGCTGCACTAAAAGCGCGTGGTAATGCATACGGTGCGGAAGACCTGCACACAATGGCAGTAAAAAGATTAGGAGATAAAGCACCACCTTTAGACGACTTTAGGAAGCCAACAATTGTAAGAATGATGACAGATCAAGGTGATGTTGCTATGGAACAAGTGAATTTTATAAAAATTGATGATATTGGTGTATTAGACGCTGATTTTGATCCTATCAATATTGATACTGATTGGGCAAAAACTGAAAATATTGCCGATGATCTCGAAAGAGCAGCAAGAAAAGGTAACTTTGCAAGCATAACAAGAGGAGTTGATAAGGCAAGTACCGCTGGAAAAATTTTGAAGAAGCTTGGAAAATTTGGGAAAATACTTCCATTTGTTGGTATTGGTGCTGGTCTAGCTTCTGGTAGTGCAAATGCTGCTCAGGGTAACTATTTCAGAGCAGGCTGTGATTATGCTGGTTGTATCCCTATTGTTGGAAATGCGGTAGATGCAGCAGTAATGGGTTATGATACTATGAAAACAATGAGTACATGGGATGGGCCTGTTATAGGAAATGCACCGCAAAATAGAGAATAAATTTACACCCTAATTGCATAAGAACCAGGAGAAGTAATGTTAAGCTTCTTGGCAATTTCACTCTCAATGTCAAAAATAATTACAGCACCCTGAAATGTTGTTGTTGTATCATTTGTTTTACAAACTGGGCACATTGTGCTTTTCAAAATTCTTTTACATTGTCTACAAGCTCTTCTTGGCATAATATCACTTCTTCTTAGATTTAGCTGCTGGTTTTGCTGCTCTTGTACCAGGTTTCTTTAATTTCTTTCTCTTTTCACCTTCAATCCATTGTACACAACCAAGGTTTGGTTGTCTCATTGTAAGTGAAATCTTTGTTCTACCCTTTCCTAATGATGCACCCACAATACGTGCGCGTACAATGTCGCCTTCTTTTAATTTATTACCGGCTTTCCTTCCAGTGAATATAGAATTTTTTGAATCATATGAAATTTTGTCATCCATTATTTGGCTGACGTGTGTTAGTGCGTCAAGTGGACCAATTCTAACAAATGCACCAAATTCTGTTATATCTACAACCTCACCCATAACAACCTCATTTATTTCTGGCATATAGGTAAGAATTTTATAATTTGCTGGATAGAATATTGCCCCATCTTCTGGAACGATTTCACCCTCTCCAATATTATTAACTTCTGTAACAACTAAAAATACACCCAAATTTGGATCAATTTTGCCTTCAATTTGTTCTTGTAAACTTTTCTTGACTGCTTCATTAAGTTCAAGCTCAAATTTTGTAGGCGGAACTCTTATTTTATCTTTTACCGTAAGAATCTTAAACACGAATAATCACACACCAATTAGCATTGAATTACTTTCTTTTACTTCTTTTACAGTGTTTTTAAAACTTTGGGTTATCCAAAATAAGAGTATTTTTCATTTAAAAATGTGGATAATTTATTCTTGGTCTATTTCGATTTTTCCGCCTTCTTGATCAAGAAAAGCTACATCTGGTATTTGTTCTCTAACGTCTCTAAGTACTGGTAATGGAATTCCCACATCTGGCCAAGATTCTATTGTTATTTGTGTAGCATAACCAGCAGTTCTTCCTTGAGATTCTGATACAGCTTCTGGATATGCACAAAGAGATATATGGTCCTTATGAACCAGTCCTCTTGTTTGATCACTAATAGTAAATCCAGCCCGATACAATGCACCCGAAGCTACACCAGGGCTGATAGATGTAAATCCGTAATTTTTTATTTCTTCTCCTGTCATGACAATCACAATTACTTTGACAAACAAGTCTTTTTAAATCTTACACAAGAAGCAAAACCAAAATAGGTGCTATTAATATTGATAGTGTATTTAGCACTTTTATCAGTGCATTAAGCGCTGGACCCACTGTATCTTTTGCTGGATCGCCAACAGTATCTCCAACAACAGCAGCTTTGTGTGCTTCACTTCCTTTACCACCAAGATTACCTTCTTCAATATACTTCTTCGCATTATCCCATGCTGCACCCGAATTAGCTAGTAATAATGCCAATAGGAAACCAGATGCGATTGAACCTGCAAGCATACCACCAAGTGCTTCTGCACCCAATAGTAGACCAACAACAATAGGTGCTAATATTGCAATTAATCCTGGTACTATCAATTCACGAAGTGCTGCCTTTGTACTAATATCAACACATTTACCATAATCTGGCTTTGCTTTACCAGTCATGATTCCTTTTATTGACTTAAACTGACGACGAACTTCTTTAACAATTAAGTGAGAAGCACGTCCAACAGCACCCATTAAGTATGCTGAAAATAGGAATGGAATAGCTGCACCAATTAAAAGACCCACAGTTACTTCTGCCTTTAGAAGGTCTATTGCAATAATACCCACTTCATGTGAAAACGCAACAAGTAACGCTAACGCAGACAGCGCAGCCGAAGAAATTGCAATTCCTTTTGTTGTTGCTTTTGTTGTGTTACCGACAGAATCTAATGCATCAGTAACAGTTCTTACTTTCTTTGGCATATTTGCCATTTGTGCTATTCCTCCTGCATTATCACTTATTGGTCCATATGAGTCAATACTCATGACCATTCCGGTTACTGATAATAATCCTAATGCTGCTAAAGCAATACCGAAAACACCCGCAAAGTAATAAGATACAAGTATTGCAACAGCAATAACAATTACAGGGAATATTGTACTCTTGAAACCAACTGCAAGACCTGTTATAATATTTGTTGCAGCACCTGTTTCAGATGATTTTGCAATTAATCTAACTGGACTCTTTTCTGTTGAAGTATAGTATTCTGTTATTAAACCAATAACAACAGTTGCAACAACACCAGATAAAGTTGCAATAAATATGCCAATATAATCTGTAAATATCATGTATGATGCTACGCCAAAACCAATTATTGACAAAATAGCTGTTAAATACATTCCTCTATTCAATGCAGACCATATTTTCTTTGGGTTTTTTGTCCTTACAACAAATGATCCTATAATTGATGCAATTATTGCAATACCACCAACAGCAAGTGCATAGAATATACCTGCTACTCCTACTGTAATCATAGCCAACAGCATAGCAGCCAATATTGTTACAATATATGATTCAAACAAATCTGCACCCATACCAGCACAGTCACCTACATTATCACCCACATTATCAGCAATAACTGCTGGGTTTCTTGGGTCATCTTCTGGTATACCTTTTTCGATTTTTCCTACTAAATCTGCACCCACATCAGCTGCTTTGGTAAATATGCCGCCACCAACTCTAGCAAATAACGATATTAATGAAGCACCAAAACCGAAACCGATAATAGCATTCACATTACCAAACCAGAAGTAAAATACAGATAATCCGAGTAGTCCTAAACCAACAACTGAAAACCCAGTAACAGATCCACCCATGAATGAAACTCTTAATGCGTGGGATACTCCCTTTTCTGCTGCTTTTGCTGTTCTCACATTAGCACGAACTGAAATGTACATTCCAATGTAACCTGCTAAAGCAGATAATATTGCACCAGCAATAAACGATACTGAAGCTGAAAATCCTAATCCAAAATAGAATACAATTGCTAGAATTATAACAAAAACCGATATTGTCTTGTTTTGTCTGCTCATATAAGCATTTGCACCGGTTTGTATTGCAGAAGCAATTTCCTTCATTTTTTCTGATCCTTGATCATTTCGCAAAACAGAAACACTGTTGTATAGCGCAAACAATAATGCTAATATACCTGCAATTGCTGCAAATAAAATTATGATCATTATTTTACCCCATTACCCCACTATTCTTTAATCAAGTATTTTTGCTGTCTTAATCTGATTATCATTATTCCATGACTTTTTAAAGTTTTTATTAGTTCCCTGTCTTGTGTACCAACAGGAATTTTTTTATGCTTAACGTATTCGACTATAGCATCATCTGCCGGCTCCTTTCCTGCAGATAAAATATTCACGTTTTTTTCTTTTAATATAGCGAAAGATGTCTTGGCAGCTTTATCATTTTTTGCCAAATGTTCCAGCTCTTTTACACACGTGTCTAATGTAATTATTTCATCAAATCCCAGTCTTTTCAGCTCTTCGTATATATCTACGTTAAACTGAACAGGAATCATCATAAAATTCGTATCTATCAATACTTGCATTTTATCACGATATAATCAAGCTTTTAATAGTTATTGTTGGCATAGTGTCGAGCTGGTGAACTTTATGAAAGGTAAATATGGAACCAACGGATTTAGGAGAGTTGCCGGAAAAGTATTCAAAGATGATAGTGGAGAAGTAGACAGAAGAATAGACGTATATGCAATAAGTGGTCACACAGCAGGTACCAGAAGAGGAAGAGCTACACGCCTAGTTGTTGATAGCTATCCATGTGGTGCTGAATATTTTCAAATAAATCACGGTGCAACTGTAATACATTTTGAATCAAGAAGTCCAAATGATCCAGAAAACGGACAATATCCTGTATTCTAATCATAAAATGATTTTAAAACTATTACCCTAGAATTGAGACTTTTTTATTTTTTACTTTATTTTTTATTTAAATTTCTTTTTGAGATTTTCAATCATATCTTTAGTCATTTTCTCAAGAGTGAATTCATGACTCCATCCCCAATCTTCTCGAGCAGCAGAGTCATCTATGGTTTTTGGCCAAGAATCAGCTATTTGCTGTCTTTGATCAGGTTCGTATTTACATACAAGTTCTGGTACGTGTTTTTTAACTTCTTCTTCCAATTCCTTAGCCGAAAAGCTTATTGCTGCGAGATTGTAGCTTGTACGAGTCTTTATCTTTGATGGATCAACACCCATAATATCAATAGTAGCTTTTATTGCATCTGGCATGTACATCATCGGTAAAATGGTTTGCTCGTTTACAAAAAACGTGTATTTTTTGTTTTGTAGTGCTTCATAAAATACTGCAACAGCATAGTCTGTTGTACCACCACCTGGTGGCGTTTTCCAGCTTAGTATTCCTGGATATCTGACGCTCCTGACATCAAGGCCGTATTTTGTGAAATAATAATTACAAAGAAGTTCTCCTGCAACCTTTGTTACACCGTACATCGTATTTGGATCCATTACAGTCAATTGCGGTGTTGACTCTCTTGGTGTATTTGGCCCAAAAGCAGCAATAGAACTTGGCCAGAAAATCTTTTTTACATCGTTCTCTATAGCTACATCAAGCACGTTCTTTAATGTACCCGTGTTAACATCCCATGCAGCATTGGGCATTGTTTCTCCTTTGGCTGATAATATAGAAATTAGGTGGTAAATGCTTGTTATTTCGTATTTTTTAACTATTTTTTCAACATCATTTTTATTGACTGCATCTATTATTTCAAAAGGTCCTGATTCCTTCATTTCTTTACTTGGCTTTGTTTTATGTCCTGTTGCGATCACATTTTCATTTCCAAACATATCCCTTAATTGCATTGTGAGCTCAGAACCAATTTGTCCAACAGAACCAGTTACAAGGATTTTTTCTGTCATATAAACACTATATTTAGATGAATAAACAAGCTTTTAATTGTTTCTGTTCAATAAAACTAGAGTAACAATATGTATAATGTGGTAATATGAAAATAAAGATATTAAATGAAAAAGAAAATCCGTTTATGAAAAGAAAAGATCTAGAAATAGAAATAGATCATGAAAAAGGTGCTACTCCTACTAAATCCGAAATACAGCAAGAGATTGCAAAAACCACAAAGGCAGACGTTACAAATGTTGATGTAAGAAATATTTTTTCATATAAAGGAATGGCTAAATCTAAATCAAAAGTTTATGTTTGGACAGAAAAGAAAGTAGACGATTTATCTAAAAAAGTAAAAAAAGAAGCTCCTAAAGAAGCAAAAGAAGAGGTTAAAGAACAAGACAAAGAAGAAAGAAAAGCAGTAAAACAAAAACCTGTAGAAACAGCAGAAGAAGAAAAGCCAGCTGAAACGGAAGAGAAAAAGGAAGAGAAGAAAGGAGAAAAAACAGAAGAGAAGAAAGGAGAAAAAACAGAAGATAAAAAAGAAGATAAAAAAAAGTGATGAATAATGGCAGTTGTTAAAAAAGGAGAAAAACCAGCAGAAGAAGCACCAAAAGCAAAACCAAAAAAAGAAAAAAAATCACAAAAAGAAAGACCCAAATCCAAAAAGAAACACGCAATAGTTCAGGTTTGGAAATTATACGACGTAAAAGATGGTGAAGCAAAACCAAAAAAGAAATTCTGTCCTCGATGTGGTAGAGGAACTTTCTTAGCAGATCATAAAAACAGGAGTTTTTGTGGTAAATGTAGATTCTCACAAATAGCTGTTGAAAAGAAGAAATAAATCTTTTTAATTCTTTTTAGCTCATTTTATTCTCATGATATCACTAGGAATTGAAAGTACTGCTCACACATTTGGTATTGGTATTGTTGAACACAAGAACGATAAAACAACTATCATTTCAGATGTCAGAGACACATATGCACCAAAGGAACACGGTATACATCCAACTGAAGCGCGGGATCATCACGACAGTGTAAAAGAAAAGGTGCTGGAGAGCGCGTTAAAACAAGCTAACCTTACTTTAGAGAAAATAGATATTATTTGTTATTCAAAAGGACCAGGACTTCCGCCCGCATTGAAGGTAGGTATGGAATTTGCTAAATCTCTTGCGAAAAAAAGTCACAAACCACTCGTAGAAGTAAATCATCCCATTGCTCATATAGAGATTGGCCGACTTTATGCTGGTTGTAATGATCCTATAATATTATATGTTTCTGGCGGAAACACCCAAATAATTGGTTTTGCAGCAGGAAAATATCGTGTTTTCGGTGAAACACAAGATATACCAATAGGCAATGCTATTGATACCTTCATAAGAGAAGCCGGGTTGGTTGGTTCGCTTGGTGGACCCACACTCGAGAAAAAAGCAGAAAAAGGAAAGAAATTTGTAGAATTACCGTACGTTGTTAAGGGAATGGATCTATCTTTTTCAGGAATAGTAACAAGTGCCCTACAGAAATTAAAAAAAGAAAAATTAAATGATGTTTGTTTCTCTTTTCAAGAAACGTGTTATGCAATGCTGACCGAAGTCACAGAACGCGCATTAGCACATACAAAGAAAAAAGAACTTTTGTTAACAGGTGGTGTTGCTGCATCTCGCCGGCTGCGTAGTATGCTTGACACTATGTGTAAAGAACGTGGAGCGCAATTTTTTGTTTGTCCTAAAGAGTATACAGGCGACAATGGTGCAATGATAGCCTATGCGGGTTTGCTGGCCAAAAAAAAGAATATGTACGTCATTGACCCGGAAAAAGCAGATTTTATACAAAGATGGCGTATAGATGATGTTGATTGGTTCTTAAAATAATCTTAATATATCACGCAAACAAATTCTTATTTATGAAAATAGAACAGGGAGAACATGTTCTAGTTGACGGACCCTCTAAAAGAGAGAAAAACAATTTTATACAAAAACTTCTTTTAGAGTCTGTGAAAAATAAAGAAAATGTAGTATATGTAACTACAAAAGATTTTCCTGAAACTATAATAGAAAAACTTAAGCATCCTATAGAGAAAGATAAAATAAGGTTTATTGATTGCTATTCATCCCATGCAGGATTACCTAAACGTGATACAGATCATATACTAAGAGTAAATGGTCCTAGAGACATAAAGAATATTAACAAGATGGTGTCTTGGGCATTACTTGATCTAAAAGGCGATGTAAAATTTATTTTTGATTCTATTACCCCAATTCTAACTTT
Source organism: Candidatus Aenigmatarchaeota archaeon (assembly GCA_042584825.1). Taxonomy (GTDB): domain Archaea; phylum Aenigmatarchaeota; class Aenigmatarchaeia; order GW2011-AR5; family GW2011-AR5; genus JBHOSK01. The sequence goes on from JBHOSK010000014.1 coordinate 15,039, forward strand.
CAATACTCCCCGTACATTCAAACTGTTCTTTGAACTACTACAAACAAAATTAAATTACAAAAACGCATCAGCGGTTTTTGTATTCGATAATGATTTTTTAAAATATGATGTGAGGGGCATTTTTAGAGATAATATACGAACCATCACATTTAAGCAGGGTAAAAACAATAAATTTTTAGAAGGTGAATAAATGGTTGCAATGTTTTTAGAGCTTCTTTATGTCGTATTCTTTTATCTAGCTGCATCATTCCTTATCATAACATTTACAAGATATTATAGAGGCATGAATATACCCATTTTTTGGGCATACTTTTTGGGTGGTTTCTTTCTTTTGACTGTAGAGAGTTTCTTTGCATTGATCCTAAAACCAACAGAATTATATTTAACATATGTCGCTTTTGTAAAACTAGTCGGTTCTGTATTGGTATTTTTGGGATCATTCGAATTATACAAAAACCTCAACAAAAAATAAATAATATATACAGAACAACCAAATACATGTATTATGAAGGCGCAAATAGGCATGGAATTTATTTTATTATTTGGATTGCTACTTGCAGCAATGGTTCCAGTCATAATTTATTCAACTGAGATGAGTACTGTAAATATCAGAACAACAAAATCACGCGAAGCATTGAATCAAATAGGATCTGCTGTTGATAGTATACACAAACTGGGTGGAGGAAAAACAACAATATTAGTTGACTTCCCCTATGGTATTGATTCATATCTGGTTGAAAATAAAACAATGAAACTAAGATTAAAATTTGAAAATAGATTTGGATACGCACTTGTAATGACAAACATAAATGTTACAGGTAATTTAACAACAGAAAAAGGAGCACAAAGAGTTAATGTTGAAATGTTGAATAAAGATTTAATTGAAATTTCAATTGGTGACGGTTAATGAAAGCTCAAATTAGTTTAGAATTTTTAATACTAGCCACTGCAGCTATTGCTGCTATCATACCCCTTATTTTATTCTCTGTTGACGCATCATCTATAGGTATCAGAACAACAAAATCACGCGAAGCGGTTAGTCAGATAGCATCAGCAGCAGACGATATATACAGATTTGGTGGTGGGAAAGTAACAATATTAGTTGACTTCCCCTATGGCATTGATTCATATCTCGTTGAAAACAACACAATCAAATTAAGATTAAATTTAAATAATGAATTCGGAGAAGCAATTTCTATTACAAAAGGTGCAGTAATCGGGGGCTTAACTACATCATCAGGAACACACCCCGTTGTTATAGAAATGTTAAATACAGGAATAATAAGAATACAGGTTGGATCAAATCTTACTGGTGACACCAACCCACCCAATATAGAATTACTATCACCAGAAAATAATAGCATGAATGCTTCTTCAACAGCCGTTTTAATATATAATGTTACTGATAATGAAACAGGAATTGATTATTGCAATTTATACATTAACGACGTCTTCAACAAAACCGATTATAGTGTTATAGAAAGTATTGAACAGGGTTTCTTTTTAGAATTAGAAGATGGTTATTATAATTGGAGTGTATCTTGTAAAGACGATTCAATTAATGGCAACGTAGGATTTAGCGATACATGGTATTTCTCAATAAATCAAAACGCAGCAGTTCAAAACGTTATGTTTGTTTATTATGACAGAAATCGTGAGGATGATCCAGCATATAGATTATGGAATGGTACACATTATTCAAGTGAAGCTTTTGCTACTGGTATATACGATGATATAGAATCATATGTTTTAGAATCAGCCAGGACAACAAAAGAAAAAATACTTATGTCAAGAGGAACCTTTGGTGATATTGTAGCATATGCATGGAACGGAACAACGTGGATTAGTTCAATTCATCTTTCACCACCTTTCTCAGGATTTTTTGGTGCATATGATATTGCATATGAGGGACAAAGCGATCACGCTTTACTTGTTTATAGAAAATCAAATATAACAATAAACCTACCTGCTTATATGACATGGGATGGGACATCTTGGTCAGAAGAAGCTTATATTAATTCAGACAACATGTCTAACATACAATGGATGGAATTAATTCCACATCCTTATACAGATGAAGCCATTTTACTCGCATGTGATTTTTACAGCGATTTGTTCGCATTTGTGTGGGATGGTAACATGTGGATAAATCAAATAGAACTGGAAACCGATTTAGAAACTATTTTATACGAGCCATTTGATGGTGAGTATGGGAAGATAAGTGGTGAAGGTATTGTTGTATGGGGTAATGATGATTTAAGAACCCCTCTTTACAGAATTTGGAATGGTACAGATTGGTCTGATGAATATGCTGCAAATGAAGTTAGCTTCCCTAGCATAGCATGGATAAGACTTGCTACCAAACCAAATTCAGACGTAATTATGATGGGTACAATGGATTGGGGATGGGATCTTAATGCACAAGAATGGGATGGAAGCTCTTGGGGAGCTAACACACTAATCGATGCTACAACAGAAAGACCTTGGCTACCTATTGTTTATAGGAACTTCCATCTTGCATACGAATCACAATCTGAAAGAGTTGTAATGGCTTATGCCGATTATGATAGAGATGAACCTGCATATACAATATGGGATGGTAATAGTTGGAGCCCGATTTCATACGCAATCAATGTTGGTGGAAATCAACGATGGGTAGAACTTGATACAAGCCCAACAAGAGATGAAATATTTTTAATGACAATTGAACATGATCATGACGATGTTTCAGCTCAAAAATGGAATGGTACTACATGGTCAGATTATCTTGAGTTTGAGTCAAACTCAGACGCATCTTTCTGGCCAAACATAATTTTGAGCTATGATAGAATTTAATATGGTAGAATGGTAAGTAAAATAATGGAAGTGGTGAATAAATGAAAGCACAATCAAGTTTAGGAGCAATAATTTTGTCTTGTATAATACTAGCAATGTTAATACCTATTGTTGATTATTCATTAGATATATCAAGAACAAGTATCAGAACAACAAAATCACGTGAGGCAGTTAATCAAATAGCAGCCGCAGTTGATGATATATACAAAATTGGTGGAGGAAAAACAACAATATTAGTTGACTTCCCCACAGGCATTGATTCATATCTTGTTGAAAATAACGCAATAAAACTAACAGTTAATGTAAATGATGTACTTGGCGATGCTATTTCTGCTACAGACGGAAATGTTACAGGAAACTTGACAACACAGAAAGGGCCGCAACGTATAACTATAGAGATGCTCGATAGCGGATTAGTAAAAATAGATGTTGCAAATGATCTTGAATATGATATAACACCCCCATATATCCAACTGATATCACCACCCAACGATACTATTGCTAATACAACAGTTTCATACATTAACGGTACTTCGGGGGTTTATTTAGTTTATAATGTAACAGACGAACAAAGCGGTATTTTTTATTGCAGATTATATCTAGATGGTAAATCCAATTATACAGATTATAGCGTTATCGAGAATATTGACCAGGATTTTTTTGTAGAGATATCTGAACAATTTTCTGCAGGAGAGCATACTTGGTATGTGTCTTGTGCAGATGATTCGAAAAATCAAAATATAAACACAAGCGAAACCTGGACTTTTGTTTTGGTAAGCCCATTCGTGAATACAAGTATTATGTTTGTTTATTATGACAAAACCCAGTCAGATAAACCTGCATATAGAATATGGAATGGTACACATTATTCAGACGAATCAACTGCTATACAATTATCCAAAAATGATATTAATGCTTATGCTCTGAAAACATCTCCCACAAGGGACGAAAAGATTTTGTTAACAAAAATGTCAAACGGTGATCTTTATGCACAAGTTTGGAATGGAACAGGTTGGGATAATCTTAGATCACTAGGAAGCAGTGTTAATCAACAAAACCCATTTGATGTTGCATACGAACAAAATAGTGGTGATGCTATTGTTGTTTATAGAAGCAGCCAAGAACCAGTATTTGTTATTTGGAATGGTACAGATTGGTCTCCAACCGAAACTGTGATAAATACTGTTGATGTTGCAACCCCGATAAGATGGATTGATTTAGAATCAAAAGAAGATTCTGATGAAATTATATTAGTTTTATCAGATACTACAAAAAGAATACATGCTTGGGTTTGGAGTGGTAATTTATGGGGCAATGCGATAATATTGGAAAATGAAACCGAGGAATACGATTACAAAACTTTTGATATAGCCTATGAGCAAAGTAGTGGTGATGCAATCATAGCTTGGTCTAATGCCGATTCAAAAAGTCCACTATATATTACTTGGGGCAACAAAAAATGGTCAACAATAAAACACATGAATAATGCAAGCTCTGCAAATATAATTTGGATTAGATTAGAATCAAGACCGAGTTCCGATAATATCATGGCAGTTATTTTAGATAGGGGTCGTGACATAAATGCACAAGAATGGGATGGAAATAAATGGGGAGGAAATACTCTTATTGATGAGACAACCGAATACACTGGAGACTATTCAAGAACATTTGATATTGCATACGAAACAGCCAATAGACGTGCGATGATCGTTTACGCAGATAATGATAGAGATGATCCTGCTTATACAATATGGGATGGTAGCGTATGGAGTGAAACACAATATGCAAATTTTGTAGACGGTGATCAAAGCTGGATAGAACTAGATTCAGATCCCACATCAAATATTATTTTTATGATGGTAATGGAACACGATTATGACGATGTTTCTGTTCAAAGATGGGATAGTGATTCTTGGGAAAATTATGCAGAATTTGAAATAGAATCAGATTCATCAACATGGCCAAATATCGCGTTAAGTTATGACGTAAACTATAACGAATTGGGATAGAATGAAAGCACAAGTATCAAATGAAGCAATAGTAGTTTTGGGGTTTATTTTGTTAGTTTTTGTAATAATATCCGTAAATGTGATACAAAAACAATCTACATTAAATAAAATTGACGAAACTTTTGACAATAGAAACATTTGCTCTTCATTATCTAATGAAATAAATTCTATTTATATTTTAGGTCTCAATTCTGAAAGTTTCTTTGAATTAAAAAAAAATGTTACAATATTCAATAATGTAATAAAAGTTGATCGTGTTTTGTGTGCTACGTGTTGCAATATTACAAATGGTGAAAGTCCAATATTTAATTTGACAAGAGGTTTTGTCAAAGTATGGAATAATCAAACTATAGTGATTGAAAATGTATAAAAAAGGTCAAATAGTATCAATGGATGTGTTGTTTGCTTTTATGATTTTCCTTATAGCTATAGCTTTCCTTATGGCACTATGGGAATCCAGAATAGATAGGTTAGTAGAAAATAATGACAGAAACCATCTTGAAACACTTTCACTTGAAATTGCTGACAGACTTATTAGAACCGGAGGATTCCCCGTTGACTGGGAAACCGACCCCAATAATCTAATAACAATTGGTCTGGCTTCGAATGACCGAATTATTGATGAAGAAAAATTAGAAGCGTTCTTCAATCTAGATTATAATACAACAAGAAATTTGTTGAATACAATGGGATATGAATTTTATTTTGAATTTGCAGGATTTACAAAAGGCATTTATCCTGTATCAGAAGAAATTATATTCACACAACGGATTGCAATATATGATAATGAAGCTGAATTAATGAGTTTCTATCTTTGGGAGAGACCATGAGTAATAAAAAAGGAATTTTGTTTACGTGGGACGTGATTTTGTCCATAGTGGTAGCCTTTATTATAGTATTTGTAGCGTTCCAGTTATCTTCGGATGATGTGGATAATTTTGCCGGAATGGTTTCCGCAAGAAGAGTAGCATCTGATGTAGTTGCTTCACTTGATTATAATGAAACTTTCGATACTTTAGATAAAGATATAATAGAGAATGCTGTCAATTCTACAATACCACAAAACATAGACATATCAATGAAAATTTATGTTTACGATCATTTGATGAATCTTGATCAAACCATTGATATACGGGATGATATAGAAAATAACTACAGAAAAGGTAAATGGTCTTTTGCTACTTTTGAAAATGCAAATATCAAAAATATTGTTTTAGTAGAATATAAGGTGGGTTTCAGATGAAAGGTATTTTTTTAGGAATGTCGATTATTTTGCTTTCTCTAGTCCTATTACTAATTTCTCAAATAACTTTGGAAAATATTATTGATGAAGGAGAAAGTGTAAGCAGGTTTTCAGTTTTTGACAGAATAACAGATGAAAAACGATCAATAGAAAACGGGTTCAAAGACATTTTACGAGCCAATAATGTCACAATAGTTTCTAATTCAACATTTTTTTCAATTAAAGAACTATCGCCCAACCCACAATATCTAAATTTCAGCAATGCTACTGGAATATGGAAAAATTTCACAGAAAACAATTCTGATTTTGATATCAAAATAAATATAACAGAAATTAATCAATTTCTGCCTTTACGAATGAACAATATAAAATATTCTCATCCAAAAGGTTTTGGATACAACAAAACAGAGATCACAAACGCGTCTATCGTGGATCGTTATATTGTTTTCCTGGATCTTAGCGACAAAAATGGTGCAATTAAGGCAACATGGCTCCAGGAATCTGCTGGGAGTGATAGAATCATTATGTTCGTAAAAACTGGCAACGAAACCATGGTAGATTCCAAATTACTTGATTTTTCTCAACAAAGCTTGATTAACATAACAATACAAAGGATAGCAGTAGCAGCAACAGATGTTGAGAACAATACAATATATGTTACAATCGGTAATCCAAGTGACGATGGTTATCTTAGCATAGAGAATGTATACAACATATATCTAAATTCTGAAATAAATATGAGTTTCCCTCCTCAAGTCACGAATGCAGTGTACCTATCGGAAGAATCTATAAATATCACATCTACACATTTTAATATCAGTAGCGTGGTAGCATTACGGGTGGACTGATGAGAAATCTAGAAGATACAATAAATATGATAGCTGAGGGTAAAAAAAAGGGTAAGAAAAATAAAAAAGACCTTTTCATGAAAGATGTGGAAAGAATTGAGAATATGGGGAACAAAAAAGCCAGCGACACTATTATTGAAGAAAAAAGAAGACGGTTGTTCCATAAAGAAGAAGTTCCAGTAAAGAAAGAAACAAAGCCCATTGAAACAACCCCCGCCGAAACAAAGCCCATTGAAACAAGATTCATCGAAACAAAACCCGTTACCACAGAAACATCCAAGGAAACCCCAGCTGAAAAAAAGAAAACAGATGAAGTACCGTCTGATAAATACACTAAGAACGAAGATGAGAAAAAAGCACCGTTTGATAAAAAACCAATTGAAAAAGTTGAAAAAAAGAAAACAGATGAGAAGACAAATGACACACAAGGTGCTTCACCACAACCAACACCAGTAAATCCAAAATCTGAGAACGAAGATGAGAAAAAAACATCGTTTGATATTGATAAAGACAATAAGAACGAAAAAAAACATTTTTCATTTAAACATAAACACGACAAGATGCCAGAAAAGAAGATAGAAATAATAAAACATATTGAATATAATAAGGCTACTGAATCATATGCATTTGATTTTATGAAACAAGATGAAGGTGGTAAATCCAGAATAATAAGTACTAAGATTGATGACCTTTATTCATTAGTAATTGAAAAAAAGGTTGTCGATCTTGGTGAAGCAATGAAAACACTTGGTATAAGAGAACACGAAGCAGAAAAATGGGCAAAAATACTTGAAGAAAACAAATTAATTGAAATATATTATCCTGCATTTGGTAAAATAAAATTACATTTACCAGGCTCTTACAGGAATGTGAAAAAGGTGAAAAAATGGGAAAAACACTGAAAAATTATCAGATAATTTTACACGGTAAAAATCCTGTAGATGTTGAAATAGTAAGTGGTGAAGATTTCACAACACTGTATAAGATATTTTTTCCACGAATAAGCAAAGTTACAAATATTCTATTAAATTCAATAAAAGAAGACCTTTTACGAATACTCAGAATAGGATCAAGTGAAATATTCGATATGAAATCTATTGAAAACATGAAAAAAGAACTTCAAGAAAATGCAGACAAACTAATTGAAAAAAGAATGCCACACATCGACCAAGAAACCAAAAATGTTCTCGTATCACACCTGGTAGACGACATGACAGGATTAGGCCCAATAGAAGTTTTAATAAATGATCCAGATTTAGAAGAAGTTGTAATTAATACATCAAAAGAACATGTATGGGTTTATCACAAAACCATTGGATGGCTAAAAACAAACATTACCATAACTTCTGAAAAACAAATACAAAATTATTCAAGCATAATCGCAAGGCGTATTGGTAGACAAATAACAACACTAGAACCTATGTTAGACGCGCACCTTATAACAGGAGATCGTGCAAATGCTACTTTATTTCCAATATCAACAAAAGGTAATACACTAACAATAAGAAAATTTTCAAGAAGACCTTGGACTGTTACTGATTTTATCGCGAATGAAACATTAAACCCAGAAGTTGCTGCATTCCTTTGGTTATGTATGCAATATGAAATGAACATGATTGTTGCTGGTGGAACATCTTCAGGAAAAACCGCGTTATTGAACACATTAATGCCTTTTATTCAACCAAACCAGAGGATAATAAGCATTGAAGATACAAGAGAACTACAATTACCTAAATTCTTACACTGGGTGCCACTTACTACAAGATTACCAAACCCAGAAGGTAAAGGTGGCGTCAGTATGTTGAATCTTATGATTAACTCATTAAGAATGAGACCGGATAGAATTGTAGTAGGTGAAATAAGACGAAGCGAACAAGCAGAAGTATTATTTGAATCAATGCATACTGGTCACAGCGTTTATGCAACGCTACACGCAGAAACAGCTGAACAAGTAATAAGAAGAATGACGAATCCACCCATCAATATACCACATGCAATGATGGAAGCACTACATATAATTCTCGTGCAACATAGAGATAGAAGAAGAAGTATTAGAAAAACCTATCAGGTTGCTGAAGTTCTCCCGCTTGGTGAGAGGGCTGATGAATCTGGAGTAAAAGTTAATGTATTATATAGACTGAAACCCAACGGAGAGATCGCAGCGCATGACCAACCAATAAGAATATTTGAAGAGCTTGGTATGCACACAGGTTTAACAAAACAAGAATTGTTAGATGATATACAAGAAAAATATAATATTTTGGTTTGGATGTATAAAAATAAAATAAATGATATTGAAAGAG
>JBHOSK010000015.1:0-23344 GCA_042584825.1 Candidatus Aenigmatarchaeota archaeon
TAGCCACTTGATTTCACCACTTCTTCTCATTTCTGATAATTTCATTGTAAGTTTATGTGCCAAACTTATTGGAAGTGGCATAAATTCTGGTGTCTCATTTGACGCATATCCAAACATTAATCCCTGATCACCTGCTCCTTGATCTTTGTGAAGTCCTTCTCCTTCAGTTACACCTTGTGATATGTCAGGACTTTGTTCATGTAATGAAACTAATACAGAACAATCATCAGCATTAAATCCGTATTCTGCCTTATCATAACCAATTTCTCTTATTGTATTTCTTACTAGCCTCTGAACATCAATATATCCTTTTGTTGTAACCTCACCAGCAACAACAATTAATCCTGTTGTAGTAAGTGTTTCAACTGCAACTCTTGATTCAGGGTCTTTTTCAATTAAAGCATCTAAAACTGCATCAGAAATTTGATCGCACATTTTGTCTGGATGACCTTCAGTAATTGATTCGGATGTAAAAAAATATTTTCCTTTTTTCATATTTATCAAACTAAACTTACAATATTAAAATATAAAAAGCTTTTGAAACTTTTGAAACTTTTTAAATGTTCATTTATCAGCAATTTGGCACTGGATCTTGATTACTCTCCCAATCATCAAATGTGTCTGTATCGTACCATTCGGTCCTCTTGATGACGTATCCTCCATCTGCATTTATATCCCAATTTTCAACATAATTCTCCCATGCAACAAAGTCTATTTCCTGATTTTCATCATCTTTTAGAATAAGTTGATCACCATCATTGTGTAATGCTTTTGTAAAAGAATCAAAATCAGGATCACAATCATAAAGATTTTGAAAAGCAACTAAATCTCTTGCAATAATCAAGTAATCGTTTGGGTTTATTACCACACCTTCATCAAACCCCCAAGGACTAGCACTATTATCATATATTTTCCAGCCAGTTAAATCAACACCATTCTCAGTCGGATTATATATTTCAACCCATTCTTCATCCCATTCAGATCCCAGGGGATCATAATATACCTTTGAAAAAACTATATGATCAATTGTCTCGTTTTGTGTTTGATTTATTTCTTCTAAACAATCACCATCCTCGCAACCAAACTCACAATCAAAAAATACCTCTTCTAAACATTCATCATCATCAACATTAGCACACACTACTCTGTTGCTTTCGCTACATGTTGCCCCTTCGTTATCACATTCATTTTCACACGCTTCTTCCAGTATAGTATGTTCAGAGCAATCTGGCGTACACGTTGTACAATATTCATCAACACAAATATTCTCACACGATGCAATATAACCGTCTAGACATTCTAATTCAGAATCAAAGCATACAACATCTTCACAAACATCCACATCGTGATCAGAACAATCCGGACCACATTCACTACATTGCCCATCAACACAGATATTTTCACATGACGAAACAAAGTCATCGGGGCATATTTCAAAACTGTTAGGACATTGAATGTTTTCACACTCATCTATGTTTTCTTCTATATCAGTATTATCAATATCCTGATCATCGTCAACAATTTGATCATAATCTTCATCAATAACATTATTCGTATTATCAATCACATTATCGTCATTAACTGTATTTCCTGTTGATTGAGTACATCCTGATACGAATAATAAGAACAAAATAACAAGCAAGGAATATTTCCATTCCATTGGTTAAAAGACCTAAAAAGATATTTAAAATAGACACTTCACAGGGCTTTAAAAAACCTTTGTCAAGACATTATGCATGTTTATCACAAATGAACCTGCTCTGGTTATAAATGACAGCTTGATAATATCAGACCTACATTTAGGAATAACTAGAGAACTGCGGTTTTCTGGTGTACATATACCTAGTCAAGTAACTCCTCTTGCAAAGAAAATAAACTCACTTAAGAAAAAAACCAATACAAAGCGTCTTGTAATACTAGGAGATGTGAGACACAACATCCCCACGGTCTCATGGCAAGAATTCAACGAAATACCAGAGTTTTTTAGAAAAATAGATTTCAAAGAGATCGTCGTAACAAAAGGGAATCACGATGGTAATATTGAATCTTTAGTCGATGACTTCTTCGATAAGAACATAAAAATAAAGAAATCCACAACTATTGGTGATTACTATTTAACACACGGACATCGTATACCAACAACGAAGAAAAAGAAGATCATCATAGGTCATAATCATCCAAAAATCATGTTTCGTGATGATCTAGGATCGGTTTATTTTGAAAGGGTTTGGGTTATTTCATCAGGGAAGAGAGAGACAATAATAATGCCATCATTTAATGAGCTAAGTGGTAGTATGGTAATAAATGACTCATCATTATCAGATAGAGTCCACAAAACCTTCATGGGACCTATTGCTAAGAACATCAAAAATCCACGTATTTTTCTGCTAGATGGAACGGATTTGGGTCATCTTAACGATCTGAAGATCAAAAAAAGATAAAATTTAAATACAAATTAATAAGCCTTTCTCAACAATGTTATCATGTGATTGATATGCCATTCAAAACATTTTCACCAAAATTGCAAAAGTTAATAGAAAAAAAGGGATTTTTAGAGCCAACGCTACCCCAAAAAATGGGAATTCCAGAAATAATGAAAAAAAAGGATGTTCTGATATTAGCACCAACAGGATCGGGTAAAACAGAAGTCGCCTGTCTACCTATATTTGATATGATTTTGAAAAATAAAAACAAAGCAATATCCGCTCTTTACATAAACCCACTTCGTTCATTAAGCAGGGATCTACTTGATCGATTGTTTTGGTGGGGAGATAAGTTAGATTTAGAAATAGCTGTTCGTTACGGCGATACAACACAAATGGAAAGAAAAGCACAGGCAGATAAACCACCAAACGTTTTAATAACAACACCAGAAACACTTGCAGCTATTCTAATTGGCAAAAAAATGCGTGAACATCTAAAAAACGTTAGGTATGTTGTAATAGATGAAATCCATGAAATGGTTGAAAATAAAAGAGGCATACAATTATCAATTCTTCTGGAAAGATTGAAAAATGTGACTGGTAATTTTCAAAGAATAGGTATAAGTGCAACAGTTGGTGACCCAAAAAAAGTCGCATCCTTCATAAGTAAAAATGCAAAAATAATTAATGCTGAAGGATCAAAAAAATATGATATATCAGTAGAATTACCAAAAACACAAGATGATCACAAAACAATATCTAATGATTTGTATATAGCAGACGCAACCGTAGCGAGAATGATGCGCCTAAGAGAATTAATAAAAACTCACAAAAGCGTATTGACTTTTACAAATACAAGAGAAACAGCAGAAATTTTATCATCTCGTTTTCGTTCAATCGACAAAGAACTAAAACAAGAAGTTCATCATGGATCACTATCAAAAGAAAGCCGTATTTCAAGTGAAAAAAAATTCAAAACAGAAGAATTAAAATCTCTAATATCAACATCCTCACTTGAGTTGGGAATAGACATCGGTTCTATCGATCTTGTTGTACAATATTTGTCACCAAGACAGGTTTCAAAGTTCATACAACGTGTTGGTAGGGCTGGGCATGGAGTAGGTCAAACAAGTAAAGGTATAATTTTGACTGATAATGGAGATGTGTTTGAATCGAGCGTCATTGCAAGAAAAGCAGTTTCCAAAGAAATAGAAGAAATAAAAATACACGATGAAGCGCTCGATGTACTAGCTACACAAATAGCCGGATTCGCTCTAGAAGAATATGATATATCTGCAAATAAAGTTTATGAAATAATAAAAAACGCTTACCCATATAGAAATTTAACAAAAGAAGGGTTCTTAAAAATTCTAAAATTCTTATCTTCACTAAGATTGCTTTGGCCTAATCCTGTTTATAAAAAAGATAAAAAAACCGGCAAGGACAGTGAAGAAATTATAGATTACACCATTAGACGTAGTCGTCGAAGCTGGGAATATTATTTCGAAAACTTGTCAACCATTCCAGATACTCGTCAGATTCGTGTAATAAGTATAGTTGAAAATGAACCTATTGGTTCACTAGACGAAGAATTCGTAGCAGAGCACGGCGAAACTGGAAAAACATTTGTTGTAAAGGGAAGGGCATGGCGTGTTCTTAGACAGGATGGAATAAAGTTATTTGTAGAGCCTGTGGACGATATTGAATCTGCAATACCAGCTTGGGAAGGTGAACTAATACCTGTCCCATATTCCACTGCAAAAGAAGTTGGTGAATTAAGAAGAATAATAAACGAAAAACTAAGTTTGGCAAAAAAACTCGATAAGGATGTTTATAGAAAGAAAGTTTTGGGGCACCTAATGAATCTTTATGCTATAGACAAAAATTCTGCCGAACAAATGATAAAAACTATAGAAGAACAAAGAAAGTTCTTTGTTCCTGATGACAAATCCATTCTTATAGAAAGTTACAAAGATTTCGTAATTGTACACGCATGTTTCGGGACAAAAATAAACAACACAATAGCAAGATACGTATCATCAATACTCACTGCGAAAACCGGTATTTCAGTAAATATGAAAACTGATCCTTACAAAATAATCTTTGAATGTAAGTCAACACCAGAAGATATACAATCAATTTTATTGAACGCTGACAAGCTTTATGATACATTAAGATTTTCAGTTGAAAGATCTTCTATTTTCAAACAACGTTTTCTACACGCTGCAAGAAGATTTGGTGTCACATCAAGAAAAACACGATATGATAGAATAGGAATTAATAAGGTAATATCGCAATACAAATCATCACCCGTCTGGAATGAAACATTAAGAGAAGTTATTTTAGATAAAATGGATATAGAAAACACAGATCGAATAATTAATGACATAAAAACAAATGAAATAAAAATTTCTATAGGTGTCAATCTATCACCTTTAGGAAAGGGTGGGCTTGAAAGACAGTTCTCAGAAGTAATGAAACCCAAACGTCCTCAAAAAGAAATATTTGAAGCATTCAAAAACAGAATAATGCACACATACATAAGACTCGTTTGTACAAGTTGTGCTGATTTTTCTATATTAAAAGAAGCCAGAGAAGTTGATGAGCAACCAACATGTCCAAAATGTCAATCTGGTCTTATTGGAATTTATGGTAAATATAAAAGAACCCCACTAAGTGTTTTAAAAAAAGCAAAAGATAAAAAGGAACTTAAAAAGGAAGAGAAGAAAGGATTAGAAGAAATAAAACGCTCTGGATCATTAATGATAACTTACGGAAAGAAATACGCTATAACACAAGCAGGACACGGTGTTGGTGTTGAAACTGCTGCACGTATACTTGCAAGATTACCAGATAGTGAGGAAAAATTGCTAAAATATATATTTGAAGCAGAAAGGAATTTCGCACGCACAAAACAATATTGGCGTTCGTAGAAAGGATAATGAAGTACTTCCATAATCTCGGTGAATTCGATGGTAGAAATTATATCAAATGATGAAATAAAAGAGAAATACTTAAAAGCGGGAGAAATTGCATCTTCTATTCGAGAAGATTGCAAGAAAATTAATCCTGGAGAAAAATTAATAGATATAGCAGAAAATATTGAAAACAAAATAAAATCTTTGGGTGCAGAAATTGCATTCCCTGTAAACCTTTCATTAAATGAAATAGCTGCACATTATACTCCATACAATGGAGATTCGATTACCGTCGAAGACGGTGATTTATTGAAAATAGATATAGGTGCTCATATAGACGGTTGTGTTGCAGACACAGCAATAACACTGTGTTTTAATGAAGACCATAAAAATCTTGTAGCTGCTACAGATAAAGCACTTAGTGAAGCAATAAAAATTTGTAAGCCGGGGACAACTATTGGAGACCTGTCAGAAGTTATTGAAAATTCTATAAAAGAATTTGACTGTATACCAGTAGGAAATTTAACAGGACATGGATTAGATCGTTTTATAATACACGATGAACCGCAAATACCTAACATAAAGGTATCTTCAAATTATGAGTTAAAAGATAACATGGTGATTGCAATAGAACCATTTGCAACAAATGGTAAAGGTCTTGTAAAAGATTCTGGTAGTTCACTGATATTTTCATTTCTACAAAGAAAACCAGTAAGAAGTCCAGAAGCAAGAAAAATAATAGCATTTGCTGAACCATTTAAACAATTGCCTTTTGCAGAACGTTGGGTTCCAATAGATTCAAGAATAAAAATACGTTTTGCAATAAAAGAACTTCTATCAAGAGGCATAATACACGAGTATCCTCCACTAAAAGAAGTTGGTTCAGGTATGGTTGCACAGAGCGAACACACAATAATCGTAAAAGATACACCAATTATAACTACAAAATAGGACAGGCTAAAAAATATAAGTGTTAAAACTATAATTATTTTGGGGATTTCATGATATATATCATTAATAACGGAAAGGATGCTGAAGAAATAGCAAAATTTTTAAGATCAAAAAGTGAAGTAATGGCTCCTAATAAAACAAAGGTTAATGGAGATGCATATATTCTTTCTGATGGTGATGTGAAAAACAAAGCAGCAAACATCAAACTATTGAAAAAATTGGGTTGCCCTGTTTTAGGTATTGGTGCAGGATCTTTATTCATAGCAGCAACGTTTGGAGCAGCTTTTAAAAAAGGCAAGCCTGAAAAAAGCAAAATAATAAAAGTGAAGAAATCATGTCCACTATTATTAGGATTTAAAAAAGTATTCAAAGCACAAGATTCATGCAACCATTTCTTAGAAGCATTACCTGAAAACATGCATATTTCTGCATCATCATCAAAATATGAATTTGAAATAATACAGGATATGGAAAATCCTTGGTTTGGTATTCATTTTAATCCAACAACCATGGAGACAGTAAATATTCTAAGAAACTTTGAAAAGTTTGTAGGAATGTGGGAAAGATATCACAAATAGTTATCTAGTCACAGAGAACGTGGCTTCTTCTGATTGTGTTACCTGGTCATTACTATCTGTTACTTCAACATAGTATGAATGATCTCCAGTAATATATCTTGAAATATATTTACAATATGCTCCCGTTTGTCCTGCTCCCTGAAATAAGCACAGATTTTTAACATTCCCATCTACGTAGATTTTTATCGTCTCCAAATCAATATCGTCAACTGCAGAAGAATATATCATAAAATCCATTCTCTCCGTAATATCGTCTGTTGGATCATTATATACCTCAGTTATTATTGGTGGTACATCTATTGTCTCATTTGTCTGGTTATTTGTTTCTTTAACAGCTGGTTCAAAAATACAATCCAGTTGAGTTTCACACTGATCTTCTCCTTCACCCTCAACCGAAACACACTGTTTATCAACACACTCCATATGAGTCAAATTTTCTTTTATGATAGCAAACGATACTTCAAATATGCCACGACCACCGTTTGAAAGTATTTTTATGTTACATTCATAACTTCCTGGTGTAAAATTTTCAGTAAATATAGATGCTTTTATTTTGTCCCGTTCGCCTGTTGATGTGCCAGCAGTTGGGTAGACATCAACCCACGTACAGTTAGGAATAACTGTATATGTCAAAATACCTGTGCCACTGTTCCATATTTCAAAATCTGTTGTTAAATTTTCACCTGCAATAATTTCACCGAATGCTTTTTTCTTAGGTTCAAATGAAAGATTTGGATAAGTATCATTTTCAAATATTTCATAGTATTCTAGTTCGCCCTCATCTACCTCTTCATCAGAATAAACAGTAAATTGTCCAAAGGGGCTAATCGGTGTAAATACTAACACAACTACAATCACAACTATAATTATAATTGGTATCAATCGTTTCTTAGATAATTTTATAGGTATGGGTATTTTAACCATGCTATCTAATTATCTCTAACACTGGTTTATATTTATATTATGACCCAACTGAGATAAAAAAGATAAGATAAAAATAAAAATCTTATTCCACGTAGAACGATTGTGTATCTGATTGTGTCATTTGATCACTACTATCCCAAGCTCTTGAATAATATGTATAGTTCCCTGGGATATAATCTGCCACATATGTACAGTTTCCAAACAAATCGTTAGATCCATAGAATCCACACATTTTTCTATTTACATCATCAACATAAATTCTGATGATTGCTAAATCAATATCATCCGTTGCTGATGTAAATATTGTTACTTCTGTTGTGTTGGTACCATTCACAGGGGTTCCTGCACCAGTTATATCGTGATATAGCTCAGTTATTACTGGTGGGTCATCTGTTTGGTTTGTCTGATTCATACAATCTTCATTTGTTACACATTCGTCTGTGCCTGCTTCGTATATTGTAGTACAGAAATCACCTATACACTCTGTGTGAGTTTCGTTTGACGTTACTTCATTGTCGTTCAAACAGATAGTTACGATATAACCACCTGAAATACCAATAGCGTCTCTGTCTATATCCTTGACCATCAATGACAGATGATCATCATTGAATAGTTCTGATTCACCTATCTCAAGTTCTCCTGATATTTCACTGTTTACTCTGAACTTAGCAAACGTTTGGTTTACTATTAATGCTGTTATGTTATATTGGTACATGCCTACTGCGTATACACCTATTTCACCTTCTGTTAATGTATCTTCAACATCACATTCTGTACATTGATAGTTGAATTCACACTCATCTGTGCCTGCTCCTTGTACTTCACTACAAAGCTCATTTATACATTCAGTGTGTGTGACATTTGTTTGGTTAGTACAATCTGCGTGTGTATTACATTCATTAGGCCCACAGCCAGACACCTTACGACACAAATCACCTACGCACTCCTTGTGACTATTACAAGGTGGATTCGTTGCTTGTTCTGAAAGACTATATTGTCCTACGGGATTTATTGCAATAATAGCAAGAATTATAATAATTATTATAACTACTATTGCTATTGCTAAAATTTTAGATATTCCTTTCATTTTATCTAAAAGATTAATTATCTAAAATTATATTTAAAGCTAGATTGTGTGAAAATTACTTTACAGACTCAATCACCCTAAAAAATAGAAACATTTTAATAGTGTTCTTTCAAAAAGAATTTATGAAGCATAAAAAATTATTTATTATTTCAGTTGTTTTCGCTTTCTTTATCAGTCTTTCAGCAATTTCAGTAAATGCCGCAGACTATCGATATCAACCAGATCTTGTAGTAACAGATATATGGTTCAATCAAATTACAAGCTGCAGATCTATTGGATTAAGTAGAACAGCAGAGGTACAAGTAACAATAAACGTTAGAAACCAAGGAAATGTAACAGCATACAATTTCACAGATACAATAGAAATATATGGCGCTGGGCCTTATAAATCACAAGATTTCTTTGTGTCATATCTACCAGGAGGTAATAGTGTAAATCACACAAAAGTATTCAAACGCAATTGTTTCCAGACAATGTATGCAAACGCAACAGCAGACTATTATGACGATGTATCAGAAAGTGATGAATACAACAACAGACGAATGGAAAACTATTATGTAGGTTAATTCAGATTTTTTTCTTTTTTTATCCAATAAATGTCACAAACAAATGTGGTAACATAAAGCTCTCTACAACTGCTGCTGCCATAACTGCTATTATACTAAACGTGAAGAATATAGATGCTTGTAATATCTTGTCATCAAAATCGGCATCCCTTTTCCTATATGTAGTAAATGCTATTGTTAACAACGCACCGGCTATCGCCGCTAAAAAGAAGGAAAATATCTCTATTATCGTGTGTGGTAAGAACAGCATGAAAAGATCCATTCTATTGAACACAGCAAAACTAGTATAGAGCTGTCCCACCAACGCCGCATTAAGTGCTAGTATAAACAATGATCCAATACCATATAGCATTGAAAGCAAAAACAATATAAATATCAATTTCACATTATTTGTCAATATTGCTGAAAACAGCATAAATGGATCTTGATCTCCAATCTTATCATAAATAGTCACATCGAACAAATCTGACAAAAAAAAGTAAGAGGCTGCAAATACTATAATCATACCAAGAAACAGGAATACATATAATTTTGCTATTGTTTTATTACTCATCTTTTTATCAAATATTTTATTCACAAAAGGAACTAGTGGCATTGTCGCAAAGAATATTCCTGGTAAAATCTCACCAGGAAAAAGTAGTACTCCAACAAACATACCAATTATTGTAACAAATATTCCTAGAAAAAATACATTTATTTTATGTTGTAAATTAAAAAATCTACTGAATATTGTCTCGATTAGCATATAATAATTATTGAAATCAGGGGAATAAATTGTTTATTATCCTGTATATTTCTCCATTCCGTCATCTTCAATCTTTGTTTTTGTTCTCTTTTTCAGAACAGATTCATAGAATTCATTCATATCTTTTGTAACAGATGGTGTTATTTCTTTCACGGCATTTTCAAAATCTTTCTTTGTAACTTCCGTTATTTTTACATTTTCATCATTTGCTTTTATAACAATCCTCATAGCATTTAGACCAGCTTCTCTAACAATAGCTTCTATATCAGCTCCAGAAAAGCCTTCACTATCTTCTGCGAATTTCTTTAAATTAACGTCTTTTGCAAGTGGCATCGCTTTGGTATGAACATTAAAAATCTCAAATCTTGCATCTTTATCTGGTGTTGGAACAAGTATGTGTCTATCAAACCTACCAGGCCTCAACAATGCAGGATCAATTATGTCCGGTCTGTTCGTTGCGGCTATTATTACAATATCGTGTAATTCCTCTAAGCCGGACATTTCAACTAATAACTGAGATACGATTCTCTCTGATACTTGTGTACCTGCTCCATCTCTTCCTCTTCTTGGTACAAGAGCATCTATCTCATCAAAGAATATTATACTTGGTGCCACTTGTTTGGCTCTTCTGAAAATTTCTCTTAACTTCTTTTCGCTTTCTCCAACCCACATACTTAATATTTCAGGACCCTTTATGGAAATGAAATTTGCACCCGATTCATTTGCAATTGCTTTTGCCATCATGGTCTTTCCACAACCAGGTGGACCATATAACATTATACCTTTTGGTGGTTGTATACCAAGTCGTCTAAACATTTCCGGATATGTAAGTGGCCACTCTATTGCCTCTTTCATTTGTTTTTTAACACCATCAAGTCCTCCTATATCCCGCCAGCTAACGTTTGGTATTTCAATTAAAACTTCTCTCATTGCACTTGGTTCTACCATCTTAAGGGCATGTTCAAAATCATCGTTTGTAACAATTAATTTTTTTAATTCTTCCTGAGATATAACAGTATCATCTTTTATGGTTCCTAAATATGGCAACACTCTCTTAAGTGCATGCATAGCAGCCTCTTTCGATAGTGCAGCCAAATCAGCACCAACATAACCATACGTTACTGCTGAAAGATCATCTAATCTTACAATATTGTTTTTTCTTAATATTTTTCTTATTGTTTGTTCTAATTCTTCATCTTTAATTTTGGTTTTATTTTCTTTCAAATAATCAGATAAATATTTTTTCAAATCAGAACGTAATTTTCCGGTTGTTTTATCTTTTGTCTGTTTATTCCAAAAATCTATTATTGTATTTTTCATATCATCTTTAAGCTTCATATCTGCAAGGTGAGAGTTTATAGAAAACATCGGCATTCCTCTGGTATGAATTTGTAAAATTTCTTTTCTGCCTTTAACATTAGGAACAGCAACCTCTATTTCTCTATCAAACCTACCAGGTCTTCTAAGAGCAGGATCAAGAGCATTAGGAATATTTGTTGCACCAATGACTATTATCTTTCCTCTAGATTTTAGTCCATCTAAAAGAGTAAGCAATTGAGATACAACTCTCTTTTCAACTTCACCTTTAACTTCCTCACGTTTTGGCGCTATTGCATCTATCTCATCAACAAAAATAATACTTGGTGCGTTCTTCTCTGCTTCATCAAATACTTTTCTTAAATTCTCCTCAGACTCACCATAAAACTTGCTCATAATCTCTGGCCCATTTATAAGATAAAATTTAGTTCCTGATTCATTAGCAACAGCTTTTGCCAATAATGTCTTACCACAACCAGGTGGCCCATGAAGCAATATTCCTTTCGGAGACTCTATTCCAAGTCTTTCAAATATTTCTGGATGCTTTAATGGTAGCTCTATCATCTCTCTTACTTTTCCTATTTCTTCGTGTAGACCACCAAGATCTTCATAAGTAACTTCCGGTATTTTTTCCTCTTCCAAAGGTTTTGTGGCTTGTGGTAATAACTCAACTTCTGTTTCCTCACCTATTCTAACATACCCTTTTGGATCTGTACTAACAACAACAAATTTCTCGCCACCAGCAAATCCCATATTAGCAAACGTATCAATAATTTCACCAAAACCAACACTACCAAGATCCACTCCAAACAATTGTTCAAAAGAATTATTCACATTTCTTTTTTTTCTGATAACCGGATTTGGGACTATAATGTCACCAACATTTAATGGTCTCATATATAAATTTTGTTTCATTATATTTCCTTCCATATGGATCATGAAACCTTTTCTTGCAGGAGCAATTGTAACGCTTTTAGCTTCATTTATTTCTACTTTCCTCACTGTAACTGGTTCACTTATACCTGCTTTACAATTTTTCCTTTCTAAGCCATCCATTCTTATAACATCCATACCAACATCTGCAGGATAAGCACGAACAACAATAGCGGGAGTCTTTCTCTTACCTTCTATTTCAACTACATCTCCTTCACTTACACCAAGCATTTTCATATACTTGCCGCCGATTCTCACTATTCCTCTACCAAAATCTTCTCTGGATGTAAGTTCTCCAACCCTTAATTTAATTTCAGTTATATCTTCCGCCATATTATATCACCTTTAACTTTATCTATTTAAAAATCTTCCAGTAGCTTCAATAATCTTTTCTCTAATGGTTTTACCTCCATAATATCATATTCAACCTTATCTTCCCATTCATCAAAATATTCCATAATCCTTTCCATGTTTCTCATAGCTACCATGAATACTGAATCCGCTATTTTAACATGGGGAATCTCATCCAAAATACCTTTTCTATGGTAACAGTATTTTTTATCATTTTTTGGGACTGTTTGTTTCCACCCATGTAACCCTTTGAAAAATTTTATTCTTTCATAGCTTGAATCAAAATTATTGACTTTTGTATGAAACGTTATTATTATTGCTTTTCCTTCATTGTCTTTAATTTCTATTCTCATACAAACACCATTATCATAAAACCATTAGGGTAACATATAATACTAAACGTATTTAAAGGTTAGTATTACACGTAACACTAAATTAAATACACATATAATAGATTTTTAACAGTTCTCGCTTTATTTTAATCATGGATAAGCTACCCACAAAAACTATTATCGACAAAATGTTGAGGGGTGGATTAGAAAAAAATACAATAACAAATATATATGGTCCCGCTGGTTCTGGAAAAACAAACATAATTCTGATGTCAGTTCTATCAGCACTAAGATTATTTAAAAATAAAGTCATTTATGTCGATACTGAAGGATCATTTTCTTTAGAAAGATTCAAACAACTAGGAGGAACTGAAGAAGACCTAAAAAAAATAATATTCATAGAAGTACACGAATGGAAAGATCAACATGAAAAAATACTTTCAATCGAAAAAATAATTGATACCAAAGACGTTTCTTTGATAGCAGTAGATTCAATTGTTGCTCTATATAGAATAGAATTAGAAGACGATAATTATCAAAAAGTAAATAAACAACTTGCAACACAATACTCTATACTTTCAAAAATATCAAGAAATCACAACATACCTGTAATAGTAACCAACCAAGTATATGGCAGCGGGGATAAAGTTGAACTTAGTTCTCGAAGCATAAGCAAATATTGGAGCAAGGTTTTAGTAGAATTAAAAAGAACAGATCGTCACAACAGAAGAATAGCTATTCTTAGAAAACATAGAAGTATACCAGAAGGTAAGAAAATAGAATTTGAATTAACAGAAAAAGGTATGAAAGAAATAAAATTCGGTATATTTTAATTTTTTTCGTCTAAAGTATATTTAGGAGGATGGAATGGGAATAGAAAAATTGAGCTCATTTACAATAGCAGGGATAATTATTCTATTTGTATTAATAATCAGTAGTATTCTATTATTCTCATTTAATATACCATTCAACTCTGTTGTAATATTACTTTTATTCATAATAGGGACTTTAATTTTTGAATGTACGATATTTCATGAATGTGCTATAACCGTGCTATTCATTTTCATATTAATGATTATACTGTTTTCAATAATTTTATATGACATATTTAATGGGATCCTTATCGGTTCGGTAGCAACGGTTTTATTAAGTATAATAATAAATCTTAGATACAGTGGTTAGTAATGATGAACATTGATAAAAGATCTGGATATACAAAAGTTCACATAATAAAAGCTATGTTACTAATGATGGATGCTCCTTTGGGTAGAAACAAACTAATGAAAGAACTGTATATAAATGAGGCTACAGCAAGAACATTATTAAGAAAACTTGAAAAAAACAGTATTGTTGTTACAACTTCTCGCGGACATAAATTAACAAAAAAGGGTATTACACTATCAAGAAAATACAATACTAAAATAAAAGGCCCGTATTTTATAAAAAAATCTAATATAACGGTTTCAAAATATAATGTAGCGTTTATAGTTAAAAAAAGTTCAAGTAAGATTAAATTAGGTATAGAACAACGAGATAAAGCAATTAAAATGGATGCTGATGGTCTTACAACTATAATCAAAAAAAGTCGCTTTATAATACCTAGCATAGAACATTGGATAATACCAAAATATATTGAAAAACTATTTTCTTCTAAATGTAATAAAGGGGACGTGGTCCTAATAGGTTCTGCGAAAAACAAAGAAACAGCAGAGCTTGCTGCACTATCAGCAGCTATAGAACTTTTAAGTTAATTTTATAAACGTTCTGGATAACTTATCCAGGTATGGCAAGCATATCTGCAAAATTTTATGGAGTAATTGATATTTTAGCAGGACTTTTGATATACTTCTACGTACCTATTCCAGATTTTCTTAAATTATTCATACTGATCGTAATGCTTGTAAAGGGTATACCAAGTTTATTTGCATAAATAAAAAAGAAAGAAAATAAAAATTACATCAATGACTCTTTGTTCATCGGAAATGCTGTAGAAGCTCTTACATCGTCTATTCCTAGTATGAATTGTGTCACTCGATTTAATCCAATACCACATCCTGCATGAGGAATTCCGTTTTTCTTGGTGTGTTCTAAATACCATTGGAAATCTTCAATATCCCCACCTTTTGATTGCAGAAGCTTGAACATCGTTGAATTAACTAATCTTTCATATATTTTGTCGTGTTTGTGTTCCCTCTCAGCAGCACCCACTGCCTCTCCGCTATGTGGTAGAATAAGGTCTGCACTGTTTACGACCTCTGGATTTGAATCGTTTCTTTTCATATTGAAGAATTTTATCTTTTCTGGAAAGTGTGTTATGAATAGTGGATTATTTCCGAAGTGTTCAACTAGCTTCTTTTCATGCGTACTCTTCAGGTCATCTCCCCATTCAATCGTTATACCTATTTGTTTCAGTGTTTCTATAGCATCTGTATAGCTTAACCTTTTGAAAGGTAGTTTTATTTTGCCTAGGAAATCTGTATCCACTCCCGATGTTTCAAGTTCTGTTTTCTTATAGTGAAGAACTCTTTGAATAATTGAATATATTATATTCTCAGTATGTACAAGCACTTCTTCAAAGTTTCCTGGAAATTCTAACTCCACTAATGTAAATTCTGTTAAGTGTCTCCCATCTATGTCGGGTTCTGCTCTGAAGCTTGGCCCTATGCAGAAAACTTTTCCTAATTTTGGTATAAGTGATTCTAAATATAGCTGTCCTGTCTGGACAAGATATGATTTTTGTCCAAAGTAGTCCACATGAAACAGTGTTTCTATATTCTCACACGATCCTGTAGCTTTTGTTATATGAGGAACAATAACCTCTTTGAAACCAAAAGAATCAAAGTAATTTCTTGTTGCCTTCAATATTTCAGACTCTATGCTTACTACCCACCCCATAACATCCTCTTTGAGTAGCTCATGTCTATTATGCGTTGTCTTTAATTTATCTAATTCTCGTTCTGTCAATTGTTCAATTAATTCCATCTTATCAGCTCCGAGGAGAAGTAGTTTTGATTTTTAAAAAAAATAAACCCTTCTTTAATTAGGTTGAATTTATATTTATAGTGATATTAAAAAATAATTTATAACGTTTTATTTTTTCTTTTTGGGTTTCGTTTTTATCTTCTTCTTCGCCTTTACCTTTTTAAGTTTCTTAGGCTTTGCTTTTATCTTCTTAGGAGAACTCTTCTCTGGAGTTTCTTTTTTATCTTCTTTTTTAAGTTCTTTTTTATCTTCTGCTTTTTTCTTAATATTTATAGCAAGTTTACTTTCGTCTTTCCAATCATCTTTTGTAGGACAATCAAGTGATATACACATCCTAAATGGTCGTGCACCCTGTCTTTGAACTTGAATTATAGGTGTTTTACATTGCTCACATGTTTTTCCTGTACTCATTATCAAACCTTCTCTTGGCAATGGTGCACCAAATCTACATCCCTTTTTATATCCTGTACATCCTGCAAATCTTTTACCAGTCTTCCATATTTTGAAAACTTTAATTGTTCCACCATATTTTTTACGACATTCCGGACAAGGACCCAATTTACTCTGTTTATCCTGTGCAGAAATAACGGCTTTTGTCAACTCTTCACCAATCTTTTTTTCTTTTTTTCTAAATCCATTACATATTTTACTCAATCTTTGTTTAACTTCATCCAAAACCTGTTCCTTATTTGCATTTCCAAATGCTATTGCCTCTGTCATTTCTTCAAAGTGTTTTGTAAGGTTTTCTGAAACGATATCCTTTACGTTTTTCTCAAGTATGTTAGAAAGGCTTGTACCCAGTTCTGTAACCTCTATACTTCTTCCAATAATATAACCCCTGTTATAAAGAATGTTCAATATTTGTGCCCTGGTTGACTTTGTTCCAAGACCCTTTTCCTCCATTTCTTTTAGAACAGAACCCTGTGAAAATCTTGCAGGTGGTTGTGTTTCTTTTGCTACCTCATTTACTGACTTTACTTCAAACGTATCTCCCTTCTTTATGTTAGGTAATAAAATTTCCTCACGTTGTGAATATTTGCCATAAAGTGCTGTCCAACCTGCTTCGACAGTTCTTCTACCTGATATGAAAAAGGTGTTTCCATTTATATTTAATTTAATTTTTTGAGATTCTCTTTTAGCAGGCTCACCAAATGTTGACATAAATCTTCTAACAATAAGATCATAAACTCTTTTTTGTTGTGCACTAATTCTTTTTGGAACTACTCCTGTTGGATATAATGCCGGGTGTGCTGGATCTATTTTTTTACCTTCTTCTGGTGTCAAATCTTTTTTAGCAATAAGGAAATTAACATCTTTTGTATATTGTTCTTGCTTTCCAAGTGCCCTCAATATTTTTCTATAGTTTATATCGGGTGGTAATTTCTCACTTGCTGTTCTTGGATAAGAAATGTAACCTTTTTGATAAAGTGATTCTGCTATATTCAACCCTTGTGTTGGTGCATATCCAAAGTATCTATAAACATCTGAAAGAAAAGACGTTGTGTTATAGGGTTTTGGTGCTTTTTGTTTCATTAATTTTGTTTTTATGTCATCAACTTTAGCTGATTTAGCTTTTGATTTCCTCAAAACACTGGAAGCTGTTTTTTTATCCCATATTTTATCTTTTTCATATTCTGCTTTGAGTATATTCTTACCTACCTTAATATCAGCTTCAATTTGCCAAAACTTCTTTGGTATGAATGCCTTTATTTTTTTCTCATGTTTTGAAAGCATGTGTAATGTAGGTCCCTGAACACGTCCTGTAGATAATATTCTAAATCGTTTATTTGCTACTTTTATTGCATTTGTCAGTGCTCTTGTCATCGATATTCCCCAAAAAAAATCTAAGTAATGTCTTGTAAGGCCAGCTTCAACAAGATTCTTGTTCAATTTCTTTTCGGGTTTAGCAAAACTTTCAAGTAATTCTTCTTTTGTCATGGTAGAAAATTTCATTCTTTTAGCATCATTTTTTTTACATAAAAATCTCAAAATATTGTATCCAATAACTTCTCCTTCATCATCATAGTCGGTTGCAACGATGAAGTTTGTTGCGTCTTTAGAGAGTTTTTCTATATTTTTAAAATATTCTTCAGTAAAAGCAGCAGAACGTGTTGCTTTAAATGAAGGTATCCATTCAACATCAAACACAGGATAATTCCAACCCTTTCCAACCTGTTTCAACGTAAATAAGTGTCCCACAGCAGGAACAGAAATAAATTTCTTACCATTATTTTCAAACTCATACCAGACAGCCTTTTCACCGAACTTTACTGGTTTATCTTCTCCTAACGCTTCAGCAATAGCTTTCGCAGCACTTGGTTTCTCGCATATTATTAAAGTATGAGCCAAATTTACACCCCATGAATCATACGTTATAATATAAGCAGAAGTATTTAAATGTTATTGTTTATTTTTATTTTTAATAATTACCTTCTTATTCATGTATTTTTGAAGTACTTTCGGTACAGCAATAGATCCGTCCTTCTGTTGATATTGTTCAACTATCGCTAACATGATTCTGCTAGTAGCTATAGCCGTATTATTCAATGTATGAATATATCCTGAAGGTGACACCCCTTCTTTTTCACGATATTTTATATTAAGCCTACGTGCTTGATAATCTGTACAGTTTGAATTAGAACCGGCCTCACGAAAAACATTATCAGCCATCCATATTTCAATATCATATTTCTTTGCAGCTAGATTACCAATATCACCAGTACATACATTAACAACTCTCGCATGTAGTCCTAGTTTAGTATATAATTCTTCAACATTTTTCTGCAACTCTTCATGTATATTCCATGATTCATTAGGATGAGAAAAAACGAATTGTTCTATTTTATTAAATTGGTGCATTCTAAATAATCCCTTAGTATACTTTCCATGTGTGCCAACTTCTTTACGAAAACAAGGACTTATACCAGCAAATTTTAATGGAAGGTCTTTTCTTTCTATAACTTCATCCATAAACATAGATGCTATTGAATGTTCTGATGTTGCAATTAAATATAAATCTTCATTCTCAATTTTATACATAACATTCTCAAAATCATTTAAATCCGTGACACCCTCATATGGTTTTCGTCTCATCATGAAAGGTGGTTGCACCAAAGTAAATCCTTTTTTTATCAAAAAATCAGAAGCAAACGCCATTAATGCATAATCAAGCTGTACTAAATCATCATTCATATAAAAGAATCCATGACCAGCCACTTTATTTGCTCTTTCAGCATTAATCAATCCCAAATCTGACAAAATATCCAAATGGCCTTTTGGATTTTTTAATATGGGTTTTTTACCTATTTTTCTAACGAGTTTATTTGCACTATCATCTTTTCCAAAAGGAACAGATTCATGTAAAATGTTAGGAAGCCCCATGAGAATGTGTTTACATTTTTTCTCAAGTTCTTCTAACTCAGCATCCATTTTTTTAATTTGATTTGGTAATTCTTTCATCTCTTTTATTTTTCTTTTAATCTCTCTTTCTGGTTTTTTATCTCTTTTCAATTCGGCTATTTCCTTTGTTAACTCATTCCTTTTATGCCTCATATGTTGTATTTGAGTCATTAAATCTCGTTTTTTCTTATCCTTTTCAATAAGCTCATTCAATATATCCAATTTTTCTGTGTCTCCTCTTTTCATTAAATCTTTCTCAATTACCTTAGAGTTTTCTCTGACTAATTTTATATCAAGCATAATAACTCCTTCTTTTCACTCTTTTAAAAATTATTTTCTTATTTACATATATGCACAAGGCAATAAAACTCTTAGCAAAAATACCAAAAGGTAAGATTACTACGTATAAAGAGCTGGCTTTAACCACCAAATCTTCACCACGTGCAATCGGACAAGTTATGAGAAACAATAAGGATGGTGTAAAATATCCATGCTATAAGGTTATTTGTTCTGATGGCAGTCTGGGTGGCTATGGTGGAAAAACACATGGAAAAAATATCAAAAACAAAATAAGAAAGTTGGAATCTGATGGTATTGTTATCAAAAACAGTAAGATTAATTTAAAGAAATATTTACATAAATTTTAACTCATCTTGTGGTTTCCTGTTTCTTCACAAATTCATAGAGCTTCTTTGCTTTAGCATTCTTCTCAAAGTGTGTTCTTATTGGCTCTATCATCTTGTCTAAGTTTTCAGAAACCGCGTTCTTAAGATCCAATGGGTGTATTTTTCCGGTTCGAAAAGCTTCCTCTAATTCATTATATGATTCAAAAGAAACATCTCCACCAAATTTTTCTGGTCTATTGATTTCCATTTCTCCAAAAGACCTGAATATTAGATATTTACAATATTCTAGAACTGGATTATTATCAATAACTTTTTCAGGACAATACGCTTTTTTTAACTTGTTTTTTATATCATCCTTTGAATCGTGCACAAAAATACATGTCTGTGGTTTTGATTTGCTCATTTTACTGCTTATCTCAGCATCTATATTTTTATTCTCTTCAAATCCTTCAGATTTTTTAACACCCTCCAATCCCATTAACATATGATGACTGACCACAACGGGTTTCCATAACCCAAGTTTGGGTCCTACCTCACGTGCAAGGATATTGGCTCTTCTCTGATCAAGACCGAGCTGTGTCATATCACATTTTAATTGAAATATATCAGAAGCTTGCATTATAGGGTAAAAATATTGTGCAACCTCACCCATTTCACCTTCTTTTCTGCCCATGATTGTTAATGCGCGTGTAGCACGATTGACTGTTGTATTTTTTGCAATAAGAACAACACGTTTCCAATATTCACTATCCATATTCTCACTGGCCCAAAGATATTCAACACCTTTAACACCGCCAGCTTTCCATACCTCTACAAAATATTCTCCAACTTTTTGAATAGCTTCCAAATCGCCATTCATTTTATTATTTATCCAAGCAAACCAATCAGCTAACCACAACTTAAATTTAACTCCGGCTTTTACAAGATCTTTGAGGAGGAGTGGTCTAAAAATACCAAAAGGTAAGTGTGCTAAACCACTTGGCTCAAATCCATCATAAGCAATAGGGTGTTGTTTTGTCTCAAGTAATTGACGAAGCTCATCTCGTGTAATTATCTCTTCACCAACGCCTGTTATTAGATCAAGCCTTTTTTCAATATCCATGTTATTTATTTACCTGAGAACAACTTTTAAAGATAGCATCTAAAGGAAGGGAATATGAAAATAAATGTTTTAGGTTCTGGAAAAGAAGTTGGAAAATCGGCTATTGTTGTAGACGATGGGACAAAAATATTAATGGACTATGGTGTTAGAATACATCCAGAACCACCAACATACCCACCTAGAGTAAAAGTAGATGCTGCCATAATTTCACACGCCCACTTAGATCATTCAGGCGCTTCCCCTGTTCTTACAAAGAATAAAACACCGATATACATGACTGATATAACAATGGAACTCTGTAATATGCTGTTAAACGACTCGATAAAGGTTTCTTTTAAAAATGGGTTTAGAACACCATTTAGTAAAAAAGACGTTAGAAGAATGATAAAAAATACAAAATTAGTTAATTACAACGAAGTTTTTCACAAAAATAATTTATCCATTGAATTATATAATGCAGGTCATATACCTGGAAGTTCCTCTATTCTTATAGACGGAAGAAAATCTGTGTTCTACACCGGTGACATACAAACAATGGAAAGTCATCTAATAGATAAATGTCATTTGCCTAAGAGTACCGATGTATTGATAATGGAATCAACTTACTCGTACAGAGACCACTCAAACAGAAAAAAAGAAGAAGCCCGCCTAATAAATTATGTAAAAGAGACCATGTCTAAAAATGAAACTGTCCTAATACCCGCTTTTGCTGTAGGAAGATCTCAAGAAATTATGTTAATACTTGAAAAATTTTCTCATCTTGTAGCACTCGACGGCATGGCAAAAAGTGCATCTAACATAATATCTGAATATGCAAGATTCACAAAAGATCCTAAAAAATTAAGAAAGGTCCTAAAAAACGTTCACTTCGTCAATAAAAAAGATTCTAAGAAAAAGATAGTTGAAAGATATCCTATTATTGTTTCTACAGCAGGAATGTTATCTGGTGGTCCAGCAATAGGTTACTTAAAGGAAATTAGAAAAAGACCCGAAAGTGCTGTTCTTTTTACCGGATTTCTTGTAGAAGGAACTCCTGGTAGGACATTAACCCAAAAACCAGTGTTCTCATCTGATAATGAAAGATTCAAAGTCAAATGTAAAATAGAACGGTTCCAGTTAAGTGCTCATACAGATCATAATGGATTAATGAATATCATTAAAAAAACAAATCCAGAAAATATTATATGTGTGCATGGAGATAGTTGTGAAGATTTTGCTAAATCACTTTCATCTTTGGGATTCAACGCACATGCACCAAAAAACAATCAAAAAGTGATAGTATGATAAATATAGACGGTTCATACGGAGAAGGTGGTGGCGCTATTATAAGAAATGCAATCACATTGAGCGCTGTAACCGGAAAATCATGTAAAATAAACAACATACGTGCAAATCGATCTGTTCCTGGATTGCGTCCCCAACACCTAAAAGGTGTAGAAGCAATGGCAAAACTCTGTAATGCAAAAGTAACTGGGTTGACAGTGGGCTCAACAAAAATTGAATTTATCCCAAAAAAAATAGAATCAAGAACATTAATAATTGATATAGGAACAGCTGGTTCAATTACACTGGTTCTTCAGACGCTGATACCAGCATGCTTACATGCTGATTCTCCAATAGAACTAGAAATAACTGGAGGAACCGATGTTAAATGGGCACCGACAATGGCTTATTTCGAAACTGTTTTTTGTGGTAATCTAAAAAACATGGGGATCATTATAAAATCAAGTATTTTATGTAATGGGTTTTATCCCAAGGGTGGTGGAAAAGTTAGAGTAAAAATACATCCTTGTAAAGAGATAAAACAAATTGATTGGAGTGAACGGGGAAATATTCAAAGAATTGATTGTTGGAGTTTTGCATCTGATTCTTTAAAAAATAAAGACGTTGCTGAACGGCAGATGAAGGGATTTAAAAAAATATTCGATGTGAACAATAAGGATGTGAAATATGTCTCTACTTTGTCAATAGGAACCTCTATAACAGCACACGCACATTGTAATACAATTCTTGGTGCGTGTGTGTTGGGAGATATAAAGAAAAAGGCAGAACATGTTGGGCATGAGTGCGCTAAGTTATTAAAAAAACAAATAGGCACCAAAGCGGCATT
>JBHOSK010000016.1:0-22479 GCA_042584825.1 Candidatus Aenigmatarchaeota archaeon
CAGGAACAGAAGAAGCACCATGGTGTACAATACAACACGCAGCAGATACATTAACACCCGACAGTATAGTTTACGTAAAGCCCGGAGTTTATGATGAAAATGTAGTTATTACTGTTTCAGGTGAAGAAGGCTTGCCTATAGTTTACTCAGCATATGATCACAACGAGCTTCCACAATTAGTCAGCGCAGTAACAGGAGAAGGTTTAGGAATTTCTATAGGAAATGACGTTTCTTATATTGGTATAGACGGCTTTAGCATAAGAGACTATGCTAAAGCAATTGAAATTGGAGAAAATGCAAACAATATAGAAATAACACAAGACATTATAAATGAAAATGTTATTGGAATAGAAATGCTTCAAGGAAGCAATGGTATTATAATTGAAAATGTAACCCTATCTGGTCAAACAGACACCGACACTCTATTTAATGACGGTGTTAATAATGTCAACTTGAGCCTATCTTTTATTATGGGTGAGGAAGAAGCAGATTGCTCATCTGAACAAAGAACTGGTATAAGGTTTTCAGGAACAATCCCAACATCAGACATTATCATAAGAAGCCTTATGCTTTATGGAAAATATAATGCAATAGATATGGAATCAAGTAATCTTAATATAACACACTCACTGCTTTATTCAGGATGTAATGCTATAACGAACACAGGAGGCACACACATCGATACAATTTTGATTCATAATTATTCAAAGGCACTTGAATCTTCTGGAGAATCGCTATGGCTATACAACACAAGTATAGTCAATAATACAATTGGACTAAGGATCCATCCTATATCAACATCTTTCATAAGAGATACTTTGATAAGTACAGCAGAAGGAATTGCACTTCATGCATACGAAATACCAAACGAAGACCACAATGATCTTTACGTAGCAAGTGATGGGGTAGATGTCATTGCTATAGAAGAAGCAGGTGAAAATACAACATATACATCCGAAGACATTAATTCTGGCTTGTGGGATCAGGCAGGCGGGGATGATAGCACATTCTCATTAGATCCAATGTTATATGAAACATTTTATCAACCCATACCAATAAGTCCGGTTTGTGGTGCAGGATATGAAGAAAACGACATAGGTAGTGTTGGTTGTGAGGATGTAATAGAAATAACAGCAGGTCCAGAAGCAACAGTTGACGGAAATACAGCTACAATAGAATGGACCACAAATATTCCCGGTGACAGCCTTGTTAAATATAGTACAGAAGCAGGTCAATATACATCAGAAGTTCATCTTACAACAAATGTAGAAGAACACACAATAATTATAGACACACTTTCACCAAACACATACTATTACGTTGTTAATTCAACAGACGAATGGTCAAGCGATGAAAGCGTGGAACACGAATTTACAATAGAGCAACAACTTAACCCACCAGTTGTAACACTAATAGAACCCGATAGTGGCGAACATATTAATGAGTCTGTTGTATTTTTCAATTGTACTGCAAGTGATGCTTCTGGTATACAAACAATAAAATTATTCACCAATATATCAGGAACATGGGCAGAAGAACATTCAGTTTCAACCGATGTACTAGAATTTACAAAAACCAGCGTAGCTGATGGTTCTTACATATGGAATTGTTTTGCAACAGACACAACAGAAATGAGTGCATGGGCAACAAACAGAACATTTTTTGTGCAAAAGATAGAATATGAAATAAACATGAGTTTTTCAGAAGGATATTCCCTTATGTCAATACCTATTTTCTTAAGTAGTATGGAACTTGAAACAGTTTTTGATAGTTTTTTGGATGATCTTCTTTATGTTTATGCTTATGACAATGGATGGGAAGTTTATAGACACAACGAAAACTTTACAGAACTTGAAACACTGGAAAACAATAAAGCATACTTTATTGGTTTGAATGATAGCGCATCTTTCAGTATCAGGGGTCATCTAACCGATGGTTCGGGAAACACACCAGCTCTTGGTTTAGATAATGGATGGAATCTTGTTGGTATACATAACGTAACTAGCATGAAAGCTTCTGCGTTCCTTGGTGGCTTATTAGCAAATGTACAATCAATGTGGAAATATGATTCTGGATATCACGAAATAAATGAAAATGAAACAATTTATCCTACAAGAGGTTATTGGGTACGATACGCAGATACTCAAACACATCCAACACCATCCCTACCACCACAGCAATTTTATGGTACAGTTACATGTTCAAATCCTACTGAATTAATGAATCAAACAAGAGTTACTGCAAGTGTCAACTTTACTGGTTATGGAATAAAAAACTACACAACAACCATCAGAAATGGTACATATGGTAAATTACCTTATTTCTTTTTTGTAGAATCAGATACATATGGAAAAGAAATTGTGTTCTATGTAGGTAATGAAAGAATAACAAACACGACTTTCAACACATCCGAATTAACAGAACTTAATTTAGTAGCAACACAGTGTGACTATCAAGGAGCTTCGTGTGGTAATGGTGCCTGTGAATCAGGAGAAACATGCAATAATTGTGAAGATGATTGCGGACCATGCGACAACGTAACAGACGTAACAATAAATTACGATTTATCTGCTGGAAATACTCTGGAAACAAAACAAGAACTACAAGACGCACTTGAAGATATGTGGGGATCTCTTACAAACGAGGATGTCAATAATTATGTATCAAATTCACAACTAATTTCAAGTGATTTAGACACAACAATAAATTTGCATTCTGATTCAAGTTCTTCAGAACTGACATTTGATTTAACAAACGCAGGAAATTTGAAAATAAACAATATGTTAATTTATCTTGTTGTTCCAAAAGAATTTTCACAACAAGCTACTGATGTAACGATAACAACCGCAGCAGAATATAGGATTGTTGAATCAGATCCAGAATTCGGGTTCTTGTTTGATTTAATAGATATAGGAGATGATTTCCAAATAGTATTAAGCACGGAAACATCAACAGAACAAACAGCCATAAATTCGGTGTCACTAGAAGCGTATGCAGAATCTGCAGATCAACTAGAGTGTAATGAATATGAAACACAGTGCAACCAAAATACACTTGAAACGTGTATAGAAAATCAATGGGTATTTACAGAACAATGCGATTTATGTTCAGAATCTCCAGCTCGATGTGTTGATGTAGTTTGTAATGAGGGTGAAAGTCGCTGTCTCGACGATGAAGTTCAGGTTTGCCAGTCCGGAGAATGGACCACAATAGAATTATGTGAATCAGGATGTTTTGGTGGATCTTGTTCAAACTTTGATTTTACTTTGATAATAATACCAATTATAATAATAATTATTGTGGTTGTTTTTCTAACATTTGGTAAAAAATATATCAAGCTTCCAAGCGGAGGTGGTAATAACCGTGAAGAAGAAATAATACTAAAAAAATACAGGGCACTTAAAAAATCAAAACGACGCAGGCGATTCTAAAAACATCACTTTAAAAATCTTTTTATCCTTCTTCTTATAATTGTCTTTAATCAGGTGGTAGTATGGTCGTTACTGAATTATTGGAATGGAGCAGAGAAGCTTTGTTACCACTAGGTCCATGGGGATTATTCTTAATCGCATTCATGGAATCCTCGTTCTTTCCAATACCTCCCGATTTATTACTTATTCCACTTGTTCTGGCTGCGCCAGAGTTAGCAATATTTTTTGCAGTTATAACGACCGCTGGATCTGTTTTAGGTGCTTTACTAGGATATTTTATTGGAATAAAGGGTGGTAGACCTGTTTTGTTAAAAATTGCAGGCGAAAGAAAGACACAAAAAGTCGAAGACTACTTCAATAAATACGGTGACTGGGGCATCGGCATCGCTGGCTTCACACCAGTACCATATAAAATATTCACCATTGCTGCAGGCGTTTTCCGTCACAATATTCCACGATTAATCGGTGTATCTATTGTGACGCGCGGAGCACGTTTCTTTGCAGTTGCACTCGTAACAGCATTTTACGGAGAACAAATTATCTTATTCTTAGAAGGACCCTTTGGGTTATTGACATTAGGAGTAGCTGCCCTGGGAATTGTTATTTATTTTGTCTACAGAAAAATTAAAAAGTGATTTTTATGAAAGTATATGCAATTGTACACGCTGACGCTATGAAAGATGTTGATGATAATGCTGAAATAGCTGGAGAAAGAATAACTCAAACCAGACAATCAGGTTATCCTTTATTTGAGATCCCATGGGTACCAGAAGACTATGATGATCTTAATAGAGGAGCGAGAAAGATGAGTGCAATATATCCCCCAGACACAAAAGTTATTTTATTGGGAGGTTTTGGACACATTTGTGTCCCTATTTTTAAAGGTCAACTTAAATTAAACGTATTTACAAATGTAACAATAGATGAAGACGGCTGTTTTTATTAACACTCCCCCAAGCCAACAGAAACCTTTTTAAGCTTTTCTGTTTCTATAGTAAGCTCGTGATATTTATGGCACATTGGAAAGAAGAAATGGGATTATTGGGAAACAGACAAATCGATAGAAGTCAATATCCTCAAGCACACGCTATAGGACAACGATCACAGCCGGTTGCAGGTGACTATGGTACAAGAGGACGTGAAGCTCCACGTCGTAGAAAACACAGACTTTCTGATTATACACCACCAGTTGATGATGTTGTAGCAGGACTCACAGATGCAGGCTCATTCGATATTGTGATAAAGGTTGATCAGATTGAAACAAGTAAAGAAACTCCAGCAGCAAGAGGAAGAATAACAGACGGCACCGATATTGGGTACAGATTTAGATTTCCTTTAAACCCAGAAACACGTAATGGTATTGCTCCTGGTAATTATGCAACACTTTCTATAACAAAACTATCTGAAAAAACTCCTGTTTGGGATGTAAAAGCAACCCGATCACAATAAAAACAATCAGTTCTATATATTTTTTCATGTCCACATTAGGAAAAACGTTTCTTGGAGTATTTCGTACTGAAGAAGCAAGACCAGTAACATACGATCATGGAAAAAGATACGCAGTAACTGGTAATACTTCATCTTTAGAATTCGGTAATGTCTACACATTTAGAATAACGGGTGATGGAGAAGCAACAAGAGTTGTACCAGAATCTGAAAGAAGACAGGATGTACCAGTAAGAGATCCCGTACCTTGGGGAAGACTTTAATTTTACCCAATAAAAATAGGTCGTTTTGTTATTTTTTTTGGAAGTGCCAAATGTCTGTAAGGCATTCCTTTTGTTTTATCTCTTACATAAGAAATAATTTCGTCTTTTTCAAGATTCTCAACCTTTCCTGTTTCACGGAAGCGAACAGCAAACTTTCCACTATCTTTTTCTTTCTCACCAACCACAATTGTTAGAGGTATCCATTCTTTCTCAGAATCACGTATTTTTTTACCAACACTTTCTGCTCGATCATCTATATCAGTTCTTATTTTATGTTTTTCTATATCTTGCATTACTTCCTTACAATAATCTATGAATGTATCATTAACCGGACATAATCTAACTTGAGTTGGTGCAAGCCACATAGGAAGTAAAGGATTCTTACCTTTCTGCTGATGCAAATGGCATCTTTCAAGCAGCGCGTACATTACTCTTTCTATTGCACCCGATGGTGACAAATGAAGAATAATCGGATGTTTTTTCTTATTATCACTATCCTGATAAACTATTCCATATCTTTCACCATTCTCAACATCTATCTGATCTGTTGTTAGTGCCGCTGCTTTGTCAAGGCAATCTACAAAATTAAATTCATATTTTAACAAAAAGTAAAAGAATTTCTTATCCCACATCTCGATTAAAACAGGTTTACCAAAACCTTTTGCAAGATCATGAACAAATTCCTTATTTTCTTCATAAAAATCTTTTACAACACGTATACCTAATTCAAGATCATCTTTTATTGAAATTCCTATTTTTTCCTGAATATCTTTTGCTAATTCAAATCTTTTTAACATATCTTTCTTTGCTTGCGGAATATCTTTACAGAAAGAATGACAATCAGGCATTGTAAATGCACGTAATCGACGTAGCCCAGCTAACTCTCCTCTTTGTTCTACACGAAATGAATATTTTGTCATCTCATACATCCATAACGGTAGATTCTTGTAGGAAATGTTTGTATCATGTGCAATCAAGAATTGACCAAAGCACGCAGCAAACCTTAGAAAAACATTTTTATTTGGTGTTTCTATTGTATACTGTCTTGCTGGAAATCTGTGCATATAGCTTTTCAAACTTGGATGTTCAAAATCATACATTATTGGTGTTTCAACTTCCAATGCGCCATGTTTAACCATAGTGTTTGTAACAAAGTCTTCAAGCAACCCCTTAATTAATCGACCGTTCGGTAAATAACGCAAATTACCTGGATCACTACCTTCTTCATAATCAACCAATTGCAATTTGCGCATTAGTTTTATGTGTGGTGGTTCTTTGTCCACCTGTCTGCTTTTTGCCATTTCGTATTTGCAAAACTTACCTAAATTCTTATGTTTTGAAAAATCAAAACCAGTTACTTTATTTTTATCTAATTTTAATTCATGTAGCTTTCCGTCTGTGTCAAGAATATGCCAATAAGACTTTAGTGTCTCTTCCTTTTTCAATGCTTCTGACTCTTCTTTTTTTCCTTTTTTACCATCTTTGCCAGGTACAATGGATCTAGATAATTCTGATAATGGATGACCTTTGCATTTTATATCAAATGATTTATACCAACCAAAAGGAGATCTATAAGTCTTTACATCTTTTGATAAAGCAGATTCAATACCATTTAAAATTTCTAACGCAGTCGCCGGCTTAGCTGGTTCTGATGTCAAATGAACAAAAGGATACAAA
Source organism: Candidatus Aenigmatarchaeota archaeon (assembly GCA_042584825.1). Classification (GTDB taxonomy): domain Archaea; phylum Aenigmatarchaeota; class Aenigmatarchaeia; order GW2011-AR5; family GW2011-AR5; genus JBHOSK01. The sequence goes on from JBHOSK010000016.1 coordinate 6,818, forward strand.
ACAACTTTGTCAGCCTTTACTTGATCTAAAACGTTTTTTATTTCTTTGACAGTTTGTTTAATAACACTTTCTTTATTTTTCTCATCGCCTTTCTCGGCACTAGAAAAAACAACAAGACATTCTTCAACACGTACTTTCTTCTTGTCAACCTTTTCAGCCGACTTTATTGCCTTGTTTTTTGCTTCATATTCAATAAAATCACTATGAACAAGCAATATTTTCATTGTTATACCTCTTTAAGAATATCTTCACATTTATTTAAATTATTGACTGAAGAAAATAAGATAAGCGAATGAAGTTGAAAAACTTCAAATGGTTACAGCCCCGTAGTCTAGTGGTCCAGGATGGCGGCCTTTGGAGCCGTAGACAGCGGTTCGAATCCGCTCGGGGCTATTTTTTAACATATATCATGTAGTAGAATAAGATTTTCTTAATTTTTCATGTTCTTTTCTAAGAAGTTCTAACTCGGTTTCATATATTCTTCTATCAGACTCTTTTAAGGAATGACTAGTTAGAACCCGTTCATAAAAAGATATTTTTACATGTAACCGACGCAACCTTTGTACAGGACTATTTAGGGAATATTTCATATTAAATCAAACTTTCAAATCAACGCGAATGTAAAACATCAAAAAACCCGGCCATCATGTGTCCTACACTAGAATCATTAACGACAACTGTATCTGATTCACTACGTATTCCTCGTTCATCTACTGCATCTAACATCTTTCGTCTTACTAATGCCAGTCCATTATCTCTTCTAGAATAAATTCTTTCAGCCAATAACTCATCCGGAGCATCTAAAAAAACAGAAGTTACATTTGGAAATAATCTTCTAAATTCAGGAACTGACGATATAGAAACAGGAATAATTGTAGACCCTCCTCTATATAGTCTTTCTCCCAATCCTCTGACACCATATCTATGTCCATGGCTTTCCCATGTTATTGCATCAGCATACGTTGCGGGATCTTCAAAAACATATTCATCTTTTCCACAATCAGAAGGACGCTGTGACCTTGATGTCAAGAGTCTTGGTACTTGAAGACCGTTATAATCTCTTACACCATCTAACAAAGTACTTTTTCCACTTCCTGAGGGTCCAGAAACCAATATCAATTGACCATAACGACTCATAAAAATCATCCTCTATTTGATTGTAAAGAAAAACCGTTTGTTTCTCCATCAAAACTATCTAAAACATGTAGAACACTATCCACACCCAATTCTTGCATGCATCTGTTATCATCACAAGCAAAAAAAGCAGGTGTCATATAACATGGTGAACAGGGTAAACCAGAATCAACAATAGCATATTTATTATCATCTGTCCACGGTCGACTTTTTTCCGCAATCGTAGGACCATTTAATGCTACTATAGGAGTTCCTACAGCAGCTGCTATATGAATAGGTGCACTTACCAATGATACAAAACTATCACATAATTCAATAACACGAGCAGATTGTTGTAAAGAAAATCCGGAATAATCTCTTGCCCGAGTTCTTCCAGTCAGATACGCAATATCTTCTTTTTCGTCTGGACCCCCTATTAATAAAACATTTCTTCCTGTTTCACTAAGAGTTCTTATAAGAGTTTCCCATTTTTCTATACCCCATTTTCTTAAATGACCTTTTTGAGCTCCCAACAATTCACTATGGCATCCTGTGTGAATTCCTATGAAGTTGCCTTCTCGAAGTTCTTCTTCATCATCCAATTCCTGTGTGCTGGCCCTCATTTTTGGTATTTCGCCATCATAACCCAGATGAACAACAGGCGACAAGCACCTTAAAACTTCATGGTATCTTGTTGATTCTGAATCTGGAAAATGATAATCTATCACAGACCTTGAAACAGAACTAGCAACACCAAACAGTCCACCATACGAATTGGCACCCCTTCTTTTACCAACAATTGCTAAATCATACTCATCCAAGTCATCACGACCAATTAATAATGTCTTATCAGCAATGTCCTCTGGTATAAGTTCAAACCCACGACCATTATTCGCTACATGAAGTTCAGCACCAGCAAAACGTTCTCTAAGTGCTTGTAAAGTAGGGGTTCTCATAATTGCATCTCCAATACCCCCACCACCCAAATAAAGCACACGATTAACGGGATGGCCATTTCTATCACCATATGTACCTATTTCATATCTGAGCCCTCTCATAGCTGTTCTAGCATCGGTTATCATAACATATAATTTGTTAGCACAAACAAAAGGGAATTTTATAATTCTTTTGTGAAAAAGTAAATTATTTAAGCATTTGATACAAAATAACAAAAATGAGGTTGACAAATAAAGATCTAAATCTTTTATTCGAGTTGAGTGAAAATTCACGTACAGGATATTCCAAGATAGGAAAAAAGATTAGAATGAGCCAGCAGCTAATAAGCTACAAAGTGAAGTCGTATGCACATAAAGGATTAATACGATCTTTTTTCCCTGTTATTGATTATGCAAAACTCGGATATCTAAGCTTTCGTGTGTTCTTTAAAATAAATTACACAAACAAAAACAATTTTGTAAGTCTTCTAAATAAAATATCAAAAAACAATACAATAACAGAAATCATAGAATGTGGGGGGAGCTATGACGTCATAATAACATTTTCTACTAAAAACCCATCAGCATTCAACAAAGTCATGAAAGAAATAATTTATGATTATCCAAACTTGAAAGATTACATGATTCTTACAAATGTCGTATCACACAATTTCCCAAGAAAATATCTTGTAGACATGAAAAATAATATACGAGACACAATAGTTGGTGGTGATAGAGAAGTTTTTAGCATAGATAGCGTTGATAAAAAAATTCTTTTTGAACTTCAAAAAAGTGCTATAAAATCTTCTATAGAAATTGCTTCTTCCATTAAAGTTAGTACTAAAACTGTAATATCCAGAATAAGGAAACTTGAAAAAAACAAAATTCTACTAGGTTACAAACCACTTCTGAACCTACCGGCGATTGATTACAAATTAAATAAAATTTTCTTAACTCACCACAATTTATCACGTAAACGAGAACAAAACCTAATTAATTTCTGTAAAACCACCCCAAATGTAACAGGTGTAATAAAACTTTTTGGTGGATGGGACGTTGAGATAAATGTTGAAACAAAGACAATGGAAAAATTCAGAGAAATTTACACAGAACTGCGTGAAAAGTTTCAGGATATTATAAAAGATATAGAGTCATTCCCATTGTACAATATACATAAACAGCAATACATGCCTGATATATTTTTTGAATAAGAATTTAGACATTTTTAAACAACGTAAACGAATAATAACTATGAGATATATAAATTCTCTACAGGGGGGATTAATAAGTTTTATTATTTTCCTGGTTCTCGCTTTAACAATCCATGGAAACGGTCCTTCTGAAGATATTACATTAATTTTAACTATAAGCACATTCATATTCGCAATCTTAATCGGATTTTTTATCGCGAGGGCGAATTCCAGATTTGATGAGATGCGGAGAACGTGCGCAAAAGAAGATGCCTTTTTTCTGTCGCTTTATAAAACATCCCAAATAATTGGTGGAAAATTTGCAAAGAGGATAGGAGATCTAATTGATGAATATTATATAGTATCTTATGACAGTGAACTGACTAACTATGCTTATAAGGAGGAGCTCCCATACTTCCTAAAAATGTGGGACGAAGTAATAAAATTAAAGATAAAAACATCGGTAACGTATCAACGCTTACTCAATACTTTGACATCTATAGAGGAGTATAGGAACGTTGCATCAACAGCATCCAAAGAGAAGATAGGTTATGGACAATGGACAGTTCTTATTATATTATCTTTTGTTATCCTGTTTAATCTTTTCTTTATAAAAACCTCAGAAATACATTCTATTATAATAACAGTTCTTTTGTCTACAGCCTTAGTTATTATTTTGCTAATATTAAGAGATCTGCAAAACCTGAAGTTTGGGGGAGAGAAAAGTCTATTAGCAGAATCTGGTCAGGAGATTTTTGAATCTATTGGGAAATTAAGATACTATAATGAAAAATTCTTAAAAAAAGGTTGGTATGATATACCGAATAATGTAAAACAGTATAGAATCGGTCTTCATAAATCTGGTGAAAAAATTAACATAAAAACAGTCAGAAACAAAAAATACAGAAAATAATTGAGAATCTAGACATTTTATAACACAGTCTTATTAACTTCTTTTATTGCATTCTCTAGTATATTCAATCCTTCATCAGCTTGTTGTTTTGTTATTATCAGCGGCGGTGATAATCTTATCACACTTCTGCCTGCTGGTAATAGAATTAGCCCATTCTCACTAGCTTTACATAATATAGCCTGTCTTTCAGCAACTCCGTACGCTTTTGTTGCTTTATTCCTGACAATTTCTACACCAATCATTAATCCAATACCACGTACGTCTCCTATTATTTCATATTTGTCTTTCATTTCATTTAATCTCTTCATAATATGTTTTCCGATTTTAGCAGCATTATTTCCTAATTTATTTTTCTTCATAAAATCTATACTTGCTGACCCAGCTGCACATGCAGCAAGGTTACCACCAAATGTATTTGCATGACTACCCGAAGGCCAGTCCATTATTTTTTTACTACTTATCGTCGCACCCAATGGTAATCCAGCACCAATTGCTTTTGCCATACAAACAATATCCGGCTCAACACCAAAGTTTTCTATTGATAGGAACTTTCCAGTTCTATAACATCCAGCCTGAACTTCATCAACAACTAACAACGTACCATACTCATTGCACAATTTCCTAATACCCTTTACCCATTCTTTTGGCGGTACAATATAACCAGGCTCACCTGATATTGGTTCTAAAAACACGGATGCAGGTCTTTTATTTTTTATTATAGACTCTAGCTTATCTAAAGAATTGTTTACACAGCTTGATTCTGATCCTTTGTATCTATATGTATAACAATAAGGAGCATGCATTACTGGAAGAAAAGGAGAGTATCTTTCTTTTTGAACAGGAAACGCATTTGTAATTGACAAAGAACCCATTGTTCTTCCATGGAAACAAGGATCAAATGCAATGGTCCACGTTCTATTTGTATGCCACCTTGCACATTTGTATCCTCCTTCTACAGCTTCTGTACCCGAATTAGACAGGAAAACGTTATTGAATTTTTTTGGCATACACGATAATAATTTTTCAATAAATGTAACAGGAGCTTCTGCATGAAAGTCTGCAAAAGCAGCGTGTAATCCTTTGTCTGCCTGATCTTTAACTGCTTTGACAACTTGTGGATTCGAATGGCCTGAATTAGCCACAGCGATTCCAGCAGCAAAATCTAAATATTTTTTTTCATCAACATCCCAAACATGACACCCCTTTGCTCTTTTGAAAACAAACGAATACTCTCTTGTAACACACTGGGAAACAACCTTTTCATCTCTTTTTAGTATAGAAACACTTTTCTTACCTGGTTTCCTACATATAAATCTCATATAACTAAATTCACCGAAGCCGAATATAAAGTTTTTATTAGACAAACAACAAATAATAAACATGATTGAATCCTTTCAAGGTAAAAAACCCAAAACCCATAAAACAACATTTGTACACAAATCAGCACAACTTATAGGAGATGTTACGCTAAAAGAGCACTCAAGTGTGTGGTGCTCTACTGTTCTGCGTGCAGACGCGGCACCCATTATAATAGGAAAAAATAGTAATATACAGGATAATTGTTCATTACACGTAGATACAGGATTGCCCGTAATGATTGGCGAGAACGTTACAGTTGCACACAACTGTGTTGTCCATAGTTCTACTATAGGTAACAACTGTATCATAGGCATAGGAGCAATACTGTTGAACAACTCAAAAATAGGAAACAACTGTATTATTGGTGCTGGTGCTGTTGTCTTAGAAGATCAACAAGTGCCTGATAATTCCATTGTTCTAGGTATACCTGGTAAGGTTGTAAAGAAAGTTAATTCTAAAATGCTGCGTAGAATAATCGCAAATGCAAATGAGTACGTCACACTAAAGAAAAAATATATGAAAATAAAAAATAAAAAATAATCTTATTCTATCTTGGAACTGTCATAAGTGATCTTAATTCATCAAGCTTTATGATTTCTACTACTAATCCTATATCATCTTGAGTAAGCCACAATTCTTGTTCATCTATTACGTGAGAACCACGATATTTTGTGTATATTATATGTGCTTTTTTCTGTGCATCGGTTCCAGCCATTCCACCACAGCCACCACCGTGGGATCCTTGTGGGTCACCCACCTGTATTTCTTCACATATGATGTTGTTTGAAAGGTCTATGTCATTATCTACACGAGCTAACACCATAACAGTGTAGTACCCTTCTTCTTCGTACACGTGACTGAATTCTAATTCTACTGTCTCACCCGGAAGAATCTCTGGTATAACAGGCATTCCATGACTTCCACCACCCTGTCCTTCGTCTCCAAAGGCAAGTTTTACAGATACAGTGTGTGCTGCACCTGTTCCAATATTTGTCAAGAGAACAGACATGTTAACGTTTTCTCCTGGCATTGGATTATCATTAGAAAACGTAAGGTTGTGTACCATTACATCAGAAACTTCATCAGGATTGTAATCAATTTCAAGAAGCTCTACAGTTATCCTCCCACCACGTATTTTGATATCTTCTGTTTCACCTTCTTCAAGAAGGAACAGATCACCCTCATACGTAAAGAAAGGTAATTGTATATCTGTCTGGGCGCTTACAATTCCCAGCGTTCCAAGAACAACAATTGTTAATACGATCAATAATATTGTCTTATTCATTTTTCTAAACACGCTAGAATACATTTAAATATATCGGAAATATAGGGTGAATATTCTATGAGGTGTTTTTATGGAAAAAACATGTATTGCATGTGGTAAAGAATTAAAAAAAGTAGTGTGCAAAGGAAAAATAAATGATATGTCAGTGTCATTCTGTGATGAACATGCCAGTTATTGTGAAAATTGTGATACTATAGTATGTAAGGGATTGAAGAAAAAAGATTAACTTTTATCACGTTTTCTCATAGCTTCTTTTATTCGTTTGACAGCCAAATCCATAGCAGAATCTCTTGGTGTGCACTTATTTTTCTTTGCATTATCAAGTACAATTTTTGCATTTTTCTTTATTTTATCTTCAACTAGCTTGAACATACCATCAGGATTTTTTCCCATATATTCAGCATAAGACGATATTACACCACCAGCATTTGAAACAAAATCAGGAATAACAAGAATTCCTTTTTCATGTAGCCATTCTTCTATTTTGACAGTCATAGGAATGTTAGCGGCCTCTAAAATGATTTTTGCTTTTATTTTGTCAAAATTACTTTCATTTATTACATCTGGAAGTGCACTAGGTACAAGAAAATCTACACCTAATTCAAACAAAAATTCATGGTCTCTTTTTTCTCCTGGTGTATAATTGATAACACTTCTTGTATCTTTTTTTATTTTATCTAACTTCTTTATGTCAAAACCCTTTTCATTATAGATCGAACCTTTACTGTCGCTTACGGAAACAATCTTTGCTCCTGCTTCAGAAAAGAATTTAGCAGCAAAACTTCCTACATTACCATAACCTTCTATTGCAACAGTACAACCCTTTAATTTCATTTTCAAATGTTCCGCAGCAACAACACCACTTTGGAAAACACCATAACCAGTTGAACCGAATTCATGTGGTATCCCACACTCTTCCCCAGGACGAACACACATATTTGATGGCTTACCTGTTGTTGATTTTAAAGATCCATTTGCTTCTGCATAAATAGCCATCTCCTCTTCACCCATGTTCATGTCAGGCGCAGCTATGTACATAGAAGGTGAAACAGGTTTCAGTGCTTTAGCAAAAGCCTCTACAATTTGATGTTTCTGTCCTATTGTGATTTCTTTTGAATTAGCAACTATACCCGACTTACCTCCACCAAAAGGTAAATCTGCAAGTGCACATTTCCACGTCATTGCGCGAGCAAGACGAGCAACTTCATTTATGGTAACAGTGGGTGTCATTCTTATCCCACCCTTACCAGGACCGAGTGCTGTGTTATCGATAACAGTAAATCCATGCATCTTTGTGTGCGGATCATAAACTTCAATTATCTTTTCCGGTCCAAATTCATCAAATTCTACCATACGTTCTCACTTTAGAAAAACATTAACTGAATACTATTGATTTCTAACACTTTAATATTTTTGTTTATCAAATTCCTGAAACGTTGCCTGAAATGTTTCCCACCGTAAAGCCACCAAAACCATCAATAAAACTAACTACCAGCAGCATTTACAACATTATAACACTCAACATTGAAAAGAACTTGCTGACAAAGACTATCATCCTGCAAGTCAACTGCATTTTGTGTGGTTTGAACATCGTCTATACATGTCTGTCTATTCATGCTGCTTACTTGTTGGCAATAACCATCATCTAAAGTATTTAATGCATATGGCCAATAGCATGCATCCTGTTGACCAGGGTCGAGTTCTTCACATTCTGATACTAAATATTGTAATGCATCTTGTCCAGGTGGAGGTTCATACCAGCAGGTACATTCATTAGTTGCACTATTGAATAAGCTTGGACCAGTGCCGTGTCCTTGTGAAACACAATATGCATCACACTCTTCTAATGAATCTGTTGTTGTATCAGGATTATGTTGTAAACCATCTCCATCTAAACCAGTACCTTCAATATAAGATGATCCAAAACCCGATATAAAAGGTATCGAACCGAAGCTAGGTAGAAAGCCAATGATACTACCAAGCATAGCTGTTGAAATAACATAAACAACAACAACCACACCTATTATTGCCGGTGTAAAGAAAGCCAAAGCCGCACGACCCCTGCTAATTTTATGAAGAGTTGATAATCCAACAATGGTGATAACAATTGACCAAAAAGCAGAAATTATATTTAGTAAAGGTATTCCTAAAAATATCATAGGAGCTGCAGCATAAGACGTTGATTTGTACGTTGCACCATAACTACCTTTGCCACCAAAGAGCTTTACAAATATATGTAAAATACCAGCACCAATGAAGTTTCCGATAATGCTTGATATCAAAAAAACAACAACAAAAATCACAAAAAATATACCAAAAAAGAGCATGATTATCATAGCAAACATAGATGCAAATGGTATAGTACTAAGCATAGCTGTTAAAAAAGATCCTATTGTAAACAAAAACAACCCCAAAATTAGTACACCTATAAAATTCATCGCAAGATGGAACAAAAGCGCACCACCAATACTCTCGCCACGCACAGAATCAAACAGATAACTAGGATTGAACATAGCCATTTTAATTTTTTTGAAGAATCCCAACTCAACTGGTCTTGGTTCATTGCTTGGTCGTTCTTCTCCACGTTCTACTTGTTCATCCCTTTCTTCCCTTTGTGCATCCTGCATCGCTTTTCTCACTTCTTCTTCACGTGACATTAATAAAAGTTTAGAAAGAGTGATATAAATAGGTTTTTTTATTCAGTACAGTCATCAGGACATGTCTCTAATCGCTCTCCAATGAGAATCTTTATTGAGCTTGCTGGATGAGGATTATTGAAAATTATTTCATGGATGTAAACTTCAAGACCTCCTATAGTATAAGTGTTGCCTTCGGTAACTGACATTCCTTCATTATTTATATCAATAACCGCTACTGTTTCATTAGTATCATTTCCTGTACTGTTTACAAAAACTTCGAGCAAGGTAATCTCGTATTCTACTTCATTTACAAGAATATTTGTTGATCCTGCTTCCTCAAGCGCAACATCCATTAATTCACACACACCATTACCACACTCATATGTGAATACTTCATCATAGCAATCATCTTCACAATTGTCTGTTGTTTCTCCAAACACTAGTGATATCGAGCTTGGTGGATGAGGATTACTGTAAAATATATCAGAAACATACACATGAACGCCAGATATAGTATAAGACTCTCCCTTGGTTACTGACTTTGATTCACCACCAACAGTGATAACTGCTGCCGTCGCGCTTTCTACAGAAACCAGTTCAACATCATAAATATCACCATTAATAGACAGAGTCTTTGAAGTTTCTACTTCCATTTCTAAACTAAGTGATTCACACTCTCCATTACCACATTCGTATGTAAATATATGATCAATACAATCATCGCAATTTTCTGCCATTTCTCCAAAGAGTATCTTTATTGAGCTTGCTGGATGAGGGTTACTGTAAAATATATCGGAAATATAAACTGAGATTCCTCCTATAGTATATATATTACCTTTGGTTACTGATTCGGTTTCACTGTTAATAGTGACAACTGCTTCAAGAGCACCAGCAACACCTTCTAGTTTGACTTCATACAGGTCTCCATTAATATAAACATTTGCTGTTCCCTCTTCTTCTATTTCCACTTCAAGCGATTCACACTCATCATTCCCACATTCATAATTAAGCTCATACTCATCAACCGTATCCTCTGGGATGTCATTTACATTTGCCCATTTACAAACATTATCAACACAACCACAACCAAGACCATATATCTCTTCATTATAACATTCAAGAGCTTCACAAGTTGTTACACCACCCGTTTCTTCATCAACTCCCTTGCATACCTGACCCGAACAACCAGCAATTGCACAGTCGCTGTTCCTCTCACACGAGTATTCAGTCGAAGATCCACAGAATTCATCATCTTGATCATTTCCTGTGTCATCACTATCATCTTCAGAATCTTCACTATCACTAGTACATTCAGGACACATACACTCTCCACCAACTCCTGTACATTCAAGTGTTGTACCATCAGGACAAACCAGCGGATCGCAGTCTATAGGCACTTCTGGTTCAGTTTCCTCACCTTCTTTAATAAAACAAATAAGATCACGCGTCTCAGAATCAAGATACATTATTAATTTTGTGTCACCTTCAATAAAAGTTGCTTTATAATAAGACCTTGATACCATTTCTTCTCCACACTCAGCTCTTATTTCATCTATATTTTCTTCAACACTTTCCTCTGGAAGTAAAATAACCCTTATGTCTGCATTAGGATGATTATTCAGAAATTCTTGGGCTTGTGGTAATGATTTTGCTATAGATGTAACTCCACCATCAACACACCCAGAAACAATTAGAGTTGCCACGATTAGAATAGCTGCGAGTGCAAAGATTTTCATAAAATAAATATAGTCAACCTATTATTTAAAAATGATTTTTTGTTAGGGCCCAAGTTTAAAATATTCAGCATGACAATTTATATACAAGGTAATCCAATGAACACAAAGTTTTTACTAATTGTTTTAATAGCTTGTCTAGTTCTCATAAGCGCTTGCGCTGAGCAATACGATATATCAATAAGAACAAATCAAACCAACCAAACTTCTCCAACAGGTGATGATGACGTAGGCAATGATGATATTGGAGATGACGATTCTGGAGATGATGACAATGATGACATCGGGAACGATGATATCGGCAACGACGATACTGGCAATGATGACGCTGGCGACAACGACGATGATGCTGGCACTGATGGCGGTAGTGGTGGTTCTAGTAATCCATGTACACCTGTTTGTACTGGTTTAGAATGCGGTGATGATGGTTGCTCAGGTTCTTGCGGAACCTGTGATGACAGTAACGAATGCACAACCGACGCTTGCGCAGGCGGGGCTTGTGTTTATACCAATGTAACAAATGGCACTGCTTGTACTGGTGGTGTTTGTTCTGCTGGTTCGTGTGTTGAATGTATTTTAGATAGTGAATGTGATGATTCTATTGATTGTACTGTTGATACATGTACTGACAACACCTGTGTTAATATTCCTGATGATAACTTGTGTGGTGCTAACGAAGTATGCATTGCTGGTGCTGGTTGTGTTTATGTGGATCCAGGACAACCAGTTATTCTAAGTGTTTCAGGTACAATTGTAGATGGAGAAAATTTTACAATTAATGGAAGCGGATTTGGAACCAAAGACCCTGTAGAGCCATATCTCTGGGATACGATAGATAATCAGGAAGCGTATTCTGGACTTAGTCATGGTGATGTGATCCCAGCAGGCGACGGTTACCCATGGTCGGCCAATGGTGCATATAACTATGAAGACAGTGTCAAATATTGGACAATTGATCCACGTGTTCCAGGAAAACCCCATTATCATGTGCCTGCGAACATGACAGGTTATTTAAATGGGCGCGACCTCGGTGATGAAACACCAACCAAATTCTATGTTAACTGGTGGACCAGATTTAGTGGTAACATAAATAATGGTGCAGGCGGAGGAAGTTCTACCAAGATAATTCGTGTTTGGGTAAGAAATCAAATATCGTACGGAACAATATCATGGACTGGTATGCATACACAATGGAGCCAATTTGATGATGGAAATGTTAGTAATCCAGTGCATTGGGGAGATTGGGATAATGGTGCAGATAACTTCAATACATGGCATAACGTTGATATCGCCGTGGATAGTAATGGGTGGGATACAAACGAAGCATCTTTTATTTGTCGCACAAACGGTGAAATTATTCATAATGTGACAACACTTGGCGGAACAGGCCCTTTCAATACTTTGACATATATTGGTTTAGGTGCAAACCACCCAGAGAACCTAGATAACATAACTGCTGATTTTACAGACATTTATGTTGATGGTACCTTTGCGCGCATAGTCTTGGGCGATGCACCAAACTATGAGAATATTACATATTCTGAAATGCAAATCCCACATACAACATGGAATGACAGTACAATTGAGTTCACCGCAAATCTAGGTTCTTTTGAGGGCGAACAATTATATTTGTTTGTCATTAATGAAGACGGTATTGTGAGTAATGGATTTGCAATCTAGTCCCACTGCGCCTTCTGCAACTTACCAGAATAATCAACATAAACAGTTTTTAATTCAGAGAACTCGTCTATACCAGTAATGCCAGCCTCGCGTGTACTGCCCGTATTCTTTATTCCACCAAACGGTAAATGAACTTCACTGCCTATGGTACTTGAATTTATGTATGTTAAACCAGCTTCTATCCTTTCTATTGCTTCAAACGCCAAAGAAACATTTTTTGTATATATCGATGAGCTTAACCCATAATCAACACTATTTGCTTTTTCTATTGCATCGTCTATTGAATTGCACGTTATAATTGAGAGCACCGGGCCAAATATTTCTTCTTGTGCTATACGCATATCCATCGTAGCATTTGTAAATATGGTCGGCTTAAAGAAAAATCCCTTTCCATCAAGAGGTAAACCCCCACACAACATTTTTGCACCTTCATTTTTTCCTATTGCACAATATTTCCTGCTTTTCTCAAGAGCTTTTTTATTTATCAATGGCCCAACATCAGTCTTTGGGCGTAGTCCGTTACCGAGTTTTAATTTTTTCGTTCTTGTCAAAAGCATTTTCTCAAACCGAGCTTTCACTTTCTTATGAACAATAACCCTTGATGCTGCAGTGCATCTTTGTCCTGTTGTGCCAAATGCGCCCCATATTACTCCATCTACTGCACTGGCAATGTCAGCATCATCCATTATTAGTATAGGATTTTTTCCACCAAGTTCGGTTCCAACCTTCTTTAAACCTGCATTTGCTCTTATCCATTTACCTGTCGCTACGCTCCCGGTGAAAGAAATACCATCTACTTTTTTGTTTTTGATTATCTCTTTTCCAACACTTCCACCAGAACCAGTAACAAAGTTAACAACACCTTTAGGTAATCCAGCCCTTATTAATATTTTTAGAAATTCCAATGCACACAACGGTGTATCACTCGATGGCTTAAACACAACCGTATTACCACAAACCAATGCAGGACACAACTTCCAAGCAGGTATTGCTATCGGAAAATTCCAAGGAGTTATTAATCCCATTATTCCTATTGGTCTCCGCACAGTCATTGCAAACTTATCTTTTAATTCCGAAGGAGTTGTATGACCAAATAAGCGACGACCTTCACCTGCAAAATATTCAAACGTGTCTATTGCTTCTTGTACATCACTTATTCCCTCGGCAACAACCTTTCCCATCTCCTTTGTCACTAATTCACCGAGCTCTCTCTTTCGTTTACGCATTATCTCAGCAGCGCGAAGCAAGATAGCACCCCTTTTCGGTGCCGGAGTCTCTGACCATTTAATATAAGCGCGCTCAGCAGCGTCAATAGCTTTCTTAGCATCTTTTTCATTACCTTTTTCAAATGTACCTATTTCCATTTCCGTAGCTGGATTTATAGAAGTAAACGTATCACCGCTATTAGACTTAACCCACTTACCATCGATGTAGAGTTTATGATGCATTATTTAATATTTGTGAGGGGTTGTTTATAAAATTTATTTTTTAATTGGATTATGTTGAGGTTCACATTTCATGTCTCCATAATCACATATAACACAACAAGTCTTCTCAGCTTTTACCATTTTCTTGCATTTTTTACACATATAGAATTTTGTACAAACATCCTCTTTTGGTATTTGCATTAATTGCACATTACCGCAGTGTGGACATGTTAAATTAGATAATCTTTCTGGCATTTTTTATCACCACTTTTCGTCCTTATTTTCATTTTTTGATCGCTGAATTCTTGCAGTAGCTACAGGTGACACCGATCTAAAATATTGCTTCCTACAAGAACTACAAGCAATTTTGATTATATTAAACAATATTTGTGATTCACAGTTGATTCCTGATATTGCTTGTTTAATTGCAATTCTATTCTCTTTTCCACAGTGTGGACATTTATTCATTTATATCTTCCCCATTAACCAGAGCATGATTGCTTTCTGAGCATGTAATCTATTTTCTGCCTGATCAAATATTATAGAGTTTTTATGATCTATAGCATCCCTGCTAATCTCATAGTCAGGATGAATAGGCATATCATGCATAATTTTAGCCTTGCTTTTATATTTATCAAGAAGCTTTTTATTTAACTGAAACGGCATTAAAGCCTTCTTCCTTCTTTCATATTCTTTTTTGTATTCACTTACAACATTTCCCATCATGTCAAAAAATTCCATATCTATCCACGTATCTGTATAAGCAAAATCAGCATCTTTTACACAGCTTACATCATTTGTTTCTTCATACAACCCACTCTTTTTTGCAATTTTTTCCAATTCAGGATCATGGGAAGCAGGATTTTTTTCAGGAACACAAAGTGTTACAGACATACCCAATTTTGTACAAGCCATTATTAGACTATTACTAACATTATTTGCAATACCAAAATAAACAACCCTTTTGCCTTTTATTTTGTTTAATCCACCACATTTTTCAACCATTGTCATTACATCTGCAGAAGCCTGGCAAGGATGATATTTTTCACACAAAGCATTTACTACAGGTATCGCATTGACAGATGCAGCATCAACAAGATTCTGGTGCTTAAGTGTTCTGAACATAAGAACATCACCAAATTTCATGATTGCCCTAATTTCATCAAAAAAATCAGAAATCTTAATCTGTGTTGTACGATAATCCATGAAAATAGCATGACCACCAAGCTGTGTCATACCAGCTTCAAAACTTAATCTTGTTCTTGTTGAGGTTTTCTGGAACAGCATGATTAAGGTTTTTTGTTTAAGTGATTGAGAATATTTTTTTTGATTCTTTTTAATTTCAATAGCTTTTTTTATAATATTCTGGAATTCTTTATCTTTAATAT
>JBHOSK010000017.1:0-19963 GCA_042584825.1 Candidatus Aenigmatarchaeota archaeon
TCTTCCAAGTATAGCGTATCTAAAACAAGATCTATAACAGTTAATCTGGTGAAATTTGTAGTACCATTTATGGGATTTTCACCAAACAAAACATCTATATCGTTTAGCTCTATTTCTTCAGCAAAACCATCTAGCTCTATTTCTCTGTCTTTAATAAAAACATCACCAGTATAGCCATCTATATCAAAACTCTTCTCACCATCCACCTCACCAGACCCTATCATAAAGGACACATCACCCTCTAAGTAGATGGTAATATCCTTTGCATTAGAAAATATTTCCGTGCTATAGCTATCTAGAACAAAAACAAACGATATATCACCCACTTCTATTTCCTTTTCCTCCGAAGAAAATAAGTCACCTATCTGGGGTAAGCCTGGTAAATTTTCAGAATATGGTATAAGCCGTTGGGCAGATGGGAAGTTAAGTAGTATGAAAACTATTATAGCCACTGTTATAATTATTGCAAATATAAGCCTCCAAAATCCCATAACAAGTTATTAATACTGTATCTTATAAAGATTTATAATGTTTTATAAAGTTTGTGGACCAACATTTCTTGAAGGGTGTGTAAATGGTGTTTGATACAATTTTCTTACAAGCTGATGGTGGATTCGGTAGTATAATATGGTTTGTACTATTCTTCGTATTCATATTCATATACCCAAGACTCATGTTATCCCAATTAATCTACAAGATAGACCAATCAGCAAGAAAGATGGAACAAATGTCTAAAAACGCAAATATAATTGTAGCAAAAAAGGTAACAAGTAATCCATCAAAAGAACTAAAGAATAAAATACTAGAAATCACAGACTTTTTTGTCATTGAACCTAGTAGCATAGATCCTTATGGTATTGTGAAAAAAATCGATCAACTGATAAGACAAATGGAAGGTCGTTTCGAAGAATTTACTCAAACTATAGCAAGAGGTCAAAGTAAAGAAAAAAGACAAGAACTTAATTACGGATTACGTGCAGCAATTTCACTTCGTCAATTGTCAAAAATAGTTCGTCACAACGTCGAACTTGCAAAGAAATTTAAGAACCTACAGATTGCAATGTTAATTCAAATGCAACTACCTATAATAGAAAAAATTGCAGAATCTGAATTAAAAGGAACAGAAGCTTTTGTTAAGGGTCTTCCTGTTGGTGATTCTATAGGTCCTCTTGCATCAGCATCAATGATGGATAAATCAAAGGAAATAGCAGAAGATGTTGTAATGGGAGAAACTAAAATTGCTGGTAGAAAATGTTTTGTGTTAAAAGCAACCGGTCCAACACCACACCTAGGCAGAACAGATGAAGCACTAGTAAAGATAATGAGAAGGCATAAAATTGATAGGATAATAACAATAGACGCTGCCCAGAAACTAGAAGGTGAAAAAACCGGATCAGTTGCAGAAGGTGTTGGGTTTGCAATGGGTGGTATGCAACGTGAAATAAACGAAAACATTCTACTACCATCAAAAAAACCAATCGATAGTATCGTTGTAAAAGTCGGGTTTACTGAAGCAATAATGCCAATGAAAAAAGAAATCTATAATTCATTACCAAAAGTGCAAAAAAGAGTTGAAACAGCTGTAAAGCGCACAAAAAAGAATGGAAAGATAATAATCATAGGTGTAGGAAATTCTTGTGGTATTGGAGATAGCAAAAAAGAATTAAGGGGTCTTGAAAAAGTAATAAAAACTATTGATCACGCCTACAAGAAAGAACAACAATTAAAAAAGAAGAAAAAACGCTGGTTCTAATTTATTTTTTAACAAAAAACTCACAAAACTTCCTTACAGCAATCGCCCTGTGCGAAAATTCTATTTTTTGTTTTAATGTCAATTCAGACATAGTCTTATCAGAACCTTCTGATATGAATATCTTCTCATAAGGAAATTGTGGTCTGTCATCTACTATATCACGAACATTATCAGTAATTCTGCCGTGATGAACACCTTCAAATGTTTTCTCTGTTTCTCCATCAATATAGCACACAAGTGTCTTGAAATAGGCTCTCCTTGACTTTCCATTTATTTTTTTCAATAGACCGTCATAACCCAATTCTTTAAAATATTTCTTTGCAAATGGCCCCGGGAAGTTATCTAAAGCAGAAAAGAAGACGCCAGTATCATCTACAATAAGCGGTTTTTTTACCAATGAATATGCGTGTCTCGCCTTTGACAGTAACCGCTCTTCTAATGTATTACCAATCTCATCCAGCTCCTTATCTACCTTAATAGCGGTTATACCATACTCAACAAGAACAAGAGATATTTCATCAAACTTGTTTCTATTACTGGTCACAACGGAAATTTCCATAAAATTATTTTACACTAAAGCTTAAAAGAACTTTCCATCAAATAATAATTCATGAGACTTGCAACATTGGTGAGTGGTGGTAAAGATTCGATATACGCAACATTCCTCGCAAAAAAACAGGGAAACGAAATAAAATATATACTAGCAATAAAAAGCGAGAATCCAGAAAGTTACATGTTCCACTATCCTAACATAAAACTAGTTGAAATACAAGCAAAACTAATGCAAATACCACTAATAACAAAAATCACAACTGGTGTAAAAGAAGAAGAACTAAAAGATCTTTCTATTGCACTAAGTCGACTAGTAAATGATATAGATGGTGTTGTTTCTGGTGCAGTTGCATCTAATTATCAAAAAACTAGGATAGAAAATATTTGTAATAACCTCAATTTAAAATCAGTAACTCCCATGTGGGATATGGACCCATATATTTCTGTAAAAAGTATGCTTGATTATGGGTTTGAAATCATTATTAGTGCTGTGGGTGCACCACCCCTTGATGAAAATTGGTTAGGAAGAACCATAGATTACGATTGCCTCAATGAACTGGTTGAATTAAACAAAGAACACGGCATTCACATAAACGGCGAAGGTGGGGAATATGAATCTTTTGTAACAAACTGTCCCATGTTCAATAATAAGATAAGAATATCAGATTCTGAAAAGGTGTGGGATAACAAAACAAACTCAGGTATGTTAAATATAAAGAAAGTGGATTTAATTAAAAAATAATTCATTAATCTCAGACGCTATTAAATCCGTAACACTTATTTTGGAAAATTCGCTTTCTATTGTATCAGTAACGTAAGGCAGACAGACTTTTATCAATTTATCAGAACCCTGTGTAAATATTCCATGAACAGCAGCACACGAAACATGGTCTGTATATTTTTTAGATAAGTCAACGGCTTTCAACATAGTACCACCAGAAGAAATCATATCATCCACTATAACAACCTTATTTCCAATGGTGTATTTGGTTTTCCATTTTGATTTCACTTCCCCAGTAATCAAATCTCTGTGTTTTTTAATAATAGCGTGTTTTATGTTAAAATCATTTGAAATATTTTCGGCGATTTTTTCAACACCCTCATCAGGAGCTATTATAGTATCATAACACATGTCTTTCATAGATTTTCCTATAACAGAAAACCCATCAAGATTTGTTATTCTTACGTTACCTATTTTGAATTCTTTTTGAAATCTATTTGCATGAGAAGTGACAGTAATTATTTTCTTTATCCCGTTATCATTAAACAATTTTATCATGCATTCCAATGAAGATGGTTCGCCTTTTCTAAAAATTTTATCTTGTCTGGAATATATCAAATAAGGCATTATCATTGTTTCACACGAAACGTTGTTTTTTCTCAGTGTTCTCAAAAGCAAAAATGTCTCTGTAAGATATGTATTTACGTTATAAGAACGGTGCAAATGATTGCATATTACATATTCTGATTTCTCTATTTTTGGTATGCGTGGACATATTTCACCATCTGGAAAAGTTTTTTGTTCAAATTGTATAAAATCTAATCCTGCTTTATCAGATATCTTTCTACCAAAATCATCATTGCCAATGAGTATCATCCAATCACTTATCGTAAACAATCAAAGAATTTGCGTCACATTCACCCAATTGTTTTCTTCCTTCAAGATATTGCAATTCTATTAGAAAACAAAAGCTTGGCTTACCACCAACGGCTTCAATTAATTTTTTTGCACCTGAAGCTGTACCACCAGTAGCAAGTAGATCATCTACTATAACAACCTTTTGTCCCTTTTCAATTGCGTCAATATGTATTTCTATAGTGTCTGTTCCATATTCTAGTTTATAAGACATCTCAACTGTTCTGTATGGCAATTTACCTTTCTTTCTGATTACCACAAAAGGTTTTTTTAATTTTGAAGCAATCAAAGATCCGAATATAAATCCTCTGGCTTCTATGCCTGCAATTACATCAGGTTCTCTTTCTTTACAAACATCAACCATTTTATTTATTGCATATTCCATTGCTTTTGGGTCCTTAAGAAGTGGGGTTATATCTCTGAAAACAATACCCAGTTTTGGATAGTCTGGTACATCTCGAATAAATTCCTTCAATTTCATAATATAGTATAATTCAACCGCTATGTTTATAAATTCTAGTTATTATTTAATTTTGGGGATGGGAGGAATATCAAATGAAATATCTTCCCGATTGCCTAAGAAAATTTCGTAGAAATAGAAAGCCAGACCCAATTCTGTATTGCGACTGTCCTGGTCATCATGAAGATCCCATTATTATAGGACCTCTTGTTTTATACGATGAAAATCGAGCAGAAATTTACAAACCCGTTTGTCGTAGTACTGTCGTAAGTAATAGAAATTTTTCTAGAGGTCGTACAACAAAACTTCGTCATATAACACGGGAAGAAGCGATCAAACGCTATAGAAATGGTGAATTGGTACAATCAGATGGTACTACAGGCTGGCACCAGTTAACGCCTTAGAACATACACAATTTCGCTGTTCTGGTATTTCTTTAACCAGCATAGAAACAATTTCCTTTATCTTACCGTTGTTCTCCTTAAAAATTTTAAGCACCTCTTCAATATTAACAGCACTTACATTTGGATCGTCCTTTAACCCAGTATCATAATCTGTCACAATACATATACTTGCATAACACATTTCTTTTTCCCTTGCAAGTATCAATTCTGGATATTGTGTCATGTTTATCACATCCCCACCAACAGTTCTAAAAAAATTGGATTCAGCTTTTGAGGAAAATCTAGGCCCCTGCACCACTATAACAGTACCATTTTCATGAATATTCAATCCCATCTCTTTGCCTTTTTTTATTAAAAGAGATCTTAAATCTGGACAATATGGCTCATCTGATGAAATGTGTGTTGTTCCAGGACCATTAAAAAATGTGGATTCTCGATGTGTAAAATTAATAAATTGATCTGGTATGAGAAAATCACCAGGTTTTATTTTAGCTTTTAATGAACCAACAGCAGCAGGTGAAATTATATGAGTCACGCCTAGTTGTTTAAAGGCTTCTATATTTGCTTTGAATGGTATCTTGTGTGGGGGTATCTCATGATTCTCACCGTGACGTGCAATAAATGCAACATCTATATCACCGATCTTACCGATCATTACTGGTGAGCTCGGTTTACCAAAAGGGGTTTCAATCTCTTTTTTCTCGTGTTCATCAAGTAATGAATACAATCCTGTACCACCAAAAATACCAATCATACTACTTAATAAAAAGAAAATTCTTTTAAAGGTATTGTACTAAGATATTAGAACGTGAATATATGGTTTCTTACAGTGACAGGGGAATGGTTTAATGAAAATCTACATAGAAACATATGGATGTTCGTCTAATCAAAACGATTCTCAAATAATGGTAGGTATTTTAAAAGAAAAAGGTCACCAAATAGTTGAAAGTGAAAATGCTGACATAATTATAATAAACACCTGCACAGTAAAACACACAACCGAACAGAAAATTAGACACAAAATATCTTCTTTCTCAAACAAAAAATTGATTGTAGCAGGATGTATGGCAGAAACACAACCCGATTTAATAAGAAGTTTAGCACCAAATGCCAGTTTATTAGGAACAAATAAAATTCATCACATTGATGATGTTGTTCATGATTTAATTAATGGAAAAAGAACAGAATTTCTTGGTAAACAAAAAATAGAAAAACCCTTACTAACAAAACAACGAACAAACTCTGTTATAGATATAGTCGAAATAGAGTCTGGGTGTAATTACGCATGCAGTTTCTGCGAAACAAAACTTGCAAAAGGACCCACATTCTCTTACAGCCCAGAAAATATAATAAATCAAATGCAAAAAATGCGTAATCAGGGTGTTAGAGAATTTTGGATAACAGGTCAGGATGTTGCTGGGTATAATAAAGATAATGTAAATTTACCTGGGTTAATAGAAAAAATAATAAGCAATGTAAAGGGTGTGTATTTTCTTAGGATTGGTATGCATCATCCATCATCAATAATGCCTATATTAAAAGAACTGATAGATGTATACAAAAATGAACGCGTTTTCAAGTTCCTTCATTTGCCTGTTCAATCTGGGTCAGAAAACATATTGAAAAAAATGAACAGGTCGGGAACTGCTGAAGAATACAAAAAAATCATCTCCGCCTTTAGAAAAGAAATCCCAGAAATAACTATATGGACCGATGTTATAGTAGGCTTTCCGGGTGAGACAGAAGATGATTTCAAAGAGACTTTGTCCTTAATAAAAGAAACTAAACCAGATTTTACTAATATATCCTCTTTTTCTGTAAGAAAAAACACAAAAGCAGCTAAAATGCCTCAGGTAAAAAGTGAGATAAAAAAAGAGCGTACAAGGCTGCTTTCAGAATTGTGCAATAAGATATCAATAGAAAGAAACGAACGATGGATCGATTGGTCAGGATTGTGTATTATAGATGAGTTTAACTCTGTTAAGCAAAACTGGATAGGTAGGAATCATGCATATAAGCCAATCACAATAAATAGTAATTTAAAATTTGGAGACTTCTGTAGTATAAAAATAGTGGGCTGCAAAGCAACCCACTTGAAGGGTGTTGCAGGTTAGAGTGTGTTTAGGCAACCACATTATGTATACCGAAAGCTTTAAATACTACTTAGTAGTAATAAAGAAGCCGGTGAATTTTATGACAGAAGAAAAAAAGAGAGAACTTGCATATTGCATACCAAGAACATCAATGGCTTTTCAGCCATTCATAGACCCAGTAACAAAAGAAACCAGATATAGATGTACTTTGGGTGGTGAATACAAATTAAGAGGCGAATTCATGGTACCTGTGACAACAATGCAAGAAGCAAGAGCAAAGAGAGAACAAAAAGCAGAAGACTATAGAGAAGCAGCTTAATTTCTAGTAAAAAGCTTTATATTGTAGTTTTGGTATAGTTTTGGTTTGGGGACTATTATGAAAGGACAAGAACAACCAGCGGGTAAATCAACGAATTTTCTAGAACCCAGAACAAGATTAGCAGAGATATATGGTATGGATATTAGGAATGTTGTATATTTGGGTACTCTTAGAAATGGAGGAACATACCACGCATTCAGAGTAGGTAGCAGAGGATGTCGTGTATTAACCCCAGACGGAACTTTTATAGGACACACACCTACAAAAATAGATGGCGAACCTGAAATGGGCGATCCTTTTGCAGGGTTTAAAACCCCAGATGAGTTCAGAGTATATACACAAAAAGAACGTGTAGCAGAACAATTCGGTGTAGAACCTGGTAACATTGCACATGCCGGAAGTAGAGGAACACAACACTCATTTCTTGTTGATTGTGTAAAAGGTTATGTGTTAACAACAGAAGATACTCCAACAATAGAAATACGTAGAACAGTAAATCCATTTGACCCGATCCCTCCACATTCTACTAGAGAAATGGAAGGCTATGTAACACAGGGAGAAGATGGCATAACATTAATAATAGGTAAAAAACCCGACCAAGATGAGCAAGAATAGTTATTCCTCAATAAAAATTATCTCTTTTTTCTGCGCTTTATTTTACGCGGTTTGGACTTATATTTTTTATTAATTCTACGTTTCTTTTTAGATCTGGTTTTACGTTTTTTGTTTATTTTAATTTTGATTTTTTCTTTCCATACAATTATAATTAGCAGAATGACAAGAGTAATCGCACCAAATATTTTAGGCAAATAACTCTCATAAACATATGTTTGTATTGTTCTTGCTTCTTCACCAATTACCTCAAAAGCATCTGCACCAGCTGCTGTACTATCACCATATAAGACATCTGAATAAAATACATAACTTCCTGACAAAATATTTTCAGGTGTCTTTATCGTTCTTTCAAGAGTCAATTTATCTTCAATGGCCAGGGATTCTTGTTTCATCGTTAATACATTGCCCTCAAAATCCTTGATAGCAATGTAGTGTGTTATATCTATATCATATAAGTCTCCCATATTGATAACTTGAATATTTGCTTTCACGTTATCTCCAGGTCTAACAGTTTTATCGATAACATCAACAATGACATCAAACAGAGCCTCTTTTCCTTTTATCTCAAGTATTACATTAACCACTTTTGATTTTCCACCACCAGAAACCGTTATTCTTCCTGTATAAGCATCTGGTAATTCGTCCTCTTTTGAAAAAATATCTATGTTGATTGTTTTCTTATCTGATGGAGAAAGGGAAAATGAATCTTCACTAATAGCCATAAATTTTCCTAAGCTACCTGCATCAACAGCTATGTCAATTATGTTGTCTCCTGTATTTTCAATTATTATTTGCTCTCTTACACTCCCTCCTTGTTTCACAACAGCCTTTATCAAATCCTTATCAATTGTAAAATCACTAACCGTAGTCGTATCAACCGTAGTGGTTCCAGTTGGGCCAGCTGGGGGTTGTTGTTGCTGAACAGGTTGTGATGGTGTTTCCTCAGCAGAATACGATGTGAATTGTGCTACATTGAATATGTATGTTCCACCAGAATAGCTTATTTCCTGGCAAATTGAAGAACACACTTCACCATTACGAAGAATCCTTGGGTCACTAAAATCAAGATCGTATAAATAAAGCATAGCTGGGTTTTCCAACGACGTTAAAGTATCTGTATCAATCCATATCAAATTTTCTGTTATATTTACATTACTATTCAGATCAACAGTACCATTCACTGCATCTGTTGTCAAATTAATTGTCTCATTGAAAATTATCTTTCCATACGAACTTATCTCTAATGTCATGTTCATTATATTTTCCAGTTCACTGTCGTTTAGGCTTGAAAAATCTGTTGTGTTGCCGTCAAACTTACTATATACAACACGCTTTGCTATTGTAAGGTTTGTAGAATTACCCCAACCACTATAATTAAAACCATCATATGTTCTCACAGAGCAATTCCAATATTCATCAACGCTTGTGTTTCCGCTTGTCAGTGTTGTATTAAAAATGGTTCCACTAGCATAACTATTGTTGAAATCTTCCTGGAACCAGAACACAGAATTATTATACCACTGAACTGTTACGTTTAGTAAATCATTATTATCGTCTGTTATGTTCGTATAACAGTTCAGATCTTGTGTTGTTATATTTGTACCGTCTGTTGAATTTATTGAGACTATGGGTGTGTTAGGTATTATGTTAGAAGACTGTATAATTACAGAATCATTTAACCAGTTTGTTGCATTAACTGTTCCATCATTTGCTAAACATGAAAATGTCCAATTGTCAGCTGCTGTTAAATAATCACTGCTAATATTGTTAATAATAATTTCCTTACCAGATTCATATCCGCCTGACACGGATGATGTATTCCACCACATTTGTTCCTCATATAAATATCCTATTGCTGTAGATCCTGAAACGATATCATAACGAAGCACTAACTTCGTGTCTCCTAAACAATCATTTGGGATTGTATAGTTTTCAAAAGTCGTCGATTCTACACCAAACTGATAAAATTCTGAATTGGAATTATTATAACAATAATGATTAACGTATGTTCCAGCATCAACTCCACCTCTTCCTGACCCTACTTCATTTATTACGTTTACGACATTATCAGGAATTGTGTAATTTATATAGATTGAACACGTAACGTCAAAGGCGTCACATGACGCATATGTAATCCAGTTTTCATCATAAGCTTGTGTCGGTCTACTACAAACTCCAGAAGCCCCGCTTTCGTCTTCAGTATCATCAACTATTATGGTTTGTTGTACATTATTTCCAACATTGTAACCTGTTTCATTTATTATGCCATCAACATACCATTCATAATAATATGTTACGTTATTCTCATCAGCATCTGTAGCATTACAGTATCCAAAAATCGTTTCGTTGTCTAATGCTGGAACAGGAGCTATACGTGATGATATCGTTAACGGAACGCTATTCACTATTGTCACATTACTTGAGTTTCCCCATCCACCACTATGAGTAGCATTATGTGCCATCATACTACAATTCCAATATTCACCTTTGGTTGTATTACCGCTTCTTAATGTTGCATTGAAAAACGTGTTGTTTGGGTAACTATTGTTAAAATCTTCCTGAAACCAAAAAACAGAATTATTGTACCATTTAACACTAACATTCATTACCGTATCTGTAGGGTTTGTTATAGTTGCAAAACAGCTTAGGTTCGACAGCGTCATATTTAAACCGTCTGTGCTATTTATTGAGACTATGGGTGTATCAGGCGATGCACTAAACACAGTTATTTCACTAGTCATATTTTTCATATCGTATCCACCTTTACCACAGGTAATGTTATATTCAAACGTCCCAGAACTTGAGAATGTTTTACTTGTTTGCCATTTACTTTGTGTGATATTCCAGGTCATGTTGTATGATGTACCATCATTAAATACTATATCACACGATACATCCTGAAACACGTGAACATAACCATTTGGAGAAGAAACTGCTATATCCCTTATACCATCATAATTAACATCACCTAATTTTAGACCATTTCTACCAACATTTCCTTGATTAATACTATAATTCCATGTAACATTACCCCATTTATCTATCACATAAATGTTATCATAATCCTGTTCAGAAACTATTATCTCATAATCAGTATCATCATCAAGATCATCTGCTTCCATTGCATACATATAGAAGGCACCGGAACTATCAGCAGGCAATGTCGATATCCATAACTCAGCACTATTATTGTCAAAAGCTCGTATATATCCTTCATCAGTATTCCATCCACCGTCATCATTAAGAACAAAATCATCTTTGTTACCATCATTGTCAAGATCTAAAGGTCTTATCTTATATGAGGTAGAAACCACTGATGCGTTCATCCATATAGCATCTCCTGCACCATAGGTAACACCATGCGACCCATTAAACTCAAAAACGTACAGGTTACCGACTTCACCAACAGCTACTTCATCAGTATTACCATCATTATCTATATCTAAGGCAAGTGCAGAATAAACCTCTCCTAGATCACTTGTATTGAAAATAGGGGCACCGTTACTGCTATTGAATGATAGAAAATGTCCGCTGTTTTGATCAACAACATAAGGATCATCTTTTCCATCATTGTTAATATCAGCTATACCCAAACTTAGTAAACCATTACTATATTGTATGTTGTTGATAATTCCGGATGTCCATAGAAGTTCGTAATCTGTTCCATTAGAACTGTTTAATACCCATATTCTTTTCTCATAATCATCACTGTCCTGAATACCCATTATAAGATCATTATCAAAGCCTTGATCATCAAAATCGCCAACAACCAATGAACCAACCAAACTATCATTTTGGTAAATCACACCGCCAGTATTGTTATATATAACAACTTGTGCATTTGTCATAAGAATTATTTCGTCATAACTGTCATTATCGAGATCTGCAGCAATTATATCAGAAGCGCTATTCGCAATAACACCTGTAGACTTAAAGGCCTGTGATCCATTTGAATGGTATGCATAGAATCCTACATCATTCCATCCACCATCCTGGATAACTGCTAACTCATCTTTCACACCGTCATTGTCCATATCCCAAAAAGTAAGTGCATTAACACCATCAGAAATATCAGTTGTGTTCCATATTATCCTTCCAATATCACCAAATGGACCTGAATAATTCGCATAAACAAACATTTCTGTTCCTGCAACAGGATCATCAGTTGAGTTTTGTGCTGTCAGTGCTGTTGTATAGTTGCTGATTATTATTGATACATTAGCAAGCGGCGATGTTCCAGCAGCATTACTAGCATTGATCTGGCAAGTAATGTTTTTATCATGATATGTATAATTCCATTTCAATGATTGTGTATTAAGCACTCCTGAGGTAATCGAAATTGAATTGTTGGTAAATATAGTTGTTCCATCTCTCAACCAGGTAACATTTACTGTAATCACAGGAGAACCAGTTACATTAAATTCACAATTAATTGTATCGTTTGTATGTGCAAGTGTGTTTGTGATATTGACAAATTGAATTGAAGGTACAATATACTCATCACTCAATGGCGAGAAATCTGTATTGTTTCCACAAGTTGATCCGATAGTACAATTCGTACCTGTTATCACGTCGTATGGAGAATCACAAAAACCATCCATATTATTATCTGTACATATTATTGAATATCCGCTGCTCGTATTTGAATAATTTGCCCAGAAATTACCACCCATTTCCGGTCCATTAGCAATTATTCTGGTATCATTTTGTCTTGTAGTGTTCCAATCATTAGGATAAACAGCACCACCAAACTCGATATTAACAGTGTTGTTAAACAGATTATTGAAAATATAGTTATTACTAAGCGAGCCTGCGCCATTCATATATATTCCCGCTATTCCGCTGTTTGTAATAGTACAGTTCGTTATGTTAGTCCCACTTTTATCTATTCTAATACCATAATCTTCTGCACCATCCACGACCACATTCCGAATAGTGTTGTTGTCTCCATTAACAAATATCACAAAATCTATAACTCCCGGATCAGTGAATGTAATACCATCTAAAAGATTATAACTGTCAGAAAGAAGTATGCCATAAAATCCAGACACTGTATATCCAATATTTATATTGATAAAAGAATTACTATTGCCTGCACCACTGGTAGATATAAATTCAATAGATTTACTAGAAATATTTGAATCAGTAACTCGATTATTGGTACTCGTGTCAGAAATAGTAATCCCATCTCTGGTTACATCGGCAATAGTCAGGTTTGAAAGATTGGAATTGTCGGTGTTAAAAAGATCCACCGTTATAGCAGTAATATTATTAACCACAGAATTATCAGCACCGCATAAGATCAGCGCACTTACATTAAGATTCTCGACAGTATTACCATCTGTATCATAAAACAATATAGGTCTGTCATCATTGCCTGTTACATTAATAACATTATTTTCATCAGTATTGCAACTGTCATCTAATGAAAGATCTTGATTAGTACTATTAACCATTATTGTGTTCTCTACCGTAATAATACCGTATCTTGACCAGACTGCATTAATACTAAGACGATTTGAATCAAAATCAGAATTGTTCAGAACAGTATAATCACTAAACTGGGTATAAACGCCCCTATTGGTGTTATTATTTGCAGTAATATTATTAAGACGTGTGTTATCAGCGTACGTTAAAGCGATCCCAGTATCCGTACCACTACCATCACCATTATTACTGGTATTTGTATTTAGTATCGTACTGTTATCAGAATTTCTCAGGTAAATTCCGGAACTGTCCCATTCATTTACAATACAATTTTGTATAGTTGTATTCATATATTTCTGACTGGTTGGGTAAGAATAGATTCCATAATCTTCTATCTTATCACCAATCACTCTATTTCCTTGACAATCAAATGTTACATTCTCGGCTGTTATGTTTATACACGCTGATTTGAAACCATCTGATGAAGATGTTATATCGGTTGTTAGTAAATATTCATCTGGTGTTGTTATATTGTAACAATCCGATATAAGGATATAACTAACAACTGTCACATTGCTTGAATTTCCCCAACCACCGTATGATGTACCGTCATTTGTTCTCACAGAACAATTCCAATATTCGCCTTGTGATATGTTCCCTGAACCAAGTGTCGCATTAAACAATGTGCCGTTTCCATAACTATTGTTGAAATCTTCCTGTAACCAGAACACAGAATTATTATACCATTGTACTGACACATTCATTACATTATCATCATTATCTGTTATAGTTGCAACACAATTCAAATCTTGTGTGGTTTGGTTCGTACCGTCTGTTGAGTTTATCGAGACTACAGGTGTATCGGGTGCAACATTACCTAAATATTCATCACTCAAAGGCAATAAGTCACTATTATTCCCACAATTAACACCAATTGTACAATTTGTACCTGTTATTAAATCATAACCATCATCACAAAAACCGTCTGTATTTGAATCTGTACAATTGTCAGAGAAATGGTTTCCTGTTCCATTGGTCCAATAGTTCCCTCCTATATTGGTTCCACTTGAATATATTCTTGTTCCGGATTGTTGTGTAGTATTCCAATCATTTTCATAAACTGCTCCATTGAATTCAACATTAATAGTGTTATTGAACAGATTATTGTAAAACTTGTTTGCACCGTATTGGCCTGAAGTGTCGATGTATACACCATATTGCACACTGTTGTTTATTATACAATCTATGATTGTATTATTCTCGGCAGTAGTATCCAAAGCCAAACCTCTATCATTACTATCCATAATCACATTTTGAATTGTGTTGTTGTCATCGTCAATAAATATTGCTTCGCTACCAGAAACCGTTTGTTGGGAAAAATATGAATTATTAATAATATTATTGTTTCCATTAATCAGTGTCAATCCGCCCCAGGTATTAGACATTACGATTAATCCTGTAAAAACATTGTTATTTGCATCGTTGTTTATTCCCAAATAGCTATTAGAAATTATTGTTATGTTACTAAATGTATTACCAGTTCCATACGCATTACTAATTCCATAAACATTTGAATTTGCAGTTATATTTTCTATTCTATTATTATCTGCGTTCCGAAGATATATCCCAACATAGGAATCGCTGACATTGATATTAGAAATATTTGAATTGTCTGTAAAAGATAAAAAAATACCATTACTCTCATCATCAATATGATACATTGTTACATTATTTATGACAGAATTATCAGCATTGCACAATATTATCTCTGAGGCATTATTATTCCAATGTTCAATTGTCACAGATTCATTAAAAAATACAATGGGTTTATTATCTGTTCCAGTGACATTTATTAAAGTCATTGAAGCAGATGAAGCACCATTGCAGGATAGTATAACATTAAAGTCCCAGAATGAGTTATTAGCCAAATGGGAATTTGATAGAACAAGTCCGTTATTGTCACCATTTATATAAATTCCATTTTGGATGCTTGAGGTTGTGACTATACCTGTTAAGATATTAGATGCTGTTGTCCGGAGATAAACGCCGTTCGTATTTGAATCTGCTGTTATGTATGTTAAATTATTATAGTCTGAATCATAGAGATAAATTCCGTCTGGGTTTGAGTTTGCTGTTATATTTATCAAAGTATTATTATCAGCATTCCTCAGAAAAATACCAGCAGTAGCCCAATCACTCACATTACAATTTTTTATTGTAATATTCGTATATTTCTGACTGACTGGATATGAGTAAACGCCATAATCTTCAGTATCATCACCACCAATAGTATTACCCTGACAGTCGAGTGTCACATTTTCCGCAGTAATGTTAATACAGTATGATTTGAAACCAGCTGATGATGGTGCGATACTTTCGTTTAGAGTATATTCACCAGGTGTTGTGATATTGTAACAAGATGTTATATTTACATCATTATGCGCATAGGCTCTTTTATCACCAAAGGTGAACAATAAATGATGTTTGCCTGCTGTTAGTACTTTGCTCTTTTCAAAAGAAGTTCCATCACACGAATAATCATCAACAAAAACTTTTTCATCAATCCATTCATATTCAACAAGATTATCGCCACACCATATTTCCAAAAAATCAATATCCTTACCCCAATACGTGCCATCAACAGCCGTTATGATCAGATCAGCTGTTCCTGCTGTGTCGAACATAACAGTCCATTCACCACCCAGTGTTGGATAAGATTGTTCATTTAGTATTGTTATTTTTGTATCAGAAACAACATATCCTGTTGTTGGTTGTGTAACCGCTATGTAGGACAGTGTAAATAATAACAAAACTACCAAAATATAGACCTTATATCGTCTATTGACATATCCATACCTAACCATTTTCCACACTGACCATTTCTATATATTATTATTTCGTCAGGGCCCACTTAAAACTCGATTTTTGGAAAAACAAATGTTAAATACCATGCTAACCAAAAAATATCTATGGAACTTGCAAATTTCATAACACTTGGTGGTATTATAGCCACATTCATCAGTGCAATAATTGTCACAATAGTTCTTGTGATAATAAACAAAATTATTGCAAAGACAGTTGAAGCAAAACGAGCATTCATACTAGCATTTCTTGCATTATTCATAACTCCAATAGCAGCGTCATTTATACTCATAGCTGTAGCATTACCAGCATTAATAGCCATTTATGTAATCCCATTAATTGTCTGGATAATACTTGGTGAAATATTGCTCAAGGGTGGTACAGTAAAGGACAAACTAAAAATAATAGTAATTGCTTTTGTCGTGTACACAATATTGACATATGTAGGAATCCAGGGAATGCTAGCATCATTACTGACTTCATTTATTTAATTTTTTTAATATTTCTATTATTTTACTACCTTCTGCCCTACCTTTAACTTTTTTCATGATTATTCCCATCATGGCCGAATCATTGAGATCTGGCTTTTCTTTAATAATAGATTTTATAATGCTCTCAAGTTCCTTACCAGAAATTAGCATATAATCATTTATCACTTCTGTTATATTTTCATCGCTCATAACTCTTTCTATAATGTTTGGAATAGATTTTTTACCTATTTTGCCATTGTCGATATTCTCAAAAATATAATCAAGGTGTGATTCATTCAATTTATCAACATCGAATCCTTTTCTTTTTAGGTCTTTCAACGTCGATAATAATGTATTGGCTATGAGAATAACCTGTTTGGCATATTTCTCAGAAAGTTTTTCATAAAGTTCATATAATCTAGAACTAATAAGTTGGTGTGCCATTTCTTTTGACATTATTTTTTGTAATTGTTTCTCCCTTTCTTCTAATGTTTTAGGGATTTGAATTGAATCAATAAGTTTTTTGTCTAAAATTTCTGTTGGTATATCAGATTCTGGGTACATTCTTTCACTTCCTGGAAGTGGTCTTGTATATTTTGATCCAAGACCATCAGCTACACGTGTTTCTACTGGTATACCTTTAATGCAGTGATTTGCCCGATCAATTATAGAAAAAACCGCCTTCTCAGGATCTTTACCAGCTGAAATCACTATAGCATCTTGTTCATCTACATTGAGTTGCTTCTGCAACTCAATGAATTCATCAGTCAAGTGATATTTATCTATTTTTTCATCTGAATGTATTATACCATAACCGTGTGCTTGTGCATAACTATTGAGCTCCTTGCCAAATGTTCTATCACCTAACTCTTTCTTCAATAAACCTGAAAATTTATCAAGCACTACAGCATAAATTTTACCTTTTTTATCAATTATTTTTTTAAGAAAATTGCATTCTGTATCTTTGAAAACTTTCGTAACATCAAGATATTTTTTATCTAATTCTTTGTAACCTCTTTTTATCAATTCTTTTTTTATATCAAGTAATGTCTTCTGACGTACCACTTCATTCTCAATGAGTTGTGGCATTTTATCAAGTTCCTGAAATCCCTTTATCTCAACCCGGGCACCCTCTCTTATAGAAACATTAACATCCTGTCTTATAGAACCAATTCCTCTGACAACCGCACCCGTACTACGTAAAAGCATACCAATTTTTTCAGCAGTTTCTTTGGCTTCTTCGGGCGTGCTCATCGCCGGATCTGTTGCTATTTCTATTAGTGGTATTCCTAATCTATCTAGTCGATAATCAACAACCATATTTTCTTTCTTAATTGGTGGAGCCGCGTCCTCTTCAACACATATTGTTTGCACAGGTACCTTTCCAAAACTAGTGTTTATTTCTCCAGACATTCCAACTAAAGAAGTTCTTTGAAATCCAGATACAGCAGACCCATCAACAACCGTTTTTCTCATAACATGTATTTCATCAACTATAGTAGATTTCATTAGTTTACAAACCTGCAATACTGTATACAACGCAGCAAAGTTCATGTTGTGAGGAGGTTCTTCATCAGACTCAACCAAACAAGAACTATCAAAATTTATGTTATAATTAAATTCTCTGTCTCGAAGAAATTCATACAAAGCAGCAGGGTCAAATTCTCCCAATTCACCAGCAACAGGTCTTTGTTTTCTTTTTAT
This sequence comes from Candidatus Aenigmatarchaeota archaeon, assembly GCA_042584825.1. Taxonomy (GTDB): domain Archaea; phylum Aenigmatarchaeota; class Aenigmatarchaeia; order GW2011-AR5; family GW2011-AR5; genus JBHOSK01. Next base: position 18,296 of record JBHOSK010000017.1, read on the forward strand.
TTTAACAGGAAATTCCTCGCTTCTCTCTGCTGTAGATATAATTGGGCAGTTACAAAATAATTTATGGCCGCTATTCAACTGTTGATGTATTTCCAAACCAACACGTAGGCCCAATTTCTTATAATCTATTCTATTATCCATAAAAATAGATTTGGTCTGTAATTTTTAAATATGACAAAACCAATGTATGTGCATGATTAAATCGGTAATTTTCGATATGGCTGGGGTTTATATTAACCCACACGATCGTAGACTAAGGAAAAAAATAGCAAAGGTGATAGGAAAAAAAGAAGCAGCAATAAGAAAAGCCGAAATAGTGCACGAAGATCGTATAATGTGTAATAAATTAACTCCTGAACAATTTTGGAAAAACGTTTGTAAGCGTTTAGGAGTAAAATATGATAAAAAAATACTAAAAATTTGGTCAAGTGGATATAAGCCTGACGTAAATAAAAATGTGAAAAAAATTGTTTTGAAACTAAAGAAAAAATATAGGGTTGCTATGATAACTGATGTTAGCGCAGATCGTGTAAGATATAATAATAAAAAAGGACTTTACAATTTATTTACACCATGTATAAAATCATGTAGTGTTCGTGCAAGGAAACCGTACTTAAAAATATACAGAATTACACTCAAACGATTAAATCTCAAACCAAAAGAGTGTATTTTCATTGATGACAAACCAAAAAATATTCGTGGTTGTAAAAAGCTAGGAATGAAAGGTATTGTATTCAAAAATGCAACACAACTAAAAAGAGATCTGAAAAAACACGGTATTTTTATTTAATATAGAAATGCATCAGGATCAATTCTTTCTACTATCTCACCCACAAAATTTGTCATCATAATTTCTTTTACCTTTTCAGGTTCTTTTGTTTGTCCCAGTGCCCATCCAAGCTTGACAAAAGCTGTTTCAGAAGTCATTCTTACAGGTATTACACCAGCATCCAGAAGTCTTCTTTGTGGAGAATAAACATTAAGATTAACTCTTCCGTATGGACATTGTGAAGCCAATACTATTATCATACCTTTTTTTGTCATTTTCTCAATAATTGTATTCATTTTCTCATGATGTTTTGTGTATTGGTCAGTAGCACGGTTGGGTAAATGTCCAAGTGCCATAGATTCAATAACCAATCCTTTATAATTTTGTTTTTCATAAAATTCCAGTTCTGTATGATCAAATCCTGGATATGCTTTTATTAATGCAATTTTTTTATCAAAAACAGCGTCTAAATTTATCTGTCTGGTTATCTCTTTTTTAACATAATCTTTACGCAGCCACTCTATTTCACCGTCTGCATGAATTTTTCCAAAAGGGGTGACATCAATACTGCGAAAAGCATCTCTTCTTGACGTATGCATCTTTCTAACATTTGTATTATCATGAATAAAACAAAACTCATCACTGCTTGATCCGTGCATGCATATTGCAACACCAGCAAAATCAGATTTTTCAATAAAACGTGCAGCACAAATAAGATTCATTGTAGAATCACTACTTCCACGATCACTGCTTCTTTGAGAACCAACAAGCATAACAGGAACAGGCAAATCACGAAGCATGAAAGACAGTGCTGCTGAAGTATAATGCATTGTATCTGTACCATGCGTCACAATAACACCATCAACACCTGCTTCAATTTCTTCTGCAATCCGTTTTGC
>JBHOSK010000018.1:0-19931 GCA_042584825.1 Candidatus Aenigmatarchaeota archaeon
AGACCAGATGGTAAATCTCAGGTTACTGTTGAATATGAAGACGGAAAACCAAAAAAAGTACATACTGTTGTTGTATCAGCACAACACTCTCCAGATGTTGAATATAGTGAATTAAAAAACACGATAATTGAAAAAATAATTAAACCAATTTGTGGTCAATGGCTAGATGAAAATACGGTTTATCATGTTAATCCTACTGGAAAATTTGTAGTAGGTGGTCCACCAGGTGATTCTGGTTTAACAGGAAGAAAAATAATAGCAGACACATATGGTGGTCATGGTTCACACGGCGGAGGAGCATTTTCAGGTAAAGATCCTTCAAAAGTAGATAGATCAGCATCTTATATGGCAAGACATATGGCAAAGAATGTTGTTGCTGCTGGTCTTGCTGATAGATGTGAAATACAAATTGCATATGCAATTGGAATCGCACACCCAGTTTCATTGCTTGTTAACACATATGGTACAAATAAAATACCAGAGGAAAGAATAGAAGAATTAATAAGAAAACATTTTGATTTAAGGCCTGCTGAACTGATAAAATATTTGAATCTAAAAAGACCTATTTTCAAAAAAACAGCATCATTTGGTCACTTTGGTAGAAATGATCCAGATTTCACATGGGAAAAAACAAACAAAGCAGAAGATCTAAAAAGAGATGCAGGATTATAAAATCTAATTTTATTAAAATTTAAATTATTAGAACTAGTTATTTCTATGTATTGTCGATTTAGAATAAGTGCAACTTCTAAAGAAGAAGCTGAAAGTATTTCTAAAACTCTTGTTGAAAAAAAATTGGTTGCAGGAACCATGATATATAGTGGAAATTGCCATTATTGGTGGGAAGGAAAAATAGTTGATAAATTGTATTACAATATTGGTGGATTTTCTCTTATGAAAAATAAAAAGACAATAATCGATGAAGTAAGAAAATTGCATAGTGATGAATGTCCAATTATTGCTTTTAATGAAATTGATGGTAATGAAGATTTTCTACAATGGATAAAAGACTCTGTTGAATAAAATAGCATTTTTAATCTTTATTATGGGTTTGGTCCACCACATATCATTGAATCTGATCCACCCGGTGATGTAACTCTTACAACAAGATCTTCACAACTATCAACAATATCACAACTACCTACAGCAGACGGTCCAATGTCAGTAACTACACCCCAATCACATATAGTAAATACATTGTCAACATAAACAGATATTGAAGTTGTTTCTACACTAGCAGTTCCTGTATTTCTTACTGTTATTGCGGTTTCGTATGCATTATCAAGGATGACTCTTTGTGATTGTATGTCTATTGTGTTCTGAATACTATCTTCTAGTTGGGTTCCAGCTAATTCGGTTACTCTTGTAAAGTAAATGAATGCAAAACCAACCATAGATATAGTTATAAGTAACAGTAAAATTATCGCAATTACGGGGGTAATACCTTTCATTTACACACCTATATTTTCATTTCAATTTTCCAGTATAAATAGTTAACTAGGTTTAGTCGAGTAAGAATTTAAATAGATTTAATATCAGGTGACATACATGGAAAAAGTTGTACCAGACACAAGCGTTATTATATCGGGCATTCTAACAGATCTAATAGAGAAGAAAAAACTGAAGAAACCCCAAATAGTTATACCGGAATTTGTTATAGAAGAATTGAGGGCCCAAGCATCAAGAGGAAGAGAGATTGGTTTCAAAGGGCTCGAAGAAATAAAAAAACTAAGGGAATTTGATAAAAAAAAGAAGCTTGTTATGAAGAAAGTTGGTAGACGACAAACATACGAAGAAATACAACTTGCAAAATATGGTAGAATAGATGCTCTTATAATTGATGTTGCACGTGAGGAGAAGGCTATTCTATATACATCAGATATGGTACAATCACTGGTAGCAGAAGCAGAAGGAATAAAAACAAAATATTTCAAACCTTATGTGAAAGGGAAAGAGATTAAGTTATCAAAATATATGACACCTGATACAATGAGTTTACATCTGAAAGAAAAAACAGTGCCTATGGCTAAGAGAGGTAAACCAGGTAAATTTAAGCTCGTGAAAATTGGAAAAAAAACCAGTTCTAAAGAGTTAGAGCATATAATTGAAGAAATTTTAAGTGCAGCCAGATATGAACCGGATAGTTTTGTAGAAATTGGTGGACATTCTGCATCGGTTGTACAATTAGGTGATATGAGAATAGCTATTGCAAGACCGCCTTTTTCAGATGGAATAGAAGTAACGGTTGTAAGACCTGTTACAAAATTGACATTGAATGATTACAAAATGTCTGAGAAATTAAAGAAGAGATTAATGAAAGCTGAGGGTGTTTTAATTTCAGGACCACCTGGTTCTGGAAAAAGTACTTTTGTGTCTTCTTTGGCAGAGTTTTATGAAGAGGAAAAAGAAGCTGTTGTAAAAACAATGGAATCTCCTAGAGATTTGCAGGTAAAACCCGAAATAACACAATATACTAAATTAAGGGGAAGTTTTGAAAATACAGCTGATTTACTTTTGCTTGTAAGACCTGATTATACAATATTTGATGAGGTAAGAAAGACAGAAGAATTTAGAATATTTTCTGATATGAGGCTTGCTGGAATAGGTATGATAGGTGTTGTGCATGCTACCGATCCAATATCTTCAATACAACGTTTTATTGGGAGAATAGAACTTGGTATGATACCGCACATTATTGATACTGTAATATACGTAAAAGATGGTGAAATAAATAAAGTGTATTGTCTGAGTCTTATTGTAAGAACTCCTACAGGTATGTCAGACGCTGATTTAGCAAGACCTATTGTAGAAATACGAGATTTTGAAAACAATTCGTTGGAATATGAGATATACACGTATGGCGAAGAGAATGTTATAATACCTGTTAAAAAAGAAGAAGAATCTGCTCTGAGAAAGCTTGCAGTGAAGCAGATAAAGCAAAGTATAAAACACTATGATAGAAGAGCTGAAGTTGAAATTGTACACGACAATAAAATAATAATCAAAGTTGACAATGATTTTATAGCAAAGATTATAGGTAAAGAGGGACGAAATATAAAACAGATTGAAAGAGATCTTGGTATTAGTATTGAAGTTGCTCCTAAAGTTTCTACACTTGGTAAATCGGTTAGATTTGAACATGAGGAGACGGGTGCTTATATTATATTTTCTTTTTACGAAAAGCAAGGCAATGTTGCTAATTTCTACGTGGATGGGGAGTATTTATTTTCAGCCACAATTGGTAAAAGTTCACAAATAAGGGTTGCAAAAAATAGTGATATAGGTAAGCAGATTGTAAAAGGTTTAATAAATAACAAAGTCAAAGTTTTCATATAAATGCTCCTGTAGCTCAGTTGGACAGAGCACTTGCCTCCTAGAGGTGAACTGAGCGGCTTTGCTGCGATGAAGAACCTGAAGTGAGCAAGGGGTCGTGCGTTCGAAACAGACCCTTTTCTTTATGAAAGAAAAGTTTCTGTACTTCCAAAAGAAAAATGAAAAGGATCTGCGAATATCGCACCAGGAGCGTTTTTTATATTTTTCTGTTTAATTCTCAGAGTTGATAATTGTGGTAGTATATCCTGTAAAAATAGATGAAAAAATGGAGATTAAGATTCCTAGTCAGCTGAGGCGGTTTGGTGGATATACTATTGGTGACCATTTACTTCTACTTAAAACAAGAGAAGGAACATTAGCATTATCCCACAATTCTGGAGTATATTCAGATGTCCAAGAGCTTGCTAGAATATATCTTGATTTAGTTTTTAACGAGCCAGATTCTGATTGTGTTTTTTTCCATTATGGTGATGATGTCGAAAAACAGACACAATTTGCTCGACGTGCCACTATGCTAGATTTAGGCATTGGTAATAATATAACTGTTCCAGATGATTATGCTGAATATGCAGGAATAGGTCCAGATATTAGTGGTGGAAATGTTGTTTTGGTGAATTGGGGAAAGAGTTTGGAGATATACGGTTCTAGAAAATGGGAAGAATGGACAGGTGATTTCTGTAAAATTATATAAGCCATACCTACCCAAAACAATCCACAAACTTTATATTGTGTTACAAATAATAGATAATAAGCAATAGAGGTATGATAATGAATTATAAGTTTTTAGCGTTTATATTAGGAATCTTAATATTTGTGTCACCAGTGTTCGCTGATGGTACTTTGAACATTACGAAGGGTGCTTTGACAACACCTTCTTTCATAAATACGAAAACTGTTACACCTTTGTTTAATCTTACATTTAATGTCACAGATACGGGTGTAACTACCCACATTAATGTGAGTAGTATGTTTTTCAATCTTACAGGAACAGCTTATTCGGGAAATATAAGCGGTATATTCATATACAACGACACAAACAATAATGGTGTTATCGACCTTGATGATGAACTTGTAACAAATAGCAATGCATGGAATGAAACAAACATACAGAATGCCGTTATGCAAATAAATTTTACGAATAACATCTCTGTTCTTAATCAGACTGAAAAGTATTTTATAGTAGCACTTAATTTAACAAGTAATGCTGAAGAAATACTAACAACCGGACTGAACATGTCTTTTAATGAAAGTGTTACAACCGGTGACACTGCAACTATAATAGATTTTGCACCAGTAACTTACATAGATTCGACTAATCCACAAATACAAGATGTTCATGCTTCAGTTAACATAACACCAAGATATGTTGATACAGGTGTTGAGAATCAAACATTTTCACTTACATTAACACCAACAGGAACAAATAATTTTACAAATATTTCAGTAATAATGCCAAGTGGGTATGAGCTTGTTCAGGTTACATGGATAAGGCATGGAACAAAAATTTTGAGAAATACATCATGGACCAACACGAGCGCGATAAATATAACAACGGGCACAACCAATTTTACTATTGTTAATCTTACATCAAATAATACAGTGGGTAGTAGCCTGGGTGCAGGATTTGGTGATACTGTAACAATTAATTATACTGTTAATACATCATTAACAGCTTTGGCTGAAATGCCGTTTAATATCACTTTGGATGGTGCAAACCTTACGGGTATTGCAGTGGATTATTCTACAAACAATATCAATGTCACAACGATTGCTGAACTCGCTAAGATAGAGTCTATGACAATAACAAAAGGTACAGCTATTGTTAATGGAACTGATTATTGGGAAATAAATTATTCAATAAATGTATCACAGGACGTTTCAGGACTAATCCATATGAGAATGTCAGAGTGGAATGCTACTGTTGGTGGGGCAACAAGAAATTTGAATTTAACAAATGCGACAACCCACATGCACACATCATCCGATACTGTGTATTATGCAACTTTCAGAAATGAGACTAATTTTGCAACGTCAAATAAAATTAATGTAGTCTATCAATTTAATATTACAGCAGGAATTAGGACAACATCAACATATGACAACCAAATACAGACATTTATTATGAGAATGGTCGTACCTACAGGCACACCAATAGCGAGTGCTTGGACATCGACTAGTGCAGTATTATTCAGATCAGATGCATAGTAAGCAATAAGGTTTTTGTAATGAGAAAGATTTTTTTATGCGTGTCGTTAGTGTTTCTTCTATTCTTGAGTATATCTGTATTTGCTTATAGTGAAATGAATAATACAATCGGATCAAATGTTACATCAGGACAATATGGATCAACTGTTGCACAATATTGTAACGCAAGTTCTGTGTGTAGTGTAGCACCTTATTTTGATTATGTTTGTTATCTAGATTCTTTTGACAGTCAGAGTGGTGTTGCATCAGAAGCAGGATGGTGCTTTATGGATACAGGAGCTGCTGATTATTGTTATAATCATACTTCTTTAACAGCAGCACCGGCAGCTACAACACACAGTGCGCTAAAATGTAAAAATTCAACACATTATAGATCTTGTTCAGATGGTATATGGAGTGCTCTTACTGCAGCTGCAACTGGTTACACGTGTGTTGGTGATATACTAAATTCGACAGGAGCAGCTGGTGATGATGATGATGGTAGCCCGGGTGGTGGTGATGATGATGACGACGATGACGACGATACAAACTCATTGTCTATAACAAGCTATCCTAATGATTTTGACCTTACTCAGGGTGAGAATACCTCGAAAGTAGTTATTGTTGAAAATGACGGCGAAACAAACCTTACAACACTTATTTTGTCATTAAGCGGTATAGATTCTTCTTATTATACTGTAATACCAACGTCTTTTTCTTCTATTGATGTGGGTGAGTCGAAGACGTTTGTTGTTGAATTTTTAATACCTTTGGATGCTACAGTAAATACATACTTAGTAACGCTTACTGCTTCTTCGGGTACAACAAGCGATACAGCCACTTTCAATTTGAGAATAATGCCTTCTAATGAAACAGTAGAAAACGTTATAATACCACAATATGAGAATTATACTTCATTTTTAGTAATTCTAACAGATGAAATAGACCAATTAGAAACAGAAGGTAAAAATGTAACAGAGATTAGAGGTCTTTACGACCAATTATCTTCAAAACTAACAGAAGTAAATACAGCTTTGGAATCAGAAGATTATTTCTTGGCAAGTCAACTTTTAGCAGATGCAGAAAATATAATAACCGATATAAAAGTTAAAATGGAAGAACTTGGTACAATCTTCGATTTTGGCGATATTGAAGATTGGGGATGGGTGATTTTTATAATAGCAATAATTATACTTGTTGCGGTTATAATTACTGTAACATACTTGTTTAGACCAAAAGGTGAAGGTTACTACACAGGAGAAAAAGGAAAAGGTTTGGGTTCGATATTTAGTAAATTAAAGGGAGTTGATAGTGTTGGTAATATTGCGAAGAAAATCAAACGTAAACGTAAACGAGAAAAGGACGGAGAAAAAGAAGAGAAATTTAAATACGAATTCAAAAGATAGACTTAAATTACATACAATTATAGGAGCCACTATCTGTTTTATAGTATTTTCTGTCTTGATAAGAATATCCAATTTTTCAACAAGTAACATAGTCAATATACAAAGTTCTGTTTTTCAAATATTTTTTTCGGGTTCATCCGGTTCTTTGTGGACTGTAATATCTCCTTTTATAAATGTTTTCGTTGCTCTATTTTTTCTTGCACTTGGATTTTCATTCCTGAGTTCATATGGATTTTTCAATACAAATTCTAGAATAGGGTATATATGTTCTATTATTGGCTTGATTTTTGTTATAGTCATGTTCAATTTCTCTATAATTAGTATTTTCTTGGCTGTTGGGCTGATAATAGCTTCTGTTTATGTCATACCATTATCTAATACATATGGAAAAGAATTCAAGAAATGGGTATTTTTTAGAACAGGTTCCCATGCAATAAGCAAATGTTTTATGATAATTAATGTGTTAATAGTAGTTGGGCTTCTCTTTACTGTTATTGCAAACGCCCAAACATATCAGAATGAATTCAAAGAAACGCTGATTGAAAATATAATATCACTTGCACCAACACCAGATATCGGTGGTATAGGTGAGTTTGTTGATCAAGATGTTTTACAGGAACAGACAGAGGCTTTAATCAGATCTTCTATTGAACAATCGCCCCTTATAATATCTATGATGAAATGGATGCCTATATTAATAGTAATAACTGCGTGGTTTACTCTAGAATTCTTCCGTTCTTTTATATTTTCGAATTTTGCTGGTATTTTTAATGCGATTTTTATTAGAATAAACGGTAAACGACAATCGTAAAACATGTTCTTAAGAAAAATGCGGGAGGCAGGATTCGAACCTGCGAAGGTACTAAACCACAGGATTTCTTATGTCACTATAACCAAGAGGTTATTCAAAACTCAAGGCATCTTGAGTCCTGCTCCTTTGACCGCTCGGAAACCCCCGCAACGTTATTCCTTTCTATTAGCTTAGACTAATAAAATAAATAAACAAACAGAATTAAAAACCTTACTTGAATGTTTGAATGTCTTTTTTCAATGATAACAATTGTTTTTGTAAGTCTGATAGTGAGGATTCTATGTGCTCTAATTCAATCCCTTCTTGACGTGTTGAGATATCTATTCCTTTTGGTCTTAGTAATTCTCTGTCTATGTCAACAATATTTTTTTCTATTCTCTGTACAGTAACTTTCATCATTTTTAGTGCTTCGTTTCTTATGTTTTCTATCTCATACATAACCGTGAATAGTTGTTTTGTTCCTGAAACAAAGGCTTTCATATCTTGTACTGTGTTGATAATGTTTCTATATTTCTCAACTTTAACAAAAAGAGGAGCAGCATCTCTTGTCATTTCTTCTTCATAAACTTCTTCATTGTATTCGGGTTCGTTGTGTTTCTGGGGTTCATTATGTCTCGGTGCTTGAAATTCATCTGCTTCAATAGCTTCTTTTAGGTCCTCTATTTCTCTTATATCGCTAGGTAATTCTGGATTACCTTCTTTTTTTGGTTTTTTTGCAAAGAACATTATATCACTAATTTAATTCTTACTCTGACGTTTAAATAATTATATCTGCTTGATAAGACATTAAAAAAATGCGACGGCCGGGATTCGAACCCGGGTCTCAACCGTGGCAGGGTTGTATCCTACCGCTAGACTACCATCGCATAAACAAACACTTGTTTGCTAATGTTTATAAATTATACAATCTCTGTAATTAAACATAGATAGAAATAAAAATTTTATAAAAAGAAAATAAAAAAACTCTAAATCTTCACTTTTTTTACCCATCTTTTGGATATATCAGATACAGCGTCTTTTCCGCCCAAACCTATGGCTATTGCCATTCCTAGGCCGATTGAACCGATAATTACTAGTAATATGTTGTTCACTAATGTCGCTGAAATTCCTAATATTGGCAATGCTATTGCAATTGCTACATAGATTATGAAGAAGAATAGTACTTTGCCAACTAATGCTGCGTGGATACTCTTTAATTTGTTCATGTGTACTTTGATGTATTCTGCAAGCAGGTATCCTGCAACGAGTATTACTGTTGCTCCTATAATGTTTGGTATAAAGTTTACGGTTCTTGTTACCCACATTGTAAGTGCTGTAATTCCTAAGGTTTCTACAGCCGCTGCTATAAATGCCAAATAGATCCACCAGCGTGTTATTAATGAGAATATTCCGCTAATACTGATAACTGGTTTTTCTTTTTCTGTGACATAGTAATCTAGGCGTACTCTGGTAAGTATTTCTTTTATTACTCGTCCTAGTATTTTTCCTACAACTAGACCGATTACCAAAAGAATTATTGCGCCTATTAGGTTTGGTACAAAGGCAGCTGTTTGAACTGATAGCATCTGGAGTATTTCGACTATTGAACCTGCCATTTATATCACTATAGATATTTTTTATTTCCCCATATATATAGATTTCCATGGCTGAAATTACGAAGAAATTACGTTTCTTTTAAATATTTTTTGCAAAATTAGAAAAAAACTTATAAAAATTTAGATAAAGAATAACATTTATGATAAAATGTATTATTTTTGATATCGGTGGTGTTGTGATGAATGATACTCTTCCACATCTCAACAAAGTGGCAGCAGAATATTATGGTGTTTCAATTGATAAATTAAAAGACGTTGCCATAAAAAACAGAGGAAGAATGTGTCTTTTTGAATGGAATGAAGATGAGCTTTGGAAAGGAGTTTCTAAAGATTTAGGATCTTCAAGACCAATAAAACGTTTTTGGGAAGAAGTATATGAAGAGATAGCGTCCATTATACCAGAAATTATTGAAATAATTAGGAAGCTAAAAACAAACGGATATACTTTGGCTATTTTATCGAATACAATGTCTCATCATGTTAGGATAAACAGAGAAAGAGGCGCCTACAATTTATTTGATATTATAGTACTTTCTTGTGATAAGGATGTTAATCTTAGAAAACCAGACATAAAAATATACGAACTTTGCTTGAAAAGAATTGGAATTCCTGCAGAAGAATGTGTTTTCATAGATGATCTTAAGGAGAATTTACCACCAGCTGAACAATTGGGGATAAGCACTATTCTTTTTAAGAGTCCTGGTCAACTTGAGGAAGATCTGAAGAAATTGGGCGTTAATTTATAACTCCACCGCCAATACATTTTTTGTTTTTGTAGAATGCACAGAATTGGCCGGAGGCAATTAATTCTGGTTTTTTGAACACAACCTTTATTTTTTTGTCTTTTTTGTATAACTTAGCTGGACTCATAGACATTGTGTGTCTAGTTCGCACAGAGACTGTTTTAGGAATAAAATCAGATATGAAGTTATATGGATGAATAAGAATTTCTTTTCGTTTTGTTTTTTCTACGTCTTTTGTTACAATTAATGTATTTTTTTCAAAGCCCATGACATAATATCGTTCATGTGCACCAATACCTTTCTTTTGGCCTATTGTATAGTTGTGTAATCCAGTATGTTTTCCTATAATGTTACCATCTTCATCTTTTATTTCTCCTGGGATAAATCCTATTTTATTTTTTAGAAACATTGATAATTCTTTACTAGAAACGAAGCACAAATCCTGACTTTGCTTTTTTTTCAAAAAGAAATCAAAACCCTCTTTTTCTGCTATTTTATAAACTTCTTTTTTTGTGTAATCTCCTAATGGGAATATAATATGTTTTATCCATTTTTGTGGTAACATGACTAATCCATATGTTTGATCTTTTGTGTTGTCTTTTGGTAGGAGTAGATCATATTTTTTTGTTTTTTTATTAAAAACAGTCTTAGCGTAGTGTCCTGTTGCGATGTGTTTTATTTTATGTTTTTTTGCCCACTCAAACAGCTTTTTGAATTTAAGGTGTCGATTACACATGATACACGGATTAGGTGTTCTGTTGTGTTTTAATTCAGAAATAAAATAATTCATTACTTCTTTTTCAAATTCTTTGGATACATCGTATACATGATAAGGTACATCCAATTTTTTGCAGATATTTTTTGCAATATCTAATGAATCGGCAGTACAGCATGCGTTTTCATCTATGTTGCCCCAGTGAGATAATTTGAGAGAGACTCCTATAGGACTCCATCCACTCTTTTTTAATAGCAGCATTGATATAGAGGAGTCTACTCCTCCTGACATACCAACAACAATTTTTGGAGCCATTGCACCCATCTCTAGACAAGTGTTATATCGCCGGTTTCAACGTTTGCTACACCTTGTATGTTCTTTAGCTTGTCTTCGATTTCATCTGTGCCTCCTTTATCAGGAAGAACAAAAAGCGCTTCTATACTGTTTAAACCGAATCCTATTGGCTTTTCTTCTATAGACTGAACAATTTCAGAAAACGTTTCTTTTATTTGGTTTTTTATTTTCTCCATATCAGTTTCAGGACCTTCTGGCATTATTTTAAATGTTACAGCAACTTTACCCATTTTATCACCATTTAATTGAATTATGGTCCCTCAAAATCACATTCAGGACATTTGTATATATTACTTTGTCTACGGCATTGACCACACCTATAGATGTAGGTTTTATTACAACAAGGACACTTGAACTTTGTGAAATTGTCCTCTGAGACCAAGTTTTTTTTACATGTTGTACATTTCATGCAAAACATCTATCATAAATCTTTTTAAATCCATTTCTTGGTTAGGCCAAGAGGAATGGTATATAAGCCCTTGTAGTTTAATGGATAGAATGTGACCTTGCGGAGGTTATGATCTGGGTTCGAATCCCAGCGGGGGCAAATTTTAAATAAGAAGGGCCATAATTAGAAAAGAGTGATTAGATGATTAAAGCACAAAAAATAAAAATATCAATCGTAATACCAACACTAAATGAAGAGAAATATCTAGGTTCAACACTATTTCATTTGAAACCACAAAATCCATATGAGATAATAGTAGCTGACTCAAAATCAGAAGATAAAACAAGAAACGTTGCAAAAAAATATGGTGCTAGAGTGGTTACTGCTAAAAGAGGTGCTGCTTCCTTTGGACGAAACGCTGGAGGTAAAGCAGCAAAAGGTGATGTAATATTGTTTTTAGATGCAGATTCTATTGTTTACCCAAATATGCTCGATACTGTAAAAAAAGACTTTTCTGATCAAAAGGTATCTGGATGGACATGTAAAATATACGGATTTTCTCCAAGCTGGAGAGAACAGGTTCTTTATAATACAAGCAACAATATTGTTGAGTTTTTGACAAGGTACCTTAAAAAACCACACGCACCGGGTATTGTTATCGGAGTAAGAAAGGACATATTTAATAAAGTCAATGGGTTTGATGAAAAACTAAAGGTAATGGAAGATCATGATTTTGCCTTAAAGGTTGGTAAACATGGCAAGTTTTTATTTTCCAGAGATACGTGTGTATTTACTTCAACCAGAAGAATGGAAAAATGGGGCGGTTGGGGTCTTATCAAGAAGTATTCTAGGATTTATCTAAAATACTTTACTAGTAAGAAGAATCTGAAAAACAATATCGATGATATAGAATATGAAGTAATAAGATAATTAATTTTGATTTTTTCTTAATTCTGTTATACCGTTATTTTTTATTAATTCTATAAGACCATGGTCTTCGAGTATTTTTGCCCATTCCTCAACTTGGTATTCATGTGCATTGAAATGAGATGCAGCTTCTTTCAAAGTTACAGAATCGTTATCCATTACCATTAGGAATAGTTCATCTAAGTGCTCGGTTCCGCTTTTTTTATATTTATTTTTTTCGTCGTCTTTTAATGAAACAAGTTTTTTTATTAGTTTTGAATCTTCCTTGAATTCATTCTTTAGTGGTTCAACTAATTTTTCCTGGATGTCTTTTGTAAGCTTGTCCTTTTGGATAGGGAATTTTACTAATTGTTTTTGTTTTTTAATTAGGAAGTCCCTGTTTTTTCTTAACATGACATTTTCATTTTGTATTTTTATTAGAACATCTCGGAAAACCTGAAAAGCAGAATCTATGTCTGCTAGCTTTCTTTCAAGCTCATCTAATCTCCTTTCTGTATCTCCCATTTAACATCACTGTACAGCTAAATATGACAACCTCAAGTTTTTATGTCTTAGTATTTAGACTTTTTATAGGTGCTGGGTTGGCAGAACGGTTATTGCGCTAGTCTCGAAAACTAGTATCCTTTGGATATACAGGTTCGAATCCTGTGCCCAGCGTTTAGTATTAAATATTGATTGTCAATAAGATATGATATTGCTGAGATGGCGGAGTACGGCTAAACGCACCTGGCTTGAGACCAGGAGCCTGAAAGGGCACGCAGGTTCGAATCCTGCTCTCAGCGTCTAATATATAATCACAACAGTATTGGTGTACTTCAGTTGATAGAGTGATATGATGATAATCGAAACAATAATAGCAGCATTATGGTTTGTGATACCAGCATATGCTTCGAACTCCTTTCCTGTTCTTGTGAAGGGTAAAAAACCAATAGATTTTGGAAAGAATTTTCGTGGTCGTCGATTGTTGGGAGACGGTAAAACAATTGAAGGGTCTATAGCTGGGATAATCTTCGGATTATTTTTAGGATCAATACAAGTTTTTTATCAACATCTGATACCGATGGATTGGGGGTTACCGCTGATAGAAATGACATTTCCTATAGTGGTGTTAATGGTTATTGGTACTATTCTTGGCGATTATGTTGGTTCTTTTATTAAAAGAAGAATTGGGATTGGTCGTGGAGGAAAAGCAACAGGGCTTGATCAGTTAGACTTTATCGTAGTTTCATTATTGTTGGTATCAATTGTTTTTGTTCCAGATTTGGTGACAATAACAATTGTCATAGTTGCGACATTGATTATTCATAAACTGTCCAATATACTTGGTTATATATTGAAATTAAAAAAAACACCTTATTGAGAATGTAATGCTTTGTGTATTCTTTGTAGTGCGGTTATATTTGCCAATATTGCTATAATCACAATAACATATGTAAGATACGTTTTGTCGATGATTGCAAGAATAAGACCAATTAATATAAGTATCAGGCGTTCTGGTCTTTCTAATAAACCACCCCGTAATTCTTTATTTGATAGGCCCTTTTCTTTTGCTGCTGCTTTTGCATATGTTGTTATTTGTGTTCCAAAAATAGCTAAAGCTACCCAAGCATATACTGGCAGAAAAAAGTTTGGTAATGGTATAAAAAATAGTGCTAATAATATTATGAAATCCACGTATCTGTCACATATAGTATCGATATATGCACCTATTTTTGATGCAACTTTACGATGACGAGCCACTGATCCATCTATGTGATCTGATAATGCAGCTATTACAAAAAATATTGCCCCAATAGCGAACCATTCATTTATTATAAAAAAGAATGCTACTATAGCGGATATTATTGAAAACATTGTCCATTGATTTGGTGTTGGAGGTAATTTACTGAAAAGTTTTCCCATCCTTATACTTAGACCTTCAAAATATTCTCTTTTTTTGTATAACATAAAAGCATCTCTGATTATCAATTTAAATAACTAAACTTATATTCATAAAATGGTCGTTGAATTTATCATATCAATGGTCTATTCCATGGGGTATTTTGGATTATTTCTAGCTTCATTGATATCTAGTGCATCTGTTATACTTCCTGTACCAGGATTTTTGATAGTTATTACAGCAGGTACTTTTCTAAATCCATTTCTTGTTGGTATTGTTGCTGCAATTGGTGCAGCAATAGGTGAGTTAACTGCTTATGGTGTGGGGTTTGCAGGTGAAAAGGCTTTTCTAAAATTAAAGAAAAAGAAGAACTGGAAAAGAGAATTTGAAAGAGCTGAAAAATGGTTTGAAAAACATTCAGGCTTTTTTGTTGTGATTGTTTTTGCAGCTACACCGTTGCCATTTGATGCTATTGGTATTTTTTGTGGCGTTGTTAAATATGATATAAAGAAATTTTTCATTGCTACTTTGATAGGTAAACTAATCGCCAACATAGCGCTTGCTTATCTAGGATTTTTGGGTATTACTATTATTGGTGGCTGGTTATTTGGGTGAGCTTATATTTTTGAATAAAGAGTTGATAATATGGTATCTGTAATTATTCCTGTGTATAATGGTGCCCCATTTATTGGCAACACCTTGAAAAAAATAGATAAAAGAAAATATGATATCATTGTGGTTGATGATGGTTCAACAGATGATACAAGTAAAGTTGTTAAATCATTAGGTTACAGCGTTGTTAGAATAAAGAAGAATTCAGGAAAAGCCAATGCGTGTATGACAGGATTACGTAAGAGTAAACATGATATATGCGTTTTTATTGACGGTGATGATCAACACGACCCCAGAGAAATAAAAAAATTGTTAAAGAAGATGAAAAACTTCGATATGGTTATAGGCGAACGTTGCTATAAGGATATACCTTCACAAAGAAAAATATCAAATTCTTATGCAAGAATTCTTGTGAATTATATTACGGGGTATCGCTTCAGGGATGTTTTGTGCGGATTTCGGGCAGTGAGGCGGAGCAAATTTAATGAATTACAGTTGAAAAGGGGTGGATACTTTTTTGAGTGTGAGATGATTTTAGAAGCAAAACGAAAAGATCTTAAAATAACCACAGCTGACGTTAATGTAAATTATGACACAGGATCTAGAATGGGTATTACAAAAAGCATGGCTGTTGCAGCATGGTTATTTAAGGAGATGATTAAAAAATCAATAAGGGGATAATGATGTATAAACAGGTTATTGTGATAAGATCTGATGTAAAAATGAGCAAAGGTAAGACAGCGGTCCAGACTGCTCATGCAAGTTTAGAGTCATACAAAATAGCTAAAAGGAAGAATAAAACAAAAATATGGGAAATTACTGGTCAAAAGAAGGTTTTGTTAAAAGTTGAGAGTTTGGCAGAATTGAAAAAGATAAAGCAAAAATGTAATAAGTTGAAAGTGCCTTGTGCACTTATACACGATGCTGGTCGTACAGAGGTCAAATCAGGTACAATAACGGCATTGGGTATAGGACCTGACAAAGAGAAAACAATAAATAAGGTTACTGGTTCTTTACCATTAGTGAGATAATGTTGTCAAACATAATAAAAAACCCAGAGGATTTTGTTGTAGAAGAAGTTATAGATGATATTTTCTTTAAAAAATATAGAAGAACTGGTAAAGGAATGGAAAAAATAAAGGGAAAATATTCATTATTTATAATGAAAAAGAGAAGCATGACAACAGAACAGGCGATAGATAAAGTTTCTAGACAACTAAACGTCGATAAAAACGATATTGGTTATGCTGGGCTAAAAGATAAGTTTGCTGTGACGACACAATATATAACAATACTTGGTAACAAAGAGGGATTTTCTGGTAAAAATTTGGATTTAAAAAAAGTTAGCATGACGGATAAGAGAATAGAAGTAGGTAATTTAAAATATAATAAATTTATTATAACGCTTCATAACGTTGATAATGAAAAAGTTATAAAAAGAATAACCAAAACAAAACAAATCCCGAATTATTTTGGATTTCAGAGATTTGGTCTGGACAAAAAGAATCACATTGTTGGTAAGTTTACTGTAAAAAGACAGTATGAGAAAGCACTTGATATCATAAACAAATATTCTAGTAAAAAATATAGCAGCATAAAGGACGTTCCTAAGAAAATAGTAAAATTTTATATTAATTCTTATCAGTCATTTTTGTTTAATAAAATGTTGTTAAAATCAAAAAAAGAAATACCCATTATTGGTTCTGGTACCAAAGAAACAAAAGAAGTTAAAAAAATCCTGAAAAAAGAAGGTATACGCACAAAAGATTTTTCTTTTAGTGATTTAAAGATAGACTGTAGAGGATCATTGCGAAATACAAAAGCTAAAATATATAATCTAGAATATACCAAACATAGAGATAAAATAAGAGTAAGTTTTAGATTAGAAAAAGGTAGTTATGCTACGGTATTTATATCATGTATTATAGGTGAAAAACCATGGAAATAGTAAATCAGATATTATTTTATCTAGTGACTTATGTATCATTATTCGTATCTATATTTTGGTTGACATCATTTTTCATATCTGATAGAAAAAGACCAATTGTTGGTATGCTTCCCCCACTTTCGATAATAGTGCCTGTTCATAATGGTTCTAAATATTTGAAAAAATGCGTTTATTCTCTATTGAATCAGAATTATCCAGGTTTAAGGATAATAATAGCAGACAATGCTTCAACAGATGATACAAAAAAGGTTGCAAAACAGCTTGAAAAGAAACACAAAAACATTGAATATTTGTACGAAAAAAGAAAAGGAAAGGCAGTTGCAATAAATTCTACACTAAAGAAAATAAGCACAAAACTTTTTGGTTTCCTGGATGTTGATACTCATTTGTCAAAGAATGCTTTGAGAAACATGGTGGGCTATTTGGATGGTAATACAGCTTCTGTTATTGCTACAATAAAACCGTCTAATACAGGAAACACAATTGAAAAAATACAAAAAATTGAATATATGATATCTTCATTTACTAGGAAAATACTTACATTTTTAGACTCTCTTTATTATACACCGGGGTTTGCTTTGTATAAAACAGCTGTTGTGAAAAAAATAGGAGGATTTGATGAGGATACCATTACAGAAGATCTTGAAATTGGATTACGCCTTAAAACAAACGGATATAATATAGAACATTCCATGGATGATAGTGCTTACACTATTGTCCCGAAGACATTTCGTGAGTTATTCACACAGAGGATGCGGTGGTATAGGGGGTTCATAAGCAATTCAAGAAAATATTCTCATCTGTTCTTTAACCGCCGTTTTGGTGATCTTGGGTTGTTGATTTTACCATTGCAGTATATTCTGATGGCTTTGATGATACCTTTATTTATTTTTAGTGTGTATGAGTTTGGATTTTCATTGTTTAAAAATACTATAGACGTCTATAATATTGGACTTGATTTTGGATACTTTGCAGGAGCAATTAATTTTAATTTTATAACACCATCAACGTTCTTTTTTGTTATTTTATTAGCATCATTTTTTTACATGCTAAGATTAACAAGACTAAACATAAATGAGAAAGTTGGTAAAATGGAATGTATAATCTACGTAATATTCTACCCGTTTATTAATATCATTTTATGGCTAAGTGCATTTGTACATGAAATATTGGGTACTAAAAGAAAATGGGTTTAGACAATAGTTTGTATAAAATGTTCTACATCATTAAACCCGAATACAGCTAGAATAAAACGATCTGCAGCTATTTCGATCTCCTTTCCTGTTTTACCTTTGATGTAAACAATACGATCTTCTATTTCTACTGATGTTTCTTCTACACCAGTATCAGGTCCCATTAACCAAATAGTAATGGATTCTTGATCGGTGTTTAAATGATCTATAATATTTTCATCATTTGCATCCAAAATTTCTTGTTCATTATAGAACCAGGTTCCATCTGAATGGTAGTATGAATTGAAATTTTCTTCACCAAGTGCTATTCCACGCTCGTATGCGTAGAATGTTTTTAACTTGATTATTATGTTGTAGCTTACTACACTATATCTTGCTTTTTCTTCTGGTGATGCCAAATCATCAAAAATAATATTGAATGTACTGCTTTGATCAGATACGTTTTTTATTGTTTCAGTATCATTTATTGGTACATCTCTAAGTGTATCTAAAATATTGTGTGAAAACTCGTATACCTGTGCTCCGTGTCTTGCTATGTTTATTTTTGTTATTTCTTCTTCCTTTTGTGGTTCAACACATCCAGCTATTGCTATCAATAGAATTAAAAGTATAATCACGTATTTCATAGCGTTTATTTTATAGGAAACTTTTTAAAATCTATTCATTGGTTATGGGCGTAATAATATCGTTTACTTCTTCTATGGAGTGGAATCCTTCAAATTTTTCGGAATTATATACAATTGTTGGATTTTTCGTTATATTATAGGCGTTTACAAGAAGTTGCACAACAGGCTCCTCGAATTCGGAGTCAAATGCGAATACGATTATTTCATTGTTTCTGTATACAAGGTAATCCAATACCCTTCCCTGTTCTCTTGATACTTCAGAATCATCAAAAAAGAACAGAATACGTGGTTTATCTATTTCACACTGTTTTGCCTGAACTTCTGTGAAAGTCCAGAAACGTGTTTGTGATATATAGAACTGTCTTTTTACTGCGTGAAAATCCTCTTCGGGAAGATCAACATCGAATTTTTCTGCTATTTCTAGCTTATTTTTTTTAATTTCAGGAAGTCTTTTTTCAATATAATCACAAAGAGATGTTGTGTTAAAGAGTTCTATTAAGGACAGTTCTAGTTCAAATCCCTGTGTTTCAATCACATCTTGTTGTAGGGCTTGTTGTATTTCTAGTACTTGCGAGGATGATATTTCAGCCCCCACAATTATGCCTATTACAAATATGAATGATGTTGACAATAAGGCGATAATATATCGTTCTTTTCTCATTTTTGCCATTTTTCCACACAAAACTAATTATTATTAAAAATATTTATTCTCAAATCTAGCTGTTAATAAAGGTAAAAGAAAAAGGAAAATTAAAAATTTCTAAATTTCTTGCTTTCAGTTGATACTTAAGCTGTTGATGTTGTTAAGACACCGTTTCGGTACTCGGCCATTTCAGCATCAGCGAATTCGTCCGCATGATCTTCGAAGTTCTGTAAGAAGCCTGAGACTGTTCTTGTGTCATCAGCACCCCAACCGGCTACTACAAGAGCTGCTTTTCCTTCAGCAAATGCATCATTCACTAAGTGAACCAATGCATAGCCTTCTCCTTGATCTCTGTAGTATTGTACATCCTTAGTTTTGCCTTCATCACCTAATTCAGCTACCAGAGTATGGATAGCTGGACCACCAACTAAGATTACGTTCTTAGTGTTCTTGTCAGCAGAAGTAACTTCGCTGTCAAGTTTTGCGATGGTTGTTGTGATTGGCACCGATGAATGGATTGTTGCTCCTTCAGTTGTACCGATAGTTGTAACTGCGTCTTCTCCAAGCACGAACA
>JBHOSK010000019.1:0-18012 GCA_042584825.1 Candidatus Aenigmatarchaeota archaeon
ATTTAACTTCAATAATCTTATGACCTTCATTTTCAATAAATATAGCATTTTCAGTATAATTGTATTTAAAATTCTAACAAAACAAAGATTTTCTTTATAGATTAGATTAATTTTTAATAGGAATAGTAAAAGTAAAAGTAGAACCAAATCCTAATCCTTTACTATAAGCTTTTATTTTCCCACCATGAAACTGTATTATTTCTTTGCATATTACTAATCCCAAACCAGTACCTTTTATTCTTCTTGCTAATACTTGTTGTGTTTGATAAAATTTTTCAAAAAGTCTTGGTATATCTTTTTTTCTTATACCAACTCCCATATCTTTCACAGAAATTTGAATATAATCATCTTTTATTTTAGCTTCTATTATAATTGATCCCTTATCAGTAAATTTTAGAGCATTATCAACTAAGTTTGATACAACTTGTTGCAACCGATATAAATCACCATTTACAATAGGAAGACTTTTCGGTAAAATGAATTTAAACTTAATTTTCTTCTCTCTTGCTACTAGAGTGAAGTCGTCAATAATATTTTTTATTATTTTCAATAAATCGATTTGTTGCATATCAAATTTCATTTCTCCTGATTCTAATTTACTTATATCTAAAATATCACCAATCAATCTATCCAACCTTTCAACATTCCTTAAACATATTTTAACATATTTCTGTCCCTTTTGATTAAGACCATATTTTTTTGGATCCTTAATCATTATATCGAGAAATCCCTTCAAAGGGACTATTGGTGTTTTTAATTCGTGTGCAACAATCGCATCGGTAATTTTCTTATCCATATTAATTTTATATATTTCTTCACTATTTTAAGTTTTATAATAAAAAAGATAATTTTTTAAATTATTATTAATTGAGAATCTATTATTTAAGAACTTTCTTTACCCTTTTCATGAAATCTTCATTGTCTATTGGTTTTCTTATATAATCTAAGCAACCACATTTTTTCAACTCTTCAGCACCGGTTTGTGAAAATGTAGCTACAGTAAGAAATATTACTTTTGTTTTTTTTAGTTTTGAATCTTCCTGCATTTTATCCATAACTTGGCGACCACTCATTTCAGGCATAAAAAAGTCGAGCAACACTAAATCATATTTATCATTAGCTAGTTCTTTCAATGCAGCTTTACCACAATCAGCATTCACAACATCATAGCCTTCTGCTTCAAGAAGTGTTCTAATAAGTAATCTTATGTCTTTTTCGTCATCTACGACAAGTATTTTCACCATTACTCATTATTTGTTCTTATAATATATAAATTTATGCAACCCAACTTATTATTATGATCAAAGAATTTGTGTTTGATTTTGGAGGTGTGTTGGTATTTTCAAATTTAGAAGAATTTATCAAAGAAATATCATCCCAATATAAGATTAGTTCTGATATTTTTAGACAAGTTGAGTTAGAAAACAGGCTAAAATTAGATGCTGGGTTGATCACAATAAATCAATATTTTGATAGTATGGAAAAAAAGCTCAACATTCAAATAGACAGAAAGAAATATCCTGAATTAATCCTAAAATATGCTACCCTGAATAAAGAACTCATTAATATTGTAAAAAAATTAAAAAAACACTATAGATTATTCATGCTTACAAATAACAGCCCCCTAGGTGAGAAATACATAAAAGAAAATACCGAATTTGAACAGATCTTCGATAAGATTATTATTTCATATCATGAAAAGATGAAAAAACCCGATCCCGAATTTTATAAAAAAGTTATTGAAGGTACAGATATCAAATTTAATGAATGTGTTTATCTTGATGACAGAGAAGATCTTGTGGAAGCAGGAAGAAAACTCGGTATGAAATCTATTGTTTACACCACAGTTCAGGACTTTATTGAAAAAATTACTTCTTTTGGTGTTAAGCTATAAGCATTATCAGACCATAGCCAACCAAGCACCCAGCTGTTATAACAGGCATTGCTGGATAAAATTTTCCACGATGACCTTTCACAAAAAGTGTAAGTAAGAAAATTGTTACAATTAATGAAATCAATATTCCTTTCATTAACGCAAGCACAGGAGGAACTCCAGATGTTATAAGTGTTTCTAAAACAACTCCACTAAATATAAGAGGAAATACGATATCTCCACCACCAAGAATAGCATTAACTTCTGTTATTTCTCGTTTAACTGTTCTTCCTCGTGTAACGATTCTTCCTGTTTTTCTGGTCAATTTTCGTTTTATTTTCTTTACGCCTTTTGCTTTGTATTTTATCAAAACTCCTGCAAAGGCATCTCCACTTGTCTGGAACTTTGCCATTCTGACCATGTGTTTGCTATGAAAAACAGCGTATACATCATACACAGATATTAGTAAAAGTAAAATAACGACCCAAAAAATATCAAACAGTGGAACAAATAGAATTGCAATACCAGAATACATGAGTATCTCTGTTATATTATGTATAACGACATTTGATTTGAAAAGTTTCCATATTCCTAATACTAATGCAACTGCTATCGCCGGCAGCGCCGGAATAAAAACACCAAGTGCAATCGATATTGTCATCCACACAGCATACAAGAATAGCAACTTCCAAATAATATACTTCCCTATAAACATTATCACAAGAATTAACACAGTACCTATAACTATGGCCACTGCGAACAAGATAAATGCATCAAACCCTTTAACATCAGGTCTTTCACCAACAACCGTATCATGGTGGACTACAGTAGGAGAACCATCTACGGTTTTTATATCAAAATCACTGTAAAGTATGCCCAAACCAACAAGCTGTGCAGCCAAAAATAAAGATATTATTAGAATGGTTACCCTGAAATCATGTTTCATAATTAAGTATTATTATCTTATGGTATAAAAAACAAATTTTATATTCAAGGAAAAACAATTAATTAGTATGAATGTTTCGTTTATCCCTGAAAGACCTGTTCATCATAGATCACAAGCATTGCCTTCTGCAAGAATACTTGCAAAGCAATTGGATATAGATATAGATTCACTTAATACAGACAGATACTTGAAAAAAGAACATATTCACAAACACCTTACAGAAGAACCAGAAGGTAAATGTAAACACATAAGCATGAGTCTTGATTGCATGATTGGTGGTTTCGGTAATCTCCAATGCATGAATACACATTACCATAAAAAATGCAAATATAAAACACGTGTTCGTCAAATTCTAGAAGATCGGGAAAAAATAAACAAAATGTTTTGAGCTACAACGTGGATATCCAGCACATTGAGAATCTCAGAGTAGTATACTACTGATTTTTAAACTTATTTTCTAATGTTCTATCTAGTGATAAAATGGTAATGGGAGAAATTAAAAAACAGACATTAACGCTTATTACAGCAGCATTAGGATTTGTAGCAGCATTGATTTGGAAAGACGCTATATCCGCATGGTTAGCACCACTATATGCAAGCGCTGAAGGTGCTACTGGCTTAACAATAGCAGCTATTGTCGTAACAGTTATTGTAGTAATCGTAACAGTAATTCTAGCAAAACTCTTAGGAGATAAAAACTAGTTCTTTCTCTTTTTTTATTTTTACATAACTTTGCGTATTATATATAAAAATAACTAAAATAGTAAAATAAAAAAAATCTAAAAAGATTTATTTCTTTCTTCCTAGTGCATAGACTGCTTTAAGTGCAACTATTACAGCTGCTGGTGCAACGAAAGCGCCGATGAAACCTAGAATCTGTGAAATAAGATATCCTACAGTTCCTGGTGTGCTTCCAAGTGCATTAAAACTAGCTGTACCAGCTACAAGAAGAGCAACTGCTGCAATCAGGAAAGCTGTTGTTTCCTTTTCGCTTATGTTTAGGAAACCGACTATAATACCTAGTACGACAAGAACAGCACTGACTATTGTTGTGTCAAGTGGTCCTGCGAATGCTGCTGCTATACCAGCAAGTATAGCTACGACAACGAATACTAGAAAAGCCAATTCCCCAGCTCTATTAATCTCCATTCTTGTACACCTCGAGCCAAAATATGGCCGAAAGCTATTTAAAGGTTACGCTTTTTTCAAAGCTTAAATACCCTTCTATTTTCAGGCTTATTTGTACCTAAATCATCAAATGACACATCAAAAATTGTTCCAATATGTATAAAAGACAAAAATTCTGCCGAGATATGGAATATCTCCATATTCTCAGATTCAAGAATGCGATTAATATGTCATTCAAATATCGTATAAGCTCTGACTTCGAAGAAGTCTGTAACCCGTGGAAAATTCTAGCAAGTATACGGCGTTTTTATCCGAGATCATGTCTAATTTTATCACCAGATGAAAAAAGAGCATATTTAACACAAAATGATCCAAATACAGTGGGTGTTAAAAGAGAAGAAGACCTTTCTTGGCTAGCGTCTGCAAGCGAACCCGCAAAAAATGATAAAACGTGGTATATAGACATTGAAACAACGACATTGCCACTATCAGAAGATCAGATAAGGAGGTATTTTGTAAGTTATTTAGACAAATCATTACCAGAAATAAGCATGCCATCACAATTAACAGACAAATTATTCAAAGTAGAGAAAATAGAATAACTATCTATCTTCTGCCGGGAAGTGGTTTATGTATATCTCCCATAGTTCTCATTGCATCTCTGAGTTGATTTAATTTATGACCATCAGCATATTCCGGCCCAAACTCAAAAACAACAGTACTATCGGATTTTCCTTTCAATTGACCAGCTGAATAAGCTACCACAACAGCATCAACTTCCGTAACACTGAAAAGCCTCATCATATCATCATAAACTTGGCCGGTTTTCTTCCCTGGGGAACATATAATCTCAACTGCCTCGCAATCTGGCATCCGACCAGTTGCACGCATAACTGCTGCTCTATATTGCTTTCTACAAAAGAAACTATCATATAATGCAAGTGTGGGTGATGCTTGTAGGGTACGTCCAATGGTTAATCTTCCTATTGACATATCATCTAATATTAAACAATGATGAATTTATACTTTATTCAATTCCGCAGACTATATTAATCTTTTTATCTCTGTAAAAACATTAATTCAGAAGATAAAAACATAATCAATCGCGGGGCTATGATCTAACCTGGCATGATAGCAGGCTCCAGTTGAGCGTTGGAGCTCTGAGTCTTTTGACGATGATAAGAAGATACCTGCCGATGGGGGTTCGAATCCCTCTGGCCCCAGCTTCTTTACTTTTCAGTAGTTACAAACCGTTAATTTTATATACCACCCAAATGCTATAGAATAGTGTGATTATTATGTCAATTCGTGAAAATTTAAGGAAAGCAATGAGAAGCGACGTAGGTAGGGCTTTATTGATCACAACAGCTGCCGGAACAATAACACTTGCCGGCTGGGCAGGACTAACGTATGCCCATAGTATGCATCATGGTGCATATGAAGGCAGTGCAGCATCTGGAATGTTAGATAAAGCAAGATCTAGTAATAATGTAGCAAAAAAAGCTTTAGCACTCGGATTATACCCATTAACATTAGCACAAGATGGAGCGAACGAATTATATAAATCTTTAAATTCTGATTAAATCTTTCATCCCGATAAAGGGTACCTTTATTAATTAGTAAAACTGACTGCCAAAAATATTATTTATAATATTTTTGATAATGTTAAAGAAGTTTAATAAACTCAGGAGAACCAAACCCTAGATTACAAGGGCTCTGGCCCCAGCTTCTTTACTTCTTGACCATTACAGCAAAAAGAGATTTTGGTTTTCTATCGGTTTTTCCTTGATATATAGTATCAGTTATTTTTTCTATATTGAAGATATCTGAAAAGACTTTTCTCAATTCGTCTTCGGAAAATCTATGCGGTCCTTCATTGCCCTCTTCTTGAATAGAGAAACATTTCAAAAAGAGAATTCCGTTTTGATTTAGTAATTTTTCGATAGTTTCTTTATACCTTTCCCATTGATCCTGAGAAAAAACATGAAATGTTCCTCTGTCAAAGATATAATCAAATTTCTTATCAAGTTTTGTATCTAAGATATCGTCCTCGATAAATTCCACGTTAGTTGATAATTTTTTTGCCCTATCTATAGCTGTCTTAGATATATCCACACCAACAACGTCAAAACCTAACTTGGACAATTCAACTGCTTGAGTACCCGGACCTGTTCCTAAGTCCAAAAAAGAGCCTGATGAAATATTCCTCGATTTCAATTCATTTTTCAGATCTTCATCAAGATTTTTATTATACCATGGCATCTCTTCGTTTTTTATCGTTGCGTATGTATCTTCCCAACTTTTTTCCATGAAATATATTTATTGAACTGGGTTTTAAAACCTTTCATTAGTTCTGGCCTCACTTCAAAAGCTTTTTATATGTTTTAGCGCTATTCAAGGATAAATACTTTTTTCTAATAATATGTAGTTTATGTTCATTGGAGCACATTATATATTTTTTTGTAAATATAATTCTAAACCAGGCAGCCGAAGAGTTTCTGGAATAGAAAAACTGAGATTAGCTTCTACATCAGGTCAACTAAGGTTAAAGCGTGCATTGCACGAACGTGGTATTTATGATTTTGAACTCGAACCAGCCCCATCATCATGGCGACCAAATGAGAGATTCCATGATGCTATAATTCATTATAAGGGTGAAAGATTGAGTGAGGATGATCTTAGACGGTTTGGTGCAAGCAGTAAACATTTTGCAGGCTTCTCAAGACCAACAAGCTCAGTACCAATGGAAGTGAAAGACGAACTGGAACAAAAATATGGAAGATATGCTATGTCTGGTTGTTGGTAAATAATTTTATTTTTTATTTATATGTCATAAAAATATTATCTATACATGGAACCTTTCATTGGTTATCTAATGAGTCACATATATGCACTAATTGTAATCATATCACTCAGTTTCTTCTGTGTAGCACACATCATAACAATACTAAAAAACAAATACAATAAAACGTGGAAAAAAATTGGATCGCCTGGGCTTTTTAAAGTAGGTAAAATATCTCCTCATAAGTTTGAAAAAATGCTGATGTGGGATAAAAAAATCATTCCAAAAGATAAGCAGATTAATTTTTATAGAAACATAATCCGTATATGTGGCTTTCTTGACATTATATTATTTGCTTCTTTCATAATAAACGTCCTATTTTTATTCACTTGAAAGTAGCAACAAAATGTTAACTTTATATACTGCTTCTGGACTTAGACTAATCATGCCGACATATAGAGATTGTTTGGATTGCTCAGCGCTGAAAGCGCTGCGAGATGAGTTAGGCTCACCCAGATATGCCGCTTTTAACAGAACCCATGCTCTTCCGCCTCTTATTGGTGGAAAAGACGGGAAAGAAACCCGATATAGAATTCATTGGGATCCTTCATCAAGGGAACTAGGATATACAAATGTAGTTATTGGTAATCATGATGGTGTTTCTAGTTGGGAAATAAGAGAACCCGATTTTCCGAATCCTGATTTAAGAAGAATAAACGTAAATACAACAGAAGGTAGAAGAAATGCTTTAGGCTTGATACCGAAACCTTTCTTAGATATGCACTATCACACAGAAGGAACTCCTGAAAACCCAACATTGTCATTAGTTCCATCTGAAGGTGATTTCGAGAACGAAAGGGACATGCACGATTTTACGTTGTATCGGGTTCCGATTTTTAGAAATATGGTACGTGGTATAGGAAAAATAGGACCAGATGGTAGTACACCAACTTTATTATACAGACAAACAAGACCCATTGGTGATTTAGATGCTGTTACAGCACAAATTTATCGTGATGTATATGAAAGAATTGCTGGTGATCTTGGTATGATTGGTAGTGCTAGAAGATTAGTTGGTAAAACACTTGATCCAGAGACTATAACAGCATGGGAAGAACATCTTGATCCATTTACAGTAGCAGAAGTATTAAATGAATCTGGATATTTTTTAGCAGATGATTATTATATAGAAGAAGCTGATGAATGTGTTAGCACATGGAAAAAAGAAGATCATCCATTATTCAGATGTTATCAGCATCAGTAATTTTGTTTTTTCTACAAAAAAACATTTTTAAACAAGAGCATCTATATATTAACCAATGGTCAGCAGAAGGGTGGGTTTAGTTTTAGTAATAGCATCCATATTAGTTTTATCTACGTTTTATTCTACACAAGCAAACGCCTTCGACGCACCAACCAATTCCAAGTTTGAAATCACTGGTAACGGCAATGTTAATACACACACTGGTGACATGTCATTGTCAATTCCTTTGATGAATGTACCTGGTCGCGGCGGAACGGGGTTTCCAATAGTATTGAGCTATGGAAGTGGTATAACACTTAACCAGAAAGCAAGTATGGTTGGATTGGGTTGGGGTCTAAACACACCACACATATCAAGAACTGTAATGAGCATTCCCGATGATTACAATGGCGACACTATTCAAGGAGACAATATCTGGTATCATGACAAAATATTAAATTCAATAAGCTACATGGCAAGAGAACATCGAAGGAGCTTTATAAAGAGCTTGATGACATTATCGTCAACCCAGATCCAAAGCGCCCCAAACGACGACGATAAAATGGTACCGAATACTGCAATGACAATAGCAAAAGCTGCTTTTGATGTTGCAGGGGATTACATTGAAGGTTATTATCTATATACTCCTGCAATACACAATTTCCCCAGTGATCCTCAATCTGCCTCTGTAAAAGGATACCTCCATCTTTCACTTCCAAGCGACCCAAATTCACTCGAACTTAATGCTTTAATGGATGCAAATTCCCCAGACGTGTTTACAATGACAATGCCATCGTACACTGGAGAACTAGTTTATGGGAGTAAAGGACCACCAAACTACCAGAAAGTACAGTTACATGCAAAATCAGCAAAAGGTAATCTTGCAGATGATGAGTCTGACGCCGATTGTCAGATCCTCAATCCGGGTACATGCACTGACTCATTGTATATTGATATGATAATTGATGATACGGATGAAGGCAATCACTTAATTGGTGGGTTTTTTGTAACAGATAATGGTGGAACCAAATATGAGTTTGTTCCTACAATAAAAGCAGCTGAATCTTTGGGCGACTACACTGTAAGCAATAGTCCTTATCAGAATTTTGTTTCATATTCAAAAACAACTGTATATCCACCAGAGCTAAGTCATGCTTGTGATTTTGGTGATAATGGAAATCATTTAGAAAGACAGCTCCTCTACCCATACTATACTTCGTGGGGATTAAAGAAAATATACGATTCTAATTACGTTGATGATGAGAACGGAAACTGGATACAATTCAACTATATAGGAGACGATACTCCTGACACCAGTGATGACTGGACCCAAACAATTAAAGGTCAGGCACCGCACAACGGGGGATGTATAACAAATCCAGATGGTTCTAAATCGTATTCAGAATCTTTCACAAGTCAAAGACTCTTAGAATCAATAGAAACACCCCTTTACAAATCTCATTTTGAATATTCTGCTGAAGGAAGAAGAGATGGTTTACCAGCAGCTGGTGGTGGAGGAGATCCAGACGCAAGACTGCCTCTATTAGAAAGAATATGGTTGGAAAACAAACACACAGGAGAAATTCTGAATGAAATTATCTTTACTCATGATTATACACTCGCAGTATTAACACCTGACAATGAATTTACAGAAAATTCAGGAAACGATTTTGGTGGAAGGTTAACATTAACACAGGTTGATTCATATGGTCTCGGAGGAAAAGCAGCACACGATGCTGACGCAGATAATAAATTACCACCAACAAAGTTTGATTATTACGGACGCAATAGACAAACAGAACTACATACAGATTGTGATATAAGTAACCCTTCTCATTTAGTATGTGATACTAACAAATGGTACAAATCTGAAAATGATTTGGATGGCTTTGTTGATATTGAGCACGAGTATGAATGGAGATGGAATGGTTTTTATTCAGGAAGAATAAAAGACGATCACGAAACGACGGGCACAGCCCCTGAGTTTGGAGTATTTCAAATAATAGAAGTTGATCCCAACACAGAATATAATGTTGAAGCACAAACCAAACGAATAGATGGTTGTACTAGCAATTGCGATTATATAAACTTGAAAATGGGGTTCTATCGCGGAGATCTTGGTCACCCTATACAATCACAAGGTACAGGTGTTGGCTGGCCTGATGATCAATGGCATAAAATATCAACTTACATGACCTCTCCATCAGACGCACAATACGCACTAATTAGCATTTACACACGTGAAGAACACAGCGCTGATTTTGTATTTGATGAACTTAATTTTTTCAAAACATCTGATCCTGACACAAACCTCTTAACTGATTATGGTTTTGAATATTGTAAAGAAAATTGTTACAGATGGATACCCAACAACTTTGATAGGTGGAATTATTACTATCTAAACGGGGACTATATGCTCCACAACAGCGAAGGGAATAAAGAAGGGCTTGTTTCTCAGTTATGGTCATTGGACAAAATCCATTGGCCAACAGGCGGAACAACAGAATGGGAATATGAGATTGATAGATATGTTAATGTCAATAATTGGTTTGCTGATCGTGTTAATGATATTATACAAAAAGAAGACACACACTATGGTGGTGGGTTACGTGTCAGTGAGGTTAAAAACTGCGATGGGTTGGACAATTGTTATAGTACAAAATATCTCTATGTGAGAGACACCGATGAAGAT
Source organism: Candidatus Aenigmatarchaeota archaeon (assembly GCA_042584825.1). Classification (GTDB taxonomy): domain Archaea; phylum Aenigmatarchaeota; class Aenigmatarchaeia; order GW2011-AR5; family GW2011-AR5; genus JBHOSK01. The sequence continues at coordinate 10,665 of JBHOSK010000019.1, forward strand.
GGGCCAGGTATAGATGCACTCGTCGATGGTGAAAAAGATGGAATAAATAATTACGCACAACATGGTGAAAGTTCTGGTTTTGTACCATCAGAACCAGGAAGTTATGAATACAACGATGACAGGATATTGCATGGTAACACATACACAAAACCCTATGTAGGCTACAGCACTGTTTTTGAAATAAACACATACAATGACGAGGGAACAGCTGTTGATGAAAAGGCTCCATACGGTTGGACAAAATATGAATATACATCTACACTAGATTATCCCGACACTGGGAATTATGTACCACCAACAATATTCACAAACGGGCAAGCAATAGGGTACCCTGAAGGAGATAGAGATTATGGATTGAGTTTCAGAAGACCCAAGGGTATTGAGGAAATTGGGCTTTCAGGTAAAGTGACACTTCTTCCAACATCAGAAGATGATGATATAGAATTTATGATTATTGCACAAAAAGACACCCAATTAAGATTTGTACTTGGTTGGACAATGCTACCATGTGGAGAAGAATACTGTTATAAAGACGTTGACATGCCATCTGATGTAAGATGCGGTCTGCCAGAAGATGGTGAATTAACCTGCAAGACAGTTGTAATGGACAACTGTATACTTGAGACCAACGCGCATATGAATGATCATGGTAGGAATCCAAACGCCGGTAATTACATATATCCATTTGTTTATGACAAGGAAATGTATCCAGACTACAATAACAACAATTGTGATAACTGCCCGCCCTTGATGTACTTTACTGTGTACGGCATCGCCATGCCCTGTAATGGATATGTCGGGTATCCCTTAGATTTCGATACTTGTGGAACAGAGGTACCTGGAGATGTTTGCGATCTTTATGAAAACAATAATTATATTTCCGATTGTATTGACAAAGAGCCTTACCCAGGCGATGGTATCTGCGATATTGAACAACTCCCGGGATATGTAGAATTTCCTAAGAAGGATATGGAACAAATGAGAGGACTTCTTGAAAGAGTTTCAGTATACAATAGCGAGGGGGGTATGATAAAGGAAGCATCAAACAATTACAATAAAATTGGTGGTCAAATAACATCTTTAGATTCCATAATTGTAAACCATAATTTCCCTATTTCCAGATGGATGGAAATCACTGAAACACAAACAATACTTGACAACATAGTAACAAGAACGCAGTATGATTATTCATCCACAGCAAGATTAAACGGATTACCATACAGAATAATAGAACACACCAATGATGATACCAGAATCACCACGAACAAATATGCATTCCAGATGAATCCTAACATGCTTCTTAATAAACACATGAGAACACAACACTATTCAATCTTAATAGAAGATAGTGATGGTATAGATTTAGCTTACACTGAAACTACTTGGGACGATACATTTCCTACCATAGGCACAGATACAATGAGGTTCTTTCCAAAGCAACAATCAGCAGGTATTATAGGAGAAAATACATTGTTAACAGAATATACAGACTACAACCTGTTCGGCCAACTCATTCATGAAAAAACATACACAGATCCTTCCACATATTACAACACATATTATTATTACGGAAGTGATACAGACGAATGTAACAATGCTGTAGCAAATAACCCTCTTAAAAATATGTATCTAACATGTGTTGAAAATGTTGTTGGACAAACAAAAGCTAATTATAACAGTTTAGGTCAGATAGCAAGTATAACAGACATTAATAATAAAATGTCTCGTTTTGTATATGATGATTTATGGCGATTAATTGAATCTTACCAGCCAGGTGATTATTTTGTAGAACCTGGGCATGTTAATAATAATCCAACTACGACATACGAATACACATACGCATTAGATGATGGTGACGATTTGAATTATGATAATACACTTACAGACATGGACATGAATCAAATAACAAGTACATCACGACTCATTCCTGACACATTCATAGTTACTCATAGCTATTTCGATGGTATGGGAAGAGAACGACTGTCCGCAGCTATGGATAATGAAGACGAACATATAATTACAGAAACAAAATACAATGAAATTGGTTTGGTTGATGAAACAAGCAATTCTTATAAACTAAATGAAGATACTCCTTATTGGACAAAAACAATGTATAAAAATAGTCCATTAACCAGAGTTAAAAAAGTATATCCGCTTGGTGAATATCCAACTGGTACTTTTATAGAAACACAGTATTTAGATACGTGTGGAACAGATTGTCATCACACAAAGATAATTGATGAAAGAAATGATTATATTATCAGCAAGACTGATAAACTCGGAAGAAATGTATTAGTACAAAGTTATGATGAAAATGATAATCTTATAAAACAAACTAGTACACTGTATAACGATGTTCTTAGTCAAGACATAACAATTACAAATGCATTGGGTCATGATATAAGAACTATTTCTGACTCTCTAGGTCGTGTACGTATAATACAAAATCCTGACTTTGGTGTTCGTAGAATTTTAAAATATGATGCACGCGGAAATATTCTGAGAAGTGCTGACGGTTGTACATTCAGTAATGAATATGGTAGTGAAGATCCATCAACATATGGCTGCAACAGGGCTGTTGACTATACATACGACGCATTGAATAGATTAAAGACAGTCGATTATGGGCGTAATGGGATCGATACTACATATTACTACGATGACTATACAAGCGCGCCAAGTTATTGCGATGAACTAGAATGGAAAATGTCAAAAGGAAAACTAACGTATGTTGAAAGTACATACAACACAAATTACAAAGCATGTTTTGGATATGATTACAGAGGACGTCTAAGAGATGAGATAAGAGAAATTAACGGTGTAATCTTTTGGGGAATTAACCGTGATTATGACAACCTTAATAATATAGCAAATTTTGTATATCCTTTCGATAAAGGAAAGCTACGCTATTTCTACGATAAATTAGGAAGGCTAGAATCCGTGTACCCTGCAAGCGGCTTCCCTGGAGTAGACCATGAATTAATTGATTACGAATACAACAACGACAATACACTTAGCTTCAAACAATATGCTGATGGCATTAAAACATACTATACGTACACACCACGAAACTGGATTGAACAAATAAAAACACGTTATATTAACACAGATGTCCCTGGTGTTTATAGAGAAATTGAAGAGAATTATTTATATGATAATACTGGCAATCTAAAAAATTTACATGAAAAACAAATTTTAACATCAGTCCCTGATACACCAGAATTAGAACAATGGACAGCATTTTCTTATGATGCTCTTAATAGATTAACACAATCAACACCAACAACAGACACAGGAAGATATTTCCAAACACTCGACTATGACTATGATGCTGTTGGAAATATGTTATCAAGAAACACAGAAACCTTCCCATTATATGACGGAACAAATAGAGTATATCAAAAAGCATATGCAGGTAGCATTGGTTCAACCACCTATGGATATGATAATTTTGGAAATCGTGAAACAGCAAGTGGTTGGCAAGAAATTGATATTGGAACAGCAGACACGGGAATCGGTGAACAAGGTGACACCACACAAGATTATTGGATATATGGTATTGGTGCGGATATCGGTGAAATAATAAAAATAGCTTATTATGCAAATGATGCTCCTGGTGATGAACCAGCTAATGGTGTAACATACATCTGGGAAGTTGAAGTCCAATCATATGTAGGAGACAAAAGCCCATACTGGGAAGAAGATTCATACTGGAATAATGAATATAAGACATATGTCAAATTAAAATCCGCCAATATTATTGGAAGTGGTCCTAGTTCATCCTGGTACAACCAAGACCATGTAGAACACTATTTCCATGCATTTCAGGATAAAACAACAACCTATTGTTATGATCATAGAAACATGCTAACAAATTGGTATGACACTGTAGGCGACTGTATGGAATTTGAATATGATGATACAGGAAACAGAATAGTAAAAGTTGAAATGAAAGAAAAGAAAAACAATGCTTTGAAACTTGATGGAGATCATGATTATGTATACCTTAATAAAAACTTACGTGGTTTAGACATGCCTTTTACAATAGAAGCATGGGTAAAAATACCTGATGAAAATCATCATCATTCTATATTTGTCTCAGACACCTATAGCCTTAAGCGAATTGGTATATGGATGACTATTACAGATGGATCCCAACTTAGGATATTTGCTGCTGATCAGCAGGAAAACTACCGCTCTGGCTGGAGTACTGAAGATGTAAATAGAGGTACATGGACACATGTTGCTGCTGTAATGAACAGTAATGATGATATTAAATTATATATTAATGGCCAACAAGCAGGTGATACAATATATGCTGGAGAAGAAATATCTAGTATTTACCACGTGATGGATACCGGCTCCCGTATAGGATACGATTCCAGATATTCTATTCCACGATTTTTCAAAGGAAAAATAGACGAGGTTCGTGTGTGGAATATTGGCCGCACGCAGCCAGAAATTGCCGAAGATATGAATAAAGAACTCGAAGATAATGAACCAGGACTTGTTGCTTATTGGAAATTCAATGAAGGGGATGGTGCCTATATATACGACAGTGTTGACGATAATGATGGGGTCCTACATGATGCTAAAAGAACATATAGATACACAGATGAAAATGAAGGTTATGTCACATATTACATAAACCAGGGCAACGATGTAATTATGGAAAAGAATTATATTTATCCTGATTTCACTTGTCTAGAAAGCTGTCCTATTGGAGCATTACCAAGCCCTCCTCAACCAATAGAGCCACCACAAAAAACAAACATGCCTAACATAGGAAAATCATTAAGCAATGTTGGTATTGCTATTGGCAAATTCTTAATGCCTTTTATTGGATAAGTTAAGAAATCGACTCTGTGGAAAACCTTAGTTGTTTGTTAATAGATTTCCCAGACCCGCTTTACACCGAAAAAAGCAGATGGATCGGTGTTGAAGAGGAATAATTATTCACGATGAACTGTTGTAATTTCATCTTGGTTTGCCTGTCTTATATAATTGTGTTTTTCTGTTGCAATGTATGTAGATGAATAAGGATACGAGTAGTCATAACGCCTCATATATCGATAGTTTCTACTATAATCAGAAAGATCATACCCATGGATAAATGGAACAGACTCAGGGATTATATCATAAGCTGTCATATCTGAAACGGTACCCACTATATAATAACCATATCTATTATTTCTTGCATCTATTGCAAAATCTTGTGGAGTAAAGATGTTACTATATTGTTCAATGACATCATTAAATGAAAGTCCTGTTTGTGCGATTTTTTCCTTTGAATGAAAGAGCAACCCATCAAGATCATTTTGTACTGGATACCTAGTTATCCCGTAAAAACGTGTTGAGAGTCCCACATAATAATCAGAACCGCTTTTTTCAAGCATCTGATTAAAAACTTCATTATTGGTAGCATAACAGGTTCCCATTATCATTGCCCTTCCGGTTTGTGGTGTTATTTGAGGCAGTACTGACCACACACTTGAACCAATACCAAACATGCGAGTTCCAGAGTGATCAAAAAAATTGACACGGGAAACTGTTCTACCTCCTTCTATAAGACCATTCAGTTCATTTATTGAACTTGTCATATCCTCTTTTCCGTAAACACCATAAACTTTGAATTCAAAACGATCCTTGTAATTTGACATATATTGATTCACTTCAGTCAAAAATTCAGGAGACTCAGAACTATAAAACAGTGCTGCAATTGGTTTTTCTTTCATCCCAGTTGGATCTATGTAGCGGATCGGATTATTCGCAGCATAGGAGTATGGTGAGCTGCTTACGCTAGCAAGCGGATCAACAGATATAAACCGTGCAGTACCAGGATCATAATACCTTGCACTATAATAATATAACGAAGCATCCTTCTCCTGACCAGTAAACTTGTAACTTGTTTGTGCCTCCTTTGTTCCACGATCACTCAAATCAGAACCATACGGATATTGTACGTTTTTGCTTGTTAATTGGCCATCAGGCCCAGAAGAAAATCGATTACTTGACAAATAATCCTGATGATAAAATTGAACTTCATTATCATCAACTTTTGCAATAAGCCCAGCACCATAAGCGTATATCACTTCATCATCTTCTATCAATCCCGGTAGTGGTAACCGTTGTTCTGGTTGTTCAACATCAACAGGAAGTTGAATTTGTTGTGACCCACCTGAATCTATAACACCTTTCTCACTTAATGACTCACCAATTCTAAACTCACCGATCGTATTAATTTCATAAAAAACAGCAAATATTCCCAACACTATAGCCAAAACAATAAGTAATAAAATCGGAATTGGGTTTGATTTCTTCTTCATTGAAAATAAATTGTTTTTTTGTGATAAAAAGCTTTTTCAGAATAAATTGATAAGTTAAGAAACTATTTTTTATTTAGGATCAAAAGGAATTGGATTATATCTTGCACGTTTCCATGTATCAGGAGAACGTGTCTTTTTATTATCAGCCCATGTTCTTACTCCAAACGTATTGGCAACTGTCTGTGCTATACTACTATCACCACACGCACCAGCTTCACAACCTTTTAAAAACACAGCATTTCTCACAGAAGGAATATTTTCAAGGTTTCCAAGATTGCCTACTGTAACGTGGTATGCATCACTGGATACCACGCTGGTATCTGGTTTAAATACCATACCCTTAGAAAACATGTGCGTATCCGCTATTAAAAATTTAGGGCTAACATAGGAAAGCATTGCCATTGTTTTTTCAAAATCTCCTGGATTATCAACAACAGCAGTTTTAATTTTAAAGTTATCATAATTAAACACTACATCATCAAGGCCAACACCAGGCATTTTTCCACTAAATACCCATCCACGTTGTTCACTGCTTGATTCAAGAAGCATTTTAAGTGCATCGTCTGCGGTCATGTCTGTATTTTTAAAATAGTCTTGCTGTTCTTGTAAATGATCTCTAGAAGTAATGTAAAGAAAATCTATTTCCTCGGTTTCTATATCAGTATTGACATAAGTATCGTCTACAACAACTGAACTAAATTCCAAGTTCAGATTATCTTCAACTGCCATCCCAGTAGGATCTATGTAGCGAAGTGGATTATTTGCAGCATAAGCATACGGACTTACACTTGCATCAGCAATCGGATCAACAGAAATAAATCTAACCGTGTTAGGATCATAATATCTTGCACCATAATAATATAACGAAGCGTCTTGTTCCTGACCAGTAAACTTATAACTTGTTTGTGCTGATTTTGTTCCTGCATCAGAAAAATCAGAGCCAAACGGATACTGAACATTTTTGCTTGTTAATTGGCCATCAGGCCCAGAAGAAAATCGATTACTTGACAAATAATCCTGAT
>JBHOSK010000020.1:0-17794 GCA_042584825.1 Candidatus Aenigmatarchaeota archaeon
TGATGATTATTTTGATGGTCAAACAAAAATAACAGGACCTCAAACAATAGCATATGTAGATGATAGATTTCGACAGGCATCAACACCACCAATTATTTAATCAGCTATACAACACAATGCCAACAATAATGAATACCTCCATTACAATCCAGAGCGCATAAGTTACTATTATAGATTTTTCTTTATGCAGAATTCCATATGTCAACCACACGATGCCAACAAACAAATAAGATAGCCACGAAAGTATTGAGACACCCGAAACATCCTGATTAATCCATATTATTGTAACCTGCGGAAGTGTCATAATAAGGCTGATCACACCAGCAACATAAACAAGCTTGTCCACCAAATTCTTCCATTTATTTGGATGAGGATATTTTTCACGTTTTAAGCGCATTCTTTTTCTTTTTTCAAGATGATACCTTCCGTGCGTGCCATGAACCATAAGTTATTATAAATGCAAATTACTTATAAACTTTATTGGGAAATATATTTGTGATAAAATGTTAAATCAACTGATTTCAGATCTACAAACCAGATCAAACTCAAAAAAAGCAGAGATTTATCAGCGTTTCTTTAAAACAGGTAAAGACCAATATGGAGAAGGAGATGTTTTTATCGGTTTAACTGTACCAGAACAGCGTGAAATTGCCAAAAAATATCTTTTGCTCTCGCTAAAAAATGTACAAAAGTTACTCAATAGCAAGATACACGAACATAGACTAACCTCTTTATTAATTCTGGTTTATCAGTACAAAAAATCAGATGAAAAAAAGAAAAAGAAAATATTCAATTTCTATCTAAAAAACACAAAACGTATAAACAATTGGGATCTCGTTGATCTAACAGCACACAGTATTGTTGGAAATTTTTTACTAGATAAAGATAGAAAAATACTTTACAAACTTGCAGTTTCAAAGAATTTATGGGAAAGAAGAATATCTATGATAGCTACTTATGAATTAATCAGAAACAACCGGTTTGAAGACACATTAAAAATTTCCGAATTACTTCTAAACGACGATCATGATTTAATTCATAAAGCAGTAGGCTGGATGTTAAGAGAAATTGGTAAAAGAAATCAGAAAGCCGAGGAGGCTTTCTTGAAAAAGTATCACAAAACGATGCCAAGAACAATGTTGAGATACGCTATAGAACGTTTTGATGAAAAAAAGCGAAAATTTTACATGAAAAGGTGATTTTTTAACTTTCTCTTAAATATCCCCAAGCATGTAACTTGTCAGAATCTTCGAACCAACGCTCCCCAATATCCTTTCTAAAGTACATGTTGGGTATTACAATATTTCTTATTCTCATGTATGCTTGTTTTCTTGCTTGTTTCATTGTCTGACCAGTACCACAAACAACAAGAATAACACCAGACGTTCCAGTTATAAGCCATTCACCTTTAACCAACTTAACGTCTTCGATATGAACACCATCTGTAGGTTTCTTAAAAAATATTATAGTATCTTTGGAATTAACCTTGAATGTTTCTGGATCATCAAAAGGAAACGGAGGTACAACAATTCTAACACCTATTTGAAAGCCGGTTTTAGTTTTGAACTTTTTTAATTTCCCGCTAGCTAATTGGTAAAAGAACTCGCCCATGTCCATCAATATACCTTCTTGTTGTATGAATATTGTCGGATATCCGAATCTTGATGTAAACTCTAACGGGTAAATACCATTATTATTAACAATGCAATTTATGTCAATGTAACCAACATAACCTTCTTCAGCAAGCTGTGATTCCATTTTTTTCAATGTTTGATTGAATATTCTATTTGGACCAGACCAAAACATTGTTGTTCCCATCTCACCTGTGGATGGACCATAGTCCCCTGGAAACAATTTCTTATGTTCAAAGTTAACATTAATAGGATAAACAAACTCAGTGCCATTGAAGAAAGCGCCAACAGCAACTTCAACACCCTTTATTCTTTTTTGTAACTGAAAATGTGGAATCTTTTTTTGTAGTGCTTTATTATAATCATTCAAAACCTGGATAACATCTTTTCCATCATCGTCTTCACCAACAAAAAGAAGACCTTTTATATTACCAGCCTCACCGCTTGGTTTTATCACATACTGACCAGGATTTTTCTTTACAAATTTAATTGCATCTTCAAAGTTCGTAAAATCTTCATAAGGAATTATACTCACACCCGCCTTTTTCAGTTCTTCTTGCCCAAAAGCGCGATCATCCTCAATTTTATCAATATAAGGAGTTCCACCTACAACAAATTTTCCTTTATCCCGCAATTCCTTGGATTTATCGCCTTGACCCAACACATCATCAAAAATTATGACGTCTGCCCAGTCGACTTCTTCTTTCCAATTATTTGTTTTAGGAACAAAACCATCAGCTATTTCTTTTTCATTTGCGTTATCAATATAATATTTTACCTTATGACCTTCCTTTACTAATTGCCATGCAGTATCACCAATAAGGCCATCAATTGAAACAAACAGAAATTTTCTTTGTTCTTTTTTATTACTTTGTTCCTTTTTTCCATTATTCATAATTACATATTAAACGATCCAGTATATAAATTTTCTAAAAATAATGGAAAATCTTAATAAGCAATAATTGTCATAAACTATTAAGGGGAACCAAAATGTTTTTTCAAATTACTACTTTAGTTATTTTAATAATTTTGTCAGCTTTATTTTCAGGAATTGAAACGGCAATGATGTCAGTTAGCCTGATTAAGGCTAAAGCCCTGTCAAAACAAAAAAAGAGGGGTGGGAGAGCACTCTATCGTCTGAAGAAAAACCCACACAGAATGATTATCACAATTTTGATAGGAAATAATCTCGTTAATGTTGCATCAGCTGCACTTGCAACAGTTATTTTCACGGAAATGTTCGGATCATCCGGTATTGGTATAGCAACAGGTATAATGACATTTTTAATATTAGTCTTCGGTGAAATAACACCAAAAACCTATGCAATAAAAAATTCAAAACGACTGTCACTAGCAGCAGCAAGACCACTAGAGTTATTATCAAATGTATTGTGGCCGATTGTTAGGTTTTTTGAAATAATAGCGCATGCAATGTCCAGAATATTAGGATCAAAAAAAGAAAAAAAGTTCTCAAAAGAAGATCTTATAGAAGTTGTTGCAATGGGTGAAGAAGAAGGTATACTGAGCAAAGATACAGCAGAAATAATGCACAATCTGCTGAAATTCGAAACAACAAAAGTATCAGAAATAATGACACCCATCGAAAACGTAATGATGATTGACGGATCAAAAAAGTTAAAAGACGCTCTTGATTTTATTGTAAAAAGTAGTTATTCCAGATTTCCAGTATACGGTAAAACAAAGGACAATGTTGTTGGTATATTGGATGTTGATGATGTATTGAAATACACAAAAAACAACGATCTAAATGCAAATATAAAAAAGATATCAAGAAGGGTTCGATTTGTTTCTGAATCAAAAGATATAGACGACCTCTTAACAGAATTTGAAGGTAAGAAAATCCCAATAGCTGTTGTAATTAATTCACGTGCTAAGGTAGTAGGATTAGTAACTGTCGAAGATGTTCTGGAAGAAATTGTTGGAGATATCTTCGATAAGAGTAAAAAAAGATATTTATAACGTATAAAATAAATCAATTATATGAAACAACAGACAAAAAATGTTACACTGATTTTTGTATATTTATTAGCAGCTTATGCAATATCTGCACTAAATTCATATGGTGGAAATGAACTTCCTGATGGATTAAAAACAATGATTGGTTTTGTGGGAATGTTATTCTCAATATTAATTGGGTTTTCTATAGGAACACTTTGGTCAAGATTTATGAAAATACGTGATCTAATATCCGTAGAAGCAGCTTGTCTTGAAAACTTATACAAATTGTTCGAAATAGCAGATAAAAAAGTAGCTAGAAACGTAGCAAAGAAAATAGATGAATATATAATCAAATCATTAGAGTTTGAGCTCCACGAATATCAACAAGAGCTTAATGAAGAGTATTCATCACTTTTCGAATGCATGAAAAATCCTAAAGTTAGAAAAGCCGGATCAGTTTATGGTAGAATATTATACACATTTAGTAAATTTACAGAAACAAGAAAAGAAATAATTGCAAGAGGAAGGGATAAAATAGGAATATATCAATGGACAGCACTTATTCTGTTGTCATTTATTCTTGGATATCTGTGGATATTTATACAGTTTCCAGGAGCATTTGGATTAATCGTAGGAACTATTCTGTTATTTGTATTAGCAATTGTATTGACTATAATATACGATCTAAATAATCTTAACTGGGGATCAGAACAACTAAATCTAGACAATTATGAAAGAGTATATGATGTTATTGAAATACCAAGATACTATCCTGAAGAAATGCTGAATAAAGTTAAGTTACCATCAAAAATGAAAGAGTACCGAGTAGGCTATATTACTAACAAGAAAACCTATCAGAGAGAGATTGTAACAAAGAGAAAAAATTAACTAGCTTTTTTAGCTAATTCAACTTCTTCCCACCGTCTTCCTTCAAGATTATATCCAACAAATCGATGCGTAGGTGCTTCATCTGTACCAACAACCTCTCTTAATGCATCTGGAAGTTGTGATAAATCCCTATCCGAACTTCCTCGCCACTTTAATTCTCTTCCAGTAAAATTACGAGTAAGTTTATTTATTCCCTGACCACCGCTAATTGCTAAAAATGATGGATGAGGACCATCGTATGATTGTGGTAATTCCTTACCAATAACTCCACCAGCCCTTGTTGCTACTAAAACTGAATCAAGATGATTTTCTTCACCTTCTGATGAATCAATAAAACCGACACTTAGGCCTCTATTTAAAAAAAGATCTGAAGTTGCTCTACGAATAGTTCTTCCTAGACCTGTTTCACGACGTTCTGGCTTTATAGCAATATCATAAAGATGACGTAAATTAGATTCAGTCAACATAGTATCAGTAGCTTCTGATAAATAACTTGCAATTTCTGACCAGCTTATTCTTTCTCTACCTCTTTGGTAAACGGCTGGTAATCCATCTTTAAGTTCCTCTGCTACTGGATAAAGCATACAAAACCCAACATCATCATCTCCTCTCATCAAAACCAATCCATTTGAATTTAAATCAGACATTAAATATGTCATATCATCATGAGATTCTTCTTCTACAGTACCATCATCATCTCCATCTCCATATTCATCTTCATAATAATCCATTCCATCTAATCTATCAAGAAAACCAGTTGGATCTATGGTGTAAGCAGGACCAATTAATTCAAACCCATATGTACCATCTTTTAATGCTTCTACTGTATCCACTGGTAGGGCTAAATCGCGTTGATATCTTTCCAATATCTCTGCTCTTAACAACCCTGCTTTATTTAAAATTCTCATATAAAACACCTTAAAATGTTACTATATAGTAGTGAAAATTAGTATATAAAGTTTTCTGTCGTGTTTAAACCGTATTTAATGCTGATAATGACCATTTTATCGCAAATCTGTTCTATAATCTCTCTCTGTTATAAGGAATTATTTTTGAAAAGCAGTGATCAAAAAGAATATAAGCCTTTGCAAGCAATTAATCATGAATTGGTGCTTTTAATGAAAATAATTTCTGCATTTTTGATTTTGGTATTACTATTTACTAGCATAAGTTATGCAGCAACAGTGCCTTCTAATGAGGCTTTGATAAGCATAACCCTATTAAATTACGACCCTTCACCAGCAGAAGCTGGGAAATATTTTGATTTGTTTGTTAATATAGAAAATATAGGAAGTAATGATGCACCAGACCTAGAATGTGAATTACAACCAGAATTTCCATTTTCATTAGATCCAAATCAAGATGCTGTTCGATCTGTAGGTGTTCTACCAGGTAAAGAAACAGCGTTATTTGAATATAAAGTAAGAGTAGCTTCAACCGCGGTTGATGGTGACAACGAACTAAGAATAAGATGTAGTAAAAATGGTGTTGGTAGTGGTACATATGTAAACAAAGATCTTGATATTAGTGTAGAATCAAACAATGCTGAACTTGTCATTGGTCTTATAACATCTGTTCCTGATGATTTGAAAGCAGATCAGGATGATGTTGAATTAACAATAGAAATACAGAATATCGGAGAAGGTGATGCAAAACTTGTAATAGCTGAGCTTATCTTATCAGATGAATTTGAAGCAAGCAACAGCTTTTCAGATTCATATAGTTTAGGTACAATTTCAGCTGATGATAGTGCTGAAGCCGTATTTTATATAGACATTAATGATGATGTAGAATCTGGAAAACATCCTACAAAATTAAAATTAAAATACAAAGATGACAACAACAATCAAAATGAATTCATAGAAAAGGAATTAGATTTTAATATTAACATAAAACCATCACCAACATTTAAAATAGAAGAATTAAAAGCAGGTACTAACACAGCAAGTGAAAATTTCAATGGTTATATATATCAAAACGGTGAAATTGTTTCCCCATCCGACCTTCAACAAGGCGGAGTAGGAGAATTAAGAATAAAGATAGTTAATACAGGAGAAAAAAAAGCAGAAAGTGTTAGTGTAAAAGTATTCGAAGATTCAGAAAATATTCCGTTAGATTTCGATGAAATATTTGATTACATTGGAAACCTAGAACCAGGACAATCTGGATATGCGGTCTTTGGTTTTACTATCGATGAAGACGCTGTTTTAAAAGAATATCTTATTGAGACAGAAATTAGATTTGTTGATGGTAGTGATGTAGATACTGAAATATTTACAATACCAGTAGAGGTAGCAAAACAAGGTGCTGGTAACTCTTTTCTTTATGTTGTTGCACTGATTATAATTATAATAGTAGTTATTGTGATCTGGAAACGAAGAAAAAAGAAAAAAAGATAATTACACACAAACGCGGTAGATAGTATGTCATTTCTAACTAAATACGGAGAATATGCATCAAATAGTCCATATATTGTTCTGGCTATTGTAGTAGCTATAACAATAGTAATGGCTACAGCAGCTTTAGATTTAGAAATAGAAACTGATTTTGATAAATCATTACCAGAAGATTTACCGTCAATTAAAACCCAAAGACTGTTAGAGGATAAATTTGATGAAGCAGATTCTTTCTTCATTCTTGTAAAAATAAACGAAGAAGTAGCATATGATAATCAGATATTAGACATCAGAAACGTAGAAGTGATGAATAAGTTATATGAACTGGAGGAAACAATTAAGAAAAGATCTGAAGTTCTGAATGTCATAGGACCGCATGATATAGTAATAGCAGCATATGGCTATATTCCGGACAGTCAAGAGTTTATAGATATTCTTTTTGAGGACTCAAGCTTGGTAAGCGATGATTACACACTAACCTACCTTCTAATTTCAACTAAAATGTCAGGCGGTGATGAAAACATTTTAGGGTTTACCGCAGGGCTTGAAGAAGATATAAAGAGTATTGGATTTCCTGGAAGCATAAAAACAGGAGTAACAGGCGGACCATTAATTGAAACAACAATTTTCAGTCTTCTAGAATCAGATCTAATTAGGACGCTGTCTATTGCTCTATTGTTTATTTTAATAGTACTTGTAGCAGCATATCGCTCACCAATCAAAGGATCATTTGCATTATTGTTATTGATAATTTCTGTAATATGGACAGGAGGAACAATGAAGTTATTGAATATACCACTATCAATTATAACGGTCATGGTAGGTGCATTGATCATAGGTATTGGTATCGATTATGTAATACATGTAATTAACAGGTATGACGAAGAAACCGCGAAAAAAATGAAGAGAGATAAAGCAACTGGGATAGCTATTGGTCGTGTTGGAATAGCCATCATAGGAACATCTGTAACTACGATTGTTTCATTCATGTCACAAACTGCTGCTGGTGTTCCGTTATTAACACACATGGGTATTGCATTAAGCTTAGGTATATTCTATTCAATGGTAGCTGCATTATTCATACTGCCAGCTATCTTCCCACTGGAAGAAAAAATATGTGTTGGGTGTAGAAAAATAACATACGGTGGTAAAAAATGATTGAAAATCTTTTAGAAAAGGTAGCAAGAGTTGAACTAAAAAGGCCCAAGTTAGTTATAGCCGTATTCATGATTGTCACAGTCATATTCATGTCAGGGTTTCCTCTAATTAAAAGTGAAACAAACTTTGATAATTTTATTCCAGAAAACGACGTAATAAAAAACATTTACGAAATAGCTGATAAACTAGGAACAGGTACTGCAAGTATTATTTTAATTTTCCAGGGAGATATCAACGATCCTAATGCGATAATTGACATGAGAGATCGTGACATATTACTGGCAATAGACATGATAAATAAACAAATAGAAAAAAATGAATTTGTTCTTTCATCAATTAGTGTTATTGATTATGTAGAAGAAAACGGGGTAATTTATCAACAGAATAAAATAAACGAAAAGCTATCCGACAATGAAAATGTTTCATCATTGTTGTCAGATGATTATTTATTGTCAGTTTCACGATTTACTATACCAGATGGTCTTACACAAGGACAACAAGAAGACCTTATATCAGAAATTAAAAAAATAATTTCCTTCTCTGAGAAACCAAGAGGATTAACTGTAACACCAGCCGGTGCTATTGTCCAAGAATTAGAAATAGGGAAATCCATAGGCGAAAACATGGCATTTGTAACAATTTTAGGCTTTATTGGTGTTTTCATCGTATTGTTTATAATATTTAGGCGATTCAGTTTCGTGGGTGTTGCTGTAATACCAGTTATTTTTGGTACACTATGGACAAATGGTGCAATGGGTTTGGTTGGTATACCATTTTCTACAGCACTTGTGGGAGTATTTTCATTAATAATTGGTATTGGTATTGACTTTGCAATACACATCATACATAGATTTGAAGAAGAAGTTAAGAAAAATACACTAGAAGAAGCTATAGATGCAGCTGTAAAGCGTGTCGGAAAGGGACTGGCAATGACTACCACAACCACGGTATTAGGTTTTCTAGCACTTCTGGCAGCAGAGCTGCCAATATTACATGACATGGCACTAGCACTTTCAATGGGTGTATTATTCACATTTGTAGCAACAATTGGGTTAATACCACCAATTTTAGTTATAATTGAAAGACGGCGTCAAGGTAAGAGAAAAAAGAAAAGTTTCTTTTCTTAAACCCACTTAATAGAACAGCCCATTGATGGTTTTTGTTCTTCAATGATTTCTTTTCCATTACCAAGATTGTCAATTGCTTCTTTTAGTTCTTCTTTGGTAACTGCTGATTCGTCTTCCCAATTGTCATCCATTCTCCCGTGATACACTAGTTTTTGATTTTTATCATATAGGTATAAGTCCGGTGTGCACCTTGCATCGAATTTTCTGGCAATCTCTTGTTTTTCATCCACAAGATATGAAAATGTAATACCCAATTCTTGTATTAATTTTTTCATGTTTTCTGGAGAATCGTCAGGATAATTTGGATTGATATTCGGATTTATTGCAACTGTATTTATTTTTAATTTTCTTGCATGTAAAGCAAGTTTTTTCATTCTATCCCATTGAGCAATTGCATATGGACAATGATTACATGTAAAAATAACCAATAGACCATTTTCATCAAACAACTTATCACTTTTATGTTCTTCATTATCAGGATCTTTTAACACAAAGTCTGGCATTTTTGTTCCCATACTTATTTTCGATGATTCAACTAAAGCCATTTTATCACCTATGTTTAATTAAATGAAATATTTAAAAAACAAAAAATAATAATATTTATGCTTCAGCACGATCTGGAAGAAAAAAGAAACCCATGGATTATGAGTGGTGTAGCATTCATAATTATATTCATATTTAGCAATGCATTATATACAGACATACAACTATCAATTATGATTTCGCTGTTAATTGCAGGAATATTATTCATAGTACACGAAGTATTGAGTCACCACGTTTCTTTACATAATAATTCATAAAAAAAAATAAAAATTACTCAGTCTCTGGTGCAGCAATTCTTTGTGCAAGCTCTCGGTCAATCATAAAGATTCCTTCACCCTTTTCACCAACTAGTGTCAGTCTATCCAATATTTCACTCGCGTTTGATTCTTCCTCTATTTGCTCAGTTACAAACCAGTTCAAGAATATTTGCGTAGCATTATCGTTTGCTTTTTTTGACATCTCAACTAAACTGTTTATAAGACCTGTAACTGATTTTTCATGCGCAAGCGTTTCTCTTATCACATCTATAGTAGATGCCCAAGAAGTTTTTGGTTTCTTTATTGCACCGAGTTCTACGTTTTCTCCCCTTTCTAAAATAAAATTAAATATTTTCATTGCGTGGGCATTTTCTTCTTGTGCTTGCAATCTCATCCAATGTGCAAATCCTTTCAGGCTTTTATTTTCAAAGTAAGCAGCCATGGATAGGTATAGATAAGATGAATAAAATTCATGCACAACCTGTTCATTCAATTTTTCAAGAAGTTTTTTGTCCATCATATAGAACACCTTTAATTTACTTGAACAATAAAGGTTAAAAATAAAAGAGAAAGAAAAAAAATCATATTTTTCCTACTAAGTCCATTCCTGGTTTTAGTGTTTTTTCACCTGGTTTCCAACTAGCTGGACACACTTGACCATTATTCTCTCTGACGAATTTTGCTGCTTGTAGTTTGCGAAGCAGTTCAGCTGCTGAACGACCAATACTATTATCGTTAATTTCACATGCTTTTAGAATACCATCAGGATCCACTATGAATGAACCACGAAGAGATAGTCCTTCCTTTTCTATGTAGGTTCCAAACTCTTTTGATAAGCATCCTGTTGGGTCAGCGAGCATAGGAAATTTTATTTTTTTTATTGCAGGAGACGTATCGTGCCATGCCTTATGAACAAAGGCCGTATCAGTACTCACACTCATTACTTCTGCTCCTGAATTTTTGAATTCTTCGTATAAGTCAGCTAATTCTTCTAATTCAGTTGGACATACGAACGTGAAATCAGCTGGATAGAAAACCAGCACTAACCACTTTCCTCTGTAATCACTAAGTTTAACTTTTTTGATATCATCGTCATGGTATGCATCCAATTCCATATCTATAATTTCTTCATCAATTTTAGACATATTTATCACCGTTTCAATATTTGAGATTACTGACACATCTTTAATGTGCCGATCTGTTAGAATCTGTTTTAATTAATTAGGAACAAAATCTTTTTATTGCTATGGGATAATTGCTTATAATGAAAATAATTGGCATAGTTGGGTTTATAGGTGCTGGTAAAGAGGTAGCTGCCAAATATTTCATAGAAAAACACGACTATTCCTATATTGAATATGGTGATATATTCAGAAAAACAGCCAAGAAAATGGGATTAACAACATCAAGAAGTGATCTTCAAAAAACACGTATAATTTGTGATGAAAAACATGGAAAAGACTATTTCCCAGAAAAGGTAGTCAAAACCATAATAAAAAATAAACTAGAAAGGGTTGTTATATGTGGCATAAGAAACCCAGAAGATGCCATAATTCCGAAAAAAATCTTTGGAAAAAACATGGTTCTATTATTCATTGAAGCAGATAAAGAAAAAAGATTTAAGAGATTAAAAAAACGTGCTAGCCCACGCGACCCAAAAAGCAAGAAAGAATTTGAAGAACAAGAGAAAAAAGAATTTAAGATATATGGGTTAAAAGAAGCTGAAAATATGTGTGATTTCAGAGTAAAGAATAATTCGACAGTAAACAAGTTTTATAAAAATTTAGAACAATTTATAATAGAACATAATCTTAGGTGATAACATGAAAATAATTATGATTGGTCCACAGGCATGTGGAAAAGGAACACAAGCTAAAAAAATCAGCCAAGATTTTAAAATACCACACATATCAAGTGGTGATTTATTTAGAGAAATACGAAACGAAGACAGTGATTTAGGTAAAAAAGTAAAAGAACTTCATGATAATGGTCGTTTGATTGACGATGAAACAACTGTAAAGGTTGTTGAGAACAAGATAAAACAAGATGATTGTGAACAAGGCTTTATTCTGGATGGTTTTCCAAGAAACATGTACCAAGCAGAAGCATTGAATAAGATGTCAAAAATAGATCACGTTCTTTACATAAAAATTAGCAACGAAGTAGCTATTCAGCGTTTATCGGGTCGTGTACAATGTAAAAAATGCGGTGCAATATTTGGTATAGCAAACCCGTCCCGAACAGAAGGTATTTGTGACGATTGTGGTGGTGTATTATATCAACGAGCAGACGATGTAACAGATGCAATACAAAAAAGATTGAATAGTTATTATGAAAAAACACAACCGCTTATAGACTATTACAAAGAAAAGGGCGTGCTTCACGAAATAAATGGTGAACGTGGAATAGACGAAATATACGCCGATATCCTAACAATTTTAAGAGGCTAAAAAATGAACGAGCGACAATTTGTTGTTAGTGTGTATATTGTGCATGAAAACAAAGTTCTTCTAATTAAACACAAAAAATTAGATATGTGGCTCCCCGTTGGCGGTCATGTTGATCAAGGAGAAACATCTGATGAAGCTGTACTTCGTGAGGCAAAGGAAGAAACAGGATTTGATATAGAAATTATAGGTAAAAAGGAACCAGGTGAGACAAAAAAAGTCAAAATGCTTCATACACCCAACCACATCCAATTAGAAGATATTTACCCTGGACACCAGCACATAGATCTGGTATATTTCGGAAAAGTAATTTCAGGAAATCTTAAACAAAACGAAGATGAGCACGAAGACATTCGTTTCTTTTCTTTAGAAGAATTGGAAGAACATGACGAAAATGTAAAATATTTCGCAAAGAAAGCGTTGGGGACTAAACAATGAATAAAACGACACACTATTTGGGACAATTTTTAGTAATAATCGGTGTAGTTTCTGTTGCTGCTGGTTTCTTCAATGATCTTATTGGATTAATGGTTTCTGGATTAATACCTCTTTTTGCAGGTGGATTCATCATGAAAAAGTGGGGAATCAAAAAATAGTTTAAACGTGAATTCATGGGTCTGCCCGGATTTGAACCGGGGTCTAAAGCTCCCAAAGCTCTGATGCTAGACCAAACTACACTACAGACCCTTAGTCATTAAATATCTTGAACAGCAAGCCCTAAAAAGCTTTGTTGGAGAGTCTTATAAGGATTTTATATAGCAAGGATAATATAATTTATCTGAGAATGTCGGTGTATATGAATGGTCACATATGAAGCATTAGAAGCAATGTTCTCACCAGTATGGATATTCATAAATCAAGCTAGCGGTGGAATATTCGAAGTATTAGTATATCCTGTAGCAGTATTTTCAATATTCTTCTATTTTTTTGCAATAAGTGGATTTTTTTACAAAAAAAATATTCTAAAAGTAAAGGCTATAACAAGTTCAAAACTACCTAAAATAACAATACAAATACCAACATATAATGAGATAGTAGCAATACGTTGTGCTAAAAAATGCTTGAATATGATATATCCAAAGGACAAATATGAAATAATTATAGGAGATGACAGCACCGATAAAAGCATCTCAAAAGAAATAGATTCTTTTGCAAAGAAACATAAAAATGTAAGAGTAACAAGACGTGGAACAAACAAAGGATTCAAACCAGGTAATCTTAATCACATGTTAAAATTCACAAAAGGTGATATAATAGTTATTTTTGATTCTGATTTTACACCATCAAGAAATTTCTTAAAAAATATTGTAAGACCATTTGTAGAAGATAAGAAAGTTGCTTGTGTACAAGCCAAATGGGCATATTCAAATATGAGCCAGAACAGAACATCAAAATTTGCATCAATGATACTCATGGTTTATCATAATCTAATAGCTAAAATTAACCAAGCATTGGGGGTACCTTTATTGTTTGGTTCAGGTGAAGCTATTAGAAAAAGCGTTCTAACTAAATTAGGAGGATGGAAAGAAGGTAGTCTTACAGAAGATGTTGATTATGCAATAAGAGTACTTAAATCGGGTTACAAAACAATTTATCTGGAAAATGTAAGCGCACCTGGTGAAGTTCCTTTTACATTGAAAGGCCTTAGAATACAGCAAAGAAGATGGGCATATGGAAATGTAAAGGTGTTCATGAATAACTGGAAAGCTATATTAAAAGGTAATTTCTCTGTTTTGCAAAAAATAATGCTTTTTTTCACATTAACCGGATATGTGGGTTCATTATTGCTAATAGCATTTTTGTTATTCGGCACAGTATCATTTATTACAACAACACCAGCACCCATTGACGTATACAATTTCACAAAAGACGTGTCAATAAATTTTGTAATAGCTTCAGGTTTCATGATAGCGGGTCTCGTTGCACTTGTAAAAAACAAAAAAATAAGGTATTGTGGAACGGTTGTATTAGCAGCCTTAACAATAGGTATGGTAGTATCTGTAAGCGTAAGTATTGGTTTATTCAAAGCAGCTATTGGGAAAAAAATGAATTGGACAATGATAGAAAAAGTAGGTAATAAAACATCCATTTAATGCTTATTTATTTCTTATATAATGTAGTAATAAGTGATATCCATGAAATGTTTAATATTGGGTGCAGGTGTAGGAAGACGTCTGAGACCACTAACATATTATATTAACAAAATAATGCTTCCATTATCGGATGGAAGACCATTAGCAGAACATATTGTTGATAGATTGTCAGATTTCAATATTAACGAAATTATATTTGGATTATCAGAATTAAGTCATGAAACACAGGTTGTTGATTTTTTCAAAGAAAATAAAAATATCAAATTTGATATTGCAGAAAAACCTCTTGGAACATCAGGACAAATATTACACGCAAAAGAAATGTTAGATGATGATTTTTTAGTCTGGTACGGTGATACACTAACAGATGTACCTTTAGACACCATGATTAAAAAACACAGTGGAAATATAGCCACACTATGTGGTGTAAAGGGTGTTCCTGTTGAATTTGGTGTGTGGGATTTTGATGAAGATAAAATAAAATTTATTGAAAAGCCAAGAATGCCTGGATATGTAAATTGCCCAGTATTTTTACTTAATAAAGAGGTTTTTAGTTTCCTAAAAGAGGGTGAAGATTTTTTCAATGATACAATACCAAAATTAATGAAAGAAAACAAAAAAATACATGTTTACAAACATGAAGGTTATTATTTTGATGTCGGTCGCTTAAGTGATTATGAAAATATAAGGGAAAACGGCATTCAATTTAAAAAATAGGTGTTGCAATGTCAAATCCATTGCTCTTTGTCATTTTCATAACATTGGCTTTAGTACACATATCAACAATTTTAATCTTGTTGAAAAAAACACACAAAACAGAAGAAAAGTTCACGCCAGATGTTTCCATTATTCTCCCAGCACACAATGAAGAAAAGGTAATTTTTTCCTCTATAAAAAGTGTCATAGAAGCCACCTATCCAGGGAAAAAAGAAATCATAATTGTTAACGATGGTTCTACTGATAAAACAGCAGATGTTGTAAGAGAAATGATAAAAAATCATGAAAATATAAAATTAATAGAAACAAACCACATAGGTAAATCAGAGGCAGTTAATCAAGGTGTAAAAAACGCATCATATAGTTATCTTGTATTTTTAGATGCTGATTCTATAATAGGGAAAAACAGTTTATTGGATATTATATTACCTTTAAGAAAAAAAGAATTTGGCGCAGCTTCAGGAATTATAAGAGCAAAATGTACAAAAAACCCATTAACATGGTTTCAAGACATGGAATATCTTATATCATCGGGTTGGAGACATGTGTGTGATAAAATAGATTCGTCATACATAGTACCCGGCTTTTCTGCTTTCAAGAAAGACATATTTCAAAAAATAGGTGGGTTTGGAAAAGACACATTAACCGAAGATTTTGATGTTGTCTTGAGATTAAAAAAAGCAGGTTATTCCATTTCAATGTCAAACGCAATTATTCATACAGTTGTACCATCTACAATGAAAGGATTATTAAAGCAGCGATTGAGATGGGGAAGAGGAACAATACAAGTAACAAAGAAACACAAGGACATGTTTTTTTCAAAAAAATACAAGAGAATTGGATTTTATTCTTTACCCTTACACATTTATTGGTACGTTTTCGCAATAATATATTTACCATCAATATTCTACTGGATGATCGGAGATTACATGCGTTATTTCGTATCATCGGGGGTTTTCTTTTCTGTAGACGTAGTCCAGTTTATACTAAGATGGTTCACTGTATATGGAATGTTCGACGTTGTAATAAACACAATAATGGGTATATGGGAATTCACAATATTTTCAGGTCTTACAATAATAGCGTGGGTTTTATCATTGGTATATTTAATAATGCTATTCAAAACCTTCAATAGACCAAATTGGCAGATAATTGCAGCATACATATTCTTCTTTCCATACTATTGGATTATATTGGCTGTTCAAGGAATAGCTTTAATATACGAAACCTTCCAGGCAAATCAAGGCATGAACATCTGGGAAAAAAGCGCATAAGATTTAAAAAGAACGAAAAAGAGAGTGATTATATGTCAGAGGAACTTGGTCTCAACGCAAAAAGAGAAAACGATTTTAGTAAGTGGTATTTAGAAGTTGTAAGAAAGGGTGGATTTATTGATCAGCGTTCCCCAATAAAGGGATTTGATGTTATAATGCCATGGGGCTATTCTGTATGGGAATTCATACAGAACGAGTTTGATAAAATAATAAAAAAACACGGTGTAAGAAATGCATATTTCCCTTCACTTATTCCTGAAAGACTGATAAAAAAAGAAGAAAAACATTTATCAGGATTCAAAGCAGAAGTTCTGGCAGTAACAGAAACAGGCGACAGCAAATTAGAAGAGCGTTTATTTATGAGACCAACATCTGAAACAATAATGTATGCTATGTACTCATTATGGATAAGATCACACAAGGATTTACCGTTCAAAATAAATCAATGGTGTAATATTGTAAGATGGGACACAAAAGTTACTAGACCTTTTATTAGGGGTCGTGAATTTTTATGGCAAGAAGGACATACTGCACATACAACAAAAGAAGATGCAGACAATTGGCTAAAATCTGTTGTTGAATTCTACAAGACGATATATGATGCACTTGCAATGGATCCTCTGATTTTGGTTAGACCAAAATCTGATACATTTCCAGGAGCTGATTATTCTATAGTTTTCGATACACTGACACAAGATGGAAAAGTAGGACAAGGCCCAGGATCACACATGCTCGGCCAAAACTTTTCAAAACCATTTGATATAACTTACATAGACGAAAAAGGAAAAAAGAACCATGTTTGGCAAACCTCGTGGGGAATGACCACAAGACAAATCGGATTATTAATAATGCACCATGGCGATGACAAAGGAGCTGTTCTTCCACCAGCTGTCTCACCTATTCAGGTTGCGATTATTCCTATATTATTCAAAGGAAAAGAAAAACCAGTACTAAAACAATGTAATATCATCAGAGATTCCTTAATTAAAAAAGGAATACGTGTTTATCTTGACGATAGAGAATATTCTGCTGGATTCAAATTTAATGAATGGGAACTAAAGGGTGTTCCTCTTAGAATAGAAATAGGCCCAAAAGACGAAAAAGCAAAAGAAATGACTGTTGTTAGTCGTATAGATGGAGATAAGCAAAAGGTGAAAATAACAAAAATATCAAACATTACAAACCTACTTGATACAATCCAACAAAGCCTAATAGAAAAATCAAAAAAATTCCTTAAAAGAAACATAAAAGACATCAAAAAAATAGAAGATATCCATGCATATGGCTTATCAAGAGCAAATTGG
>JBHOSK010000021.1:0-15121 GCA_042584825.1 Candidatus Aenigmatarchaeota archaeon
CCCGGGCTGGTTGACACTGTGATGTTATTTTTCTTAAGTATATCCCTGTCAGCCCAACTTGTTCCAACAAATGGAACAGAAATAAACACATCTTTAAGCTTTTGATATTTTTGAACTAATCCGAACTTCCCACTTAAAATTATATCAAATCCTTTACAGCGTTTTAACCAATCATCATGAGATTTCGGCATGTCATTATAAATCTTAACATCTCCGAGAGATTTCAATCTTTCAACGTGGTCGGGATAAAAGTCCAATTTTTGTGTAACTACAATCTTTTTCGACATAGATATAATTTTAATGGAGGAAATTTAATACTATCATTCCTTCTGTGCATAATAAAGAGCTTCTATTTTTTTCAGATTTTCTGTGGGTTCACTATCTGACAAAAATTCTATAATTTTACCTTCTTCATTATCTTCGAAAACTATGCACCATTTTCCTTTGTGTTTATTAAATTCACACTCAGGAAAAAACATATGATGATGCCAATGAACTTCTTTCTCATTTAACTGTTTAGCTTTTTCTAATATTTCACTTATGCTATCATCGTCTGATTCAGTCGAAGAACTTTCTGTTATCTTATCTCCATGTATCATTTTGACAAGCTCCTGCCCCTGTTCCATATATCTTGTATCAGAATAAACGACATACGTTTCTGAATCTGTAACATTTTCAAGAACAAATGCGTGTTTATCTTTTTTCTCATTAAACGTGCAGTCTGGAGTCAGCATATGAAAATGCCATTTCTTTCCCTGTTTTTGAAAGCTCCTAGCCTTTTCCATAATATCTTCAATTGATGTTTCTTCCATAATATCATCGTCCACTCTTAATAGAAACAATATCCCCATCTTTTAACTCGTGCTTTGCGCCGATGTTCTGATGTGTTTTGCAGTCAACAGCGCCAATAAACTTCTTCCCAATGTCTTCGTGCACCTTGAATGCTAGATCCTTCGGTGTTGATCCTTTTTTCAGCAAGATTGCATCTGGTAATGGATTTCCTTTCTTATCGCTGAATTTATTTTCATTCTCAACTGGGTAAACCACAATCATGTCCAGCGTGTCGAAGACCAATTTATTTATGCACTTCTGTATGCCAGTTGATCCATACTTGTCGAGTAGACTTTTGATCATATCAAAACCTTTTTTCTCTTTTTCATTCAATTCGCCTGTTATCTCAAAGCTTTTTTCACCAGGCGAATACTTTACTTTTCCTGCTGTTGTTGCATTTCGTAATGCAAGTTCTGCCACGGCAGAACATGGTATTGCATCGATTCCTGATTTTTCATATATCTTGTCTGTGATATCAATCTTATTCGCAGCAACAAGCATCGGCTTTGATTTTTTGCGTAGCGTTTTAATAAAACGAAGCATTTCAATATCATTACTTCCTTGTGTTACACTAGTTACATTAACCGTGTATTCAACCAATTCTTCTGATATACCAAGACCACTAAACTGTTTTGAAACAAGCTGAATAAGTTCTTTTGGTTTCATGTTTATCTGACGGTACAGCTGTAATTTTTTCAATATACCAAGCATCCAATAATCTATCTCATTTTCTAACATCTCAATGTCGCCCGTCGGATCGTAGCCATCCGTTGGATTACCTTCATTATCAGTTTTACCCGAAAAATCAATTACCTGTATCATGCCTTCGGCCCTTCGAATATCATCTAAAAATGCGTTACCACGGCCCTTACCTTCATGTGCACCAGGCACAAGGCCAGCAATATCCCACAACTTAACAGGTACGAATCTTTCTCCATTTACACATTTTGAATTGCTCGGCTTACATTCTATGCCCAATGCCTTACACGGACACACAGTCTTAACATAACCAACACCGGCATTCGGTTCTATTGTTGTAAATGGATATGATGCAATCTTAACATCCTGCATAGTAGCAGCTTTGAAAAACGAAGATTTTCCTGAATTAGGAGTACCGACTAAAGCAATTTCTAGCATAAATTTAATTGTAGCAAGTTTTTTTAAACTTAGAATTAGTACCTTCTACCTATCCGAGTTTCTATCGTCTTCAATCTTTCGTTTATCAATTCAGTCTGACTTCTTATTGCAGACAATTGATTTTCAATAAATCGTAACTTATCTATAACCTCATAATTGGTATTATCGGGTTTTTGGGGCTCTAGGCTTATAGATTCTCTGGCATCATCTCTAGGTGAATCCCACGTCAATTCATCTCTATTCATGCCCTCAGTAGGCGTCGGTGGCATTGGTGCTGGAGGTGGTAATTCATTGCGCCTCATACCTATTGGTTCAGGGTTGTATTCTTCATTCAATACACCAGCGCGTATTTCACCCAAATCCTGTTTTCTTCTTCCAGTAATTTTACTCTTAACGCTATCTAATAATCCCATTTTTTCATCCTATTCATATGTTTATTTTCCTGGTATATAAAAATTAATGTTTAGCAATACCAAGAACTTGCTGGAAATTTTCTTTTAGTTCTTGCATATTATCCCTTGCAAAATCCAGGTATCTTCTTCTCTGTCCATAATAAAATCCATAGTTATAGAACCACCAAAACGACCTTTGAATAAAATTTGAAAATTTATAGTTTGTTTCAAGATGGCCTCTTAACTCTATACGTACATATCCGAACTTGTCTTTAACACCCTGATTACCCTGAATAAATATCTTTATTTTGGTTGCTGTCCACCGGTCTTCAGTTCGTTTTCCCATCCATACGCCATAAAATTCGCGGGGATCTACTGAAGTGTCCCATCTTACATCAAACTCAAACAGATCCTTTCCTGGAATTTTCATAACAGCTCTGAGTACTTTGGGTGCAACAGCCATAGCCTTGAACGTATTAGTACCCTTATACTTTATTTCTAGAATTCCACTAGGTGAGGGAACCTCATCTACAATTTTAAGCTCGCCCATTATTACTCCTCTCTTAAACTTTCAGCAAACTCTTTTACAGATCTTTCAAATCCTACAATAAGTTCTTTTGCGTAATTTAGATATTGCATTCTTTTGTTATGATAAAATGCTTTATGCCAGAACCGTCTTACCATTTCATATAGAATGTTTTGTTGCCACACCGTATCTTGCGGATATTCTGTTATAAGTCTAGGCTGGATTTTAATAGAAATACGGCCTTCTCCGCCGGTTGAAACACCCTTAAGGGATAAAATAACTGTTATGTAACTATACACATCCAATATCTTGGTTACTTCCCAAGCAATATCAAATCTTTCTGTATCTTTCAATTTTTCCCAATTATAACTTTTTTCTTGTATGTATGCATCAGGCACATTAAAGACAGATCTTATTAATTCATGCATTTTTTTGTAATAACGCTCTGGGTGCTTACCTACAAAATTCATTTCTATAGCTTTGACTGGCTCGAATACATAATCCCAGATAAGTAATTTTGTCCTTGCCCATACCATTTATGTCACCAATTTCGTTTTGCGATAATATTTATTAATCTAGGCTATAAATAAGTATTATGGTTTTGGATATTTTGGGTGGAGGCATACTAATAGCAATCGGATTCTTTCTTGCCTACTTTTCAATCGAAGAATCAGATCACAGCGACTCGTCCTTCCTTATAATGCTACTTATAGGAATTGCCATGATTATTGCAGGAGGCTGGATAATCGCAATTAAAATAACATTTGCTGTATTATTGAGAAAAATAGCAGGATTTATATTAGCAGCCGTGGGTCTGTTTATGCTGGTAGGTTTCCCAGATATTGTAGATTATCAAAGAAGAGGTTTTACAAAATCAGCAATGGTTATCGGACTCTTCTTGTTAGTTATTGGCGTTTACTTCCTATTCTTCTGAGAAATCCTTGTGACGATATGTAACTGTATCACCAACAGGAAATGCTAAAACAACACCGTCAGACACAAGATTATGAATAGTAGCGCACACAGCAAACGGATCATATTGATCTGCTACAGCACGTCTCATGAGTTCTTCTCGATCAATACTTACTCTTCCTCTTTCATGAGTATTCTGGATAAATCCAATAACATACGCCCTAGTATTCATGCAATCACTAATCAAACCAATAAGCCCAAAACAATGCATGGGATTCAGCAACAAGCTCCCTTTGTAAGCCCTCTCCTTCAAGTGTTCCTAAAGCAGCATCGACCTCAACACCATTATAGCCACCATGCGCTCTTGCATGCTGATTAATAGCATGGTAATTCACTGATCCATCTTTTACCTGCCTAGATCTAATAAAACCACTTATGATCTCTTCTGCGGGTCTTCTAGCCATATTATCACACAGTTTATAGTAAACAAAATCTTTATAAACGTTTTATTTATTTCTTAAAATTTTTTATATAAACCGAAACAAATAATCAATATTATGGGAATACGAAAAGGGCATTTTATTCTAGGTGATTTTTCTAGAGCACCAGACGGTAGACCAAGATTTTTGCCCCATCCAGAAAAATGGTTGGGTCATGCTATTGTAGCTGCTCCTTTTGAAGGTAATACAAAAATAGATTTTACAAGCCCTCTTGGTGGATCATCCGGGCTTTATTACGCTCTTACATTCCAACTGAGAAAATGGGAATTCAATGTAAATAAAGCAGATGAACATATAGAAGTTTCACCTGCATTTTCACAATATTATCAATTAACACAAAAACAAAAAGAGGATTTAGAAGGAAAAATAAAACAAGGGTTAACGTCTGTTGCACAATCTGTTGCAGACTTAGAATTATTAAAACACGATGAAAGGAAGTACAGAGAATTTCTTGAATATTTTGGTTATAGAACAAAAGAAGAGGCAGAAAAGGATTGGAGTAAAAGAGAGCTTAGTAAAGAACACATAAACGAAATACCAGGAGAAGATGATGACGTATGGCTGAATGAACCAGACAACAAAAGAAAAAAAAGATCAGATAGCCATTTGTTAAAGTCTGTTTTCATTGATCAAGTTGACAAACACACCGGAGAAAACATCTCAATGGCAACCATTGTACAAAGATGGCCAACAATTATTCTTGATTTCCAAAAACTTGAAGATAAACACCTAGAAATATCAAAAGTAAGCAAGGACCTTGGTGTATCAAAAGCAGAAGCCGTTGTTTTAGTTACAAAAAACAAGCTTTACCAGGAATGGAAAAAAATATTTGAACCCCAATTAAAAATGCGTTACCAACGAATAAGAGAATTGGTAAGAAGCAGGGGAATGTCTGTTAAGGAATATCGTGAATGGTTAAAGCCAATAATAGCACGACATCAACTAATCAAGGAAGGGCTTGCACGTTCTTCTGAAAGAAAGAGGATGACTACATTTTTCATCACATCTGGTGGACAAGCAACATCATCGCATTTAACAGAAGTATTTGCCTGGAGAGATATGACAATGCCAGAATTCTATAAAGTTCCTGGAGAACTTATTGCTAAGAAAAACATAACTCCCTATGACACATGGACAAAGAAAAATTTAATATTTCACAAGGACCAGGGTTTAATAACAGAGCACCCATGGATAACAGATGCATGGGCAAAAGAAAAACTTCAGGAAATGTATGATGACGCATGGCTAAAGAGTCACGCACTATATTATTCGTTCTTTGTAATAAGATTAAGCAGGACAAACATAAGAACAGCAACAGGCGCTGAAACAGAAAACGGTATTTTTGATGTAAACGCAATATTTATGAGCCAGAATGCTGTTTTTGCAAAATTATTGCAACTAAAAGCAAGAGAAGAAGAACTGGACAGATATGTTAGCGATCTTTTAGGTTTATCCCCTGATTTAAGGGAAACAAAACCAAGAGCCATTATTGACGAAAAAGAAAGGTTTGGTTTTGTCAGTAAAATCGCTAATAAAGTCAATCTTGGTCTTGAGTTTATGAAAAAAGGCCCATATGAAAAGGACTTCGAAGAAAGAATAACAAAATATTGGATAGCATCAATGGCAAAGGACAGATACATCCCACTTGTGGGATTCCTAAAACAAAAAGTAGGCTTTGGTGTAGCTTAATTAATTTAATATAACCAACCAAACAAATAATTCATATGGGTTATGTTGTTGGAGTTTCTTCAGGATTTTGGAACATTGCACGAGATCCTGCTTTGCTAGGTATTGCACAAAAAGTAGGTGGTTTTGGTGCAACAGCAGGTATTCAATTTAATCAGATTGATCTAGAAACACCAGCAGAATTTTATGAGCCCGATGTTAAACAACAAGTAAAACGAACAATGAAAGAGCTAGACATCAAAGTTGGTTTACACGCAGAAATAGGTGGCATGGCGGCCTTTGAGAGCGCGGAACGCCGTATATGGCAAGAAGCCCACAAAAGAATTGTTGAAACAATAAAGTTTTGTAGAGAAGTAGGTTTTGTATATATCAACCTTCACTCGTCTAGTGAACCACAATTACAATTTGAAGAACCAAGACTAAGGCCATTTGGTCACCAGTATCAAGTCGTAGCACCAGATGGATCATCTTTACCTAATTTTTGTAAAAGAGTTGGTGGTGATGCAACCAGCAAGGCATTAGAACTGTTTAAAGAATCATACACGTTTAGTACAGACGATGATGTAAGAATAAACAAAATAAATGAATTGAAGAAAAAAATACCAGAAAAGGTTGACAAAGAAATAGAAAAATATGTTAAATCTCCTGAATTTGCTGTGGAAAGACAAAGAATAATTGCAGACGCAGATGCAGCAAGATATCCACCAGAAGTTAGAGAAACATATGTTTCAAATCAACTGGCAATACATATTGAGAGAAAGAAACAACAAATAATATCAGAAGAAACACGAACCATTGAAACAATTTTTAGATATCCTGATGAAGATATCCTTTCAGTTGATGAGCGTATTTCTATGTGGGAAAAATCACGTTTTGGAAAATATTTCATACAAGCAGGTGAAATAGGAGCATATCTTATTGTTGCAGCCCACATGAAAGGAACAAACGACCCTATGTGGATGAATATTGTAGGAAATAAAGATCCACAAAAGGCCTATCACGATATGCCAAAAGAATTTAATGCAGCAGTTGCAGCACGATACTTAGAAGGCCATCTACGAGTAAAAGAACACCCCGCAAATAAAGAACACCTTGGTGGAATGAGTGTTTTGGAATTTGCAAATGCACACGGCATTTACATTGATTATGAATCACCCGAAGTTGAAAGAGGACCAGAAGGTTACAGAGAAGGCCTATACCGTTTATACGATCCTTTAGATATACAACACTTTATACGAAAAATAAACTCACCCTACGTAAAAATGTGCATCGACTTTGAGCACATGATAGGAAACAAACTTGACCCAGACGACATGATAAAAAAAGCACCAGGAGATTTCGGATCACTTATTCATCTGTTTCATTTAGGAGAACCAAAACCATACTGGGGAACAGCACATATTCCAATACCAGTTGGTTCACAAGGACAAGAAGCTATATACAGGTGGCTATACGGATTGAGAAAAAAAGGTTTCAAAGACGGTATTCTTATATTCGAACGTGGTGGTGGTCGTCGTGCAGGCGGTAAAATGCCTTACGAAGTTATGGAATACAGTGTTTGGGTGCTACAGCAAATAAAAAAATATTTAGAAAAGGACATAGCTGTAAAAGATCTGCCACCCGAATTCTATGGTATTGCTGTAGAGAGCAAGGATTTCTGGCCACGACAACTTGTTACAATGAGAGAACATGCATGGGATCCACTTGAAGGAGTTCTACAAATACCCGAAGAGAAGTTCACATTCTTAAGTAAAACAGCTATTGAGAAGGGTAAAGGTAAAGAGTGGGAAGCTAGAAAGAATAGATAAAATATAATCTTTATTAACACCTGTAAATAATTATAAATTATGATAGGCGCTATTGAAGCCGAAATAATTATAAAAATTCTATTAGCAGCTGTACTCGGAATGATTGTTGGAGTAGAGCGTGAAATGCATTATAGACCAGCAGGATTAAGAACCCACACGCTTGTTGCAATGGGTGCAGCGTTATTTGCTATGTTATCAGTGTCATTTGCAGGCGCTAACGTAGATCCATCAAGAATAGCAGCAGGTGTTGTTACAGGTATTGGTTTTCTTGGTGCTGGTGTAATATTCCACAACAAAGATAAAACAATAGGCCTTACAACAGCAGCAGACTTATGGGTAATAGCAGCTATCGGCCTCGCCGTAGGATTGGGTCTTTATGTAGCAGCAGTTATAACAACAATAATAGTTCTAGTTATTTTAACACTAGGAAGTAAAGTTGAAAGAAACACACTAAAAAGCAAAAAGAAAACACGTTAAATATTTTCAGATCATATATACCATATGAGTTTCGCGTCTTATCAAGAAATTCTAGAAGGAGCTCAAATTTTACAACAAAGAATAAACTTATGTAAACAACTAGGAGTTCATTTGGGACCTGAATCTGTTATTGGACAAACAGGCGGAAGATTCAGTAGTCGTGTATCTGTACAATGTGGACACTGCGGACTAGTTTATAGACGCCATATGAATAGAGAAGAACATGCTAGAGAAACAAGCATCTATAACACAGAGTTTGTTGAATAAAAGATTAGCTATTTTTAACCTATTTAAAATTTGATTATAATTTAGATTTTATGTTTGGAAGATTAAAGAAAAAACTCAGCGAAGCCATCAAAAAAGTGACCAAGGACACTGAAGTAGAGGAAACAAAAGAACCAAAAGAAGAACCAAAAATATTCGAGGATGTAAAAGAAATTATTTCTGAACCAGCACCAGAATTAACAGAAAAGGAAGAAGAAACGGTCCAAGAAATTTTAGAAGAACAAACAGGTCCTGCAGAGAGTGAAGAAGAAATTGCTTCTGAGTTAGACAAACCAGTTATAGAAGAAATAAAAGAAGAAATACAGGAAGAAAAGTCAAACGAAGTACAAGATACGTCTATTGATAATGAGCCTGCTATAGAGGAGATTACAGAAGAAATAAAAGAAATTGAAGAACCAAAAGCAGAGATTTCTGAACTTATTAGGGAAGAAAAAGAGAAAATAGAGCCCGAATCAATTTTGGATGATAAAGATGATAAGGAAGAACTAGCTCCAATCGTAGAAGAAATAAAAGAAATTGAACAACCTGGGGGCGAGATTTCTAAAGAAATTTCTGAAGTTCGAGAGCAGAAAAAAGGCATATTTGGAAAATTAGTTAAAAAGGTTACTGAAAAAGTCCTTACAGATAACGATTTAGATAAGATATTGATTGTTTTGAAAAAAACAATGTTAGAAAACGACGTTGCCTTTGGGGTGGCAGAAAAAATCGCAGATGATATTAAGCGTGATCTGACCGGAAAAGAAGTAAAACGAAGCCAATCAGAAGAATTCATAAAAGACAGCTTAAGACGTGCAATGCTCGACGTAATGCAAAAAGAAAGAGTTTCATTAGTTGAAATGGCTGAAGGTAGGAAGGCATTTTCTGTTTTGTTCCTAGGATTTAATGGTGTTGGAAAAACAACAACAATGGCTAAAGTTACCAAACTATTGCAAAAAGACAACAAGAAAATTGTTTTTGCTGCTGGTGATACATTTAGGGCAGCTAGCATGGAACAACTCGAAATACATGCAGAACGTCTTGGTGTTAATGTTATAAAACACAAATATGGATCTGATTCCGCTGCTGTCATCTTCGACGCAATAAAACACGCTTCCTCTAATAATATAGACTTTGTACTTGCAGATACAGCAGGACGAAGCCATTCAAACGCCAATCTAATGGATGAATTGAAAAAAATATGTAGAGTTAATAATCCAGATATGAAGATACTTATTCTAGATTCTTTAACAGGAAATGATATATACGAACAATCCCGCCTCTTTGATGAAGCTGTTGGCATAGACGCTATAATATTGACAAAAGCAGATGTCTACGAAAAAGGAGGCGCAGCACTGTCAGCAAGTTATACAATCAAAAAGCCAATCATATATCTTGGTGTAGGTCAGGAATATGACGATATACGTGAATTTGATCCAGAAGAAATTGTGAAAATTTTAGTGGAATAAAAAGCTTTTTTAAAACTCGGATACAAACCAATCTAATGCAAGGTATTGATTGTCATTGTCATTTAGAATACATGGCTAATCCTGAAAGTGTTATAGCTATTGCTCGGGAAAGGATGGCAGCTATAGTAACAAGTGTAGCAGACCCTTCACACATTGAGAATATCCTATCATTCCGTGAAAAACACAAAGACTTTGTTTTTATTTCTGCTGGTTTACATCCTACAGCTATTGAGAGATACAATGATAAAATAATCAATGATCACATTGAGTTAATAAGAAAAAATAAAGATAACATAGCATCAATTGGTGAAACAGGACTTGACTATCACCATATAAAGGATCCAGAAGGGATAGAAAAAAGCAAAAAAATATTTGTCCGCTTCATAGAATTAGCCAATGAATTAAAAAAACCAATAGTTATACACACAAGAAATGCAATGCCAGATACACTAGAAATAATGAAAAAGATTGATGTTCCTGTTATGATGCACTGCTTCTCTGGTAATAATGAAGAATTAAAAGAATGTGTTGATCGAGGTTATCACATATCATTTACAACCATGATTGTAAAATCAAAACGATATAGAAAGTTAGCAAAAAAAACACCCATTGAAAAAATATTATTAGAAACAGATGGTCCATGGCTTGATCCAAGAGATGAGGACATTATCAAAGAAGAACAAGAAAAATTAAAACAGCATGCACCCGATGATGAACGAGCATCCGACGATGATAGGAATCCTTTCCTATTGACAAACCGACCATGGAATATAATGTTAAGCGCTGAAAAAATGGAAAAGATATTACACCTACCTAAGGAAGAAATACTGAAAATTACAACAGAAAATGCAAGGAAATTATTTTCTATATAATTTTAATACCCCCGAAAACAAGTATAATCTATTATGAAAAAAGGAATATCACCACTAATAGCATCCGTATTCTTGATAGTTTTAGTCGTCGCCGTAGCATCTATAATAACAACCTGGTTAACAACCTTGGTGAAAACTACAGAAGAAGATGTTTCAGACAGAACCGGAGAAAGTATTGAATGTTCCAACGCAGACATAACAATAGACGAACTTTTTATTTCTTCTGGAAGTGGTAATGCTATTATTATAAATTCAGGATTTGTCGATAACCTATCGTTATTATCGTCCCAAATAATAAACCTAGGCGGTTTAAATTTCTCTGCAACAAATACACCTGTTCATGATTTTAACAAAGGAGACGTTGTGAATCTTTATTTCAGCGACCCTGGAATAAATTGTGGCACTTTTTCAAAATTAATTATAACAACAAGTTGTGCATCACTAACAAAAGAATACACAGGAAACCCAACATGCACTTAAGCTGTGCGTAAATGTTCTTCCATTAGACCAGGTAATCTTTCTTCAACATCGTATAAATCTCTGAATAAAGACCTTTCCTGTCCCTTACCAAGTTCTTCTCTTAACATATCTTCTGTATGATAACCGTGTGAGATAGCAATCGGTTGTACCCCAGCTTCTCTTGCAAATCTAATATCATTAACAGTATCACCCTTGAAAAAAGTTCTATTTGGCGGGATTCCCAACATCTTACACATTCCTTTAATTCTAGTAGCCTTTGGAACATTGCCAGCAGAAATTAATGTGAAATAACGACTTATACCATATTGTATTGCTTCTCCCAACAACTCAGGCAAGCCATGAGAACTTACAATAGCAGTTGCTGTACCATTTGATCTTATTGCTTTTAATGCAGGACCAGCATTTTCATACACAACAGGAGGGTTCTCTTTTATTTCACCTGAAAAATATTTTCTAAATAATCTAGAAGCTTCATCCGGAGTTACAGTATGATCATAAAGAGTAAGAAGATCTTTAACATTTGAAACAGGAAGTTTACCCCATTCATCTTGACTTAACCAGTCATCAATTAATCCAAGTTCCATTAGAATTTGCATGTCTACCCTATAAACAGGTAATATATCATTGCTGTAGACACCACTCCAGTCCGTTATAAGCAAACTATCATAGTCCATTAAACAAAGAATTAACCAAAAATCTTTTTAAAATGAGATTGCCTGAGATGGGTGTCGAACCCACTACCTCCACGTTTCTCACATTCGTCATTGATGAATATTCATCTCAAAGCTCATATCGTTATTTTAGGCTTTTTCAAAATACCCTTTCTTTGAAGAAAAGGAATTTGATATGAGCGTGGCGCTCTACCGGTGAGCTACTCAGGCATTTCTGGTTTCTATAGAATTTTGTTGTAAAACGTTTAAAAAGATTGATAAATAATGCATAATTACCATTCAACAAGAATAAAATCAATTATCATTGAGATCGTTTTCTTTTGTTCCCAGAAGGGATTGTAATCGTAGGAGATTTTGCAACAGTAACTATTGCCTCTATTGCTTCGCTTTGTGGTACATATCTTTCCCAGCTTATTATATCTCTAGATTCTTTTGTATAGGATGGTGTACCACTTCCATCTCTTAACTCACCCATTCGATACATTACTGAAAATTCACCTTCGGGATCCCCAGTAAATTCAAGTACATTACATAATACAGGTATTCCGTCTGTCAGTGTCAAAATCCCATATACACTACCATCTTTTCTTAGACTATTTTGTAAGTTCTTCATTTCGTGTGTTCTCATACTCATAATAGCACCCATGTCTCTAGAAATAGAAAACTTCTTATACTTATTTCTTCCCGATCATCATAACTTGTGCCAGCAAAGCTTCTAATTGTATCTGAGGATTGCTGCCTTCTGTTAATCTAAATTCATATTCGCCAATCTTTTCAAGCATTCTTATTTTACTATCTTCATTTATATCCAAATCAAAAACCTTACTATGAATTTCTTTTATTATATCATCGCCCGATAATCCACGATCATAAAGCAGTTCACTCAAAGAAGATCTAGCTTCCTTGAATTTACCATTTAGTGCATATTCCATCATTTTTTTTACAGATTCAGGATCAGCCCTACTGGTAACAGACAGTATAACGTCTTTTGTTATTTTCTTATCAGCTATGGCAGCTGATTGTAGAATATTTATTGCTTTTCTAAGATCCCCCTGTGAAATATAAAAAATAGTTTCCATAGCTCCTTTATCAATAGTTAATTTTTCTTGCTTACTTATAGAATCCAAAAAGGATGTTATTTCATCTTCTTTTAATGGCGAAAATCGAAATACAGCTGTTCTAGACTGTATTGGGGGAATTATCTTACTACCATAATTAGCAGACAGAATAAATCGTGTTGTTGCACTAAATTTTTCCATTGTCCTTCGTAACGCATGTTGAGCATCTCTAGTCAATGAATCAGCTTCATCCAAAAATATGATTTTAAAACCGCCTTTTATTGGTATTGTTCTGGCAAATTCTTTTACTTTAACACGTACTGTATCTATTCCTCTTTCGTCAGATGCGTTTAATTCAAGAAAATTACCTTTCCACGTGTTCTCATACATTTCATGGGCAATACACATGCTTGCAGTACTTTTACCACACCCAGCAGGTCCGACAAAAAGACAGTGGGGCAGATTTTCAGACTTTACAAAATTTTCAAGTCTTTTAACAACATGAGTTTGGCCGCTCATCTCACTTAGCTTTTTTGGCCTGTATTTCTCTGTCCATATGTAATTTTCCATGATATCATGTTTTTATTAAGATATTTAAAATCAAGGCACTATTTAAGTCATAAATTACAAATTATTTTCTATGAGATTATTAGTCATTTTGCTGTTAATAATAATGATTTTGCCAATTGCCTACGCAGACACAGATATCCATCAAACAGGACGAATAACCGATACAATTCAGGATTTAATAGAAATAGAGAACCCAAAAGCAGTTACTGAAATGGATGTTGAAATAGTACAAAGCGGTACGCTTACTATAACAGGCGATGTAAACAAAATAAACATAACACTCTACATACCACAGGAAAGTGTAAAGAATCTCGATGTTTCTTCAAATGTTAATTATGAATGGAGCTATGTGTTTGACGCATTTGGAAATAGACAAGTATTATTCGAATGGGATAATGTTAACGATCAGCAAATAGAATATTCCGTGGTATCATTAATAGAAAGCAAAGGTAAACACACATTCAGAAACAAAAGAATATTAGACGGACCAGAACACGAAATATATTTAGCCGAAACAGAAGATATACTGTTCTCAACTGAAATAAAAGAGCTTGCGTTTCCTTTTGAAAGAACACTAAAAAGGGCAGCTGATTTGTCAATACTTGTACACAATTTAATGGAATATGATATAGACATAGTTGGACAACGCCAATCCAGTATATGGGCTCTAGAAAATGAAAAAGGTGTCTGTGTTGAACATGCAAATCTTTTGGCTGCCCTGTTACGAAGTGCTGGTATACCAACAAGATATGTTGTGGGTTATGCATACTCATATTCAGATAAAAAATTAATTGGTCACACATGGGTTGAAGTACCGGTTGAAAGTGGTTGGGTACCTTTTGATCCCACATGGTTACAAGGAGGGAATCTTGACGCAACCCACATAATAACATCAAGATTATTAGACGATAACCAGAAAGATCGGTTAATGTATGTGGGACGAGGACAAATTGATTGGCAGAGAAACAAAGACGAGTTTGAAATAAACAATTTTAATGAAGAAAGTATTATAGATCTTTCATTATCCACTGATGATTTTGCTGTGAATACAAATGGTTATATCGAACTATACGCCAAAACAAACGAATGTAGCATAGTGGGTATTGACACCCATTCTTGTGTTGATGAATCGTCAGAACCATTTATGGATATATATGAAAAAGAAAGAAAAAAATGGATTTGTGGCAATACGTATTTTTACTGGATGTTTAGCACCTCTAATCTGAAAGAAACCAACCTTTATGGATGTCCAGTAACAGTTTACGAAGATACAGGATCATCTGAAATAATAGATGTGGGCTTCGAAGGTTCGAAACAACTACAAGATATTTTTATAAGAGGACCAAATACCATATCGGTAAATGAATTATTTGACCTGGAAGCAGTAACGGACAATAATTATATTTTCTTTTCACCCAGCACAAAAAGATATAATGAAAAAGAAATATCAATATCTTTAAGCCAACCCGGT
>JBHOSK010000022.1:0-11956 GCA_042584825.1 Candidatus Aenigmatarchaeota archaeon
CATTCTCACCAGCCACATTTTTGATAAACGCAACCCAACCAGGAAACGTATCTGTCAAGTTCAACCTAACATCACCAGCCACACCAGCAAACGCAACATTCAACGCAACAGCAAACTATACATATCCAGGCGGGAAAGCAAAAACAAAAAGAACCAATTTCACAGTCGAATCAGCCAGATTTGCTATATTAGAAATAATAAGAGAAACACCAGAAACAGTTGCAAAATTCCGTGTATTTGAATCAGCATTTATTATCTACAACAAAGGATGTGCTCCTACATCATCATCGACATTAATAACAGAATCTGTGGCATCTGGTTATACTCCAGCAAACCCAACATCAGAAGGCGCTCCAGAACTATTATCATCATCAGTTGATCTGGAAAATAATATCATTACATGGAACTTTTCAACCATTCAAGTAAATCAATATGCAATAGCAAGATCTCAAATGAGGTCTATAGATGAATTAGCAACAGAAGGAAACCTCCAATACAATGTATCATGGGACTCCAAGAGTCTGGAAGAAGACGCATTCAAAATACGCACATACAATTATACAAACGAATCATACATTGAGTTTGATTTAGTTGTTTATGAAAAAACAGATTATCCTATAGAAGATACACGATCAATACAGCCAAACATAACCTACAACTACTCATTAAAACCAAGAAACATAGGAGACGTTAACACATCAGCCGAATGGAATGTAACACTAACAATACCGGCCGACTGTACTGTTGTTGAATCTACAGGTACGTTTGATCCTGCTGTCGCTAAAATAAACTGGTCCCTGATGAACCTGGCAATAAGAGAATTTGATTTACTAAACTTCTCATTAACATGTACAAAAGAAGAAATACACGTTTTGACAGCAGAAGCCCAGCGTTCCACATTTGCGTTCTCATCATTTAGCAATGCCACCAGCATTAGCTGTGAAGGTGAAAAATGTAACAACCCAGATTCATTCCTATTCAACAGTCCTAACAAGTCATACGAAAGACTGTCAGAAATAAACATGACAATATATTATAACTGGTCAGCCCACAATTTGACAATCGGTGAAATGCACGTAAACATGACAGATGACACCAACACTGAAAATCTTATATGGCAAGACTTCTCATTTATTGATGCACAATACGATACAAGAGTTAATTATTCCATTGATCTAGATGATCAGGAAACCCTTAAATCATCATCCTACACAATCGGAGTTTCATCTAGTTCCATAGGAACCATCAACGACATCGGCAACACAACAGTTGAAAATATAACATACACATGGACCCACGGAAGAGCATTTTCAAACAAACAAAACATATTCATGCAGGTAAATACATTCCTATATTCACCTATTTTCGAGAATCTATCTGTTATACCAAACTCAAGCGGTTGGGGAACACGATTTAATTTCACCGTATTCGTACGTGACAGGTTCTCCAGAAATGTTTCAATATACGGAGCAGATAAAAAGGTGGGTGGATCTTATACATTTGTAAACACCTCGAACTGTACATATTGTGAGAACCTCACCCAAGTTAATTTCTCCGATGAATATGAGTGTGGGGACATTGGACAATGGATATTCAAATTTAATGCATCAAATGCAGATGGCTGGAGTGAAAACGAGAGCAGTGTATATACACTAGTAGCTGATATAACACAAGCCTACAACATAACACCTATATTCAATGCAACAGTTAATCGTTCCCAGGAAACCAATTTTACAATAAGAGTATATGACGCTGAAAACGCATCTTCACCTTATGAATTAAGAAGTTCAGGTACAGACACAGGGCAAGGACTGATTAAAATAACAACATACGCAAACAACGATACATTTGATACATCACCCGAAATATCATCCAATGATACTGGATATATCAACAGGGCAGTGACAAATGCCCAATGGTGTGTTGACACAGACAAATACGTACTTGGCCAAATGTATTACAAAGGTGGAGTAGAAGATGCAACATGTTACCAGGACAACGTAACACAAATTGTACCATTCATGTTAATGGGAACATTAAATAACACACTAGAACTACCAAGCGGCTTGGTTAATTTCACACGTGGTGACACAATATCATTCAGCGCAACAGTTGAAGACGACTGTAGCGTAGCAAGAATATCTGATTCTGATATAAACTTCACAATGACCAACAATAACGGAACAGAAATAAGGGAGTTCTCATGTATAGCTGATGCAAACGGTGACTGTGATATTATCACTACCTCATCATTCCCAGTAGGGTTATACAACGTAACAGTCACCTCAAACAAAACATACCACAACAACGGTGTCCAAACAAACAACAGCCAGTTCTTCTTGGGTGTCGTACCACTGCTATTAGACCCAAGAGCAATACCATCAACAGGGGGTTGGGGAGAATCACCATTCAACTTCACAATAAACGTAACAAATCTAGACAATGCAACAACAAACGTTTCATTCTATCTGAGAGAAGGAACAGGATCATTCTCCTTTGTATCGTCAAAAACATGCACGATTTGTGATAATACTGAAATGTCCTTCGAATACAACTTCACAGAATCAAACATAGATGATTGGAGATTCAGATTCATAGCTAATGACTCTATCGGATTCCTGAACGACACAGAAGATATATACGGAACTGAAATGAACTTCACCGTAGAAAGGGACGACATCAACATTCAAGTTTTAGAAGGAAACGAAACAGAAATAAACAGAAGCGACTCACAAAGCGGTAGCGCAGTAAATCTAACAGCAATGATTTACGATACAGACAATTCATCTTATACAAACAATACAAACAACGAAACAGCTTTCTTCACTTACATATACAACGGATCTTCTTATCTAGAAGTAAATGAAATAATAAACCAGACAAACTTTACCTACGAATTCAATCCAGGATGTACTTATGAACCAGGTCTACAAACCTGGATGATGAACGTTACGAACGCAGCATACTATAAAAACCAAACAACCGGACCCCGGAATATCACCATATGGGGGGATCTTACAACAGAATATATATCACCAACTGGGTTGCAAGTTTATGAAGGAAGTACGATCATTACACTACTAGCAAATGTAACAGACGACTGCTTAAACAGTGTAACAGGGTCAACCGTTGATTTCTTACTGAACACTTCAGGTACAACATATAATTGTACATCTCCAGGAAACGCAACAGGGCTAAACTATTATTGTAATTTCAATACCACAGGAAAACAAGTAGGTAATTATAATGTAACTGTAACAGCATCAAAAACATACCATAAAAACGGTACTGACACGGAAACAGATGCATTAAAAATTATAGGAACCCCCGATCTTTTTGCAGCAGACGCACTTCCAAGAACAGACGGTTGGGGAGTTCCAAGAACATTTAGTGTTAACGTATCGGACAACGACGAAGACAACGTCACGGTTTATTTATGGGAACGTCCTGTAGGAGGTGGTGAAGGAGATTGGACACAGGTAGGATCTCCACAAGTTTGTCAGGATTGTACAAACGTTGTAATAAACTGGACCGATATAAGCTATATTTGTGATGATATTGAAAGTAAAGAATTCAAATTTAACGCGACCGACGAAGAAGGAAATACCTATACAACAACAGTGGGATCTAGTGATTACATTGG
Organism: Candidatus Aenigmatarchaeota archaeon; assembly: GCA_042584825.1. Classification (GTDB taxonomy): domain Archaea; phylum Aenigmatarchaeota; class Aenigmatarchaeia; order GW2011-AR5; family GW2011-AR5; genus JBHOSK01. The sequence continues at coordinate 3,644 of JBHOSK010000022.1, forward strand.
AGACAGTAATTCATTTACAATAGAAGCTGATAATGTTTGGGTAGAATATGTACAAGGCAACGAAACCAACGCCACTCTAGAATCATCAACACAACTTATTGTCAGAGTATACGACATTGATAATAGTACATACGGACTTGTTTCAACAGGATTCATTGGATTTAATATAACCAAGAGCGGTCAGGGTACGACTTATTCGCTTGAAGGTGCAAACAGCACAAACTCAACAGGGCATGTTATATTTGATTTTCTTCCAGATCAGAGTTATGCTGTAATGAAACAAGACTGGATAGCATTTGTTAACACAACAACAGCACCAGTCTGCTACAAATATAATGATACCGATACCTACAATGTAACAACACTGACAAACGCACCACGAGTTGAAAATGAATCAATAGATACACAATCAGGCGGCTGGGGGGTTGAACGTATCTTCTCTTTAAACGTCACAGATACGCACAACAACGCTACTGTTTATTTATGGAAAGCATCGTCTGTATCAGGACCTTGGTCACTATTAACCCAGCAAGATTACAATAACACAAACATAACAACCAGAATGTATTTTGCAGTCAATTTCACACCGGACGATGATAAAGGAACGTTCTTTTATAAATTCAACATCAGCAATACGATAGGCAATCTTAACACCACAGCAGAAGTAGCAACAAACAACTATACCATAACAAGAGATACACTAACCTATCAGACAATAGTTGGAAATAATTCCATATCAAACAGATCAGGATCACAAATAACATTTCTATCAGTACGGGTATATGATACAGACAACCAAACATATGTGTCTACTATAAACGTAACCTTTACAATAAATCTAAGTTCTTCTTCAATAGACGCAGGATTCCAAAACGAAACAAACACAACAGGACACGCAAATTATTATTTTGATCCTGGATGCTCACCTACATACACAGTAGGTGACCGAGCATGGAAAATGGAAATATCAGACGAAGATGACTATTTTGATATCACACTAGATCATCAGAACATATCCATCATAGGCGACATCCTTCTAGACTTGATAAAACCAGACGGAACACTAAATTATACACAAGAAGACGTCATATCGTTCTTGGGGGTAACCGAAGATGACTGCGAAGATGTTATAACACCAACTGTTAGATATTATTTGAATCAAACAGATGATAAAATTGAATGTACAAATGTAACCGCAATAGGAGGAAATGTATTTAGTTGTGACTTAACAACAAACCTAACAACACCACAGGGATGGTATAATGCAAGCATGTATGCAAATATTTCAAACCATTATATTAATACAACAGAAAATTGGGGAGAGCTTGGACGGTTCTTCCTAAGCCCAAAACTGAAACTATTAAATCCACTAATTGAACCAAATTCAACAGGATGGGGAGAAAGAAACATAACCTTCAGCGTTAATGTTTCTTCAGGGGACTCCGAAGAAATATACAACATATCAGTGTGGATGAATAAAGGATCTCCGGCATTTTCAGAGTCATGTCAACCACCAACATGCCTAAACATAACAACAACAATCTGTGATCAATGTACAAGTCAAATAGTGACATGGATAAGAAACTTTACATCCGACGATCAGGGAACGTGGTTTGTTCAGTTTAGATTTAACGATTCGGATAACACAAGAACCTCAGGTAATGATATCCTGGAATTAGAAGAAGATGACGTTTTTATAGATCACACAAAAGGAAACGATAGCATAACAAACAGGAGCTCTAACCAAATTACAAGTTTTGTAGTATTGGTTAATGATTCTGACAAGGGAAGCGTTGCTTATACACCATCTACAAAAATTAGTTTTAATGTAACAGTAAATGGAACGGATTTTATAATAAATGGAACAGACAGATTAACAAACACAACAGGACATGCCAACACGTCTTTTAATCCTAACTGTGTATTTGATGTAGGTCCTCAAACATGGTTTGCATACGTTTCAGATAGTGATACTAACTACAAAAGTAATAACTCAATAAATTATACAACAACCATTATTGGAGATCTGTATCCACAAAACATACAAATACATGTAAATGGGTCTTATACAAATGTAACGAATCAGGTAGGTGATGGTGACTATATAAATATTACTGGAGATGTGGTGGATGACTGCAATAACTATAGAAACGATTCAAATATAAACGTTACTTTCATGATATGGAATGCAACACACCAATTCTTCTGCCCGACTATTATAAACCTTAATAATGGATCCTATCAGTGTGAATGGGATACATCTTCAACAGAAATAGGAATATACAACATTAACATGACAGCTGGTAACGTTTCTTACCATTATAACGGAACCACAGCGGATTTATCGGCATTGGGCATAGAAACCGCACCAAACAAACCACCAACTTTAACAAACGCCTCTTCATCACCAACAACAATAGGGTGGGGTGAAGAAATCAATATTTCTTTGGATGCAAGTGATACAGAAAGCGATACATTCAACGTAAGTCTATGGGATTCAGCTGGCCCTGCAGGACCATGGAGCTGGGTAAACAACAGTGAGTGTCTGAACTGTACAGGCAGTAGGATAAACTTCACAATTAGAGGAAGATACAATGCATTTAACATAGGACTCAGGTACTATATGTTCAATGCAACAGACCCAGGCGGATCAACAGGTAATACGAGTGCGTACAATTTTACAATAGAAAGGGATGAAGTTAACGCGACAATACATATAGGTAATAACACATCCGTTAATAGAACAGAAGATAACACAACAATTTTAGGATTGAACCTTTTCGATACAGACAACCTGACATATGTTTCAGCGTTAACTAATGGTACAATATGGGTAACAACCGACGGATCTACATTCGATTCGGGTATATTCAATTATACAAATAGTACAAGATATTTCAATGTTTCATTTAACCCCAATTGTAGCTATAACGTAGGCCCACAAGTATGGCGTGGAGGTACAAACAACGACACAACATATAACGAATCCAACTCAACAAACATGACCGTTATAATAATGGGAACATTAATTAATAACGTAACATATCCAAACAAAGATGATTTCAATAGCACCCAAAACGTAACAATACAAATAAACATCACAGATTATTGTAATAATGCTATTGCAGGTATATCTGAAAATATAACAGTAGAAATTAACCACAGAACAAGCTGGTATAATTGCTCAACAATAAACGAAGAGGGTGGGGGAGCATATAACTGTACCATTGTATTAGAAAATAAACCAGGAGGATATTATAACATAACAGTAAATTCATCCAAACAATACTATAACGACCAGACAAACATAAAAATAGGAAAATTCTTCCATCAAGTTACCCCAGAAGTAAGTGGTCAAGTAGTATCACCAGTAAACGCACCATGGGGAACAACCTTTTACTTTAATGTTACTGTTACAGACGAAGACGATAATGTTACATTATACTTATTAGATAGAAAAGTGGGAGGAGGTGCGTGGACTGTAAGAGACACACAAATATGTTATAACTGCACAGGTGGAGTAATTACACTAGGAAGGGCATATTCCGCAATAAGCGACATTACAGAATGGGAATGGTTCATAAACGCTACTGATACTAGAAATGCAAACAACCTAACAGATATAGAAAGATTAAACGTCACAAAAAGAACAGTTATTTTCGATTTAGTATCTGGAAATGATACAGACGTTAACAGAACATTTTCAAACACTACAACACTTACTGTAAGAGCTATAGATAATTTTACACAGGCAGCTTTTGGTGCAGGTATTCAAGGAGGAATAATTATAACAACAGACGGTTCAATCTTTGGATCAAAACTATCAAACTCAACAAATAGTACAGGTCATATAAGATACGACTTTGACCCAGATTGTAATTATCAAGTGGGTGATCAAATATGGATTGGTAGCTTAGACGAACAGTCTGGTTACTATCAATCAAATTCATCAAACTTTACACTTCAAATATATTCATTATTATACAACAACGTAACGACACCAGACGGGGGATCTATTCAAGAGGGAGATTCTTTAGAGATAACAGGTAATGTAAGTGATGACTGTGGCGGTATTGCAGGGGCAACAGCCAATTATAGGATAATACAAGGAGCAAACATATTCACATGTATTCCAGATCCTGCTACAGACCAAGGAGGAGGAAATTATACATGTGACTTCAACACCGACGGGTATTTCTTTGGTCTTTATGATATAATGATTAACTCATCTAAAAGCTTCTATTTCAATAGTTCATACAGAAAAAATGATTCTTTCAGAATTGGTGATACACCAAAACTAAGAAACCCAGCATCAAACATGTCCAGTGAAGGGTGGGGGTACACCTTTACTTTTACAATAAGTGTAGAAGACGACGAACCTACGGATGATGTAAATATAACTCTATTACGATCATTCAGTACATCAGGGCCATGGACAGAGATGGAGACCCAGACATGTTCAGGCTGTACAGTTTCAACCGAAATGCAATTTTATAGTAACTTTACAAAACAAGACCTAGATTCAGGACCGATGATATATTTCTTCTTCAATGGAAGCGATGAAATAAACAACTTCACAAATCAATCATCTCAATTTAACATAACATTAGAAAAAGATAATGTTACTGTTGAGTATGTATCTGGTGCAGGTGAGGAAATAAATAGAGACGGATCTAACACAGGAAGAATTGTCATAAGAATTTATGATAATGATAAAGGAGCATATATAGCAGGAGACGCAAACGCTACCATGTGGGTAACCACAGACGGATCAACATATGATAGTGGATATTACACCACAGTTAATTCGACAGGTCATGTATATAACGATTTCAACCCCGATTGTACCTATGCTATTGGAATACAAGATTGGATAGGGGGAATTAATAACGACACATATTATGAAACAACAAATATGTCAATACCGAGAACGCTGACAGTGAAAGGGCAGCTAAAAAACAATTTATTGAATCCTACACAGGGTCAGCTATTCAATGTATCAGATATGATACTAAACAGGTTTAATACCACATCAGATTGTTCTGATGAATTACCAGGTGAAGTTATTATAGCAAACACAACCGTAACCATAGAACTTCAGGAACCACAAACAGAAACATTCCATCTATGTACACCACTTTATAACGAATCTAATGGCGAATCCGTAGGACACTATAATTGTACGTTCAACTCAACTAATTATAAAGAAGGTAACTGGTCAATAAGACTCAATTCATCATTGACGAGTTTCAATAGCAATTCAACCATATACCTTGGAAGATTCTGGTTAGAAAACATAGCCCCATTGAATGAGACAACGCCTTCTGTTTATCCAACATCAGGAGGATGGTCAAGATCATACAACTTTACAGTCAATGTAAGTGATGTAGAGGGAGATAATTTAACATGTATTTTGTGGTTGAATCAGACAGAAAACTTCACAGTTTCTGGTGATGTAAATGTAACAGGTACAGAAACAACGAAAGAATGTTCTGTCATTTATCACAGTTTTACAGAATCTGATATAGGAACCACAAAAGAATTCAAGTTTGAAATAAGAAACGGTGAACCCAACAATACATTAAATACAACAACAGTTTCTGGGCCAACAATACAAGCATCACAAGTTGAGGTTATATACTTACTTGGAAACCTATCACAAGTAAACAGATCAGGAGGAAATCAAACACACCTTCAGGTAACAGTAAATGATACTGAAAACGGTTCGCTAGTGATTGGAGCTAATGTTACCTTTTGGGTAACCACAGACGGATCAACATACGATTCAGGGTTAACAAACACGACAATTATAGGTGGAGTAGTTAGTTATTGGTTCAACCCGAATTGTAATTATAATCCAGGAAACCAAACATGGATAGCTGGCACAACAGACGCCAATTATCAATATGTAAATTCAACCGTATCAAACTTAACAATAATAGGAAATTTGATAAACACCCTGATAACACCATCAGGAGAAGAATATCGTCGTTTGGGTCCAGATGGATATTCACAAAACGTGACAATAAGGGGAAATGTTACTGATGAATGTTACGTTCCAATAACAACGCCGGAATATATAAACTTCACAATGACTTCACTTTCATCCGGACTGAAATATTATTGTCCTATAAACAACGAGACCGACGGTCACTATAACTGTACAGTTGAAACAAACAAACACCCAAGATGGTACAATATTACATTTAACTCATCTGAAGAATATCACAACAATTACTCATTAATAACATCAAATGCGTTCTTCATCGAAACACAACCAAACCTAACATCTCCATCGGTTGTATCTAATAGAGGCAATGCTACAGGAGGTTGGGGATCAACATGGAACTTCTCAGTTGTAGCAAGCGATGATGACAACGACACAATGACTGTTAGATTGTATATAAGAAAAACAGGAGGAGGATCATGGCTATTCAAAGGCCAAAATACAACGGTTCAAGGAATAAATCAAACAGTTAGATTTGAAATATCATCACTTCAAACAGGTGGTACTGATGATATCAGCGAATGGGAATATAGATTCAATGTAACAGAAGATGACGGATGGTCTGATGAAAGTGATTATGGAAATTTCAGTGCAGAAAAAGACGAAATTGAATTAGAATACTCAACAGGTAATAACGAAAATTACAACAGGAGCAACACAACAGAAACTGTCCAGCTTCAAGTACGTGTAAAAGATACCGATAATGGAAATTATCTGTCTGGTGGTACACCAGGTACTGGTAAGTACTTTGTCACAACCGACCCAACAGATTATGAAAATTATACGGTGGATAAAACTATAGGTTCAATCGAATCAAGCGGTTACCTTACTGATGATTTCCCTGATTCAGCACGATGTACATACTTGATAGGACCACAAAGATGGTTTGTAGAATTTGGATCAACATCAACAGCTTACAAGGCAACCAATTCATCGATATACAATATAACAATAATAACACCAAAACTTAACACAACGATCGATTATCCAGCTAACCAAACATTCCTAGAAGGAGAATCAATTTTGATGCGTGGTAATGTAACAGATGATTGTGGATTAGTTGAAGCAGATTCTGTTAGCATACGTGCATACAACGGCCAATACAGAACATGTTCATCGGTTAATGATGAAGGAACAGGATGGTACAATTGTACACTCGATTCAGCACAGGGTTGGACACTTGGTTATTATCGTGGAGAAATGAGCGCAACAAAAACATACTACAATGATTCAGGATGGATGGAGAAGAATGACACATTCATATTAGTCACAATGCCAGAATTCCAATCAGTTTCATTGAGTACATCCGATGGATCAGATCCATATGGATGGGGAGAAGATTATACATTCTATATTGAAATACGTGATCGTGATCAATCAACTTTTGGATTCGAGGAACTTAACCTTTCATTATATGCTGACAAAGGATCTGGATGGGAACTGGTAAACTCAACCATCTGCAGCGGAGGAAGTTGTGCAGACTTCAACCCACAAACATTTATACAAACCAACTTATTTGATTGCGCAGATCTACTCGTAGAAAACATAAGCTATCAATTAAACATGACCGATTATTGGGGCTACTCAAACTACACAAACGGTACATTCACCATTGAAAGAGATAATGTCCAGACATCTTGGGTAAGTGGACAGGACATTAATCGTGAATCCGGTGTTGGTACATTTATATTTACAGTTCAGGATACAGATAGGAGTGAAAACCCAACAAACGCAAACGTAACATTCTGGTTTACTACAGACGGATCTAATTATGATTCAGGTAACTATAATCAAACAAATTCAACAGGACATGGTATATATAATTTTGATCCAGACTGTAGTTATGAACCCGGTGTTCAAAATTGGATATCTGGTGTGCAAACAGACGAATGTTACAAAGACAAAAACTTATCTTTCTCATATACACTAACCATAAATGGTACCTTAAAAGAAGGCTTATACAACCCACTTCAAGATCAAATATTCAATGTATCAGATCAGATATTGATACGCGCAAATACAACATCGGATTGTACTTCAGAAGATGTAATACCAAATGCAACAGTAACAATGGAATTACAAAACCCAACAGGCCAATGGTACCCATGTAGTACTGTTTATAATGAAACCAGTGGAGAAACAACAGGTTGGTATAACTGTACCTTCGACTCAACAGGTCACAAAGAAGGTAACTGGTCAATCCGATTCAATTCAACAAAACAATATTTCATATCAAACACAACAACCTGGGATAACAGATTCTGGCTAGAAAACATAGCTCAACAGAACGCAACAGAACCATCTGT
>JBHOSK010000023.1:0-10949 GCA_042584825.1 Candidatus Aenigmatarchaeota archaeon
ATTAAAAGTATATCTCCTATTATTTGGAAAGATGATGGTATTTTTTTCTCGGGTACACCAGAAATTTTACTTATCTTCTCCTTTATAGTCATGAATAAAAGTTTATAGGATAAGTTTTTATTGATAATATGGATGTCAAAGAGGCTCTGGAAAAATTCAGTGAATATTACGATCATAGAAATGATGTGGAATTTCCCACAATATTTAGTATGTGTGATTTTACAGATAAACGAGTTGCTGAAATAGGTGCGGGGCATCAAGGGCATTTTATAAAAGAACTTCTTAACAAAACAAAATCAATAACAGCTGTTGATATTGATGAGAAAGCGCTAGAAAAATTAAAAAAAAGAATAAACAACGATATGGTATGCTACATGAAAGCTCCTGCAGAGGATTTACCATTTGAAGATAATTCACAAGATATTGTGTTCTCCAGATGGACAATACATGAATTTGATGTTGATTCTGCTATTCTTGAGTTCTGTAGAGTTGCTAAAAAACATGTTTTTATTGTACTTCCAAGTGAAGAGGGTGATGAAACAGAGATGAAAAATCTAAAAGAAGATTCGTCTGACAAACGCAAGCAGCGGATAGATAAGATAAAGGCATTAATGGAACATAATGGACTTTCTGTCAAAGAAGAAAGAAAACTACTATCATTTACGTTTCCTAGCATGGAAGAGGCATTTGAAATACTGCATGCAGTGGCTTTTGGCCACGGGCTGGCTGAAGAAACAAAAGAGGTTGTTAAATCATTTCTATTATCACGTAAAGACGGAGATAAAATTAAATTTACTCAGGGAGCGTCATTCATTCTTGGGACGAAGAAGTAGTTTCTTCTCTTTCATCATGATCGCTTATTTCGAATCTTTCTCCTGGTTGTCTTCTCTGTAATAAATTACGAAGAGCGTATGAACGAGTATCTAAAGACCAACCATAGTCGGTTCTTGTTGTTTTACCGTTACGATTAACTTCCATCACATATCCACCCGGAAGTTCACCGTCTCTTGATCCATCGGTTTTTATGAGTCTTATTCTGCTCCACATATTATCATCTTTACAATAAAAACAGATTTAAAATAAAGCCCATTTAAATAAATTTCCACTGAACTTTTCAAAATGAATAATAAAAAAGATGATATATCATTACCTTTTTCCAACGAAAGGAAGAAATATGAAAAAATGGGTTATCGTTTTGTTGGTAAGAATAAACACACCGCCATAAAGGTGTGTGAATGGTGTCGTAAATCTTTGGGTGAAAAAGGATTTTGTTATAAGCAAAAATGGTATGGTATAAAATCACACGAATGTATCCAGATGTCTCCAACTATATTTTCATGTAATCAAAACTGCTTATTCTGTTGGCGTGTTATGAGGTTTTCTGCGAAACCCCAAGAAAAATGGGATGAGCCAAAAGATATTGCTGATGGATGTATAGAAGAACAAAAAAAGATTTTACAGGGATTTGGTGGTAATCCTAACACTGATAAGAAGAAAATGTGGGAAGCAGAACACCCAAAACAGGTTGCAATATCTCTTGCTGGTGAACCAACTATTTATCCGATGTTAGGTGGATTGATAAATGAGTTCCATAGTAGAAAAATGACAACTTTCCTTGTTTCTAATGGAACGCTGCCTGATCGCATCAAGCAGCTGCTTGATGATAACACCCAACCAACACAAATGTACATAACACTTGCAGGACCAAATGAAAAAATTTATCGTAAGACTGTACTACCAATGCAAACTGATTCGTGGGAAAGACTGCAAAAATCATTGTCATTATTAAGTAATTTTAATCGTTCTGTGATACGTCTTACATTGGCAAAGGACCTAAATATGTCTTCTCCTGAGGAATATGCCAAGATAATTGATTCGTCTGGGCCGAAATATTTAGAAGTAAAGGGGTTTATGAGTATTGGTGGTGCACGTGAACGCATTCCATTTGATTCAATGCCAAAACATGAAGAAGTTGTCCGCTTTGCAGAGCAGATAGAGCGAAGCTCAAGTTATAAAATAAAAGACGAGAAGGTTGGTTCACGCGTAATACTGATGGAGCGTTAATTCTTAACAACATTTTTTCCTTTAGGGTGTGGGACAATCTTATATTTTGCCTTTGTGTGTTTTGCTTTTCTGCCGATACTATGCAAAAAAATAGCAAGCGCAGCAACTTCGCTATGCGGCTGGTTTGTTACAGCAATGTTATAATCGGCTAAATCATACACTTCGCGCGGCACTTTTTCAGAACCAATTATGATTATCAAATTTCTTTTTTTCTTTATTTTAGTGATTTCTTTTTCAAAAGGAATGCCGTACATTGTTAAGTGGACCACTGTAAACTTTTTGTTTTGTTTAATGAACTTTTTCCAGTCTTTTATATGGCTAGCAGCGAAACTGCCACCCCAATTTTTACTGATTTTTTTCAGGTTTTTTATCATTTTTTCGTCTTTTTCACCAGTATATACTATCTTTTTAGCGCCCAATGCACGTGAAACAAGGCCACAATGCGTTGAGATTCGTTCATCTCTCTTTAATCTATGACCCAAACGCAATACAATTATCATATTATCACAATCAACAAAGATAATATAAACTATAAATACATTCATATAAAAGTTAGAAATAACTTGGGGTTGATTTTATGACTGTAAAGGTATATACAACAAATACTTGCCCGTATTGTACTATGGTAAAAGATTTCTTGAAAAAACAGAATGTAAAATTTGAAGAAATAAATGTCGAAACAGACCAAAAAGCAGCAGAAGAAATGATAGAAAAAAGCGGACAAATGGGTGTTCCGGTTGTTGATGTAAATGGTACAATAATTGTTGGTTTCAATAAACCAGCAATTGAAGAGGCTTTGGCAAAAGAGAAAAAATAATTTTATTAAAGTGTATTAATATGGCAACAAAAAAATACGACGTTATTATAGTTGGTGCGGGTGTAGGAGGAATGACGGCATCTATATACACCTGTCGTAAAAAGCTAAAAACTCTTATAATTTCTGTAGATGTTGGTGGACAAGGTAATCTTACAACACATATAGAAAATTATCCCGGATATACAAAAGAAACAGAAGGTTTCCCATCTGGCCCAAAACTTATGCAAGTTTTCGAAGAACAAGCAAAATCTTTTGGTGCTGAGTTTCTTTTAGGTAAAGTTGCAAAAGTCACAAAGAAAAAGGATCATTTTAGTGTTGAACTAACAAATGGAGAAAAGTACGAATCACTTTCTATTATACTTGCTTATGGTAAAGTGCCAAGAGAACTGGGTGTAAAAGGAGAAAAGAAGTTTATTGGTCGTGGTGTTGCAACTTGTGCCACTTGTGATGCACCTATTTTTAGGAATAAAATTGTCTCGGTAGTTGGTGGTGGTAATTCGGCATTAGAGGCTGCTGTATTGCTCACAGATTTTGCAAAAAAAGTTTACTTAATACATAGAAGAGACAAGTTCAGAGGAGATGAAATAATGGTTGAAAAAATAAAGAAAAACAAAAAAATTGAGCTTGTTATGGGATCGGCTATATCAGAAGTTAAAGGAGACAAATTTATTTCATCGATTATGGTTGAAAATAGGAAAACAAAAGAAAAGAGAGAAATTGAAGTTAGTGGGGTTTTTGTTGAAATCGGATATATAATCGATCCAACACCTGTAAAGGATTTGGTTAAATTTAATGAACTGAATGAAGTGATAATAAATGAAAAATGCGAAACCTCATGTGAGGGTGTAATGGCTGCAGGTGATTTAAGCACTGTTCCATACAAACAGGCGGTTATTAGCGCAGGTGCGGGGGCAAAGGCTGCATTAAGCGTATATAACTATATACAAAAATTAAAAGGTAATCCAGAAATTACTAGTGACTGGGGTAAATAAAACTATTTCTTTAATTTCTTTGTTAATTTTTCAATATTATCCCAATAGAGTTCCATATAACCACAATCAAGACAGATAATTGTCCTTGGTTTGGATGTAGGACTACCAAAAAACGAAAGCTTGTCTGATGTGTATTTTAACGGATATATCCCAAATGACAGTTTACCTTCATCGATATTTTTGCTTTTACATTTTGCACATTTCATTTTTTTCACCATATAATAATAAATTAAAAATAAATAAAAGATTACCGTTGGTTTGATAGGGTTGGCGTTGTTACAATGACATCTGCATAATCATGTGCATGGTGACCTTCTTCATTACCTGCGTGTGCACCAATATGAACGTCTTCACCTTCAAAATCAGTGCTATCCCATTCATACATGCACCATGCATGATGCATGTCGTACTGCTCATCATATGTTATTATACACAGATCAGGCTGCATTATTATTATTCCCCAATCTTCACCAGATATAACAAATGATATTGGCGATGCCCATGAATCTTCAATGAATGGTACGCTGCTTATTGCATGCGCTTCCACTTGTACAATTCCATGAACAATGCTTCCGTCGTCGGGATTTGTCAAATCAACTGTTATTGTTCTTTCCTGGGGTAATGCCGTAGCCAATCCACTGATAACGAATGTCATTGAAAACAAAATCAAAATTATAGATAGTTTCATTTTTTCCCTCTTTACAACCCTATAAAAACCAAACTTTTATAATATATACTAAATATTAGGGTTATTTCCAAAACAACATATTTATACCACAAATAACAATATTTTATTAAAGGTTATTAGCATGTTAAAAAGAAAAACTAAGAAAAAAGCATTTGGTGGATATACTATTAACTTCAAAGGCCGAACAGAATCTTTGGAAGATGTATTTGGTACTAAGAAAATACCACCAAGTGAGATGACGAAAAAACTGTGGGCTTTTGTTAAGAAGAAAAAGATCGCAGGAAAATAAGTTTTATTTTTTATTTTCCCTTTTAATAAACTTTAAATATGTTGTCCACAATAAAATTTAATTAAGCACATCAAATTCTGAATGATGATATATGGTGTTATAAAATGAAAACACAAGAAAAACTTGAAACTGGAACTACAACAGTAGGTTTAAAATACAAAGACGGTGTAGTGTTAGTTACTGACATGAAATCAACATTGGGGTATCTGGTAGCCAGCAAAGCAGCTCAAAAAATATACCAAATAGACGAGAATATTGGTGTAACAACTGCAGGTGGTTCAGGTGACACACAAGCACTTGTCAGGCTATTGAGAGCAGAAATAAATATATACAAGCTAACTAGACATTCCGAATTTACTGTAAGAGCAGCAAAAGCTTTGTTATCAAATATATTACAGGGGACAAGATATTACCCATACATGGCTATGATGATAGTGGGTGGTATGGATAAAAGAGGTCCACATGTATACAGCGTTGACCCTGTAGGTGGAGCAGAAAAAGATACATATACAGCAACAGGATCGGGTTCACCGATTGCTTATGGTATTTTAGAAGATGGCTTCAAAAATAACATGACGAAGGATGACGCATTGAACCTTGCTGTAAGATCAATAAAATCTGCAAGGAAAAGAGACATTTTTTCAGGCGGGGATAAAATATTAGCGTCGGTCATTGATAACAGGGGTTTCAGATTTGTCGATGTAGAATAAGTGGTTAAGTTTCTGATCCAACTAAATTAATCAGTTATAAAAATAATTTTAAGGTGATTTGTATTAAAATTTTAGAGGAAGTTAAAAAAAGTCTTCCTGCGGATGCTAACATTTCAGAGATAGTATACGAAGGAAGTGAAATAATTCTTTATACGAAAAGTGAAGATTTTTTTAGAAATAATATTGGTCTTATTAAGAAAATAGTTGGTAAAATTAAGAAACGAATTGAAGTTAGAGCAGACCCATCTATAGTGCGTGATGCAGAAGAAACAAAAGAAGTAATTAAAAAAGTAGTGCCAAAAGATGCTGGTATAAAAGATATTTATTTTGAACCACAGTTTGCAAAAGTAGTTATACATGCAGAAAAACCAGGGCTTGTTATAGGAAAAAGTGGAGAAACTTTAATATCAATAAAAGACAAAACATTCTGGACACCAGACATAAAGAGAGCTCCTGTTATTGATTCTGAAATTATAAGATCTATAAGAAAAATGTTACACAAAGAAGCAGCCACGAGAAAAAAATCTCTTAACAAACTTGGCCAAAAAATATACACACCGGGGAAAAGTGTTGATTGGGTACGTCTTAGCTGTCTTGGTGCTTTTAGGGATATTGGTAGATCGTGCATGTTAGTACAGACACCGGAAAGTCGTGTAATGTTAGATTGTGGTATTGGTGTTGGTAATAATAGACATCCGTTTCCTTATTTAGAAGCGCCAGAATTTAACATACAAGATTTAGATGCAGTAATAATTTCACACTCACACCTTGACCATTGTGGATTTTTACCTTACTTGTATGAATATGGATATAAGGGACCTGTTTATTGTACACGTCCTGTTAGAGATTTAATGGCACTGATGCAGTTAGACTATCTTGGCATTTGCCAGCGTGAAAACAAAAAAGCACCATATTCATCGAAGAGTATTGAAAACGCAATAAAACACTGCATAACACTTGATTATGGTGAGGTGACCGACATATCACCTGATATAAGAATTACTTTACAAAATGCAGGACACCTGTTGGGTTCTTCACTCGTACATCTTCATATTGGAAATGGTTTGTATAATTTATTATATACAGCTGATTTCAAGTATGAAGATACTTTATTATTTGATAAAGCATCAACAGATTTTGCAAGAGTAGAAGCACTTGTAATAGAATCAACATACGGCGCACCATCACAAGTTCTGCCTGATCATCGTCAGGGTGATCAACATCTTGTTGAAACAGTTAAGAAAACTATATCTAACGGCGGTCGTGTTTTAATACCATCTTTTGCAGTAGGTCGTGGACAGGATGTTATTTCCATATTAACGAAGAGCGATATTGATGTACCAATATACTTAGAAGGAATGATATGGGATGCAACAGCAATTCATACAGCATATCCTGAATTTATGTCAAAATATATTCAAAATAAAATATTACATAAAGGTGAAAATCCATTTACTGATCCAAGAATTCGTGGTATAGGTTCTGTAAAGGAAAGGAGAGAAATTCTTGAAACAACACATCCTGCTGTTGTTGTCGCAACATCTGGTATGTTGATAGGCGGGCCAGCTATAGAATATCTACAACATTTTGCACCAGATAAGAAAAATACGATTGCGTTTGTTGGTTATCAGTGTGAAGGTACATTAGGAAGGAGAATACAGAAAGGCTGGAATCAAGTTCAGTTAGATAATGGAAAGTCGTTCGAAATGAAAATGGGTGTTACAACAATATCTGGTTTAGGAGGGCACTCGGACTTTAATCAACTTATGAATTTTGTTAGAAATCTTAGAACAAAACCAAAGAAAATAATCGTAAACCATGGTGATAATGAACGTTGTACAGGTATGGCAAGGGCATTTCACCAAAATTTCAAGACAGAAACACTAGCGCCAAAACTACTTGATGCAATAAGGTTGAGATAAATATGCTGTTTCTTTTTGTTTGTAAAGGTAATGCGGGACGAAGTCAGATGGCTGAGGCATTGTTTAAAAAAATAGCAAAAAGACACAAATGCATTAGTGCAGGAACTGAAGCAGAAAAGCGTGGCAAAGATGTTAATATGGAATTACCTGAAACTGTTATAAAATGTATGAAAAAAGAGGATATTGATTTAACAGGTGTGAAAAGAAAACAACTCACGCTAAAAATGGTAAGAGATGCTAATAAAATTATTGTTATCAATGAACCAGAAGAACAAGAAACTAATCCAAATTTTTTGAAAAAATCAAATAAAGTGATATACTGGTCAATTCCTGATGCAAAAGGAACTCCTCTTAAATTTCATGACAAAGTTCGTGATATGGTAAAGAAAAAAATTGAAGAACTTGTTAGAGTAGTTCAAGGTTAATTCTAAGCATTTAAAAAAGTTGCAACTTTATGATGTATATGAATGGGGTACGTTTTCAAAGAGTTGATCGAGAAGTAGTAAAAGACTTTGGTACATATTTACAAGAAACACGTCGTATGCGTTTTGAATCATATTGTAATCTCTCATTTCCCAGAAGAATGGAAGCAGTGCAACAATATTGTTTTAAACGTAACATACGGGTTGTGGATGTATACCCTCACATAGCAGAAACTCATACGCGTTTGTTAAAAAAGAGGACAAGAGTTCTTATATCACGTGTTCGTGATAGTAGAATGGGTGGCGTTCCTTAATATTCAAAGATTAAGAATCAGTTTCTACAAAATAAATTACTCACAAAAATATAAATTACTGTTGTGCTGTTCAAAGGTTTAAACGTGTATGTGGGTAAAAGATGTTTTGGTTGTCTATGCTAGCTCCTGGAAAAAATCATGGTCTGAATAACGGAACAATGGATTTTGTTACTGGTATATATTGGGGAGACGGTGGAAAAGGTCGTGTTATCGATGAATTATTAGCTGGTTATGACATGACTGGTCGTGCTGCGGGTTCTGATAATGCAGGACACACTGTAGTTGTTGATGGACAAGAGTATATCACACATTCTATACCTGTGGGTGTTCTAAGACCAGGAATGAGCACATTTATGGGAAATGGTGTTGTGTGGGATCTCGATAGAACACAAAAAGAAATAAGTTATCTTAAAGGTCTTGGAGTTAGTTTTGATCCAATATATGTTTCAGGAGCATCACACATTATGCTTCATCATTACCAGGCACTTGAAGCTATAAGAGAATCGGGGGATGCTGGTGTTGGTTCAACAAAAAAAGCTGTGAGTATTTCTTATGAGGCAAAAGCAGCAAGAACAGGTATACGAGCAGAAGATTTGAATTACCCTGAAAGACTCAAAGAAGCAGTACGTGTTGCAGTTGAAGATGCTTATCCCAAACTAGTTGCACACAGAGATTTGTTAAGAAAAAGGGGCTTTAGTGTACCTCGTGATCCAATAGCGTATGCAGACCAAATAACAGAACATTTATTAAGTAGTTATGATGAATTGCGTTCTGATATACGAATCACAAACACAGGAAACATTATTGCAGCGAGATTAAGAAAAGGAGAAAGATTTCTTGGAGAAGGTGCACAGGGTGCTGGACTTGACATTGATCATGGAACATATCCAAATGTTACGTCATCAAACACAACAATTGGTGGTATGATTTCGGGTCTTGGTGTTGGACCTATTGATGATTCAAGAAGAATAGGTGTGTTAAAGGCATATCCTACGCGTGTAGGAAACGGGCCTATGCCAACATTAATGGAACCAGAACTGGATGAATATATGAGAACTAAAGGAAATGAGTTTGGTGCAACAACGGGAAGAGAAAGAAGGTCTGGCTGGCCAGATATGGTTCAGGCAAATCACGCAAGAGATAGAAACAATTTAACAGATCTTGTGATTCCAAAAATCGATGTACTATCGGGTCTGCCTTCAATTAAGATATGCACAGCTTATAGATTAAGAGACGGTAGCGAAGTAGATTTTATGCCACCACAGGAAGAATTGGAACGCGCAACCCCCATTTATGGCGTTGAAATTGATGGGTGGGATGAAAATATAAGCGGCGTTACCAAATTAGACGATCTTCCAAAACAAACACTAAGATATTTGGATGCAATAGAAGATTTAACACAAACACCAATCATGTTAGCAACAACAGGAAAAGAAAGGGGACAAACGGTTTGGTTAAGAACTTAATTAATAAGGTCTTGTAATAACTCTTCTAGGTTGTGTAAATACGTAATATTTCTCGTCTCCTTGTAATTCATCTAATATACGACGAATAACAACTTTAACTGGATCTGGGAATAGTTTTACACGTTTTATCAAATCGTCGAATGAATCAAAAGGTTTCTTTTTTCGTTCCTCTAATATATCAATTAAGTGTTTTTTACCTATTCCTGGTAATAGCTGTATTTGGTGCATTCTTGGTGTTATCATTCTAGAAGTGTTAAAGAATTCAACAAATCTTTTTTCATTTTCTCTTATTATCTTTTCAACTATTTCGGGTAGAATATTTTTAGCCATATTTGTAAGTGTATCGTATTCAATAGTACCACGTATAAATTTTATTTTATCACGCTTTTCTTTGCCGATATAAACATCTTCTTCTTGTTTTAATTCTATACCTTCGCGTGGTACAAGTTCAAGTAATGAGAAAAATTCAACACCCAAAGCCTGGGCTATTGGTTCTGCATGCCTTCTGTCGGCATATCCTGCTAATAGGAAATCTAAAATTACACATCTCTCTTCCTTCATGACCATCACCCAGTCTATACATTATTGTTATTTTGAATCTCAAGGCTTTTAAAGTATACATATTAAGAAAAACTATAATAAATAACTAAAGCAATATTGAGAAAAAATTATTTCTTATATTTCTTTACTATATCCACGACTTGCTGGACTTCTTCTTTTTTCAGATTTAATACTTCCTTGCTGAATAGTGCATTTACTTCGTCTTCTGTGTCTGGCATTATATTAATAATGAGAACTATGTGTCTAGGCTTTAAAATTATTATTTTTTTCAGTTCTTCAACAAGTTCTTTTGTCTTTTTTTTGAATGTATTGGAAACCTTTTCAAGATATTCTGAACATATCTTTTGTTCGTATACAAGTTCGCCTTCTTTTTCTCGGTTAACTATGATATTTCTTGCTTCGTGAAAATCAACTTCTTCTTCATTCATTATGTCCATTTATTGACACCTCTTGGATGTAATTTTACAACAAATTATTTATATAAGTGTTCTGGCTTTATAGTTATCGTTTTCATGGCGTTTTTGTCTTTTACTTCAACAACGTAACTTCTCCCACGTTTTCCTTTAATAAGGCCGTTTCTTCCGTGGAATTTTGGATGTGGTATATTTTTTGATGTTGATATTTTTATGTGTACACTATCTCCTTCTTTGAATTCCTCTAAGTATTTATTGACGCTTATTGCTTTTTTTATCTTTAATTTATCT
>JBHOSK010000024.1:0-9303 GCA_042584825.1 Candidatus Aenigmatarchaeota archaeon
TATCGTCATCATCTATGCATTCTAGTAAGCAATCATTGTCGTTTGTTGCATTACAACCTTCTGGGCATACGTCATCGTCATCAATACATTCCAATAAACAATCGTTGTCGTTTGTTGCGTTGCACCCATCTGGGCATACGTCATCGTCGTCTATACACTCAACAGGACAATCATTATCATTTATGAATGTACAATTTTCTGGGCAGATGTCATCGTCGTCTATACAATCTGTTACATTTCCTTCTATTTCGATTGGTTTACCGCTTTCCACTCTTATAATTATTTCATACCACGGTGTGTTGTGTGAACCAGCAGTAAAAGAAACTTTACCATTGTCTGGTTGAATATACATTGTTTGAATATAATTTCTTTGTCCATTAGACGTGAGTGGATAAATTGTCACGTTTGCATCAATATTCAATGTTATGTCTGTATCCACAGCAGCAAGCCATGTGGGATCTATTCCCCAGTAGTTATATGTTGGGTGGTTGCATTCATGACACCATGCTCTTCTGTGATATGTATCCCACATATGTTTTGAGTTGTCAGCATGTGCTACAAGTGTAAGAAGTATGTCTTCAGATTCTTCAAGAGAAAGATCATCAAGACTTGAAACACATATAGTATAGGTTTGTTCTCCTTGTTCTTGATTTATTGTGAATTCTAAAAATCCAACATCCTCTGAAGAGCCGTCATAATTTCCAATTGCACATTCTGTTCCGTCTGTAGTAATAAGAACTTGCCTGTCTTCTATGTTATAAGTAAAATCATTGTTTTCGAATATGTAAGGATGATTTATTGCTTGTTCTAATTCAGGATCAATATAATCTTCTGTGTGTTGCATACTTCCCCATTCAATCGTGTATTTCAGAAGGTTTCCTGGATCAGCAAATCCAATAAAATCCGGAGCTGCTCTTTGTAGGTAGTGGTTTATTGTAGATTGCCTTGTCAAATATATTTGCTTAGATGGTAATTTTTCCAGATCGCGTCTATATAATCGGGATGCAGTTGGCTGAAGTGCTACTGCTGGTATATCAAATTGCAGAGTGAAATCAGTAATTCTTGGGCGGAATTCTGGTGAGCTTTCCCCCTTTGTTAATGATAACGAGTGTAAACTTATCAGATCTTTTCCCTGCGATCCTAGTAAAAGTGGTATAAGCATGTATTCTGCTGCATGTGGTGAAAATCCTATGTATGTTGTTTCTGAAGCTGTGTTTGGCTGGTTTGCAAATGGTCTGTGTTTGGGACTAAGATATCTATAGTAATCTGATATCAAATCATCGGTAGGCATATAAAAATAAAGATAATTTTCTTGATCTCTATCACCTGTTGTTCCATAGGGGTGACTATCAGAAATAGTAAGAACTTCATCAGAAGCATACAATCCAGCTTCAGGTCCCCAGTGTGGTTTTCCACCTGAAACAAGGAAATTACTGTTGCTTTCGATATAACCTGTTAGTTCATTGTAAAAATATTCTTCTTTGTAAAGTATATAATCAGATGTATCTATTATCCTTTTTCTATAATGATCTGGCCAGTGCCATGAATATGAATAATTTATTATACTAATATTACATCTATCAAAATCACCATATCCTGTTACACATCCATCTTCTTCACCAAAGAAAGCGCTCTGTCCCCATGAAATTTCTAAATCTGCGTAATCTGTATATTTGTCTAATAACCATTCATTAAAGTTTAATCTGAGTTTGTTTGCAAAATATGGAGCAACTTCCTGTATAACTGAATTATCTGTATCCGGGTCGTTCAGTATTCCGTCAAGTTTATTGAAATACCAGCCTTCGTACAAAGTAACTTCATTCATTAATTCTGTTAATACAAATGCAGGGTCTTCCCTGATTGTTGTTGTACCAGATGGTGTTTCGAAATCGTGATTAAGTACTATATCAAAATATTCTTTGAAACCATCAATAGCTTCATCGCATGTAAACATGGCTGGTCCTCCATAACCTCCTCCAGACCAATATGCTCCATCGGGTGCGTAGAAATCATGTCCCAATAGATGATCTACGTATGGCATTGGGCTTGGCATTATGAAGAAATAAATTCCTTTTTCTTTACAGGTATTGAAAAAATCTTCATATCTATCTAATTGTCCATCAGGCCCTGTTGGTGGCTCACCTCCACCGATTCTGAACTTAATCATGTTGAAACCATATTTCTCTGCATAATTACATAAATAATTTGCAAATGTTTCATCAGTATATCTTTCATTCTCATTGTGCCAAAATGCCCAAAAGTATGGTTCAATATTGAGACTGTAAAATTTTACTGGTTTGCCTGAAGCATCATTAAATAATTCACCATCTGCACCTATACTCACAGGATCTTTTTCATACACAGGTGTTCCGTTCCAATCAAACACAGCTGGTAAAATATCTTCCCATGGTCTTGTGAAATCAAATGCTTCTGAAAAACTTAATTCAAGTGAATTAAGTTTGGGTGAATTGTCTGCGCCAATTCTGTATAAATTAATTTTGAATTGTATGCATTTTGAAACTGAAGCTGGTGCTGCTATCATAATATTATATAATAATCTTGCATCGCTCCAATCACTCCAATCTGTACATTCATAATTTTTTGAATTTCTTGCCTGTATTTTTATTCTTGAATCTTTGAACACATGAAAATCATCTACCCATAATTTACTTTGTATTGGGGGTGTTTCTATCCTGGCAAAATCAACAATATTTCTTATTTCCAATACTACTGAACCATAATATTCATTTACAGCATCAGGCAATATTTCATCCATTCTAAATTCTCCTGCATATTGTCTGAAAGAAGAACCTGACTGTGGTGAGAGTTCGTATTCATCTATTACTCCTCTTTTGTCAACGCCTGTAAAGAGTGTACCTTGTTTGTTTAGAAACCGTAGCTTTGGTGTTATTCTTCCATATTTCATATCTGTTCTTGCCCAGAATGCCCAATGAATTACATCGTCGTATTCTGTTCTAAATATGTTGTGCTGGGCGCTTTCTGGCTGGTTTCCTGCTATATGCGACATGAAAACCGCATCTTGATAAGGGGGTTCGGTATCTATATCAAGTCTAAATGAACAGCCCTGATGGGAAACAGAACAATCCTGTGATGGCGACAATGACCACCAGTGCCACATACTATCATCAGGATCTTCAAAATCATAATTTTCTGTAAGAAGCTCTAAACCAAATTCATCCCAGTTTGCATCACCTTGCATATAGTTCCATAATGCTGCTTCAGAATTAACGTAAAAAATGGGAGAAGTCCAGTAACCAGAACTGGCATAACTACCAGAATATTCTAATTCAAGGTGGTTTTCAACAACACGTGTGTTGTAATGTGTTCCTTGATCAAAATCGAATATAATTGGACTCTCTTCTATAAGGATATCTGCATAAACGACATTACCTATTAATATAACTAAAAGTAACGCTACTATGACCCCCTTATACATGCTATATTCTTGATTTGGGGATTAATTAAGTTTTTAAAACTTATTTAAAGATAAATTTGCTATTGATATAGACTGATATTATATATTATAGTGATATTTATGACGAAAACAAAGATACATAGCCTTGATGGTAAAGAAACTGGTGAAGCAGAATTGCCTAATATTTTTAGTGGAAAATATAAACCAGAAACAATAAAGAAAGCGTTTCTTGCACTTCGCTCAAGAAGGCGTCAACCATATGGTGCAGATATACTTGCTGGTAAAAAAACATCTGCGCATTATCATGGAAAAAGACGTTACAGATACAGCATGATGAACAGAGAAATGTCAAGAATACCTAGGATACACGGTACTGTTGGTCATTTACATTTTACAGCACGTTTTTCACCACACGCAGTTAAAGGACGTAGAGCTCACCCACCTAAAGCAGAAAAAATATGGTTGTTAAAGATAAACAAAAAAGAATACAAAGCTGCATTAATATCTTCTTTATCAAAATCAAGTGAAAACTTAGTTTTAATGATTGATGATTTTGAAAATGTTGAAAAAACAAAAGATATGAAAACTACATTGAAAAGTATAATACCCGATGATCTGAAAAGAAGTGAAACAAAAAAGGTTAGAGCAGGAAAGGGTAAAATGCGTGGTAGAAAATATAAAAGAAAAAAAGGACCTCTTGTAATTGTTTCAAAAGAATGTAATGCAATTAAATCTGCAAGAAATATACCGGGTATTGATGTTGTTGTTCCTTCTGATATTGATATGGAATTGCTTGCTCCAGGAGGTAATGCAGGCAGAAGGATTGTTATGACAAAAGCAGCATTAACAAAACTTAGTAAATTATTGGGTTGATAATTATGGTTGAGAAAAAAACAAGTAAGAGTGATGTTGTAGTAAAAAAACCTAAGAACGAAAAAAAGAAAAAAGATGAAAAGAAACGTTCATTTATTGGTAAGAAGGAAAAGTTTGTAAGTAAAAAAGATCCATATGAATCATTAAGATTTGTTTTAATGACTGAAAGAGCAATACAGGTTATTGAATCACAAAATAAACTTGCTTTTGTTGTAAGAAGAACTGCAACAAAAAAAGATATTAAAGAAGCAATTCAAACTGTATTCCAGACATCTGTTTCACAGGTTAACACAATAATTGATCAAAAAGGAAGAAAAAAAGCGTTTGTTAAATTTGAAAAAGAACATGAAGCAGGAGAAATTGCAATAAGATTAGGAATTATATAAGGTGTTAATATGGGTAAATTGTTAATACAACAGAGAAGAGGAAAAGGTTCTCCTAGATATAGAGCCCCATCACACAAGTTTCATGGAAAATCGAAATATCCTGATAGAGAAAATAAGAAAGGAAAAATAGATGATATAATACATGCACCAGGTAGGAAAGCTCCTTTAATGGTTACTAGTTTTGATAAAAAAGAAATAAAACTTGTTGCAGGTGAAGGTTTTGAAATTGGAAAAGACGTTAACGTAAAGGAACTAAAAGAAATACCAGAAGGTACAAAAATTTTCAATATTGAAATAAGGCCAGGTGATGGTGGTAGATTATGCAGAACGTCTGGTACATTTGCAACTATTATTTCAAAAGATGAAAAAAGAGCTGTTGTACTTTTACCTTCTAAAAAGAAGAAAACTGTACCAGCAAAATGTCGTGCAATAATTGGATCTGTTGCTGGAACAGGAAGAACCGACTTACCATTTATGAAAGCTGGTAAAAAGCACCATGCTGCTCGTGCTGCAGGTAAATTATATCCAAGAACATCTGGTGTAGCAATGAATTCCGTAGATCATCCTTTTGGTGGTACGGCAAAGCCAGGTAAACATAAAAGTGTGTCAAGACATATGCCACCTGGTAAAAAAGTAGGTAACATAGCACCAAGAAGAACCGGTAGGAAGAAGTGATTTTAATGGCAAAAAAATTTTTATATAGAGGGCATGAATTGGAAGAATTGCAAGAAATGACTATCAAAGAATTTGCAGGTTTAGTTCCTTCAAGACAGCGTAGAACACTTCTTCGTGGATTATCAAAAAGACAAAAGAAACTATTGAAAGACATCAAAGAAAATAGGAACAGATTTACCAAAACTCATGATAGAGATATGATAATTTTACCTGAAATGGTTGGTGTGAAGATGGGAATACATAGTGGTAAAGAATTCCAAACAGTTGTAATAACAGAAAACATGATTGGTCATTTTCTAGGCGAATATGCCCTTACAAGAGGACGTGTAAAACACTCATCACCAGGATTTGGTGCAACAAGATCAAGTAAATTCGTACCATTGAAATAGTCGTATATCATTCAATCATTCAAACTACTATCTATTAATTCTGAAAACGCTGTTTATTTTCATTATTCTTGGTAAAACCAAGAGTTAAAAATGATATTATTTTAAACGTCATATTTTTCCTTTTTAAGCGTAAATAAGCAATTTTTAACTGTTTTATTCCTGTAATTCCATTGGAAATACAGTAATTGCTCCAAAATCTATATAAGTGAGCGGCGTAAAGTATTTATACCCCTCAGGGGTATATAGACGAAGTCCATTTGGTCAATATAATGATCGAATGGGGGTGTGGTATATATGAAAAAGAGAATTAAGAAATCTACAGCGATTAGAAGCATGAAGAGAAGCAGAACAGTAAAGCAAAAGCCAAAAGCATCAATGGATTTAGATATACACAGATGTCGTAACTGTAAAGAGGGTAGACTCATTGCGCACGGTAGTCTTGTTTTTTGTGGGTTCTGTGGAAAAGAATATCCAAGAACCAACTTATAATTTTATTTTTAATCTAATTTAATAGGATATTTTGCTAGTTTTTACGATTAGAATTTAATATTATGACTTATCCTGGTGTTATTGTACCTGGTGGATCGCCGACACTACATCTTACTGAAGTTATACAATAGGTGTATGACCCCAAATACCATCTAAACAGTCCCTGATCTACATTCCATACATACATTTCACTAGAACCACAACTACTTTGATAGTTACGTGATCCTGTGTCATATACTAAACCAAATGCTCTGCATAATGCTTGTTCTTCGTCGTATGTACTTCCGTAACCTTCAATATATCTACAATTATGAACACCATCTCTACAAATCTGTGGATAACTAATTGTAACTGTATTTGAATCATATATTGTACATCCTCCCCAGTTCAAGAATTCAAATCCACTTGAACCTCTTATGTCAACAGGTACCATGTGTGGTGGGCATTGAACAATATCATTTTCATCTGGGTATATAGGACAGTTGGTTCCGTCTGATTTACAAAGAGTTTTACTGTTCTCTGTTATTGTACCTGCAACGCTAAGTGAGCCACTAATTGTTCCATCATCTGTAACAAATAAATCATCACCAGCTCTTAGATCTCCTGTTGCTCTTATGTCTCCACTTACATCTAATTTGTATGAAGGGTTTGTAGTACCAATACCAACATCGCCACCATATTCTATTCTCATTTTTTCGACATCATTTGGCTTGAATTCTATATTATTGTTATTTGATGTTGTGATTTCTCCGTCTTCTGGAGTAGCTCCATCATAAGCTCCGCCAATATGTATACCGCCGGTTTTTATGGCGGCTGATGCTCCGCCATCATTAATTATACCCAAATATTCGTTTGTGGCTGTTGGGACATATATTCTACCTGATGAAGCATCGTATGCTGTTCTAATTGCGCCAGCTACATCTAATTTCTGTAAAGGGGCGCTATAACCAATTCCTACATTTCCATTATTATTAATTATCATTCTTCTTGTTGGTGTGAATTCTAGGCCTGGTGTTGTGTCTACCCTGTCTGCATAAAAGCTTATTCCATTTTGGTAACTCATTCGTATACCTCTTGATCCAAAAGTATCGTGATCTGTCACCCATTTTAATAATTCAGCGCTTGATGAGTAATATGCGTTGTGTAATAGAAAAACGTCTCCGTGTACGTTTTGGCGTTCAGCATAGAACGGATAACTGGTGGCTAACCTTAATTGATAATTGATTTGCAATCTACCGTCTTTACTCAACCACATTCTGTCGGAACCGTTAGTTCTAAAAATAATTGATGAATCATCTGTTGTAGCTAAACGCAAGTTTCCTGAATCCTGTTCTATGTAATTAGTAGAATCTTCTATATAAACTCTATCATCTGTTGTTGCACTAACACCTGTTACTTCATCAAGTCCTGGTGTTCTTACATAAAACAAAACATTATTATTACCATCGCCTGCTATAGTTTCAACTAAATTGTCGGTTTGGGTGTCTCGTGCAAGTTCAACATTACCTCCTGCAGTAGGAAGTTCGCCATTAATTGTTAGTACACCACTGGTGCCACCAGGAGGACAATCTGTACCATCCTGTTTACAGAGTTTCTTGTTGTTTTCTTCTATTGTACCTGAAACATCTAGAGCAACATTAGGTGACATACCAATACCAACCTCACCACCACTGTCTATTGTTATGTGATTGTTTCCCATTGATCCATAACTTAGACTAACAGCATCTGCGCTGTCATCATAACCTATTCCTAGTTTCTGGGTGGTTCCTTGATAACCTCCTATCACTATATCGTAAGGGTCTACAGTTCTCATTCTTATACGTATGCTGTCGCTATCATCCCTTATTTCTAATCTTTCTTCTGGAGTAGATGTACCAATACCAATTTCGTCATTTGAATAGTCAATAAAAAAATCAGAGTCGCTGCGTTGGTAATATTGACTTGCACAATTATAATCTGCTGGATTATCATTATGGCAAAGATCATTTGGTCCCCATGATCCTGGCATCAGATATTGAGCATAATCAATATAATCATCATCATTGTTGTCAATACCTGTTGTTCCTGTTCTGGCTATTTGGCTCATGTCATGCCAACCTATGCTTGGGTTAACTGCTGCATGACTGACACCAATAAATAAAACTAGTATAATTGCAATCGATAAAATTATTTTTAATTTCATAATTATCCCACTCTGGCACATATAGCATAAGCTGTTACTGTTCCACTCTGGGGTTCACATAAACATTGCCATGCGAAATCTCCTGAATATGCTGATGTTTCTATTCTTCCGTTGGCACAATAACACCCTCCACCAAGAACTTTTTTGCCAGCTGAACAACCAACAGCTACCAGACCATCGCTTTCGGTAAGAGAAACCTGCTCATAACCGAAAATAACATCATCACCTGCTATAACGTCATCACCAGATATTAGATCACCGGTTGCTCTTACGTCACCACTCACATCAAGTTCGTAAGAAGGGCTGGCTGTACCAATACCAACATTACCACCACCGTCTACTAATAAAATATTTTGACCAGAATTGTGATTAATATACAAAGCAGAATTTGTGTCAAGTTCATTACCATCAAAAAGCATTTTATGTGTAGCACCGGTGTTTATTTGTAAACTAGCGGTTATGCCATTGTTATCACCCCCAACAATATGAAGGTCGCTATCGGGGGATGACTCACCAATACCAACAGGTCCGGGAAAATATTGTCTCGTGGGGCTTAGTGCCATTGTTGTAGGCCAGCTACTTGCCCCATCATTTGCCTGCACAGTCAGAGAACCGTCACGACCAATAAGATAGTGGTTATCATAAGTTCCTGCATAGTCATTATCATGAAATCTTATGTAAGCAGTATTGTCGTCATTCAAATAAAGATATCCATTATCAATACGTGTGATACCATTAACATGTAATTTGTTACTGGGACTTGTAAAACCAATACCAACCTCACCATTGTTTTCAATTGTCATCGTGTCTGTACCATCTGTTCCTTGGAATCTTATACCAGTTGCTGTACTTTCAGCTACAACATAAAGCCAA
>JBHOSK010000025.1:0-6109 GCA_042584825.1 Candidatus Aenigmatarchaeota archaeon
CATTCTCACCAGCCACATTTTTGATAAACGCAACCCAACCAGGAAACGTATCTGTAAAGTTCAATCTAACATCACCAGTCACGCCAGCAAACGCAACATTCAACGCAACAGCAAATTACACCTATCCAGGCGGAAAATCAAAAACCAGACGAATCAATTTCACAGTTGAATCAGCCAGATTTGCTATATTAGAAATAATAAGAGAAACCCCAAAAACAGTTGCAAAATTCCGTGTGTTTGAATCAGCATTTATTATCTACAACAAAGGTTGTGCTCCTACATCCGCAACAACACTAATAACAGAACAAATTGCAACAGGATGGACACCAGCAAACCCAACATCAGAAGGCGCTCCAGAACTATTATCATCATCAGTTGATTTGGAAACAAATATAATCACATGGAATTTTTCCACGATAGGATTAAATGAATATGTTATAGCAAGATATCAGATAAGATCTATAGATCAACTTGCTTCTGAAGGAAACCTTCAGTACAATGCATCATGGGATTCCAAGAGCTTGGAAGAAGACTTGTTTAAAATACGCACATACAATTATACAAACGAATCATACATTGAATTTGATTTGGTTGTTTATGAGAAAACAGATTATCCTATAGAAGATACACGATCAATACAACCAAACATCACATACAACTACTCATTAAAACCAAGAAACATAGGAGATGTTAACACATCAGCCGAGTGGAATGTAACACTGACAATACCAGCCGACTGTACTGTTGTTGAATCTACAGGTACGTTTGATCCTGCTGTTGCTAAAATAAACTGGTCCCTGACGAACCTGGCAATAAGAGAATTTGATTTACTAAACTTCTCATTAACTTGTACAAAAGAAGAAATTCACACACTAACAGCCGATGCCCAGCGTTCCACGCTTGCGTTCTCATCATTTAGCAATGCCACCAGCATTAGTTGTGAAGGTGAAAAATGTAACAACCCAGATTCATTCCTATTCCACAGCCCTAACAAATCATATGAAAGACTGTCAGAAATAAACATGACAGTATATTATAACTGGTCAGCCCACAATTTGACAATCGGTGAAATGTACGTAAACATGACAGATGACACCAACACTGAAAATCTTATATGGCAAGACTTCTCATTTATTGATGCACAATACGATACAAGAGTTAATTATTCTATTGATCTAGATGATCAGGAAACTCTTAAATCATCATCCTACACAATCGGAGTTTCATCTAGTTCCATAGGAACCATCAACGACATCGGCAACACGACGATTAGCAACATAACTTACACATGGACCCACGGAAGAGCATTTTCAAACAAACAAAATATATTCATGCAGGTAAAAACATTCCTGTATTCGCCTATTTTTGAAAACCTATCTGTAATACCAAACGCAAGCGGATGGGGAACACGATTCAATTTATCCACATATGTTCGTGATAGATTCTCAAGAAACGTTACAATATACGGAGCAGATAAAAAGGTAGGCGGTTCATATACATTTGTAAACACAACAAATTGTACATATTGTGAGAACTTCACCCAAGTTAATTTTTCAAAGGAGTATGAGTGTGGTGATAAAGGAGACTGGATATTTAGATTTAATGCATCAAATATAGATGGCTGGAGTGAAAACGAAACTATTACATATACACTATCATCCGACATAACACAAGCCTACAATATAACACCTATATTCAATGCAACAGTTAATCGTTCCCAGGAAACCAATTTTACAATAAGAGTATATGACGCTGAAAATGCATCTTCACCCTATGAATTAAGAAGCTCAGGAACAGACACAGGGCAAGGACTGATTAAAATAACAACATACGCAAACAACGATACATTTGATACATCACCCGAAATATCATCCAATGATACTGGACATATCAACAGGGCAGTGACAAATGCCCAATGGTGTGTTGACACAGACAAATACGTACTTGGTCAAATGTACTACAAAGGTGGAGTAGAGGACGCAACATGTTATCAAAACAACGTAACACAAATTGTACCATTCATGCTAATGGGTACACTAAATAACACACTAGAACTGCCAAGCGGCTTGGTCAATTTCACACGTGGTGACACAATATCATTCAGCGCAACAGTTGAAGATGACTGTAGCGTAGCAAGAACATCCGATTCTGATATAAACTTCACAATGACAAATAACAACGGAACAGAAACAAGAGAGTTCTCATGTATAGCTGATGCAAACGGCGACTGTGATATTATCACTACCTCATCATTCCCAGTAGGATTATACAACGTAACAGTCACCTCAAACAAAACATACCACAATAATGGTGTCCAAACAAACAACAGCCAGTTCTTCTTGGGTGTCGTACCACTGCTACTAGACCCAAGAGCAATACCGTCAACAGGAGGTTGGGGAGAATCACCATTCAACTTTACAATAAACATAACAAACCTAGACAACGCAACAACCAACATTTCATTCTACTTGAGAGAAGGAACAGGATCATTTTCATTTGTATCATCAAAAACATGCACAGTTTGTGATAACACAGAACTATCCTTCGAATATAATTTCACAGAATCAAACATAGATGATTGGAGATTCAGATTCATAGCTAATGACTCTATCGGATTCCTGAACGACACAGAAGACATATACGGAACTGAAATGAACTTCACCGTAGAAAGGGACGACATAACAATAAATATAATACTAGGAAACAACATAGAAATAAACAGAAGTAATTCGCAATTAAACAATGTTACAAACATATCAGCAACAGTTTATGACGATGACAATTCATCATATACTGTAAATATAAACAACGAAACAGAATTTTTCACGTACATTTATAACGGCTCATCTCACACAGAAGTTAATGAGATAATAAATGCAACAAATTTCTACTACGAATTCAATCCAGGATGTACTTATGAACCAGGTCTGCAAACCTGGATGATGAACGTTACGAATGCAGCATACTACAAAAACCAAACAACCGGTCCTCGGAACGTCACCATATGGGGAGATCTGACAACAGAATATATAGAGCCAACAGGACTACAAAGCTATGAAGCAGGGAATACAATAACATTTATAGCCAATGTTACTGATGATTGTTTGGTTGGTGTAAGTGGCACGACAGTTTATTTCTTATTGAATAATTCAGATACAACATATAATTGTACATCTCCAGGAAACACAACAGGTTTCAATTATTATTGTGATTTTGATACAAATGGAAAGAAAGTGGGTCAATATAATGTAACCGTAACAGCATCAAAACCATATCATAGAAACAGCACTGATTCAGAAACAGATGCATTAAAAATAGAAGCAATACCTTTACTTTTTGCAGCAGATACACTTCCTAGAACAGACGGATGGGGAGTTCCAAGAACATTTAGTGTTAATGTATCAGACAACGACGAAGATAATGTCACAGTTTATTTATGGGAACGTCCTGTAGGAGGTGGTGAAGGAGATTGGACACAGGTAGGATCTCCACAAGTTTGTCAGGATTGTGTAAATGTGACATTAAACTGGACTGATATAAGTTATGTTTGTGATGATATAGAGAGTAAAGAATTCAAGTTTAATGCAACCGATGAAGAAGAGAATAACTACACAACATCAGTCGCAGGAAGCGATTACATCGGAGATAGTAATTCATTCACAATAGAAGCTGACAACGCCTGGGTTGAATATATACAAGGAAACGAAACCAACGCCACTCTAGAATCATCAACACGACTTCTAGTTAGAGTTTACGATATTGATAACAGCACATATGAACTTGTTTCAACCGGGTTCATCGGGTTTAACATAACAAAAAGCGGTCAAGGTACATCTTATTCATTAGCAGGAGCAAACAGCACAAACTCAACAGGGCATGTTATATTTGATTTTCTTCCAGACCAGAGTTATGCTGTAATGAAACAAGACTGGATAGCATTTGTTAACACAACAACAGCACCAGTCTGCTACAAATATAATGATACCGATACCTACAATGTAACAACACTGACAAACGCACCACGAGTTGAAAATGAATCAATAGATACACAATCAGGCGGCTGGGGTGTTGAACGTATCTTCTCTTTAAACGTCACAGATACACACAACAACGCTACTGTTTATTTATGGAAAGCATCGTCTGTATCAGGACCTTGGTCATTATTAACCCAGCAAGATTACAATAACACAAACATAACAACCAGAATGTATTTTGCAATCAACTTCACACCAGACGATGATAAAGGAACGTTCTTTTATAAATTCAACGCCAGCAACACAATAGGCAACCTGAATACCACAGCAGAAGTAGAAACAAACAATTATACAATAACAAAAGACACACTACAATACCAAACGATAGTAGGTAACAATTCAATAACAAATAGAACAGGAGATCAGATAACATTTCTATCAGTACGGGTATATGATACAGACAACCAAACATATGTGTCTACTATAAACGTAACCTTTACAATAAACCTAAGTTCTTCTTCAATAGATATTGGATTTTCAAATGAAACAAATACAACAGGCCACGCAAACTATTATTTCAATGCCACATGTTCACCTAAATATACAATAGGCGACCGAGCATGGAAAATGGAAATATCAGACGAAGATGATTATTTTGATTTATCATTAACACAGCTAAACACGTCTGTCCAAGGAGATATCGTACTTACAATGCTAAAACCAGACGGAACATTAAATTACACACAAGAAGATGTCATTTCATTCCTAGGATCAGCAGAAGACGATTGTGGAGATGTAATATCACCGACAGTTATATATTATATAAATAAATCAACGACCAGCATAGGGTGTACAAATGTATCAATAATCAGTCAAAACGTGTACACATGTGATTTATCTACAAACATAACGACACCATTCGGATGGTACAATGCAACAATGGATGCTAACTTGACAAACCATTACAATAACTCCGATACAAATATAGGAGATCTTGGAATATTTTATTTATTCCCTATAAGAGAACTTGAAAATGCCTCAGCTGTTCCAAATGAAACAGAAGGATGGGGCTATCCAAATTGGAATTTCTCTGTGATTGCATCATCAGGTGACGATTCTAAAATAAATGTTTCACTATATATGGAAAAGGGATCTCCAAACCCATCTATACTTTGTGAGAACTGCTCAAACTACACCACACAAGTCCTTACAACACCAATAGGTGTACAAGTGGGATGGTACAAGAACTTCTCAGCAAACGACAAGGGTCAATGGTACTATCAGTTCAAAATGAATGATTCAAGTATTACATCAACATCAGGGTTTCTTTATGTTACTGTAGAAGAAGACGACGCAAATATAACATATATTTCTGGAAACAATACAGCAGCAAACTTAACAAACTCGATCAAATTAATTGTGCAAGTATACGATCATGATGCTAGCACAAACAACTTATTGGTAGGAGCTACTGTTAACTTTAATATTAGTTATCCTGGTATATACAACAAAGTTGTGGGTACAAATGTTACAAACTCAACCGGTCACGCTGTTCTTGATTATAAACCATCATGTGGCCAAGGACTAACAGCGGGATCACATAATTGGATTGCGGAAATAAATGAAAGTGAACCATATTATAAGCAAAACTCATCTATCACACTTTACGTGTCACTTGACTTATCTGGGTGTGAGGCAGAAGTTGATATTACTAGTGTGAACGTACCAGAAGAAACATTCCAATACAAAAACTTCACAATAAATGCCACAGTAACAAGTCTTGTTGATGATTCTAACGATGTTTATGCCAATCTTACAGCTCCAGACGATTGGATAATAGATAATCGTTTGCAGAGCTTGGGAACTGTTACAGCAAATTCGATAAAAAGTGTTATATGGTATGTCAATGCTACATCTTCAGGAAACTTTTCAGTAACTGTAGATTTAAATGGTACATCAAATGAAATAGCTTCATATGATGAAGTAAACTCATCAAAACCCTTTGTTTATGAAATGTTCAACATAACATGCCCGGAGGTAGCATACAATGATACAGATGTTACCACACAGGTATGCACAGTAGACTCATCAATTGGATCTGATTACGACACATTAGCAGACGAGGCATTGATTCC
>JBHOSK010000026.1:0-5276 GCA_042584825.1 Candidatus Aenigmatarchaeota archaeon
TTTCTATGTATCCAAGTGTAGCTATTGTGATAAGAATTAGTGCGATTGGTATTAGCCTCATTGAAGAAATATATACAGCTTTCTATATATATCTTAAAGGGGAAATTGAAACAATGAGGGAGAAAATAAAACTAAAGCGTGAGCTTGGTCTTTTTGAAACAACTCTCGCTGGTATAGGCATAATATTAGGTGCAGGTATATATGTTCTGGTTGGTAAGGCCGCGGGCCTTACGGGTACAAGTGTCTGGATGTCTTTTTTCTTTGCTTCACTTGTTGCAGCTTTCACAGGATTAAGTTATGCTGAATTATCTTCACTCTTTCCACGAGCAGGTGCTGAGTATGTATACACAAAAAAAGCTTTTGGTAGAACACTTGCTTTCTTGGTTGGTTGGGCTATTATACTTAGTGGTATATTTGCAAGTACAACAGTAGCTTTAGGATTTGCTGGTTATTTCTCTTCATTGTTTGGAGGAAGTGTTATTTTGATTAGTTTTGTTCTCGTATTGATATTGTCGTTTACAATTTTTTATGGAATAAAACAATCAACCTGGATTGCTATAGTTTTTACATTAATAGAAGCAGCAGGCCTCGTAATTATAATATTCATATCAATACCGTATTTTGGTTCTGTTGATTATTTCCAAATGTCCGCTGGTTTTAAGGGGATGTTTTCTGCTGGTGCATTGATATTTTTTGCATTTTTAGGATTTGAACAAATAACAAGATTATCAGAGGAGACAAAAAAACCAAAAAGAGTTATACCGAGAGCACTCATTATATCAATAGTTATAACCACAATTTTCTATGTGCTCGTTGCTATATCAGTAGTTAGTGTTCTTTCCCCACAAGAACTCGCACAATCATCTTCGCCCTTAGCCGATGTTGCTGCATTTATATTGGGACCAGAGGCGTTTATTGTGTTATCTATTGTTGCGTTGTTTTCTACAGCCAATACAGTTTTATTAGAAATGCTTGCTACTTCCCGTATTGTTTATGGTATGGCTGATTTTGGATCTTTCCCAAGATCATTATCCAGAATTCATAAAAAAACAAGAACTCCTTGGGTAGCTATAATTGCTGTGATGATATTTACGATATTGTTCTTATTCGCAGGTAATATAGAACAAATAGCTTCTATAACAGATTTTGCATTATTTGTTACATTTGCTATGATAAATCTCGTTGCTATAGTTCTTAGGTATAAATTACCTAAGATGAAAAGATCTTTTAGAATTCCTCTAAATATAGGAAAGTTTCCTGTAATATCATTTTTAGGTCTTGCAGCGTCTTTGTTCATGCTTGCGAATCTTTCGATAGATATACTGATTTATGGAGCTATTACAATCGTCGTTGGCTTAGTCCTATTTAAGGCGATGATTGAAAAAAGAGTCATAGCCCCAAGATAAAGATATATTTTTATTTGTATTGTTTGATAGAATAATAACGTGATAACATGGTTGTATGTATAATAGCATTGGTTGTACTTGCGTTTATGGGTATTTTCTCTGCAAAATACCGGGTGTATGCGAAAGAGGCAGCTAGTTGTGTTGGAAGGATGGTCACATTTAGACCGTGTAAAATGAATTTTGATGATAAAGTGAGAGCTAAGCTCACCTCAAAAATATCGTCTAAAAGTACTAGGGCAGCTGGATTTGTTTATAAGCACTTCGGAACAATGTCTTGGATATTTGTTATAGTATTTTTTGTAAGTATTGTGTTTACGGGATTGGGTATCTACAATTATGTGACGTATGGTACATGTGATCCTTCTAGTGATGACGGTATGTGTGTATATAATGAGATAGGCGATCTTGTTTCTGGGGAAGAATGTGATTGTGGATCACCTGATTGTACTGCACATATTACAGGTGAATGTACTGGAGAAGAGTGTGGTTGTGAAGACCTAGATTGTGATACTGCTATAGAATGATAAACCGTAGGACGATACGCAGTTCTATTTAAACAAGAATAAATAAAATAGTTTTATGGCAAAAAAATTGAAGGTAGGTATATTTTCTTTTACTGGAGATGAAGGTTGTGTTATTGTTTTCCAGGAAATAATGAATAGATACTTTTACGAATGGGCCAAATACCTAGATTTCAAATTTTGTAGAATTCTTCAATCGAAAAACGTAATAGAGGATATTGATGTATCTTTTGTAGAAGGTGCGGTTGCTACATATAAGGATGAGGACAAACTGAAGAAAATAAGAGAAAATTCAAAGAAAGTTGTTGCTATAGGATCTTGTGCAATAAATGGTGCACCTTCAAATCATAGAAATTTTTTTGATGAAAAAACAACCGCAGAGATACAATTTATACTTGATCGTTTTGGTCATAGACCCAAAGTATCATCAATAAGTGAAATAATTGAAGTTGATGATAAAGTTCCAGGCTGTCCTATAATAGAAGAGAAGTTTTTAGAAGTATTAAACAAATATTTATTAGAATTTGGTGTTGTATCAGATCCTTTGCCAATTAAGGATCTTTGGTTAAAGGAACCTCACCCAGTTGGTGGTAAGAATGCATAAAGAATTTGATATTACTCTGGAAAACATAAGTAAAACAGAGGGTCATACGGATCTAGATATAAAGGTAAGAAACGGCGAAGTTGTAAGTGCAAAACTGAAAATAGCTGAAAACAAAAGATTTTACACACAGGCTATACGGGGCAAGTATTATGAATCAGTTCCGCAACTTGTATCTAGAATATGTGGTACATGCAGTGTTGCACATCTTACGTGTTGTTTAGAGGCTGTTGAAAAGGCACTTAACATTAAACCAAGCCCACAAACAATGATGCTTAGACAGTTAAACATGTATGGTTTAATGGTCAGAGATCATGCAATGCATCTCTACCTTTTTTGTTTACCAGACGTTCTTGGAAAAGATTCTGTTTTTGAATTTGAGGGAAAAGACAAAGAGTTGATACACCGAGCATTACATGTAAAAGGAGCAGGCAATTTATTATGTAAAATGATTGGTGGTAGAGCAATACATGCTACAGAATTACGTGTTGGTGGATTTTCCAGTTATCCTAAAAAGGACAAAATAACACGCGTTATAGAAGAGCTAAAAGAAAACAGACCACATGTTGTAGAGTTAATAGACATATTTTATAATTGTGATTTTAAACTAAAAAGGGAAATAGACTTTGTTTCACTTGTTACGCCGGATTTCTCTTTTCTTGAAGGTGAGGTTAGGAATTCTAAAGGATTATGTATTCCTGAATCTCATTATTGGGAACATCTTAACAGAATAGTTAAACCTTATTCACAGGCTACGGGATTTGAATTTGAAGGACATGAATATATGGTAGGTGCAATATCGAGGATGAATAATAATAAATCTTCTCTTCACCCAGACACAAAAAAAGATGTTGCAAAAGCTTTGCGAAAATTTCCATCAAAAAATATATTCGATAATAACCTTGCGCAGGCTATAGAGATACTTCATAGTATTGACAAGTCGATAGAAATGTTAGAGACAATGGAAATAAAGCAAGAGAAACAACCGAAAATAGAATTAAAGGATTGTAATGGTGTTGGATGCATTGAAGCACCTCGGGGTACTCTATATTATATGCTTTCTATTGCAAAAACTGGAAATGTAAAGTATGGTGACATAATTACACCCAGCCAACAAAACCAAGTTGGTATGGAAAATGACATAAAAGCAATAATACCAACTATTCTTGATAAAACTGAAGATGAAATACGTATTGAAGTAGAAAAAATCATACGTGCATACGATCCTTGTATGAGTTGTGCATCACATTTTCTAAAAATTAATTGGGATAAAAGTTAATATTATAATTATATGGGTTTTATAACATTCTTAACTTGTTTTATTGCTTCAGCTTCGCTAATGCTCTGGGGTACACATATTATTTTCACAGAATCAATTAATTCCATTTTTTTAAGTAATTTCAGAGTATGACCCAAATCAAAGTCATGGAGTGAATATATTTTTTCTGTTATTATTGCATCTATATTTTCAATTACTCTAACCTTGTCCGTGTTTATAACCGTGTCAAGTATTATAAGATCTCTACCCTCATCTGTTAGTTCATCGATACTTGGTTCAAGTTCTTTAAATGTTACACCAGGTATTTTTATTTTATTCGCTATTTTCAATGGTAAGGAATCTTGTGGAACAAGGGGATTACCAAAAACTAGTATTTTCATAATATTACCTTTAAGCTGCTTTTGTTTTTGTACGCGAACTGCCGGGTTTGGGATATTTTTCTGTTAAGATTATTAGTATATCCTCCCAGCCAGGTTCGGGATGATGTCTTATTATTGGTTTTTCTGTAGTAAACCTATATGTAAACTCTGTAGCTCCTATATAATCTCTATTGTCAGGATTTACTCTACTTCTTCTATGATATACTGCTATATGGTGTATTGTTGTACCTTCTGTAGTAGGTGCATTATCAAAACCACGATATTCTAATACGTATGTTTGTTGCATTCCTGCTTCTTTTCTGTCTATCACTCTTTCAACTATCATAATTAGCCTAATAATAGAAGTATTTT
This sequence comes from Candidatus Aenigmatarchaeota archaeon, assembly GCA_042584825.1. Lineage (GTDB taxonomy): Archaea > Aenigmatarchaeota > Aenigmatarchaeia > GW2011-AR5 > GW2011-AR5 > JBHOSK01. The sequence goes on from JBHOSK010000026.1 coordinate 4,539, forward strand.
TAAAATACTATTAAAAATTAATTCATAATCCCCAGTATGATAATGCCATCACACCCAGTAATAATATTCCAAGTATCGCAAGTATTACACCTGTTTTTGCCATGTCACGTACTTTTACATAGCCTGACGAATAGGCAATCGCCGACGGCGGTGTTCCTACGGGTACTATATAGTCTAGAGATACCGAAATACCTGCTAACACTACCAATGCACGTAGATCCATGCCTAGCATTAGTGACAAAGGTACCATTATTGGGATGAAAACTGCTCCGGCCGCTGTGTTGCTTGCGAATACAGTTAATATAATACCAAATGCACCTATTATTAGATAAGTTACAAGTACACCCTGTCCTACTGCTATTGTTTGCAATAGATTTGCTATTTCTAAATCAAGTCCTGATGCGTGCATTGCAAGACCAAGAGACAAACCACCACCAATTAAGATAAGTACGGGCCAATTTACTTCTTTGAAGTCTCTTTCGCTTAACAGCTTGAATAGGTAGAGTAGTATTATTGGTACTAGTGAAACAGTTGCTGATGAAAATCCGTGTATTTTTGTTGTAAGCCATAATAATATTGTAAATCCAAATACGTAGAGAACTTGTTTCTGTTCTTTCGAAAGATTCGGATTATGTTTAACAGTTTTCAGTTCTTTTATTTCTGGTTTGAAAACAGTAATTAGTACAAACCAAACTATTGGTAGAAATATTATTACAAAAGGTACTCCATGCCACATCC
>JBHOSK010000027.1:0-4958 GCA_042584825.1 Candidatus Aenigmatarchaeota archaeon
TAATTGTATTTATACTTTACCTCAGAAATAAAATAGCATGAAGTCAGCCCCAATAATAACCCCACCAGCCAGTAAAAATATAAAATCTGGTCGTGTTTTTCTACACCCTGGTGAAGAAATAGGTGAACACGTGACAAAAAATAGAGAAGAAATTATTATCATATTGAAAGGAACAGCAACCATTACTGATGGTGATAAAAATATAGTAAAAGCAGGTGAGACTTATTTTGTCAAAGAAGACGTAAAACATAATGTAAAAAATGAATCTGATCAAAACCTAGAATACATTTATGTTGTGTCTTTGTTTTAATTTTTTTCTTTAAAAATGATCTGAATCCAAATGCAAATATAACACCAAATACACCACCAATCATTAGACCTGAATTGAATAATATAGATGGTATCCCACGAGCAGACCATAGTGGTCTTTCACTTTCAAGACCACCTAAATCACTTAACCAATTGTCGGTCCAACTAAACCAAGGTGCCTGAGAAACTGCTAATGTTATAAACAAGAATATGATTACTGGACCTATGATTCCGCATAGCCCTGCAAATTTTACGAAATTCATACGTTTATATTGTGGTATGATGAATAAAAAATAGTGATATTATGCTTCAGATGATATTGATGATTGTTATTGGACTTGTAGTTATTGGATTAGTGGTCGTATTTTTGATATGGAAGAAACAAGGAAAAATATCTCAGCAAACAGACTATCGTGCGTTTTTCTATATAGGAATTGTTTGGACAATTATTGGATCTTTTGCTATGTTTTTTTATGAAGCTGAGTTCTCCCCTTTATTCATAATAGGTTTGGTATTCCTTGCAATAGGTGCTGCTAACAAAAATAAATGGAATAAAAAAATAAAATACACACCTCAACAGAAAAAATTACTTAGATTATCAATTGTTCTGGGTGTTTTGGTTCTAGCAGTGGGCTTAGTTGCATATTTTTTGATTGCGTAATTACAGAAGATCAAAATAGATATATGTATGCCATATAAATTAGTTTAGAATCAATTCATAACGCTTCTTTTAAACTTGCATTCTAAAGATCATGTTAAGATAATAATCTGTGTTCTCGTAATGGCCGGAGTTTTGTTTCTTGTACATTACCAGATAAAGTGGGTCTTCCTGATGTTGCGTAACCATAACACCCATCTCTATTATAAGTGCAATCCCAACAGCCTGATCTTACGCGTTGCGTATGACAATATCTTCCTAGTGCTGTTGTAATTTGAGATGAAGTGTATTCTGGTTTAGCAGCTGGGCGCATTTCAGCTAGTCTTGCGTTGTCTCTTCTTATAACAGTACCGCTTACACGGGATCCTTCATAACCAGGTCTTATGTGCGTACCCTGTCTTCTTATTCCGCCACCAGGTTTGGGTGAATGTTTATTCCATCTTCTTGCCATGTAATCACTAATTACAATAATATGATTCTAAATGCTTATTAAGATTAATTGAAATTACTTAGAAATTACAGAAGTAATTGCCTCTACTTACAATAATAAATACTCTATAATTAATCTAATTATAATGTTTTACAAAGATATTAGAGGGTATATAATATATCCTGATTTTTTTAGCATAGCTGGCTTAATCTTTGGCATAATTTCAATATTCAGTTCTCTACGTGGTAATATAGAAATTGCTGCTGTTTGTATCGTTATAGCTGCTGTTTTTGATTTTTTTGACGGTAAAGTTGCAAGATACATGAAACGTAAAGGTAGATTTGGTGTAGAACTTGATAATTTGTGTGATGTTACAATATACTTGATTGCTGTATCACTTTTTGGTTATATGGTTGGATTAAATAGCATAATAGCGATGGTCGTGTTTACACTGTTTATTGTATCTGGAGTATTAAGATTGGCAAGATTTGCAATTATCGGTACAACAAATGGATATTATGAAGGATTACCTGTATCACATGCTTTCATAACACCAATAGCTTATTTTGTTCTTATTTCATTGAATATAGATAAAATACACTTACTCTGGTTTTATTTCATACCAGCTATTCTCATGATATCAATAATAAAGGTAAAGAAACCCTAGATTATTTTTTGAGAAATTCTTGCTTTAATCCACATTTAGAACATGCAAATGCTTTAGCATTTTTTGCAAATAAGCTCCACAATCCACTACCAAATGAAGTAGAGAGTGTGTTTAATTTTACATCAAATTCATAAAATTGATTATTTCCACAAAAAGTGCATTTTAATTTTCTTCCTCCAATAGTAACTTCGTTTACGTCTTTCATCAGTTCTATATGTAAGAGATAATATTAAAAGTGCCGGATGTTTGTAGCGAATCATCGATAAACGTTTAAAATTTAATGTACTCTTATTAAGTGATAAATATGGCTACTGAAGCGACGCAAAAGAAATTTAGGTTTGTGACAACCAGTGATGCGTATACGAGCTGCGCTGCCGCTTTAAAATTTTTGCGTCATGGCGGTTATGATATTGATAGTGTATATCATGTTCAAGGACGAGAACCTAATCCTGAAATTCGAAGAGAAGCTGAAAGAATGAGGATCGCTTCTGAGGAAACCGTTGATATGACCGGTTATCCGCGCTATTTTGGTGGCTCTTTTCTCAACATGAAACATCTTGCATCCAACGGAACATTGGGGTTAACAGTAGATGCTTCTAATATCTGGAAAATGGTTATATACACAAACGTGTAGAAAATATCTTAATTAAATTCTCAGTCAGGTTCATTAGCTAGTTGTCTTATAACATATAAGACCCATTCTTCTTCATCAGAACGAACAGGATCATTAACACCCCACCAATGGCCTATTGTTTCTTCTCCACGATCGTAAGCACTTCTGGGCCTACTAACCGGACCACCATTGGCATATGGTTGCATGTGATCATCGTTGCTCATAGTATTTTAATATAAATTAGAATTCTTAAAGATTTTTAATTTGAAAAATAAAATTATTTCTTTTTGTGTTTTAGAGCTATTGGGAATGCAATAGAACCGACAATTGCTCCTATCACAGCTCTTAGAAGAATTTGTGCTGCAATATCGTATATATCACCTATTGTACCTGATCCTAATGACAATAAGATTGGTTTTGCTACTATGTATATGAGCATACCAAGAATTGCTCCGATTATTGCCCATCTTACACGGGGTTTCATGTAAGAAATATGTTTTTTGATTATATAAATGTTTTTTTGTATTTCACATCCCTAAACAAATTTTATATACATAAAATAATAATATATACAAAGGTAAGAATAATGAAAATACATATATTACTCATTTTATTTGTTGTTTCTGTAGTATTGATAAGTGGTTGTACTGAGCAAGATAATGGTACAATAGACACAGGTCAAGGTAATCAAATTGGTCCTGGAAATACAGGAGACGATGATGCAGGTTATGACAACATTGGTGATGACTCAGGTGATAATGATGACACCGGTGATGATGACACAGGAAATGACGATACTGGTGATGATGATGGCGTAAGTGCAAGTGGTGTGTTTAAATTATATGTTTCTGATGCACCAGCAGATATAGAAGATTTCTCAGAGTTAATTGTAACAATATCAAAAGTAAATATTCATAAGTCGGATGGTGATGGGTGGATGGAATTTGACCCTACTGTGACAGAATTTGATTTAACACAGCTTATTGATGGAAATATGTTAGAAATAATGGAAATAGAACTTGGTGAAGGACATTATACACAAGTAAGATTAGATGTTGTGTCTGCTTTAGGTGTTGTTGATGGGGAAACAGTTGATGTTGAAATTCCTAGTAATACATTAAAGATTGTTAAAGCTTTTTGGATAACAGGCGGAGATAGCCTGGAATTCTTGTTTGATATAAATGTTGTCAAAAAGGGTCAGAGCGATGGATATAATCTACAACCTGTGATAGGAAAAAGTGGTGTTATAACAAGTACAATAGAATGTGGAAACGAAGTGATTGAAGAGGGGGAAGAATGTGATGGTGAAAACCTTGATAACATGACTTGTATTGACTTTGGATATACAGGCGGTGACCTGTTGTGTGATAATTGCTCGTTTGATTTTACAGAATGTTTAAATGAAACAAATGCAACAGAGTGTGGTAATGAAGTGATTGAAGAAGGGGAAGTGTGTGATGGTGAAAACCTTGATAACATGACTTGTATTGACTTTGGATATACAGGCGGTGACCTGTTGTGTGATAATTGCTCGTTTGATTTTACAGAATGTTTAAATGAAACTGGTTTTTGTGGTAATGAGATAATTGAAGAAGATGAAGAATGTGATGGTGAAAACCTTGATAACATGACCTGTATTGACTTTGGATATACAGGCGGTGACTTGATTTGTATTGAGTGTATTTTCAATTTTGATTCTTGTTTAAATGAAACAAGTCCATTTTGTGGTAATGAGATAATTGAAGAAGGGGAAGAATGTGATGGTGAAAACTTGAACAACATGACATGTAGTGATTTTGGATATAATAATGGCACACTTATATGTGCTGACTGTCTATTCAACTTAACAGGATGCTATAATGGAACGATATGATAAATAACATTTCTCAAATAATTATTTGGTCAATACAAGAATAAAACTAGTATTCTCATTGGCTTGTAGAGAATGAACTGCGTTCTCTTTCATGTGGATAAATACTCCTGACGACATTTGTATGTCTTTTCCTTCAAGATTGAAAATACCATCTCCCTCAATTACGTAAATGAATCCTTGTTTTGTGGATGTATGTTCAGATATCTCTGTTCCTTTGGCCATACAGAATAAAGTAATATCTAATTTATTGTTCTTTATAACATCTTTGCTCAAGATTCCCTTCTTGGAATATTCAATGAGTTCATTTATTTTTTCATTCATAATGTCTATCTCCTCCTTAAACTATTAGTTATTATTTAAGAATTGTTCTAATTTTTCTTGCATGCTGTCACTTTTGACTTCTAAACG
>JBHOSK010000028.1:0-4224 GCA_042584825.1 Candidatus Aenigmatarchaeota archaeon
CAAAATAATCCAATGATCAGCCTCTAAGTCTTGAGACCACATCTGAAAGATTTGGTGTATCTTGAAGTTTGCTATATTTTTTAGTTCTGGAACAGATGAATACAAATCCTCAGGAGTAAACGCAGTTGTCACAGCCCCTGTTTTATAGTCTATGCGTGAAGCCACGGTCCCACCCGTTGATATCAACGCTATAGTAGGTTTTCCTTTGTCTGGTCTGTGTTTTTCTATCTTAACTTCAGCTTTTTTCGGAGCTCTTTTTTCTTTTTTCTTTGTTATTGCCATACCTTTTATAAAATGTATCCCTATGTTATATCCATTATCAAGCTTTATGGCGATATAATCTTTGTTTCTGGCTGGCATAAGAAATCCTTCCCAGTGCTCTTTGCCTTTTTTAACTAGGATTCGTTGACCAATACCGATTCCTTTATTCTTCATGAGTTTTTGTATCAGAGCTGAATAACCTGAAAGCATAAATTACTATTGTCATGCATTTATTTTAAATATTTTATATCGCTATTAATACTCTTTATGTTAAGAAAAATTCTAAGACCGTTGGGATATTTGGCTATACTTGGTCCAATTGCTACGTCCGCAATAGGTTGCGGCACTCATCCAACAGTGAATTATACACAATCAGCACCAACACACGCACCAAGAGATTCAATAAACAGAACGCCTGTAGTAGATACCGTATATGTATTGGATATATTAGATGACTTCTATCCTGCTAGACCAGACACCGCTGAAGCAGATTCTTCAAGATGGCTTTAGAAGGCGTTTATTTTAAATACTTTTCACTGACCAATATTGATTTATGAACACGAGAGCTACCAGACCAATAGGATATGGTCCACCTAGAGAAAATAAATGGAAAAGAAGACTACATTGTGCAACATTCTTCGTACTATTTTACGGTGGAATGGCTCTCTCCGGTGACCCAGAAGAAACAATTGATTATCGACCATCTATACCTGATGACGCTGTTTTGGTAGAACCACACAGTAGAACACCGGTACATCCCACACCAGCAGATTCTGATTCAATTCCTGCGCCTTCTTACAGAAAATGATTTCTTCGTGATTAACCCTATTACGATAACAACCAAAACAAATAATCCTCCATACAAAACATTAGAACCTGTAATAAGTCCTGTTGTTATTACTTTATTGCCTGTGTTTGTTTCATAATAGCCATACCAGTCATTCATAAAAATATTCTTAAAATATTGTGAAGCCTCACCCTCAATAATAAGTCCTGCTTCACGGTTATTCATAACAGAATTTTCATTCCAGTTTATACTTGAAACTACAACAGCTTTGTCAGTAACAATGCCTTTTACATGTGATTTTTCAAAATAACCATCTTCTATAAACTTTGCCTCTATATCAAGATCATTAAGAAAAGCTATTGTCTCTCCATTTTTCTCTTCATTATACCACGTGCTATCCAAAAGAACTCTGACTGTTAAACCTTGTTCTGATTTTTCTATTAGTGCCTGCAGCAACGGACTTACATCACTATCCCAATTTTTGTATATGTAAAATTGTTGAACATAAACAAACTCTTCAGCATCGTCTATTACACTTAATATTTCATCTAAAGAATCGGGTGAAAATATTGTCCTTATTTCCTGATCTTTGTATTGCTTTGGTTCAAAATACATTCTACTTTCTTTGTGATTATCATTTCTTTCAATATTAATTTCATCACAATCAATTACATCACTAAGTTTCTTTGACTCTGATAGATCATTTCTAAATATTTCATTATATTCATTCACAATGGCTCCGCCTGCAATAACCCCCCAACCCCTATTTAGCGAAGAACCTACATTTTCTGTGCCAACAAGAATTTCATCACCACTAATAAAATATTTTGCATGCATGAATCTAGCAGGACCATCATAAAGATATACATCTACACCATTGTCATCTAAATAACACAATATTCCCTTGTCTTTTATCCCACCAGCTGGAGACTTCTCGACCATTAACGTCACGTCTTTGTCAATAAGCAAATCAGCTACTCGCCAATCTGTAAATGTATAAACGACTATTTTCATCTCGTCTGCATCAGCAAAAAAATCATCATACGGCTTATAATCAGGATAAACAAACACCGTTGCATCATTAGCTGAAGCACCTATTGTAATAGAAACCTCACTTATGGCATAAACTGGCATAAGCATGAATAACAAAATTATTATGAAAATTATTTTTCTCATATGGATAGTAAGAAAGAAAGATTTTTATTCGAATTTAGTTTATAAACAGCTCCACAGTTTGTCCAAAAAGCTTATATATAACCTATTCAAAAAGAGTCAAAAAATCATGATTTTAACCCATATTCTCGACCATACAAAGCTTTAAATACTACTTTGTCGTAGTAACAAATATTGAAAATAATAAGTGACGAACGGATGTGTTAAATATGACAGGATTATTAACTAGAGCGAACAGAGCAGGAAAAGGACAATTGTTAGAAACCCCAACAATCAGCATTTTAGGTAGAAGGATTAGCTTTGGTTCTCCTATGGGTCAATATATGCCTGACGTAGGTCCAGGACAAGCATTTGATGATATTCAAGAACCAGTAACCTGCAGAGGTAGAAGAGGTATTTCAACAGATTACAGAGACACTGATGTAGAAGGATTGGACAATGATCTAGGACCTGGTATAAGAATTGTTGATAATTATAGCCACGCTGGTGGAATTAGTACTGTCACAAAATATGGTAGAAGAGTAAATGTCATAACACTTCCAAAAGAAGTTGCATACAACCCAATATTAAGAGAGTATGTTCTAGCACACGAAAGAAAACACTGTGTAGACCCATCAAATTGGAGAACATCTCCAATAAGCAACAGACCCCACTATGAGGTTGAAGCAATGACAATAGAAGAAGGTTTAGATAATGCTAGAATAGGGAACTATAGCATCTTGCTAGGTGCACATCAAACAAATTCAAGAAGAAGCACAAGTCCAGATGCAGAAGACAGAAGAATTATAGCAGATTTAGAAAGATACAGGCCAGAACTATTAGAACAAATGGAGGTAGCTGTTACAGCTATGAGTAATTAGGTGATTCAGATGGTATTAGGAAATATGTTCGTATTGGAACTGATGAAAACCATGTATAACGCCAGAACAGGTATGGGTGGTCTTGTAGACAAGAACCCATGGTTATTCAAAGTGCCAGACAGAGGACAAGCTGATAGACCACGTGTTGCAGGAAGAATGCCATATAGCGCAGTACACAGCGCAGTACGCGCAACAAAATCATATACAAAAGGATTATTGGATTCTTTAGATGGTTTACATCAACCACAACTACAACCCGCTTATGCAAACTATCGTGGATAGGTGTTATCCATGGTAATGTTAACAAGAGTCTTTGAAGGCGACGATTGGTACGGCTTGCCTACACATTGGTATGGTTTACAGGCGTTAGATGTTTTTGTCGGTGGTGGAATAACTCTTGATTTAAGAGATGATTATATACCTCCTGATATTGCATCAGGGTATGCTAGAAGTGGAACCTCTTTTGTAATAAACGAACATAATTTAAGAGTAGGTAACAGAGCACATCAAGCATGGGATGTTTCACAAGCAGAAACAATAACTCGTATTGCCGAAGAAAACGGTGGCCATGTTTATCTAATTGTCAGAGATTTTATACCAGTTGACAGAATTCCAAATGGTGTTGCTCTACATTATAATAATAACGTAGATGATCAAAACTTAATTCAAAGTCCTACAAGAGCAAAAAACACAACCATGTTTGATATAACAGGTAAATACGATGATAGAACACTTGCATCAGCAGCCCAATCGGGTGTACGCATTGAACCAAGAAAAAAAGATGCAGACTCAATGAGAACTGTTCTTCATGGAAAAATTCCTAACACAGAAAGATTATTTAGAGTATACCCTGGAAAAAATTGGGATGGCGATGCTTGGTTTGGAATAGATGCTTCGAGATACAATCAAGCGGATTTGGACGTATTCAGCTACACCGGAGTAACATACGATTGGTTAAGTGTTGAGAATCCCAGAGAGTCATTATTGCATACTTTTGGAAGTAGAGGTGTTAACCAGGTACTTTATGAAGATCAGGTTCATGCAGGACTACTTAGAAGAATTGCAGAAGAACCTGGTGAGTTACACGTAATACACACAAAACCCAAAAAAATAGATCAAACCGCGGCTGTTGCTAGAGCCGGT
>JBHOSK010000029.1:0-4036 GCA_042584825.1 Candidatus Aenigmatarchaeota archaeon
CTCCTATATACCTTTTGTTCATCTAATCACTTTCCCATTAAAAGCCTTTTATTGCTGCAATTGATTGTAATGATGTTATGTTCATGGCGCTTGAAAGCCATAGAGCTGCTATTATTGTTAGAGTTAATACAGATATTATTACAAGCGTTGTTACCATATCAATCTTGTATAGGTCTTTTGTTCCTCTGTACAATAGGCTAAATCCATGAGCTAATGTTAATGCTAATACAATAACACCTATTACTGCTCCTATGAATGGAATAAAGGATAATATTGCTGCAATTAAGATCCCAAATGAAGGAGCTATCATTGCATATGTTATTGTTGTTAATCCATTGTAATATTCTCCTTTACCACCCATTATTCCTGCGATTGTGTGTAAAATTAAACCGAAGAAAAGGGCAGCTACTATTGTAAGAAGGAATGCAGATACGAAGGCAACTACACCCATGAGTCCTGTGAATAGTGGTAATTTTATTCCAAGTATAACTGCAGCTATTCCATATATTACTGATATTTCAAGTAATAGTGTGAGCGTTCTGTTTATGTTTTGTTTTTTCTTAGCCGCATTTAATGCTTTAATGGGATTTTTAATTACTTCCATACACATAATTTTTACATTAGATTTCCGACATATAAAGATTTTCGTAGGGCAAAACACATATAAAGGAGAAAGGTCATTAGAGTCTTTTGGTTTATGTTACAACCTGTAATATTAATGGTCCGAATATAGCCAAAGTTCCTATTAATGAAGCAGCAAATACAATATAACCTATTATCAAGGCCTTTGCTGTCATATTTTTCCTTCCAATATCGTCTTCACCGGATTCTATCCCGTTTATGAAATATGATAAGATTAAAGCGGTTTCTATTAGATAAATTGTTATTATAAACACAAATTCAAATGCAGTGACGTTTACTTCACCAAAACTCAGTCCAAAACTCATTCCACCCGAAACACCACCAGCAGAAGCACTACCTATTCTTTGCCCAAGTTCTTCTAATATACGAATAATTATTATCGCCATTGTTACTATGACACCAGATATAAACGGTGATAAGAAATATAATTGAAATTTCAATGAATTTACAGAATCAGACAGCATATTATTTACATATTCTTGTGTGTTGTGTATGTTTTTCATATATTTTGATACAGATATCATTGCTACTGAGGCTACTTTCACACCTTTTTTTGTTGTTTCGACTACAGTTTTCATTACAGACTTTATCATTTTTGATGGGTAGTATCTTATTGCTCCATATTCTTTATCAAAAAATGCCTGAGAAAATGTAAACCCAAGAGTTTTCATGTTACTCTGTGCTTTTCTGAATAAATCTCTTATCTTAAGGTTTTCTATTCGTTTGATTGATTTATCTATGGATAATTCTATTGGTGTTCCTCCATAAATGTCGTTTCCTAGCTGAAATAGTGCTTCTGAAAATTCATCTTCAATTGCTCTTGTTTTTTCTCTTACTTCTAATCTTTTTTGAGTTAGTAGAAGATAATATACTGCAATTCCATATGTAGGTCCAGCAGCTATAACAAGTGGTGGTATTATATCACCAGTTCCCAATACCATCAATAAGAAGATACCAAATGAACTTAGTGTTATTGCTATAACCAGACCAATTGGCCATGCTTTTATGGCTTTTCCCTTTAGCAAGAACTTTCCTTCTTCGGGCACATCCGGATTTTCCTTTATATCTATTTTGCTGTATGTTACTGGTCTAAGCTCTAAAATATTTACTATTATAAAAAATAATATGAAAGGCAGTATTACATCATAACCTATAAGCAGTATGCTAGACTCCACTTGTAGGAATACAGATACTATAGGAAACAGCACTAGTCCCAATACTGGCAGTAAAACACCCATCGCATGTACAATTGCAACAGGCATTTTTAGATTTTGACTAAAATGTTGAGCTTTTTCTCTATGACCTTCGAGTGTTAATTCGACTGCTTCATCGAGCATTTCAATTCTTCTTGGACCCACCTGATTTATAGAATTTGATAAAAGTTCTATTGATTCTACAAATTCTCTATTCTTTTTCCATTTGTTTGAATAAGTTCTTAGAGCATCTTCGATAGTGATGTACTTTCTTATTTCAAGATCCCACATGAGCTTTCTTAGTTCATATGCAACCGGACCAGTGATATTTTCACTTGCAAACCTAACAGCACCTTCCAGGCTTGGTGTGTTTCGCATAAACATTGCCATATATAGAATCATTGTTACGATTTCAGATCCGATACTTATTTCATACTTCTTTTTGAGACGCATTGGGTAAACATAGATATAATATATGAAGGGTATTATGAGTATCATCCCCATTATACCATCACCAAAAGCCAGTCCAGGAAGCCCAACGATACCTAACATAATTAAGATAAGTAAAGGTACAGACATTACAAAAGCCGTGAATAATGTTAATGAGGCTACACCATTGGGTGTGACATTGAGGTGTGAGAAATCTATGGCTTCCTTTATTTTTTTCTTTGTATCGACATCGGGTTCGATACTCATGAATTTTTCTGCAAAATTACACGCTTTTTCATAAATAGATCTTGGTATAGAAGCTTCGCGCTCTTCTTCTTTATACATCTTATATTCTCTTGAGACGATTTTTTTCTTTTTCATCTCAGGAATTTCAAACCTTATTTTCCTTGGCATTGATAATTAATTGTTTGGACTTTAATATAAGTTTTCAAAATAAAAGTTTTTTAAATTTGTTTTGCGGTTTTCATCAACCATTCGTGCCAGCGCTCGTATATGATATTTGGGTCGAGAGAACCGAGTTCTCTTTTAACTTCTTGGCCAATAAGATGATACATTGAATTGGAATTTATGACGGTTTGGGCTTCCATTAATTCTGGCTTTTGTTTTCCAAGAGTTGAGAGAGTTTCTAGTATTTTCGCACGCAGGGTTATGTTTCCCCACATTGCATCCCATGATCCACGCCAGTCCCTAACACGTTGTGCTATATTATTTAGTACGTAACTTTCGCCTGTGAGCAATGTCTTTGAAGGATTAAGTTTATCTTCTCTTGCAGAATATTCTAGTAAATTAACAAAACCACCCTCACTCATTGGGTCTTCTTTCCAGTGTTTTCGTACCTCTGTTAATTCCACGATACGTCTGAAGGAATGTAAACCGTCTGGTGAACGTAGCATATTTGCAACTATTACAATGTCTGTTGCTTTGAATGATGTTGGTGGTACTCCAAGATCATTAACAACTCTGTCAAAAACACCATATGCTGATTCTCCGTGTATTGTACCAGCAACAACATTTGCTAATGCACCTATACGCATTGCTTCGTATAATGCCAATGCTTCACGACTACGAACTTCACCTACAATAAGCGCTGAATCTCCAAGACGAAGTGCTGTTCTAAGAGCTTCTTCGGCGGGTATTTCTGTTTCAACCTGAGTTATAACACTTCTAGATTTAAGTCGTTCTATGTTGTATCCGAGATCCATTAGTGATTTAACTGGTAATTCGAGTGTATCTTCTGTTGTCACAATTCTTATGTGAGGCATTATTTGTACCATAATTGCTCCTAGAAATGATGTTTTACCACTACTTCGTGTGCCAGCTATTAACATTGTTCTTGCTCCGTCAATAAGGAACCATAACAACCCTGCTGAAAACGGATCAATCATTTTTGTATTTATGAATAATGGTAGTGTCCATGGTCTATCTCTATGACGACGGAACGCGAACCCGAGACCATCTGGTGAAAGACTTCTTGTAATTGCAGCAACTCTTGCACGGCCTCCAGGTACATTTAATTCTGTATCTAAAACCGGATTTGCTTCGTCTAAAGGACGACCACTTAATAATCTAAATCTCGTTGCCCAGCTTTCTGCATCTTCTTTTGTTGGAATTAAATTTGTTTCACATTCTTGATGAACACCGTGGTATATGTATATTGGATGTTTTCCTATTGGAGAATTTATTGAGATGTCTTGTATGTTTTCATCTTGTAAAATTAGTTCCAGTATACCCAAACCAGCAGTATATCTTGT
>JBHOSK010000030.1:0-3475 GCA_042584825.1 Candidatus Aenigmatarchaeota archaeon
TTTGAAAGCGGTGCAGGAGCTGTTCCTTCAGATTGGGATTTATCAAACGCTCTATCATCATCAAGAAAAAGCACTGCTTATATCCCATTTTTCGATTCATGGTATTTTGAACTTGGTGATGCAGTCGGTGAAGAGATTATAAGTGATTGGACATACTTACCAGCAAATACTGATATTATGGCTACTTTCTTCATTGCAGACAGAACTAATACATATCCTGATCCCGCGACATTAAGTTACAAAATTGAAAGAGACGATTATGTTATTGTAGAAGAATGGACAAGTAATGAAGACTGGCCCAGGAACACTGAATTTACCACAGGTCCTGATGTACGACAATATAGAGTAAGAATTTCAATGGATGTAGTGGGTGGTCCTCCAGGACCATATGCTTATGGTAATATTACTTTTGATCTTGTAGATACACGACCTGTTAGATATTATGGTATTGAAAAACAAGGTAGCAGAGCCAACACTTTGATAAAGAATGGTAATGTTATCCAAGGAAGAGGAGCAAGCACATATGGTCATGCAATTTTCAGCACGGGCGGTAACAATTTTGTGGTAGATAATGTTTATACTGAGACTATTGGTTTTGAAGCAGCAGGAATTTATTCAAATTTTGGCATAGACACGGTTGTACTAAATTCTGAAGTTGTAACGGAAGTAGGACCTTATGTTTTTAATCGAAACCAATTAAGTGCAGCATTGATGACAACAAACGGTCAGGATGCAATAATATACAATAACGTTGTTCGAGCAGGTAAAGCCTGGGGAGGAATTTATTCCAGTAAACCAAACACAATTATTGCAAAAAACGATGTTGAGACCAACTCAGTAACTGTAAACCATCATGGTATTGTAGTTTATGCAGCCCACGGGTCCAGAATATTTGACAATATTGTAGTAGCTGATCCTGGTCAGGGAATACTTTTAACACAAACCACTAGCTCGATTGCTTATGATAATGATATATCCATGATTGGTGCTCAGAGACCAGATCTGGATCATGTACGATATAGTAGAGATGGAATCAGAGTAAATGATTATCTTGGTGGTTCAGGATGTACTAACAATTTAGTAGATGGTAATGACATTTATGTTATAGCTGATTATGATGAATATTATCTTCCAGGATTTCCTGTAGAAGATCCGACTGATTATGGTGACAATATCATAAGTGTTGGGATTAGCATGCCTTGTGCTAGCTCAAACGTTACAGTATCAAACAATAATATTGAAATTGTTGCTGTTGATGAACCAGGTTCATGGGGTACTGGAATAGAAACAGGTAGCCCAGATACAGGAATGCTTTATATTAATAACACTATTGAGAGCAATCAGTTCATAATAGCTTTTGGCGGTTATGGTGGAAGTCATATTTTTAATACATCACTTGTTTCAAACACATTAATCAAAGGACCCAATCCACCAACATTACCAGAATTCCACACAATCTACGGATACAGGGGCGTTAATATCACATACGCAGAGCTCGTTGACACTACCTTATTAAATGGTGCTATACTTGATCCATCTTCTATGTATCTAACTTTTGATGTACCTTATGAATTTTTTGTAAAATGGTATCTAGATTTAGTAATTGAAAACCAACAAGGAGTATTGGAAAATGTACTTGTTACTATTAGAGATAACTTAGGGGAAACGATTTATGTTGGTTTTTCTGATCAACAGGGTAAAATACCTCGAATCGCACTGTCAGAAAAAAGATTTCACGGAGACGAGTGGCAAATAATACCAGACGTAGAACTTAGAACACCACACACAATACAAGCCCTTAAAGACGGTTACTTACCAAGCGTAGTTGAATTGGAAATGGACGCTTCGAAATCACATACCATATTAATGGAATTAGAAGGACCTGGTACATTACTGTACTGCAAACTTGATAGTGATCAAGAAGTGTTTAGTCCAACAACCCATACAGCACAGATGGGTAGTTTAGGAGAAGCTGTTGTTGAGGCAGGCAGTGAAATCACTTACGTATCTGGTTATAATGGGTTTGCAACATTGATTGATCCTGTTGCACCCTATACTGAAAGATTAGTTTTTGCAGAACCCAACTTTGACCTATTAGATATAGATAGTGATGGTGGTAGGATTGATTTTTGGATCAAGTTTAATGACGATCCACAATCGATGAATGCTAACCATTTTATAGGAAGAACAAACAATCTAATTCCTGATGGGCCAATATATTGGTACACAATGGAAATCGTCCCTTCAAATTATCCTTACTTTGAGTTGATATCCACATCGGACAATAATAACACTGGAGGTAGGCTTGTTGTTCATCCTAATACTTGGGAGGTGTGGGAGAATATAGAAGCAGAACAATGGCACCAGTTTTCTATTTTATGGAGAAGAAACCATTTAGATGATAAAGCCGAACTGCACTTGTTTATTGACGGCACAAAAGAAGGGTGTTATGGTTGCAGTGATTATAACGGGAATCTACCACCAGACTCAAGCTTTTCAGAATTAATCTTTGGTACATATGCTGGTGGTGGTGATAAACTTAACTTCACTTTAGACGAATTATGGAGTTTTAGTAGATGGAACCACGGGGCTGGTGCAGGAACATATGCATCTCTGTCAATACCAGAAGGTGTTACACTGACGTTCCCAAAAAATAACGCGTTATTATATACAGATCGTCCTGTTTTTGATTTCATTGCTAATAATGATATTAATAATATATTTAGTTGCGGTTTATACATTGATAGTGTTTTAAGACAGACCCTACCCGTTGTAATGGATGGAGTTCTTTCATCATTTATTTCACAAGAATTTGAAACAGGGACGCACACATGGTACGTTGTTTGTGATGGTAGACTTACATCAGAAACACGAACATTTGAAATAGATGCATCAGCGGGACAAGGATGTTCAGAAGGACAGACTATAGATTGTATAACTTCTGAAGATTGCGACGGAACAAAAACTTGTGCAGGTGGTGAATGGGGAGAGTGTATTGACATTCCAGGTGATGGTTGTCCAGAGATTGGTGGCGATGGTGGATATATTTTCCAGAACGGTTTGAACGGGTATACTGGAGTCATAGATGCAGGTATATTTTTTCAATATCCTGATACAACCCGAGATTTTACTGCAGTAAGAGGCGGAACTACATATAGATCACGCGGCTTGATTAAATTTGATCTCTCATCACTTGATAATTCTTTTATAATTGAAAAAGCAAATTTGAGTTTGTATAAGCAATGGGATAGTTCAGCTTCGGATGAAGTGAAATTATATCAGGTATTGAAGGATTGGATTAAGCCAGGTGTAACATGGAACTGTGTTGATGACACAGATCAAAATGGTTGCGATGGTTCTGAAGTTCCATGGGACGAGGATGGGGCTATTGGAGAAGGAGATATTGACTTGACAAGTTATGTTGGTATTAATGTAGATACCACAACCGGTTGGTATACGTGGGACGTAACAGATA
>JBHOSK010000031.1:0-3400 GCA_042584825.1 Candidatus Aenigmatarchaeota archaeon
TAGCTCTTGTGATATTGTTATTTGTTGCAGTAATAGCTGCATTATCAAAACCAAAACGTGAGGAATTTTAAATCAAAGAAATAGCACTTGTTTTGCCACGTTTCTTCCTTCGTTCTTCTACTTTTATTCGTTTCATTGATTCTAACTTTTTAAGAGTACGATGGAAAGTTGTGTAACCAATTTTCTTTCTTTTTATCACCAATTCAAAGAGTTTTCCAGATTCTTGTTCACCTTTTTTTAATAGGTCCAAAACAAGCTTATCGTCTTTGCTTAGTTTTTGTTTCTTTATCTCACTTGGTTTCAATTGTTCAATAACATCTTTTACGTGGTCCCCACTTATTCTTTTTTTAGCATCTCTTTCTGCCAGCAAAACAGACTTTCTAATTAGTTCTATTCCGTGCCGTAAATCTTGTGCCTCAGCCGTTATTTTACGAATTAGTGCCTGCGACATTACTTCAGAACAAAGACCAAGCTCAACTCTATTTTTCAATATAGAAAATATTTCTTTTGGATTATAGGGCTCATACCTTATTGTTTCGTATCTAAACATAGAACGCACCTTATCATCTAAACGATGATTATCGTTTGTTGTTGATATTGTCCAAACAGCCGTATGAACCGGATGAACTTCGTGTGCTCGTAATATTTGATAAAAAACATCATTTGCAGAACTATTCAGAAAAAGGAAATTTACATCATCCAATACCACAATAAGATTCTTTTTATGTTTACCCAGTCTTGTAAAGATTTTATCGTATATCCGCGTTAGTGGTATACCAGTATCTGCTGGCAAATAACCAAAGATTTTTTTGTGTATTTCTGAGAATATTTTATAAGCAGTTGAATAAATTTGCGAATTTATATGAACACAAACAACCCGGTCACTCGATTTTTCTATTTCATCTATCACTAATCTAACAGATGTGGTTTTGCCTGTTGCTGGTTTTCCGTATAAAAACGCACTAGCAGGTCTCCCACCCCGTAAGGCAGGCTTAGCACAGTTTGCTAACGCTCGCAACTGATTATCTCTGTATGAAAACTCCTCTGGAATATGATCAGGGTTAAATATTTCTTCATTTCTGAATAAGCTCTCATCAGAAAGCAGCATGTCACGTATCTTCATACTAAAGATATGTTAAATTAAAAATAAATACAGATATATGATTCCAACAAGCACCGGTTGATGAATAAGATAGATGTAAAGAGACTTTCTTCCAATCATTGAAAAGAAACGAACAACCACATTGTTAACTTCAGGTACATTATATTTCCTTTTAGCTCCTGGATATAATGTTTTACCAACAAAAAGCCCAATCATGGATACACCTATCCAGGGAAGAACAGGAAAATAATCAAACGTGTAAAAGCCCATTGGTTTTAATCCCAACCACAATAACCAAGGAAAATCAAAAAACATACCCCAAAGCAATATCCCAACAATTACGATTATTATCCCACCAATCAAATGGGCTTTCTTGTATCTTAATGTAGGAATAAGAAGAATTATACCCAAACCAACAAAATGTAGAACACCAAACCATATCATACCTTCTGGCAAGAACAGGAATGTGATAATAGTTATGATTAATCCCAAACCAAATACTTTCCCACCACGTCGAAGATATTTTTTATATATTACTTTTTTACCTTTATTTTGTACCCTAGAATAGCTTATTGATAATGATATTCCCATTAATGACATGAATATAATAGAAGCTAATGGAAACATGAAAAACGAGGTAAGCAGCTCATCGCTAAAAGACGTAAATATTATGAGATCAAATATAAAATTTGATAGTATCATTTTAATTATCGCAATACCTCGCAGGGTATCAATTTCCCAGAACCTTTCCATTAATAGAAATAGACACAAGTTTATAAATTATTTATCTCCTATGCTGAGGAGCGCGTTCTCTTGCTTTTGATAACATTTTTCTTTCTATATTTTTGACGTTCTGTATATTTTTTAGCAATAAACCATTACCTTCTTTTCCAAATTCTCCTACATGAACAGCACCCTTTCCTTTAAAGTGTTGAGTTAGACTATGATGCTGTGTAGCACCAGGAACACCAATTTCTATATCGCCATATTTGAAAACTCTTTGAAGAAATGTTTGATTTATATGGATATCAGTAATATTGTGGTATCTTATTCTTGTGGTTTTCTTTGAAAGTAATCCTATCCGAACAACCACATCACGTTCTTTCATTATAATTTTAGTGGATCTGATTTTTATTTCAAGAGCAACTAAGAAAAAAATAGCAAGCCCAATAGGAAATGAGAATTCAAAATAACCATAACCCATACTGTATAGAAGAATGCCACCAACAAAAAGTAGAACAAAAAGAATATAACCCCCAATATATCTAAAACGCGTTATATGATACGAACCTATTATCTTACCTTCGTGGCTTACAACCATACAAATACTTTGTTTCTTTATAATTTAAAATTTCGTTTGTTTACTTTTCACTTTCCATACGCTCTTGGCAAAACGGTATATAAGAGATTTTTCAATATAAAGTTAGCGATTAAAAATCGTGAAAAACGATTTTTTTGTCGTCTGCTGCCGACGATCAAGATCGCGGCAATCCTGTATTCAGGATAAATTATGATTATGAGGTGAAGGAAATGAAATTAAATGAAAAAATGATAGAAAAAATAACTGGAGATGCTATATGGTTTGCAAACAGGCCAAGCATTGTAGCTTTGAGGGGATATGTGGTTAGTAAAAATGATTTGAGGTGTTCAGCATGAGACAAGTATTTTTAGACGGAACAGCATCTTGGCTTGAAAACAGGCCAAGTTTGCGAGAAATGATAGAGATGAATTTATGATATTAAAATTAAGTATTCCAAATTCCCAGCTTTTAGTTTCACCATTGCTGACTAGCGAAAACCTTTCTAATCAGAAAGGTTGATAAGAAGAGTTGTTACAAACAACTCAAAATAATATAACCTCATAGAAAATGAGGGTTATAGTGAGGTGATGTAGTCTGAATAGAAAAATAGAGAGTATGATGTCCGAGGTCAGGGTCGAGGGGACAGCGAATGAAGTTAGCAGACTGACGTACTTCGTACGTCAATTTGTCGGAACTTCGATATGCGCACCCTTGTTTCCTATTCTTTTTCTATATAATTTTAATTTCGTAAAAAGACGCTTTCTCATCAACGCTCCATACGAAATAATTAATACCCCTGAAATGCAATATAATTTATGAAAAGAATTATACCACTATTAATTTTACTTATGTTTACAGGTGTTGTTTACGCACAATTAGCAGACACACCATCACCAACATTAAAAATAAACTCAAAGCATACAGGACTAAGTGAGTATGAAACAAACATTGAAACTCCTTATTTAAAATGGAAATTTGATACAGGTAATGGAATAGAA
>JBHOSK010000032.1:0-3347 GCA_042584825.1 Candidatus Aenigmatarchaeota archaeon
TAGCTCTTGTGATATTGTTATTTGTTGCAGTAATAGCTGCATTATCAAAACCAAAGCACGAGGAATTTTAATGAGATTATATGTTATTGTGTTATTCACATTAGTAATATTATCAGGTACAACATATGCAGACGTCTTGTTACAAGAAAGCCCATTTAACATTGAAGATTATTTTAATGAAGGCACTCATGTAAATACTCGTGTTATTAATGATCATCTTGAATTAGAGTATTCTGGTAGTTATGTTAGTTCTGGTTATTGGATTTCTCCTGTATTTTATATTAGCGGAGATGCTTTATGGAACCACATGGAAGGAAACGCAAATTGGGATGAATTTGGTTTAAACCTTATTGAAAACGGTGGTTTTGAAGAAGATCCAGAAGAGCTTTGGAGTACATGGGGAGAACATGAATGGGATTGTTCACGTAGTAATTCAGGTTCCTGTTCTTATCTTGCACGTGTCACTGAAGGTAGTCCACAAGGACTTTTTCGTTCTAATGTCGTTTACGACGGTTGGACTGTATTAGAACATCATAATACATTTCCTGTAACAAACAATGATATAATTCACTTTACAGCAAGAATCCATATAGATGTTCCTCAAGGCCTTTTGAAACCAAGCATTGAAACAATTAGAACACCCAATGGTATGAATTTTTACAAAACAAATTATTATAAAAAAATAGACAAGTTTCATTTTGGAACAAAAACAAACAACTTCATAAAACTTCAGGGAAGATTTGATTTGACTGATGTGATACCAGAAGACAGCTACGATTATTACTCATATCCTCAGATAATTTTTGATAATCAGGGGGAATACGCACCAGAAAGAAAAATGTGGATAGATGACATACTTATTTTCAAGGATTCTCGAATCATAATCCAAGCACGTACTTCGAGTGAACCTGATTGTAGTGGTATGCAATCATGGTCAACAAGACCTGAAACATTATTATATAACAATGAAATTAGTGTACCAGCTCCAATTTCAAAATGTATACAGTTTAAGATAAACTTAGAACGAATTAGGGTTGATAAAAGCCCAGAATTAGATTCACTTGAAGCAACATATTCAGGAGCATTCGATTTCACTCGCCCGGTTCCCGACATCACTAATGCAATTTTTACAAAGCAAAATCCATCTGTTGATGAAATGGGACCAATTTCTTTGGGTACAGATGGTGAATTATACTTTGATCAAACCGGTGAAAAATTAAGATTGTTTGGATTTCAGGGTGATCACATACAAGACGAGGGTGAGTTCTCTGATCCAGAAGAATATGCAAATTATGTTTGCAGCTTTGCAGAAAAATATGGATACAATCTAATTAAGTGGCATAATGGTGGATCAACAGAAGAAACCATACTAACAAATTTAGAAAGACACGAACCTTTTGTTAGAGTATGTAGAGAAAAAGGAATATATTTTTTCTATAGATTCACACCATTAAAATATTTAGATTATCACCTGAATCATAATATAAAATCAGGGGGATTTGACGGTCCTGTGGAATTTACTAATGATACAATTATTGAATATTATAAAAATTACGTTGATATAGTTTTGAATTACGAATATGAATCCGGAATGACTATCGGTGAAGACCCTGCATTTATTTTTTCTGAATTAATGAATGAAGTTACATTACTTACAGGATGGAGACACGATAAACTCGATGGAATTCCAAACGGTGAAGAAGACTCATTACCAAATTTCAGGGACATAAGTCCTCATTATTCGGATAATCTTAGAGAACTATTCAATCAATGGGTTAGAGAAAAATATCCAACATACGATGAGCTGATGATTACATGGGGAAATGCTTTTATTGCAGAAGATGGTGACTGTACACGATATCCGGGCCCCGAATGTAACCTTGTGATATTACTTTATTCTGAATACGGTTATCAGGAATCTTATAAAAGAAGAGTAAACGACCTAATTGAATTCCTTATACAAAGAGAAGAACATTTCTATACTGAAATGAAAAATTATATTCAATCACGTAGTCACATGCTTGTTGCAGGTGGTAAGGCATTTTGGGGATTGGATCCAACAATAGAAGCATCTAACGAAGTATTAGATCTTATAGATAAACACCCCTATGGTGCAAGTGGTAAATCATATTGGACAGCCGAAGGAAATTACATGACTATAAGCAATTTTCCATTGATAAGAAGTGTTAACACAAATTATCTTAAGAAACCGGATTTTGCAGGTAGTGCTTTTGTTGCAGGCGAAACCGCTTACAATCCTTTTTCTGAACATATAGCAGAATATATGATGACACCTCTGCTTGGTGCTAATGGGGGTTGGGATGGAATTGTACTGTTTATGCTTCAAATGGATCTAGAAAGTTGGTGGGATGATGGTAAAATGGGTAGTTTTATATTAGCTCATGCATCACCCGTAACTGCAATGCAACCGGTTGCAAGCCGATTATTCAGAAGAGACATGCAACCAGCACCAACAAAGGAAGTTTATATGACAAGACAATCAGCACGCAATTATGATTTGTATCCTCCATTTTACACTGGGTATAAAGACCCAGCTAATCAATTTGAACAGAATATTGTATGGGGTAGTATGAACCACACAGAAGACATTCTACCAAATGTACCAATACATCTATCACCACCGTACCAACCAGATACCAACACCTTTATTTATGATATTGAAAACAGACGCGTTTTAATCACCACAGACGGAACTGTAGGTGCATTTGGTGATTATGACGCTTCTTCCGAAGATCTAGATTTTATGGAATTTACAATAAATCAAAAGCAGGGTCTTCCTACATATGGTATTTTTTTAACAAGTCTTGATGATCTTTCTCTCGAAGAATCTAATGATATGTTACTTACAGTAATAGGTAATGCAGATAATTCTAATCACATATGGGACGCTTATCATGTTAAATCAATATGTGATGATTGTGCACCACCAATGGGGAGTGGTCCTGTAATGATGTCAGAAATAGATGCAACCATAACTCTGGATATAGACGCAAATGTAACAGTTTATCCACTTAATAAATACGGTCAAAAAAATATCTTAATGGCTTTTCCAGTAGAGCCAAATAATGGTAAGGTTTCTTTCACTGTTGGTTCACATAGAACACCGTGGTATAACGTTGTAGTATTCGATGGTGGTGGTGCATATGAGCCGGAAGTAAATGTAACAGACTGTATAGACGACGATGACATCTGCCCAGAAAATTGTACATTCATAAACGATAATGATTGCCCTGTTGAATGTATTGACGACGATGACATCTGCCCAGAAGGATGTAATGCAACAAACGACAATGATTGCTTACTAGAATGCATAGATGATGACGATA
>JBHOSK010000033.1:0-2959 GCA_042584825.1 Candidatus Aenigmatarchaeota archaeon
CGTGTGAAAGTATAGGAATAGGCCGATTAATCGGGTTACGAAACGCATTTGAAAACATTAACATGATAGCTGCATTGAACTGGCATTATTACGATGAAATAGGCAACGAACAAGAAGCAAATAGACACTGGGAAATATTCATGCTAACCGACGGTTATTTGACTATGATGAACGACCTATTGAATAGAATAGAAACTGGTATAGGATTCACAGAACAAGAAATACTCCAAACAATCGACACGGTTCAGCAGATTCTTCAAGGAATATTAGACCAGTTCTAACTATAAAAATAAGTTTTATAGATATAACAACAAATATAATTTCATGAACCTAGTGAAATTGATAGCACTATTCTCAACATTTTTGATAATTTCATTACCAATTACATTTGCACAAGAATCTCCATATGATTTTCAGGTTAGCCAACCATATTCCGTCTCGGCAAATTGTGACGATTCACACGGAGATGAACACACAAACAAAAAATTTGAAGAATTAAGTTTGGTTGAAACAGGCAGAAGTATCTGTTTTTTATCTGGTGCTGGGTTCGAGGATGTCGATGATGAGAATGAGTATATCTATTGTAGTGTGGGAAAAACAGCCAATCAACTAAGATGGGAAATTGAGGCAATGTGTCAAGGGGATGCAGACTCATATTGTGGTGCAAGGTGTGTTGCCTGGCCAGAAACAATAGCTGATTATATTACAGTAGAAGACTTC
This sequence comes from Candidatus Aenigmatarchaeota archaeon, assembly GCA_042584825.1. Classification (GTDB taxonomy): domain Archaea; phylum Aenigmatarchaeota; class Aenigmatarchaeia; order GW2011-AR5; family GW2011-AR5; genus JBHOSK01. The sequence goes on from JBHOSK010000033.1 coordinate 721, forward strand.
CGTGTAGAAAGTTTTGATGATGGTCCAAAACACAGAACAATGACGCCAATAGAAAACAGCGTCTGTTTTCTATCATACGTTAGAGTACATGATGTTGATAGTGATAAAGATGAAGATATTTTGTGTGATATAAAAGAAAGCGGCCAAAGATGGGTACTCGAAGCAAATTCAGAAGATGGGACTGATGGTGGAATAGAATGTAGGGCAAATTGTCTTGTATGGGATCCCGTAATAGAAAATCTGGGAGCATCCCTCATAGTATCAGAAGACATTGGAACCTCAACAACACAATCTGATTCACTAGATGTCGAAGAACTTGTGTGGGCAGGACAGAGCATTTGCTCACTCGACAAAGTTTATTATTACAGTATTGACTTAGAAGGAGAACTCGGTATGTGTTCCACTCCTATAGACTCAGATGGCTATTGGAAAAGTGTTGCTTTGGAAGTTTCAGGAGACGATGATGCTTGGAAAGATGGAGCAAAAATTGGAGGTGGTGCCGTTGGTATATTGGGAGCATCACTTGGTATAGTGGTTGGTGCAGTAGTGTTTGGAACATTATTCGGTGTTAAAGCCGGTATAGTAGTTGGTTTAAAGCTTGGTCTGGTCGGTGGCCTTGTGGGTGTTGTTGCTGGTGCAATAGTTGGTGGATTAATAGGTTGGGCAACCGGTTGGTTCACTGGTGATTGGGATTCAAAAGTTTGGTGCGAATCTCGTTGTTTAGAATGGAATTTTGAAAACCTGACAAACATTTGTGGTAATTCAATTGTTGAGCCACCATACGAACAATGTGATGATGGCGATCTAAATGGACCAGATGGAAATTGTTCATTAAGTTGTAAATGGAATTACTGTGCTCCTGAAGTTTTATTCGATATGTGTGAAGAAAATACTGGTATGTTTTGTATGAATGCTGGAAATGATACATTCACCGATCCTATTCTTGCACCAAACTGTAGGGGCCAACGTGGTAGTAGTGCGTGTGGTTGTCAAGCAGATGAAGTATGTGACATGGGATTACTCGATATAGACGATTACAACGGTGAATATTACTCGCTTTATAACGAATATTTTCCATTTCAAAGTGGGTTTGAAGATGGTGATGTAAAACCAACACTAAAAGAAGATGATGGGGCAACTGGTTCTGGTTTTATTACTGCAAATGTTAAAAAAACCGGGTCTAATTCATATGAAATAATAAAAGGCTTGGATGATGATGGAACAATACGCGTGAATTTTACATTCAATGTTACACCAGGTGAAGATTATATAACAGATGCTTGGATATTGACAGAAAAAGATGAATCAATAATAATGTATGGAAATGATGGCCGTAGCAGAATGGGTGAAAGTCGTTATGGTAAACAAGGTAATGAATGGTACCATCTTACTTATCCTTTCACACCAAGAACAAACAAACACGACACGATAATAGAGGTCAACAAACGTGGAACTTATTATATAGATGATGTTACTGTTAGAAAAGAAGATTATGTGTGCATGCCAAGATGTCAGATCACAAGTGCTGGTTTTGAAACAATGAATAATGCTGATTATGGTGATGAGGCAATAGTTACAGTTAATTTTGTTGGAAACTGTCCTGATGAATTTTATGTACAACTGGATGCAATTTCAGACGATAGTACATGTACAATAGAACACAGTTATCCTTTTTCAGATGGTTGGATAAGAGGAATAGACATATTCTGTGATCAAGAAAATATTCAATTATCTGGAACAAGCGGAGAATGTATTGCCAAATGGAAACTAGATCAATATATACCAGAAGATTGTGCAGGTAAAACTGCTGAAGCAACATATGCATCAATATGGGAAGAATATATTCTCGGTACTTGGGTAACACAAAAGAGCCTAACAGACCTGGATGGTAAAGTTCGTTTTGTAAATAACCCAATACCTGAAACATGTTTAGATTATGATTATGATGAAGATATTGAACAGTGTGACCCAACTGCAACTGGATGGGAAATAACATGTAGTGAAGCAGACGAAACTTACATAGATGGAAATATCACATGTACTGACAGATGTGAATACGACTATGATCAATGCCTAGAACCTGTTTGTGGGAACGGTATAAAAGACGGAGAAGTTTGTGATTACGGTATTCCTCCTGAAGGACACGATCCTCTTGGAGGAGAAACATGTCAATCATTAAATTACGACAGTGGTAATCTAAGATGTGAAGATGAAGGTGACCAGGCATGTCAGGCATTTG
>JBHOSK010000034.1:0-2839 GCA_042584825.1 Candidatus Aenigmatarchaeota archaeon
TCCACTAGTAGGATATAGAGTAATCTACCTGGTGTAGTTTAAATAATTTTATATTTCAAAAGTATACAATAACTCACTTGTACTCTCGCCAAGTATGTTTACATTTTACACATCTAAAGAACTGAGTAGGAGGTTCATCGGCACTTCTTGTTTGTATCAACCAGAAATATGTTATCTTGTGACCACATTTTGAACATTGTTTTTCATCTGTTGTAGGAAGATCAGGCCTATTATCCTCAATAACTGGTATATCATTTTTCTTTGTGTTTTTTGTAATTTTTATGTTTATTTTTCCATCTAAAACTTTACCACAAGTCCTGCACCTTTTCTTACCATTGTGTGGTTCAAGCAAGCCACCACATTCACAAAATTCTAACGGCATGTATTCACCTATTCTCTATATTCTGGTTTTTTCATTTCTTATAGTTATCTAAACCAGCTAAAAAAGGAATCAAATGTTATTCTGCTAGTTGGTTGATATGAATAATAATCATTAGATCTAATACCTGATCTAATACCTAAAAATTGAGTATTGGATTTGCTGAAACCCTGTGTCCTTCCAATTATATTCACAGACGAACCAATACCTGGACTGGATTTTTCTCCCACGAGTGTTCCGGCTCTTTTTTTCTCTTCATATTCCTCTGATTCTTCCACTGTTATTTTAACACGTTGTGTATGAGTATAACCGTGTTGATCTTTTACTCTGAAATATATTCTGTAAGTTCCCGCTTGACCATAATCTGGTATCCATGTAAATTCACCTGTGATAGAATCAAAACCAGCACCAACAGGTAGATCATCTGTTGTTATAATTAATACATCATCTTTATCATCGTCTTCTGCTGATATTGTAAATTTAACAAGTTCATCCTCTTTAACTCGTCTGTCTCTTATACCTGTAATCCTTGGTGCACGATTTCTGTCGCTCACTTCAAATTCCCACTCCTCATATAATTCATATTCCTTATCACTAACTGTCACACGTAGTGTATGAGTACCCGCATCATCGAAATCAGCTTCATATTCAAATGAAGATCCACTTGAATATTTCTTTTCACCATCCAAATACCATACATATTTTAGATTATCTTCGTCCGGATCAACTGCATTCACAAAAAATCTCAATATAGATCCTTCTGTTGTTCTTGAGATATGACGAGTACTCGGCATAACAGAAATTATGTTGGGTGGATGGTTCACATTTACTACTGTTATTCTAACAGTCATTGCATCATATTTTCCATATTCATCAACTACTCTAAATTTAACATAATAACCTCCGCTTTGATCATAATCAGGAATCCAATAAAATCTACGTGATTCAGAATCAAAAGTAGCCCCTCTTGGTAAGTAAGTAGCTGAATATGTCAGTTCATCTGTATCAACTGCATAAACAGTAAACGTTATAGCAGCCCCTTCTAGGTCTTCTATATCGTCAATTTCATTAAATACTGGCGCTTCGTTCGCATAGGTCTGACTACTAAACATACTAATTAGTAATATTATCATAATAATTGATGCAATTCTCATGTTAACTCACTAATGCATCAGAAGCTAGAAAAACTTAAAAGCTTTTCTTTTATCATTTACTTGTATTCTCTCCAGACATGACTGCATTTTACACATTTGAAAAATTGAGTAGGAGGTTCGTCACTTGCCCTTGTCTGTTGCATCCACCAGTAAGCTGCTTTGTGCTCACATTGTGAACATATTTTATCTGTTATAGGAAGTACTGCACTATCTTTCTCAAGAACCACAATACCTCTCTTTCTCTCAACAGATTCAGAAAGTTTAATGTCCCTTGCATGTTTTCTTGTTTTGTATTTACATGATCTACACTGCATATAAATTGTTTTTCCCTTCTTCAAAGGAATCATTATAGAACCACATTTTTTACATACTTGTAAGTCGGTTTTTGTGAATTGTTTTTTAACCTGTCTTTTGACTTGTCTTCTTGGTTTTTGTTTTCTAACAGGTTTTTTACGTATTATTCTCCGTTTTACTTTACTTTTCTTAACTACTGTCTTTTTTCGATATGTTTTGTGCTTTTTCTTAGCCAAAAAAACCACCCTCATTAATCAATCAAGTGGACCCATCCCCCACATTAATTGGTTACTATTTCGAATAAACTATATAAAGTTTCTTGGGATCAATCAAAAATGACAAATCAAAGAATTAATACTATTTTAATAAAACTCATAAAAATATTTTTTTAATTCTGTCTCAAATTCCAAACAAATTTAGAAAAATTCTTGGATATCCTAAAAGCGGTACACCAAAAACAACCTTACCTTCTATTTGTTCTTTTAATATAGGGTCATCAAACCGGATATTTCTATCACCCTTCAAAATAACCTTATTCTGATCTATGTCAACTATTCTATGAACAATAGCAATGTCATTTGGTGATTTTCTGTATATTGCAATATCACCAACCTCTAAAAATTCGTCATGTACAACGAACAACATATCTCCCTTTGACACACCGTTTGAAAGTATGAACTGTTCAAACGTTTCTTTATCAATATCATTTGAATCATAATACGATGCGTGTTTTTCCCACCACACATCAAAGTCTTCACCATGATACATCGAATCTGAAACAACAGAAACTATAGGAAGTGCTGTACCAGTCGCAAACACTAATCCTTGATAGAATATCCATGCAACAGCAAATGCTGCAATTATCTCTATTATATCCCTTGATTTCATTTTCATGCTCTTCCCCTAGATTCACCAGATAATCCTGAACACATTAAATGTGCAACTCGTATCGGTTCAGGTATATTGGATCTTATACACGTCATATTTAAAATAGTTTCACAGTCCTCAATAT
>JBHOSK010000035.1:0-2723 GCA_042584825.1 Candidatus Aenigmatarchaeota archaeon
CATCCCTTGTAACAAACTCATTTTTCACAGGGCTTAAAAGATCGAACATTCTCTCAACCTCTTTTACATCCTTCTTGAATGCAACCTTTGTGATTTGTCTATTTATTTTTTCTAATGTATTCTTCACGATACTAATTTCATCGTTTAAATTCCTGAACGAAGCATCTAAATCAAAGAATTTATCATTTATTTTCTTCATTTTTTGCATCGTATTTTCCTCAATAACGTTTGTTCGCTCTTCTAGAGATTGTACACGCTGCTCTACTCCACGTAAACGCAAATTCGTATCATTTGTTCTGCGCACAAGTTCCTGAATAATAACTTGATATTTCTCAAACTCATTAGATGACATAATCACTACCCATTATGAATTATTTGCTCTTTATTGTTTATTAAGTTTATTTTTAATAAATGAAGATATCATTCTGGGGTAAAAAGAATTGGATCAAACGTTGTTATAGCTTCAATAACTTTACCATTGGACCTTATAACATCAGCCCACGTTCTCTGTGAATCTGCCCAAACATTACCACCAAAAACATTTGAAAAGTGTTGGGCAAAACCTTTTTGACCACAAGCTCCCGCTTCACATCCTAAAATGATTGCGGTTTCTCTTCCTGGAAACGCACGAATACTATCTAAATCGTTCTTTGTAAACAGGTCGCCTACAGTTGGAGACCGTTCCTTTGACATAAAAATCAGTGCAATAGATCCGTCATAGAGTGTACCGTGTGTTTCTGTTAATAAATAATTTGTAGATAAATGGGCCGATTGTTTTAATGCTTCTCTAAATTCAGCCGGAGTTGAGGATACTATAGCTCTTGTTCTAAAATTATCATAAGAGCTCAATATGTCTTCATACTTGACATCTATGATTCCTTCAAAAGCCCACCCGCCTTTTCCATTTGTTGACTGAAGCATAATTTTAAGAGCGCCGTCTGGTGTTATGCCCGGGTTTCCGTGAGTTCTTCGAATTTTGTCTAACATATCCTGTGACATGAAATAAAGAAAGTCTAGATTATTATCAGGATTATCATTAAAATTACTAACATGTGTATCATCAGCCATTGCAACGGTATTCTCTGCATTAGCTGCAGTAAATTCTAGTTCATTTGGTTGTAGTTGAGAAGGTACTCCTGCCATCCCAGTAGGATCTATGTAGCGAAGCGGATTATTATTTGCATATGTATATGGACTTGTTTCTGGTCGATAGATCGGATCGATACTTATAAACCGCGCAGCACTTGGATCATAATACCTTGCACCATAATAATATAGATCATCATCCTGCTCTTGTCCTGTAAATTTATATGAAGTGTCTGCTTCCTTTGTTCCTGCTTCGCTAAAGCTGGATCCATACGGGTATTGTACATTTTTACTCGTTAATTCACCATCCGTATTGGTTGAAAACCGATTACTTGACAAGTAATCCTGGTGATAATATATTATACCTCCATCATCGGATTTTGCAACGAGTCCAGTACCATAAACATAAACAGCGTAGCCTTCATCTACAAAAGTATACTGGTTCATTGGTTGTTGACCCTGTCTTGGTAATTCGGTTATTGTTTGTGTTTCAGACTTACTTGGTACTCCCTCACCAGCTTTATCTATTGAACCAATCTTAAACTCACCAATTGGTAGTTCAACGTATATAGAAAACATAGCAACAAGAATAGCTATTATTACAACCAAAATTAAAACTGATGTGTTGTTTTTTTTCTTCATTAAAATTATATTAATTTGAGTTCAATAAAAAGCTTGATTTAAGAGATAAAAATAAACAAGAGTATGTTATATTCATGGTGTATGAATATGAATACGACGAAGAAACACAAAAAATGCGCGTAAATGCAATGTATTCTATCTATGGTTCTAGTATTGAAGATTATGACGTAGTTATGGCAAAAACAATAGACAATCTAACCGAATTAAAAAAGGTTGTTAGAATTGTTTTCGCTGATACAAGAGAACACGAGTATGATTTTCGCGACTGTCGATTACTTTTGGAAATAGCCCTTGTTATTGAAAAAATATCAAAAAATAGGATGTTATCTATAAAAAATCTTGCGCAAGGAGAATGCAAACGTCATGTTAAATCAAGACATACCAGAATGCAAAAGATTATATCATCACTAAGATACGATCCAATAGAAGCTTACAAAAATATAATAAGAGAAATTAGGCACACGAAAATAAAAATACAAAGAAATCCAAACCATGTTGATTGTTATCAGCACTATATTAATAACACATTAACACCGATAGAAAATTTACTTAGTAATTGTGAGTTAATAGAAATAGCAAAACCAGATTTAGCAAAACATAAGAATCGTTCTCTATACAGAAAAATATTCCATCCAACAGTTAGGCCTAATTTTATGTACACAAGATACGCAACACTACCACCAGAAAATTCAGAATTGATTGAGAGGTATAAAGTAAAAGATGCTAATGTGGAAATATACCAAATAAAGGGGAAAACAAGAAAACTGTATCAGGTTATCCCAAAAGAATTTCGATTAAATGAAGATGAATATATACTTCTAGACGCAGCAAGAGATTATATCGGTCGGCATGAACCACGCGAAGCTGAACTTGCAGAACCAGAACGCGTACGTGAAAATTTATTTAGAATAGGAATCGATATGATTAGAGATATTTCAGAATCAAAATCAATTCCTATCGATGAAAATAAAATAAGAGAACTCTCAGACATACTA
>JBHOSK010000036.1:0-2675 GCA_042584825.1 Candidatus Aenigmatarchaeota archaeon
CTCCTAAAGGAATCGAATCTTCTTTTGCAAATGGGCCTGGCTTTGGCGAAATTATGTATTTCTTATTCTTTCTTTCTATTGGCCAAAATCGAGGCGCTGCTAGTCTTTTTAGTGTCATTTTAATCACCGTTCAAGCCGCTGTAAAGTCAGCCTGGTCACGGTACGATCTCACCGTGATATCAGCATAGATATAGGATAGAATAGTTTAAAAACTTATTGTTTATCATTATGGATTCTCTATTTTGTATATAATTCTTATGTTTGGGACGTATTCGCCACCATATTCTTTTGAACGAAACATTTTTCTTGTTGATTTAAGATTTTCGTTTCCTATAATCAAAAATCCATATTCTTCACGCCATTCATGGGTATACCAATTTGTTGTTATGTTGGTTACATTAAATTCAACCCACCTACTATGTGGGTCACCTATAGTAACAGTATCTTCGGGTGTTTCAAACCGGTCATAGAATCCATTTTCTGTTCCACCATCACTCGCCAGATCAGCACCATCTATGTTCCAGGGTATTAGATTATAGAAGGCATAATCCCAACTTACATCACCCATATCTGATGGGTCACCATTACCAACACCTTCATTCCATTTTTTCAATATTCTGTAAATAGATAAATCATGTTCACCCTCAAGATTAACTAAATAAAGATTTAGCGTTGCATTTATGATTATAGCGTTTTCTGGTATAATTGATGTGTTAAAACGTAAGATTGCTCTGTAGTGAAACGATTGCGGGTCATTCCATTCATTACCTACATATATTGGTGTAATGCCACCATAATTCTTTTCTTCGCAACCAGCAACCATACAGTTGCCTACTATATGACTATCATTCACAACATCTAGACGTATTGTTGGATATTTTACTGTAAATATTCCAGTTTCCGTTGCTTCTAAACCAGAGACATCAAGAGCAAATATTTTGAATGCATGTTCATCTGGTTCATCAATAATAATATTTTCATTATAATAATAGTCTCCAATATGTACTGTTGTATAATTTTGTGTTTGATCAATTTCTATTGTAACAGAATCAACACCAACATTATCGCTAACATTTGCTGATATGTTTATTGGTTCTCCTACTATAGGTGTTGGTGGTGCTACAAGGATATCCACAATAAGCGGTGGTTCAGCGTCTACAAATACAAAATCACAATTGGATGCGTCAAAATTACCAGGAGCGGTTATTTTTATAACATCTTCTGGTAAGCAAGGGTCATTTAAAAAACAGTTCACAAGTTCAGCTGGATCTATGTAAGTATCACTCCATGTACATTCGATTTCAATTCCATTCAAATATGTAACAATTTCATCTCTGTTTATGGCATGTGAGCCTACATTTTTTATAATAATTTCAGCCCCTACAATTTTGTTAATTCTTATTTTTTTACCCGCAGTTTCTCGTTCTTGCTCTTGTATTCTTTCATATTCCTCTGTTGTTGATTCTGTTACATTTGTTAGAAAATAGAATGTAGTACTGAGTATTGCCAAAGCTATTATAATAAGAAGTATTGATGCTATAATGCTCTCCACACCCTTCATAAATAAGAATTAACCGCTACGTTATAAATAACTTAGAGAAATTATTTTTTTGGTTTCTTTTCTTTTGAAACCTTTTTTCTAAACTTTACTCTCTTCATGTCAGAAAGCTCAAGGCTTGTTATTAATACATTGCTTGGTTCTATTGCTATTTCTATTTCTTGGCCTGATGGTTTTTTTCTTTTTACATTATCAATATAGACTTTTAGTCTTTTCAGATCAATTTTTGTTATTTTTCCTTTTTTTCCTTTATACGTACCACGAAGTAATTTTACCTCATCTCCTTTCTTCAATGGCATTGAACGTTTTTTATATTCTTTTTTCAGATCTGAAGATAAATGAGCAGAAATAAGCTTTTGTCTGATGTGCATTGGAGCGTTATATCTATATTTTCTTTGTTTCCTTATCTGTGTACTTGATTTCCACGATGGAGAGTATTTTTTTGCTTTCACTTTCATAATATCACAACACAATGCTTGCTATTTTACCTATGGATGTAAAACGCTCAACAACCTCTTTTGCAATAACTGTACGTATTTCTGTTCCTTGTGGTTCTTTTGTTTTTGGATCAACTATAATTGCAGCATTATCATCAAACTTAACTCTTGTACCATCAGCTCTTTTGTATTCTTTTCTTTGTCTTACAATAACAGCAGTTACGACTTGGTGCCTCATTTTTTCCTTTCCTTTTTTAACTGCACAAACAATAACGTCTCCTACACCAGCTCTTGGTAAACGACGACGAACTCCCTTGTATCCTTTTACTGCAATTAATTGCAGCACCTTGGCTCCTGTATTATCTGCACATGTTAATCTTGCTTCTAGCGGAATTGTTTTTGTTACGTTAGATGATACTCTTTTCATTTTTTATCGCCTGCTTCAGTTTTTTCAACAACAACAAAAGATTTTGTTTTTGATATTGGTCTACATTCTGCAATAAGTACCTGATCGCCTGCTTTTGCGTCAATACATGTTGGATTATGTGCAGATATTTTTGTTCGTTTTCTCATACTACGCTGGTATTTTGGTATATAATTATAATAATCCCACGTAACTACAACGGTTTTTGATGGTTTTGAAGAAACAACACTACCTCTAAAAGTACGCCCTCTTACTT
>JBHOSK010000037.1:0-2630 GCA_042584825.1 Candidatus Aenigmatarchaeota archaeon
GGGAGTTCTAGGGATAAAAACACCATTGTATATATAGGAAGAATTGTACCGCAAAAAGATTTGAAAACACTAATAAAGGCATTCTCAATTGTTGTGAAAAAACACGATGTAAGATTAAGAATAATAGGAGAAGGTAATGAAAAAAAAGAACTGGAAACTCTTGCAAGAAAATTAGGCATAGAAAAAAACATTACCTTCACAGGAAGAATTGAAAATCATAATGATATTGTAAAAGAAATGAAAAGCGCTACATTACTCGTTTTACCATCAAAAAAAGAATGTTTTGGTATAGTACCTTTAGAGGCCATGGCATGCAATCTTCCTGTGATATCAACTAAAACAGAAGGTCCCAGAGATTACATGAAAAACTACTATAACGGTTTCTTAACTGAAATAGGAAATGAAAAAGAACTGGCTAAAAGAATTATAGAAATACTCGAAGATGAAAAACTTTATAAAAAAATACAAATAAATGGAAGGAAAACCGCAGAAGGATATGATTGGGACATTATTATTAAAAGAATAGCCGATGTTTACAGGGGAATGGTATGATAAAGTGCATTATATTCGATGTTGGTGGAGTTGTTGTTTCCGATAATATTAGAAATTACGTTCATAGAACTGCTGCAAAACATTACAACACGACCATTGAAAAAATTATAGAAGCCATGAAAAAACATGAAAAAAGTTTTAACACCCTCGACTGGAAAGAAGATGAATATTGGAATAAAGTTGCTAAAGACCTGAAAATCGATAAGCCCTCACCACCAAGACTAATTTGGACAGAAAAGTATGAAGAAATGACTCCTGTCAATCAAGATGTAATTAATCTAATCAAAAAGTTAAAAGTTAATAAGTATAAACTGTGTGTATTATCGAACACTATACAATCTCATGTTGATACCAATAGAAAACGGGGAATATATGAAATGTTTGATATAGAAATTTTTTCATGTGCCCCTGAAATAGGGATACTAAAACCCGATATTAAAATATTTGAAATTTGTTTGAAGAAAATTGAATCACCAGCAAAAGAATGTGTTTTTGTTGATGATCTAGAAGAAAATTTAATTCCGGCGAAAAAACTTGGAATAAAAACAATTCTTTTCAAAGATATTGATCAGTTAAAAGAGGATTTAATAAAACTAGGTGTTTCCATTTAAATTACTCTTCTAACATATCTTCCAAAGTAGTTATCTCATCGTCTCCAATCAGGTCTTCTGTAATTATTGATTCTTGTGGGGGTTCCTCTTCGATATCATCAAAAATTACTTTATACAATTTCAGTTCTCCGCCCCAATTATTCACATATTGGAATCTTTCCAGTCCCTGTCCATTATAGAAAAACATTCTAGTAAATAAAGAACTTTCAAGTTCGGGTGGCATAAATACCAATGTCTGTCTGTCTCCAGCAAGCCATGCGGTTCCTTTCACAGGAGCTTCTGTATTTGTAAGGAGTTTTCCTTGACCAACTTCATTAAAGTAGAAGAAATGTTCAATATCTAAAAACTGGTTTTGTTGTTGAAGTTTTGCTGTAAGTGTGCTATTTGTATCAAATACAACAAAGGACGTTTGAGCATCAAGCGGATATGTGTAAACAACTGAATTTTGAGCAGGTAGTGGTGTTGCTTTTGATAAATAGCTCAATGCATAGGAATACTGACTACCTTTTGTTTCAGGATTCCATGTGGCAAAATACGACCACCAAACACTTTTCCCGATAAGATCTGCTGATGCAATATAATACATTTCATTACATCCTGGCTGTCTAAACTCCTTCAAAATATTAACAGCCAACGTTTCGTTCCCTGTTAATAATGTTGTTGATATATCTTGTATCCTTGCTGTTGTTTTTTTATCGCCTTCTACTAAAATTATGTGATTTATTCCACTATCATACGGAATTATATGTAACCCCTCTGAAAGTTCATTTTCACTGAAATCAGTGTTTGGTATGGTTCTTTTGTATAACTCACTCTGACTAGCTCCATCAAAAACAACCGGTCTTCTCGCTATGCCCGTAATAAAATGTCCTGGGTCCCAATAAGTCGCGACAACTGCACATTCATCTGTATTTTCTTTTATCCAATTTAATCCTTCCCACCAATTGGGTGATAATACAGTACCCTGTCCTCTTGCAATGGAAATACTGGGTTCTATATAAAATGAGTTAACTATGAAAGCTATAACTATGAATACTATTATCGTTGCTCCAAATTTTTTATTATCCATACCTATACCTCCAGTTTTTCATCTTGTCCTGTACTCAATCGTATCAGTTTAGATAGCAATATCGCCGATCCTATAGCAAGCGGCGCTGAAAACAATATTGTAAATCTTACAGCAACCATAGTTGCAGTAAATGGTCCAATAAACCAAACGAGTAATAATATCACAGTATCGTAATGCGCTCGTGTTCTGAAAAAAGAATATATCAAATATATCATAGCGTATAACATAAGGAAAAACGGTGATATTATCAACCAAGGGCCAGCAAGTGCACTTGTTCGTTGTATAATTTCTCTTGGACCGCCAGGAAGTTGAAGCTCTGCAACAGATACATACACATTTGGAAACTCTGATTCTTCACCTTTGATATTCTGAAATTCTATAGGACCGTATAACGCACT
>JBHOSK010000038.1:0-2328 GCA_042584825.1 Candidatus Aenigmatarchaeota archaeon
CAAATGCCTGACATGCCTGGTCACCTTCATCTTCACATCTTAGATTACCACTGTCATAATATAATGATTGACATGTTTCTTCTCCAAGAGGATCGTGTCCTATTGGAGGAATGCCGTAATCACAAACTTCTCCATATTCTTTTATACCGTTTCCACAAACAGGTTCTACACACTGGCTATAATCATATTCACATCTACTAGTACAATTAATACTACCGTTTATGTAAGTTTCATCTGCTTCACTGCATGTCATTTCCCATCCAGTTGCAGTTGGGTCACATTGTTCAATATCTTCATCATAATCATAATCTAAACACGTTTCAGGTATTGGATCACTTATGAATCTAACTTTACCATCTAAATCTGTTAGGCTTTTTTGTGTTATCCAGCTGCCAAGTATTTGGTTTTCCCATATTGCTGCATATGTTGCTTCAGCAGTCTTACCTGCACAATCTTCTGGTATATATTGGTCTATTTTCCATTTGCCAATACATTTTCCACTTGTACCAGTTAATTGAATATTGTCTTGATCACAGAATATGTCTATTCCTCTTACCCAACCTTCTGAAAAAGGATAACTGTGTTCTACTGTACAGGTTCTATCGTCTGAAATTGCATCTATTTGTACATAGAATTCATCAGGACAGTCTCCAATAAAATCAACTGTAACTATTGCCTCATCACCATAATCAGCATTGTTCATTGTACCAAAACCAGCGCTTGTGATCTGACATCTTGGCATGCACACATAATCTTCTTTTCTAACAGTAATGTCATCTATATAGTAAGTTCCACGCTTGCTGACCTCTATTATCGTGTCGTGTTTGTTTGTTCTTGGTGTGAAAGGATAAGTAAGATGGTACCATTCATTACCTTGTTTACCATAACGACTTTCACCCATTCTGCTACGGCCATCATTTCCATACATTATTATTGATTCGTCTTTTTCTGATAATATCCAAGCATCTACAACATAATCCTCACCTGGTGTAACATTGAATGTAAAATTTATGCTTATTGTTCCATCATCATCCAAGCCTTTTATTATTTCATATGAATTAGACCCGGTTTTTTTTACATTTGCAGTAACAAAACCAGAACCAGTTGCATCGCCATTTTCGTTCAGTGTTGGTGTTATGTCATCATCTTCGAAACTACTTTGAAATGGGAAATATTCATCATAAAGCGAATAATATTCACCATCATAAATTTCTATATCAATGAAACCCTTGCCGCAAGCTTCATCTGCTTGACAACCACATGCACTACCACCACGCTGTCCTCTACAGTTTGGTGCAAGTACTGGATCAGTGTATGTATCATTTCCTGCATTTATACAAAACATACCAGTATTTTCTTCACACATATCGAATAAAACTTCAGGAGCACAATAATTCCATTTACAACTTAATGAACAATTTCCATCTGGTCCGTTTAGATCACCATCATCACACTGTTCGTATGGCGGTTCGACAATTAAATTACCACAAAGATTTGTTAGATTTTCAAAATTCCACTCTAAACAACGAGATTCGCACCAAACTTCTGAGTCCCAATCACCCCAAAACGTTGATATTAATCCACCAACCAATCCACCAACAGTGGCACCAATCAATCCACCGACAAGGTTTCCTACACCTGGTATAAAAGTTCCACCAACAACACCAACAACGGTTCCTATTCCTGCTCCTGTCTTCCAGTGATCAGTTTTACCTGAAACAGCAGTTGCTACACTTTTCCAATACCCATCTCCATCTAATGCAGTATCGCACAGTGTCAACTCTCCCCCAGCGTCTATGTCATAATGTTGTGCTTTGTCCAATGAGCATACACTATTAAGACCATAAGATAGATCTTCTACATCTAATGAATCAGCTTGTGTTGCGTGTGTCCCTATCTCGTCACTTACAATAAGTGAAGCACCCATGTCAGTTAATAATGGGTCCCATTTAATACAGGTAGCTGAACATTCTATGTATGGGTCACCTGAACTCATTGTTACTAGTACCCAGTTTTGTCCACCTTCTTTTATGTCACAATAACCTATATCATCGTCATCATTGAGCCAATGGACATGTTCCTTTGACAAGAAACATATACTATTTTCTTTTTTTGTCATTGTTTTTGTTTTTTCTCCGCCACCTGAGCTATCAGAAATGTGTTTAATTTCGATATGATCATCTACAACATCTCCCCAGCCAATACATCTTGCACCACAATAAGTGTCAATATCACCATGACATTTAGCTATCAGTTTCCATTTTTCACCGTTAGCGGTTTTTTCTATTCTACAATTTGCATATTCACCACATACACTATTTTCAATTG
>JBHOSK010000039.1:0-2225 GCA_042584825.1 Candidatus Aenigmatarchaeota archaeon
CATTTGAATAGTCGATATAAAAATCAGCATCATTTCGCTGATAATATCTGTCTGCGCAATTGTAACCTGTATCATCTTGACAAAAATCATCTGGTGCCCATGCTGAACCATCCCACAACATTTCAGCATAATCAATATAATTATCTAGTCCGCCATTGTCAATACTTGTTGTTCCTGTTCTGGCTATTTGAACCATGTCGTGCCAACCTATATTTTGGTTAACTGATGCTTGGCTGACACCAATAAATAAAACTAGTACGATTGCAATCGACAAAATTATTTTCATTTTATCAAAACCTCTATCATTTTTATTTTTTTGTTATGGCTTGATTCAAGTGCACTTCCTATTGAATTGGTTCTAACATCTTCATTGAATGCAATTGCTTCTTTCAGCTCATTGAAATCGTCAGCACCATTAACGTTTTTCAACGAAGTTGCCTTCCCTATTCCATTATCATCAAGAACTATGTAGTCTCCTTCTTCCACAGATCCTTTAACCTTTACATGTGTCCTACCAACAAGTGCAACAATAGTGTATTTTTCAGGTGTCCTGTCATCTATCTCATAATCTGAAACGCTGTTTCCTACTATTGCTGGGTTGTTTGACACAACTCCTAAATTATTATCGCCTTTTTCAGCAATTTTTACTTTTTTGTTTGTAAGCGCTATAATTGTTCCTTTTTCTATTTTTCCATATTCAAGATTTTCAAAATATTCTGCATAGTCAGCACCACCCGAATGAAATTGACCATCAATGTATAGATCACCACCATTATCTAAATACATAATACGGTTGTCTCCTCCGCCATCTCTCCACCACTCAAAATAGCCGGTTATGAGATTTCCTTTATAAAAAATCATGTTATATTGGTCTGGTGCATATATACGTGAACCATAATTACCGATATTACTAAATCTTAATGTACCTCCTAAGCAAACACCACAGCTTCCGGTGTCAGTAAATACTCTTAGTTCTCCCTGTAGGGCGTCAACTTTACCATAAGTCGTGTGTGCTTGAAATACATCACCTACAGATAGCACATCGGTTATTGTTGCATCATTACCTACAGATAGCACATCGGTTATTGTTGCATCATTACCTACAGATAGCACATCGGTTATTGTTGCATCATCTGTAACAAATAAATCATCATCAGCCCTTAGATCACCTGTTGCTCTTATGTCACCATTTACATCTAATTTGTATGAGGGGCTTGAATCGCCAATACCAACATTGCCGCCTGATTTGATATATAAATGATAGGCGGCACCGGTTTCATAAAATCCTAGATTTCCAGCACCACCGCCATTGTCTGGTGCTGTGGATATAATTGACCATTGAGTACCTCCTGTAGCAGTACTAATTAGATTCAATCCTGCTCCACCTATTGAACTTGATGTGTATTTTATCCCTTCTCCCCATGAATTATCTGAACGAATGTCTAATTGTGCGCTTGGGCTAGTTGTACCAATACCTACTTCACCACCAGTGTTTTCAATTGTCATCGTGTCTGTACCATTTGTTCCTTGGAATCTTATACCAGTTGCTGTACTTTCAGCTACAACATAAAGCCAATTATTATCTCGTCTTATGTCTGAATGCTCACTTGTTGCACCGTTATATAATCTGAACTTTTTTCCACCTAATATGTTAACTGATTCACCAGAACCTGTTGCGAGATTCAATTGTCTTGTTGATCTAATTGATGGATTACCGCCAATGGTGGTAATATTTATTTTCTCAGAGCTTGCTCCAACTATGATGTCACCTTGAACATCGAGTTTTGCTTCAGGGGTTGAATCACCAATACCAACGTCACCGTCAGTTGCAACAGTCATGTGTATGGTGTCTTTTGGCGACTCAAATGTGATATCAACTGCTGATGGTGTCCATGTTTGACCTATTATTCTAAAATCGCTGTTTGAGCTATCGAGTCTTCCGTTTGTAAGTTTCACAGCAGATGCTACACCAAATTGTCCTAGTATTACTTCATCACTATTTCCAATTTTTACATTTAGCGGCGGGTCGGTTGTAGTATCAATTGTAACTGGTCGGTTAATTGTGCTTCCTTGTATTGCTGCTTCATCCAATGTTGGTGTTCTTACATAAAACAAAACATTGTTGCTGCCACCGGCTACTATAGTTTCAAGTAAATTATCAGATTGGGTGTTTCTTGCAAGGTCAATATTACCGCCTGCAGTAGGAGATACACCATTAATTGTTT
>JBHOSK010000040.1:0-2175 GCA_042584825.1 Candidatus Aenigmatarchaeota archaeon
CCATTTTATTTACAGGTGAAATAAAAGTGAAAGGAATAACTCCGATTATAGCATTTGTATCGGTGTTACCACGAATCAAAACAGTTTGTGAAATTTTATCTGTAAGCGGTGAGCTACGCGAACCTATTGTTAAGAAAATTGTCGGTAGTGATACCGAGACAGTACACAAAGAGCATGGTATATTATACAAAATGGATGTAACTAAAGTCATGTTTTCCAAAGGAAACCTAGGTGAACGTTCTCGATTGATTGCTCGCAGCGGCGAACGTGTGCTAGACATGTTTGCTGGTATTGGCTATTTTTCTCTTTCCCTCGCAAAGCAGGGGGCAAATGTTACTTCAATAGAGAAAAACCCTGTTGCATTCCATTATCTTAAGGAAAACATAAAATTAAACAACGTAAAAATAAACGCAATTAATAGCGATTGTCGTGATTTTTCTATTAATCATGAGTTCGATAGGATATTGATGGGTTATTTTCCAGGAACAGAAAAATTCTTGCCAACCGCATTAAAGATGATAAAAAACAATGGAATTATTCATTTTCATAATACTTACAGAGAAAACGAGTTATGGAGCAGCCCGATAAAACAAATTTCAAATGTTATTGATAATTTTAAAATCATAAACAAAAAGAAAGTCAAGTCCGTCGCTCCACACACATGGCATGTTGTCATCGACTTCTCTGTTGAGAAATAAGTATTTATGTCTTGTTTGTTATTATTTCTCTTGTGATAGCGGGGTAGAGCAGCCTGGAGACCTTCGATGTGAAAACATCGTTTGCTTGTTTGCTCGTCGGGCCCATAACCCGGAGGTCGATGGTTCAAATCCATCCCCCGCTATACTTTTTAATTTCTACAAAAATTCATGACGTTTTGGTGAGAACATCACGAAAAAATTACTTGTTTACACAAGAAAAATCTTTATATAGGGGGTAAATCCATTTTATTTACAGGTGAAATAAAAATGAAAGGAATAACTCCGATTATAGCATTAATATTGTTACTCGTGATAGTTATCGTAGTTGTTGGATTTGCCTTTGGCATTTTCCAAGGACTTATTAGCACAGCAGGAGAATCCGCACAAGGACAAGTAACCACAACAGGAGAAAACATACAACAAACAGTGTCCCTAGAAAACGCATACTTCTTTGACGCTCCATTAGCAGCAAATGATGATGAATGGAGAATTTCAGTGAGAAACCAAGGAACCGATGATCTTGACTCTTCTGAAGTTGCAGTATACATTGATGGTAGCTTAGCAACATGTGTTTGGTCACCCGCAACTATTGTATCAACATCAACATGTACAGTAATCTCTCCAACCGCATCTTGTGTGTTAGATTCATCACACGATATCACAGCAACAAGTCCATCAGGTGCTACACAATCAACAACAGCAATAATGTCAAGTTGTGACGCAGCATAAGCACTAATTTTTCTTTTTTATCTATTTTTCCTTTTTTCTTAACCAAAGAGAAGAGAATATCTATTTTTTGTAGATAATGAATATATTTCAGCCCGCCACTATTGAATCCTGTTATAAACAACTTTTTTGGATTATTACTACAAAAATAGTATCAATACCAACGGTATTGCTATCAGTACCGCTAACGTGATGAGTATGATCTTCATAGATTTCTTCCATCCTGATCTATGCAAGCCAAATAGGAAACCAACCATAACTCCACCAATATGACCAATATATGAGATGTTGTCTGCTGGGGCCACGATAAATGCATACACATTGAATATTATGTAGGCCAATCCCAACAGCGCCAGTGGAATAGGTATTATCAATGGATAGAACGATACGTCTAATGGTCTTACTAGCATCCCTACTCCTACTAATGCAAAGATTCCAGCTGATGCGCCTATAAACAGCGTTTCAGGCGCGTAGAAGAAAAGACCTAGAAAATTACCCATAAATGCGCCCAGGAAGAACACAAGCAAATATTTTTTCTTGCCTAATTCTGATTCTACAGCCATACCAAAGAAGAACCAGAACAATATATTTGATAATAAGTGTTCCAGCGACCCGTGTAAGAATACAGACGTAACCAATGTCCAAGGCTGCTGAAAAAAGGTTGAATATGAAAAACCATAATCACTATAATAAGTTTGTATATCAATGCTAGTAAAAAACGGTAAGAAAAATAATAATACTGCAATAATTA
>JBHOSK010000041.1:0-2137 GCA_042584825.1 Candidatus Aenigmatarchaeota archaeon
GAAGTAATCAAAGGCAATTTTGAGCCTGGCTCTAATTATATGAAAATGATGTTGGATGGAGAGGTTGATGAGTTGGAAGAATTAGGCGCAAACACAGTTGCAATTGTCTTAGGATATAATATCAATGAAGATGGTTCATATTATCTTCAAGATGAATTGATTGCTATGAATAATCTTATTAATGCCAAGAAAGCTGGTTTTGCAGTGCTTGTTACTCCTGATTTTGTAGGTGGATGGGGTCATGATTATGCAGATGAAGGTGTCGATATAGACCTAGAAAGATTTTTACAACATTCAGAAGAGATAGCATTAAAATGGGCTGAAATTTCAGAAGAATACCAGGTAGAATTCTTTGCACCACAAAGTGAATTTAATGGTCCAATTGAACGAAACTTTGGTACTATTGAAGAAGCATCAATAATAACAACTGACTGGCATGCAGAAATGTTACCTAAAATTAAAGAAGTTTTTTCAGGTAAACTAATAGCAAAAATTGACCAACCAAGAGAAGGTATTCTTGTTCCTGGATATGATTATGTGGGAATAACTGTTGGTCATGGTTATGACACAGTAGAAAATGTGCGTGGAGGTACAGCTAGAGCTTATCAGATAGCTAAACAGATTGGTGAAGATAGTGATGTTACCTGGATGGTCACTGAGGGATTTTTCCAGTATGGTGGATCGATCTATTCAAGAGAAGAAAATAGTGCTGGCGAATCTATGGATGAACTTCAGGATGATTATTTTAGAGCTACAATAGAAGAATATGAAAACCTTGGAGGAAAAGATTATATTTTTGATTCGTGGTTGATGCCAAGTATATCAATCAAGGACAGGCCTGCTGAAGATGTTATAAAGGATTTCTTTAGTAGGGTCTAATTCTTATTGTTGCCTTGTTTTTTCTACGATTAATATAAAATCAACTTTAGCAGTAGCTCCCATAGGTCTGAAAGTTGGTTTAACATTTGGGAATACTGCTATAACATCTCCATCAAGTCTATTTAAGAATTGTTCTAATTTTTCTTGCATGCTGTCACTTTTGACTTCTAAACGATGAACTCTGTATTTCATGAATAATCATATAATTATGTATTATTTAAAACTTGCGCGAAAGGCAAAAATAAAATAATACCTCGTTGAACTTGGTGGTGGGCCGTCTAGAGTAATAGAAGGTTATATTATTTTCTTAAACTTTATGAGTAGAAATAAACCTATAACTACTAAAATTGCAATAATTCCGATGAAATAGAAAATTTCTGACCCATTACCAACATTAATATCGGGATTACAATCATCATGACAGTCAATTTCTTCACCAGGCTCACATATATCATTACCACATTCATTTCCTCTATCCCTGTCTTGATCCCAGTCTTGATCCCAGTCTTGATCCCTGTCTTGGCCATTTTCATCTCTTTCAATTCCGTCAATTGCATAAAGATGATGGTCCCAAGATCCAAAATAAACAGTACCGTCTGCACTAATTGCTGGAGGCATATTTATTCCACCATTTGTTTTGTATCTCCATCTCTCTGTTCCATCTGGTTTAATGAATAAAGGTAACCATCATAGGAGCCGAAATATAAAATACCGTTGGCATCAATTACCGGTGTTCCATAAACTCCTTGTTCTGTTTCAAAACGCCATATTTCTTCTCCTTCTGGTGTTAAAGCATAGAGGTTTTTGTCATTTCCAGGAGAATATGTACCAGCATAAATAGTTCCGTCAGAAGCAATTGATGGTGTTGCTTCGATTTTTTCATTTGTAGTAAAATACCATTTGATTGTTCCGTCGGGATTTAAAGCATAGAGGTTTTTGTCATATGACCCAATATAGATTGTTCCATCTGCACCAATTGACGGAACAGCATCATATATATCATCCCTTTCCTTGGCTCCAGGACCTGTATTAAATCTCCATTTTTCAGTACCATCGGGATTTAATGCATAAAAGTTTCCATCTGCACATCCAAAGTAAATTGTACCATCGTCAGCAATAGCAGCACCCGAGTACATTGCATCCTCAGTTTCAAAATACCATTTTTCAGTCCCATCAGGATTTATTGCCCAGAACCTATCTCCACCAACATCATTTTCATATAATTAGAGCCAGGCTCAAAATTGCCTTTGATTACTTC